>NZ_JANUEP010000006.1:0-143205 GCF_024807335.1 Aeromonas sp. BIGb0405
TTCTACTCAACCGCCTTCTCGAGTCAAGCCTTATTTGGTAAGGCTTTTTCGAGGCACCGACCGGCTTGTTTGCGTTGCCGCTTGCCCTGTCGATGGAGGCGCATTATAGGGAGTTGAAATGCGCTGGCAAGAGGTTAATTACAAAAATATGGCTTTCGTCGCTCGTTCGCTCATAAAGCCAACAACCTGTGTGTAAAGCAGTCGAAATCAGCTTATGGCTGGCACAGAAACGGCGAAATCGTGCAGATTGTCATAGACAGCATCGGCCAATGCCATGCCTGCATCGGTGATCGGCTTGCCGGTACGCACCATCACTTTATGGCCAACCTTGGCATTAGCCGCAGCGCTCAGGTCGGAAGGCTTGTCACCCACCATATAAGAACGACTCATATCAATGCCAAGCTCTTGCTGCGCCAGCAGCAACATGCCAGGGGCAGGTTTACGGCAATCACAGGGCGCACCGTGATCCGGGTGATGGGGGCAGAAGTAGATGCCATCCAGATCCACACCCCGATCGGCCAGTGACCAATCCATCCACTCGGTGAGATTCATGAAATCATCTTCACTGAAGTAACCACGCGCGATACCCGACTGATTGGTGACCACGATCAGCTGATAGCCTTTTTGCTTCAGCAGTTGCATGGCGTCAATCACGCCAGGCAGAAAATGGAAGTCGTCGACCTGGCTGACATAACCGGTGTCTTCGTTGATGACACCGTCGCGATCCAAAAAGATGGCAGCTTTGCTCACTCGTCATTACCTCTTGTTATAGGGAACTCTCAGGATGGCATGAGCCAAACGTAAAAAGGGTGGCCTAAGCCACCCTTTTAGTGCGTATTGCAGGGATCGATTAAGCGATCACGCTTGCAACAACACCAGCACCTACGGTACGGCCACCTTCACGGATAGCGAAACGCAGACCGTCGTCCATCGCGATCGGCGCGATCAGGGTAACAACCATTTTGATGTTGTCGCCTGGCATTACCATTTCAACGCCTTCCGGCAGTTCGATGGTACCGGTCACGTCGGTAGTACGGAAGTAGAACTGAGGACGGTAGCCTTTGAAGAACGGGGTATGACGACCACCTTCTTCTTTGGACAGTACGTACACTTCAGATTCAAACTTGGTGTGCGGCTTGATAGAACCCGGCTTGGCCAGTACTTGACCACGCTCTACGTCTTCACGCTTAACACCACGCAGCAGGGCGCCAACGTTCTCACCGGCGCGACCTTCGTCCAGCAGTTTGCGGAACATTTCAACACCGGTACAGGTAGTGGTCACGGTATCTTTGATACCGACGATTTCTACAGACTCACCGACTTTAACGATGCCGCGCTCAACACGACCGGTTACTACGGTACCACGGCCAGCGATGGAGAAGACGTCTTCGATAGGCATCAGGAACGGCAGGTCAATGGCGCGCTCCGGCTCCGGGATATAGGTATCCAGGTGGCCAGCCAGCTCGATGATCTTCTCTTCCCAAGCAGCGTCGCCTTCCAGCGCTTTCAGCGCGGAGCCACGAACTACCGGCAGGTCATCACCCGGGAAGTCGTACTCGGTCAGCAGTTCGCGAACTTCCATCTCGACCAGCTCAAGCAGCTCTTCGTCGTCAACCATGTCGCACTTGTTCATGAACACGATCATGTACGGGATACCAACCTGGCGACCCAGCAGGATGTGCTCACGAGTCTGCGGCATCGGGCCGTCAGTCGCTGCAACAACCAGGATTGCGCCATCCATCTGGGCAGCACCGGTGATCATGTTTTTAACGTAGTCGGCGTGACCCGGGCAATCTACGTGCGCGTAGTGACGGGCAGCAGTGTCATATTCTACGTGGGAGGTGTTGATGGTGATACCACGCTCACGCTCTTCCGGGGCCTTGTCGATCTGGTCGAAGGCGAAGGCTTTGCCACCGAAGTGCTTGGCCAGCACGTTGGTGATGGCGGCGGTCAGGGTGGTTTTACCGTGGTCAACGTGGCCGATGGTGCCGACGTTTACGTGCGGTTTGTTACGTTCAAATTTTTCTTTAGACACGACGTAGTCCTTCTAGGTTAAACCCGCCTACCGTCGTAGGCGGGGAATCTTAAATTACTTGGATTTGCGCTCTTCGATCACTGCCTGAGCCACGTTGTTCGGGGCGTCGGAGTACTTAGCGAATTCCATTGCGTAGGAAGCACGACCTTGGGTAGCGGAACGCAGCGCGGTCGCATAACCGAACATCTCGGCCAGCGGCACCAGAGCACGTACGATCTTGCCGGACGGGCCGTCTTCCATACCTTCGATCAGGCCACGACGACGGTTCAAGTCACCGATAACGTCGCCCATGTAATCTTCCGGAGTCTCAACTTCGACCTGCATGACAGGTTCCAGCAGAACCGGCTTGGCTTTCATGTAGCCAGCTTTGAAGGCCAGGGAAGCCGCGATCTTGAACGCCAGCTCGGAAGAGTCGACATCGTGGTAAGATCCGTAATGCAGACGCACACCGATATCCATGACTGGATAGCCTGCCAGCGGGCCGGATTTGAGCTGCTCGCGCAGACCCTTATCAACACCTGGGATGTATTCACCAGGGATCACGCCACCTTTGATATCGTTAACGAATTCATAGGTTTTGCCAGCTTCCAGCGGGTACATGTCGATGATGACGTGACCATACTGACCACGACCACCAGACTGCTTGGCGTGCTTACCTTCGATATCCTTGACGGTTTCACGAATGGTTTCACGATAGGCAACCTGCGGTTTACCAACGTTCGCTTCAACCTTGAACTCGCGACGCATACGGTCAACGATGATGTCCAGGTGCAGCTCACCCATACCGGCGATGATGGTTTGGCCAGATTCTTCGTCAGTCCATACACGGAAAGACGGATCTTCCTGCGCCAGACGGCCGAGTGCCAGACCCATCTTCTCTTGGTCAGCCTTGGTTTTAGGCTCAACCGCGATGGAGATTACCGGCTCCGGGAATTCCATACGCTCGAGGATGATCGGGGATTTTTCGTCACACAGGGTGTCACCAGTGGTCACGTCTTTCAGACCGATGGCAGCAGCGATATCGCCTGCGCGAACTTCTTTGATCTCTTCACGCTTGTTGGCATGCATCTGAACGATACGGCCAAAACGCTCACGCTTCTCTTTGACGGAGTTCATCACTGAGTCGCCGGAGTTAACCACACCGGAGTAAACGCGGAAGAAGGTCAGGTTGCCCACGAACGGATCGGTAGCAATCTTGAATGCCAGTGCAGCAAACGGCTCGTCATCAGACGCATGACGCTCGTCTTTAGTCACGCCATCCAGCTTCAGGCCGTCGATAGCAGCAACGTCGGTCGGTGCCGGCAGGTAGTCAACAACGGCATCCAGCATGGCCTGTACGCCCTTGTTCTTGAACGCGGAGCCACAGGTAACCAGGATGATTTCGTTGTTCAGAACGCGCAGACGCAGAGCAGTCTTGATCTCTTCCTCGGTCAGCTCTTCGCCGCCCAAGTATTTTTCCATCAGCTCTTCAGAGGCTTCAGCGGCAGCTTCAACCAGGTTCAGACGCATTTCTTGCGCCTGCTCCAGCAGCTCAGCAGGGATCTCTTCGTAATCGAAGGATACGCCCTGATCTGCTTCGCTCCAGTTGATGGCTTTCATCTTGACCAGGTCGATAACGCCCTTGAAGTTCTCTTCTGAACCGATGTTCAGTTGCAGAGGAACAGGAACGCCTTTCAGACGGGTTCTGATGTGCTCAACGCAGCGCAAGTAGTTGGCACCGGTACGGTCCATCTTGTTGACGAACGCGATACGGGGAACCTTGTACTTGTTAGCCTGACGCCATACGGTTTCAGACTGTGGCTGTACGCCACCTACGGCACAGTACACCATCACGGCGCCATCCAAGACACGCATTGAACGCTCTACTTCGATAGTAAAGTCAACGTGGCCTGGGGTATCGATGATGTTGATACGGTGCGGTTGATACTGTTTGCCCATGCCGGACCAGAATGCGGTGGTCGCGGCAGAGGTGATAGTGATTCCACGCTCTTGCTCTTGTTCCATCCAGTCCATGGTGGCGGCGCCATCATGCACTTCGCCGATCTTATGGCTAACACCGGTGTAGAACAGTACGCGTTCGGTAGTAGTAGTCTTACCGGCGTCGATGTGAGCGGAGATACCGATATTACGGTAGCGCTCAATGGGGGTTGTACGAGCCATTGTCATCCTCTTACTAAGGAGCTTGTCCCTAGATAATTGAAGGTGCGCAGGATCTTTAGCAGACCCTGCGCAAGCGGATTACCAGCGGAAGTGAGCGAAGGCTTTGTTCGCTTCAGCCATACGGTGAACGTCTTCACGTTTCTTGACAGACGAACCCTTATTGTCAGCGGCATCCAGCAGCTCGCCAGCCAGGCGCTGAGCCATTGATTTTTCACCACGTTTACGAGCGGCATCAACCAACCAACGCATTGCCAGGGCATTGCGACGTACCGGGCGAACTTCTACCGGCACTTGATAGGTTGCACCACCGACACGACGAGATTTAACCTCGACGGACGGACGAATGTTGTCCAGGGCTTCTTCGAATACAGCCAGGTGATCTTTGCCGGATTTGGTGGCAATGATGTCCAGAGCACCGTAAACGATGGCTTCGGAAACAGATTTCTTACCGTCAACCATTACTACGTTGACAAATTTAGCCAGCAACTCTGATCCGAACTTGGGATCTGGCAGGATTTTACGCTGACCAACAACACGACGTCTTGGCATTTCAAATTCTCCGTAACTTCAGGGGTTACCCAAAACTAGAAAGTTATCTAACTAGAAACGAATTAACGTTTGGCCTTACTTAACGGAGAACCATTAAGCTTTCGGACGCTTCACGCCATACTTGGAGCGAGATTGCTTACGGTCTTTAACACCGGCACAGTCCAACGCACCACGAACGGTGTGATAACGAACACCTGGCAAATCCTTGACACGACCGCCACGGATCAGAACAACGGAGTGTTCCTGCAGGTTGTGACCTTCACCGCCGATATAGGAGGTGACTTCGAAGCCGTTGGTCAGACGAACACGGCACACTTTACGCAGTGCAGAGTTAGGCTTCTTGGGGGTGGTGGTGTATACACGAGTGCACACGCCACGCTTCTGAGGGCACGCTTCCAGCGCAGGCACGTTGCTTTTTTCAACGAGCTTAGTGCGTGGCTTGCGAACCAACTGGTTAATAGTTGCCATCAAAAGGCTCCTGATAATGACTTCATAAACATGTGAAAAATCCTCCCCGCAGATACGGGGACGCGAAATTTTATGCCCTGTCGCTGAGGGAGTCAAGATTTATACAATCCGTGCCGTAAAAGGACACAGACCCTGACAGCGATGTAGAGCCAAACCACTGAGTTATAACAATTAATGTTGACGTTAGCATGACCATGAATGTGGCGAACCTTCAGCCTCAATCAGCGCCACCAACCCCGTCATGGTCAGGGATAACCCGGATCCCTCCCCCAAACCGCGGGCCTGCAGATCCTCATTCATCACATAGAGCCGTTCCTCGGCCAATTTGGCCTGCCAGAGCGGGCTGACGGCTGCTACCACCGCATCTTGCATCAGCACCAGGGCATCACCCTGATTTCGGTATCGCAACGCCTGCTCCAGATCCTGGGTCAGGAAGGGCGAGCTCATTATCAAATGGATCATAACCCCTCTCAGAAGCTCAGATGAATGGCATAACTGGCCCAAAGCCGGGTCAGTTCAGCCCTGGGCAGACAACGGGCCTCGATGATGAGGTCATCCGGCTGCAGGCCGCGCTCAGAGAGCGAGTCAGCGCAGACATAGAGCTCCTCCACATCATAGAGCTCCAGCAGCTTGAAGGTCGGGGCGTAATGGCGCTGCAGTATGGCCTGCGGCTGTTGATCCTGGACCAGCTGCAAGACCCCGTCCTCGATGAGAAACAGGGCGAGTGACTCCGTCAGGGCAGAGCTGGCCAGCAGGGCATCGAGCCCTTCTCTGCCCGCCGCAGAGCCATGGGGCCCTCGCCTGCCGATAAAGGCAATCTTGTTCATACCCCTCCTAAAATTGCACGAAACGATCCGCGGTCAAGGTCGCTTCCGCCAGTTGCCCGAGGCCACTCAGGCAGAAGGGCTCGCCCAGATTGAAGTGCGCCTTGCCCACCTCGGAGGCCTGGACCTCGTCCAGTACGCCACGGCGCATGGCCGCCGCCACACAGACATCGATACGGATCCCCTGCTCAACGGCCAGCTCGGCCCATAAACGCACCAGGTCTGTCTCATCGGACGCGGGGGCATGGAGTTGATTGCCGTTGCTCACCCCCTCTTGATAGAAGAACAGGTGAGAGAGGCGATGTCCCTCCGCCAACAGGGCGCGAGCGAAGCGGTAAGCGGTGCTGGCCGATTGGCTGCCATAGGCAGGCCCCGTCACCAACAGGGCAAAACTCAGACTCATAGCCAGATCCCCAAGAGGTAGCCCATCGCAGAGCCACAGACAAAAAAGCCCCTCCGGGAGGGGCTCATCACAGCGATGCCGGATCAGATATGGGCGATCGCTTCCACTTCAACCAACACATCTTTCGGCAGGCGGGCCACCTCAACGCAGGATCGCGCGGGTGCCGAGTCGCCGAAGTAACGGGCATAGACCTGATTGAAGGCCACGAAGTTGTTCATGTCGCTCAGGAAACAGGTTGTTTTCAGCACCTTGCTGGGATCGGAACCCGCCGCCTTCAGCACGGCAACCAGGTTCTTCATCACCTGCTCGGCCTGCGCTTCGACACCCCCACTGACGATCTCCATGGTGCTCGGATCGAGCGGGATCTGGCCAGAGGTGAACACCAGCTCACCCAACTTGGTGCCCTGCACATAAGGGCCAATCGCGGCGGGAGCCTGTTCGGTTGCGATTACTTCTTTAGCCATTCATCTGTCCTCTTCTATGGCGCTCACTCGCTCTCATCTTCACCCTGCTTGCGCTGGCGGATGTAAAGATAGACGGTGTGTTTGGAAATATTAAGTTTGTCGGCGACCAGATTGATCGAATCCTTGATATCGAATATGCCCTTCTCGAACAGCTGGGTCACGATAAAACGATTCTTGGCATTGTTGGCCACGGTCGGATCGCGATTGATCTCGTCGATGGTGTTATCCACCGTCTGGGCGACCAGCTCCTCAACGCTGTTGGCGAAGGTCTCTGGCGACTGGCGCTCGACCTGCTGTGGGGTCGGGAAGAACTCGGCCACAAACTCATGAAAAGGCGCATTGATGTGCAAGTTGATACAGATAAGACCGATCACCTGCTTGTCGCTGTTGCGAATGGCAATGGTGATCGACTTCATCAGCGCACCGGTACGACTGCGGGCGAAGTAGCTTTGTGTGTACTCCTGACCAGCATTCTCTATGTCTTTGAGCATACGCAGGGCCAGATCGGTGATCGGCGCTCCTTCGTTGCGACCCGTGTTGAAACCATTCGCTATCTTGATCACCGACTCGTGCAGATTCTCCAGGGAGTGAAGTACCACCTCACAGTGCTTGCCGAACAACTCGGCCAAGCCCTCGATCAGCCCCTCATAGGAGCGCAACAATTCCCTGTCTTCGTCTGTAAAAGTGCGGCTGACCAGCTGTTCCTCGGGAAGCATTACATCCTCGATACCGACAGTCATCTTTTACCCCTGTAATCACGTTAACTGATCCGAGTTTTCAATTGCGCACTGGCAATGTCAACTTTTTTTGATTTTTTGCTCTATAACCTTGCACTGGATCATCCCCTGCCCCAGCCCGGTGCAGCCTGGGTCAATGTACCAACAACAAAAAGGGCTCCCTGAAGGAGCCCTTTTTAATCACTGCAGCTGAAGATTACTCTTCGTCAAAACTGCCGGATGCATTAAGCAGATCCGCCAGGTTTTGCTGAGCTTCATCGGCTGTCACCTGCGGTACACCGACAGCACGAGCTGCGGCGGCACGCTGGTTGATCCGGCTGTGGTGGTAGGCAAAGCCGGTACCAGCCGGGATCAGACGACCCACGATGACGTTCTCTTTCAGGCCACGCAGTTCATCACGCTTGCCGCCAACGGCCGCTTCGGTCAGAACACGGGTGGTTTCCTGGAAGGAAGCCGCGGAGATGAAGGACTCGGTGCTCAAGGATGCCTTGGTAATACCCATCAGGATATGACGGAAGGTGGCCGGGATCTTACCCTCGGCAACCAGCTTACGGTTGGCAATCTTGACGCGGGCCACTTCAACCTGCTCGCCTTCGATCAGGTCAGTGTCGCCAGCGCTCAGGATCTCGCACTTACGCAGCATCTGACGAACGATGACTTCGATGTGCTTGTCGTTGATCTTAACGCCTTGCAGACGGTAAACGTCCTGCACTTCGTTGGCGATATAGTTGGCGACCGGGCTGATACCGCGCAGACGCAGGATATCGTGAGCAGACTCAGGACCGTCCGCCAGCACTTCACCCTTCTCAACTTTTTCACCTTCGAACACGTTCAGGTGACGCCACTTCGGAATCATCTCCTCGTAGACATCGCCACCATCGGTCGGGGTGATGACCAGACGGCGTTTGCCCTTGGTCTCTTTCCCGAAGGAGATGGTACCGGAGATCTCGGCCAGGATAGCCGGTTCCTTCGGAATACGTGCTTCGAACAGATCCGCAACGCGCGGCAGACCACCGGTGATGTCCTTGGTACCGCTGGATTCCTGCGGGATACGCGCAACCGCGTCACCCACACCCACGTTGGCACCATCTTCCAGGTTCACGATCGCCTTGCCCGGCAGGAAGTACTGGGCGGCAACATCGGTACCCGGGATCATGACATCTTTACCGTTCAGGTCGACCAGTTTAACGGTCGGACGCATCTCTTTACCGGCACTCGGACGCTCGTTGACATCCAGTACGACGATGGAAGAGAGACCGGTCAGCTCGTCGGTTTGACGGGTGATGGTCACGCCATCGATCATGTGTTCGAAGTCCAGGCGACCTGCTACTTCGGTGATGATCGGGTGGGTGTGCGGATCCCAATTGGCCACGGTTTCACCGGCAGTCACTGCCTGGCCATCTTTCACTTCCAGGACGGAACCGTAAGGCAGCTTGTGGCTTTCCTTGGTACGGCCCATCTCGTCCATGATGGTCAGTTCAGTAGAACGTGAGGTGATAACCAGCTTGTCGGCGCTGTTGAGAACGAACTTGGCGTTCTGCAGCTTGATGCTACCGGTGTTCTTGACCTGGATGCTGCTCTCGGCAGCAGCTCGGGATGCGGCACCACCGATGTGGAAGGTACGCATCGTCAGCTGGGTACCCGGTTCGCCGATGGACTGGGCGGCGATAACACCGACAGCCTCACCCTTGTTGACCAGGTGACCACGGGCCAGATCGCGACCGTAGCAGTGGGCACAGTTACCGAAGTCGGTCTCACAGGTGATGGCAGAACGTACCTTCACGCGGTCGACGGAGTTACGCTCCAGCAGATCACACAGATACTCGTCGAGCAGGGTATTGCGCGCGACCAGGATCTCGCCTTCAGTACCCGGCTTGATCACATCATCGGCAACCACACGACCCAACACGCGCTCACGCAGCGGTTCGACCACGTCGCCACCTTCGATCAGCGGAGTCATCCACAGACCTTCGATGGTGCCGCAATCGTCTTCGGTGATGACCATGTCTTGCGCCACGTCAACCAGACGACGAGTCAGGTAACCGGAGTTAGCCGTCTTCAGTGCGGTATCCGCCAGACCTTTACGAGCACCGTGAGTGGAGATGAAGTACTGGAGTACGTTCAGACCTTCACGGAAGTTCGCCACGATCGGCGTTTCGATGATGGAACCATCCGGCTTGGCCATCAGGCCACGCATACCGGCCAGCTGACGGATCTGGGCGGCGGAGCCCCGCGCACCAGAGTCGGCCATCATGAAGATGCTGTTGAACGACGCTTGCTCTTCTTCTTCACCCAGTGAGTTGACATCACGCTCCTTGGACAAGTTCTCCATCATGGCCTTGGAGACGCGCTCGTTGGCGCTGGCCCAGATATCGATAACCTTGTTGTAGCGCTCGCCCGCGGTCACCAGACCGGACAGGAACTGGTCCTGGATCTCGGCAACTTCGGCTTCGGCTGCGGCAATGATCTCTTTCTTGGCATCCGGGATGACCATGTCATCGATACCAACGGAAGCACCAGACAGGGCCGCATAATGGAAACCGGTATACATCAGCTGGTCAGCGAAGATGACGGTGTCCTTCAGGCCCTGCTTGCGATAGCAGGTGTTCAGCAGACGGGAGATGAGCTTTTTGCCCAGCGCCTTGTTGGATACGGATTTGATCCAGTTCTGCGGATTGGCATCCAGGTCAGCCTGCTCTGCAGCAGTCAGCACCTTCGGCTCATCGATCAGAGCATATTCCATGCCTTTTGGCAGGATCAGGCTCAGAATCGCACGACCAACTGTGGTGTTCTTCAGCTCGGTGTGCTCTACCAGCGAATCATCTGCCTGACGCAGGTATTCGGTGATGCGCACTTTGACACGGGCATGCAGATCGGCCAGACCGGCGCGATAGACCTTCTCGGCTTCTTTCGGGCCGGCCAGCACCATACCTTCGCCCTTGGCGTTGATACGGGCACGGGTCATGTAGTACAGACCCAAGACCACGTCCTGGGAAGGCACGATGATCGGCTCACCGGAGGCAGGCGACAGGATGTTGTTGGTAGACATCATCAGGGCGCGCGCTTCCAGCTGGGCTTCCAGGGTCAGCGGTACGTGGACCGCCATCTGGTCACCATCGAAGTCGGCGTTATAGGCGGCACAGACCAGCGGGTGCAGCTGGATGGCTTTACCTTCGACCAGGGTCGGTTCGAACGCCTGGATACCCAGACGGTGCAGAGTCGGTGCACGGTTCAGCAAGACCGGGTGTTCGCGGATCACTTCGTCCAGGATGTCCCAAACGACGGCTTCTTCGCGCTCCACCATCTTCTTGGCGGCCTTGATCGTGGTCGCCAGACCGCGGGTCTCGAGCTTGCCATAGATGAAGGGCTTGAACAGCTCCAGCGCCATCTTCTTCGGCAGACCACATTGATGCAGGCGCAGGGTCGGGCCTACTGTGATAACGGAACGACCAGAGTAGTCGACACGTTTACCCAGCAAGTTCTGACGGAAACGACCTTGCTTACCCTTGATCATGTCGGCCAAGGATTTCAGCGGGCGCTTGTTGGAACCAGTGATGGCACGGCCACGACGGCCGTTATCCAGCAGGGCATCCACGGACTCTTGCAGCATGCGCTTTTCGTTGCGCACTATGATGTCCGGTGCCGCCAGGTCCAGCAGACGCTTCAAGCGGTTGTTACGGTTGATCACACGACGGTACAGATCGTTCAGATCTGAAGTCGCGAAACGACCGCCGTCCAGCGGTACCAGCGGACGCAGGTCCGGCGGCAGCACAGGCAGCACTGTCATGATCATCCACTCCGGCTTGTTGCCGGATTGCAGGAAGGCTTCCATCAGCTTCAGGCGTTTGGTGGTCTTCTTGCGTTTGGTCTCGGAGTTGGTCTGATCCAGCTCCTCGCGCATGGTTTTGACTTCACCTTCCAGATCGATGGCACGCAGCAATGCAAGGATTGCCTCGGCACCCATCTTGGCGTCAAATTCGTCGCCCCACTCTTCCAGTGCGTCCAGATAGTTCTCTTCGGACAACATCTGGCTGCGCTCGAGGTTGGTCATGCCGGGTTCGATCACTACATAGGATTCGAAATACAGCACGCGCTCGATGTCACGCAGGGTCATGTCCAGCAGCAGACCGATACGGGACGGCAGGGACTTCAGGAACCAGATGTGGGCAGTCGGGCTGGCCAGCTCGATATGGCCCATGCGCTCACGACGGACCTTGGTCTGGGTCACTTCTACGCCGCACTTCTCGCAGATCACACCACGGTGTTTCAGGCGCTTGTACTTGCCGCACAGACACTCGTAGTCCTTCACCGGTCCGAAGATACGGGCACAGAACAGACCATCACGTTCCGGCTTGAAAGTCCGGTAGTTGATGGTCTCAGGCTTTTTGACTTCACCGAATGACCAGGAGCGGATCATGTCAGGAGAGGCCAGACCGATCTTAATACTGTCAAACTCTTCGGTCTTAGTCTGAGCCTTCAAAAACTTGAGTAAGTCTTTCACGTGTTTCCCCTGTCAGGAGTCTAACCTCGGCGCCCCTACTGCCAAAGCAGCGGGGCGCCCACGTCAATTCTCGAACAATAAGAGCGGACTCTTACTCTTCGTCCAGCTCGATGTTGATACCCAGAGAGCGGATTTCCTTCAACAATACGTTGAAGGATTCGGGCATGCCCGGCTCCATACGGTGGTCGCCATCCACGATGTTCTTGTACATCTTGGTACGGCCATTCACATCGTCAGACTTGACGGTCAGCATCTCTTGCAGAGTGTATGCCGCACCGTAAGCCTCCAGGGCCCACACTTCCATCTCACCGAACCGCTGACCACCGAACTGTGCCTTACCACCCAGCGGCTGCTGGGTAACCAGGCTGTAGGAGCCGGTAGAACGCGCATGCATCTTGTCGTCTACCAAGTGGTTCAGCTTCAGCATGTACATGTAACCCACCGTGACCTTGCGCTCAAAGGTGTTACCAGTACGGCCGTCGAACAGGGAGATCTGACCGGATTCCGGCAGATCAGCCAGTTTCAGCAAGGCTTTGATTTCGTGCTCTTTGGCGCCATCAAAGACCGGCGTGGCGACTGGCAGACCATTACGCAGGTTCCCGACCAGGGTACGCACGTCGTCATCAGACAGCTCGGCGATGTTCACTTGCTGGCCATCCTTCTCGCCCAGGTCATAGACCTGTTGCAAGAATTCACGCATCTCGTGCAGCTTGCGCTGCTCTTTGATCATGCGATCGATCTTCTCGCCGATGCCCTTGGCCGCGAGGCCCAGATGCACTTCGAGGATCTGACCGATGTTCATACGGGACGGTACGCCCAGCGGGTTCAGTACGATGTCGACCGGACGGCCGAACTCGTCATGGGGCATATCCTCGACCGGGCAGATCTTGGAGATAACACCCTTGTTACCGTGACGGCCCGCCATCTTGTCACCCGGTTGGATGCGACGCTTGACTGCCAGGTAAACCTTGACGATTTTCAGTACGCCCGGCGCCAGATCATCACCCTGGATAATCTTGCGACGTTTGTTCTCGAACTTCTTGTCGAAGTCGGCACGCAGCTCGATGTGCTGTTCGGCGATCTGCTCCAGTTCGATCTGCTTGGCTTCATCTTCGATGGCCAATTCAAACCACTTGGTGCGATCCAGCTTGTTCAGACGATCTTCGCTGTAGCCGGCAGCCAGCAACAGGTTGCGAGTACGGCCAAATACGCCGTCTTCCAGGATCTTGAACTCTTCGGTCAAGTCCTTCTTCGCTTCCTTGAGCTGCATCTCTTCGATTTCTTTGGCGCGCTTGTCTTTTTCCACGCCATCGCGGGTAAAGACTTGCACGTCAACCACGGTACCGTACACACCGTTCGGTACACGCAGGGAAGAGTCCTTCACGTCAGACGCTTTCTCACCGAAGATGGCGCGCAGCAGCTTCTCTTCCGGGGTCAGCTGGGTTTCACCTTTCGGTGTTACCTTGCCAACCAGGATGTCGCCGCCCTTCACTTCGGCACCCACGTAGACGATACCGGACTCGTCCAGCTTGGACAGTGCAGCTTCACCCACGTTCGGGATGTCGGCAGTGATCTCTTCCGGACCCAGCTTGGTGTCACGGGAGATACAGGCCAGTTCCTGGATATGGATGGTGGTCAGGCGATCTTCCTGTACCACACGCTCGTTTACCAAGATCGAATCTTCAAAGTTGTAACCGTTCCACGGCATGAAGGCGACGCGCAGGTTTTGGCCCAGCGCCAGTTCGCCCAGGTCGGTAGACGGGCCATCGGCCAAGACGTCACCGGCCATCACCGGCTCACCCAACATCACGCAAGGACGCTGGTTGATACAGGTGTTCTGGTTGGAACGGGTGTACTTGGTCAGGTTGTAGATGTCGATGCCGGCTTCGCCTGGCAGCAGCTCATCTTCATTGACCCGCAGCACGATACGGGAGGCATCGACATAGTCGATCACGCCGCCACGCTTGGCCACGACGGTCACACCGGAGTCAACGGCTACGGCGCGTTCCATGCCGGTACCTACCAGCGGCTTGTCGGCACGCAGGGTCGGCACGGCTTGACGTTGCATGTTCGAACCCATCAGGGCTCGGTTAGCATCATCGTGTTCCAGGAAGGGGATCAGGGCCGCTGCCACAGAGACAATCTGTTGCGGGCTCACGTCCATATACTGGATCTGATCGGCGTTCATGAAGGTGGATTCACCCTTATGGCGGCACGGGATCAGTTCATCTTTCAGGCGACCATCTTCGGACGCGGCCGCATTGGCCTGAGCGATGACGTATTTGCCTTCTTCGATGGCAGACAGGTAATCCACTTCGTCGGTGATCAGACCGTCGATAACCTTGCGATACGGGGTCTCGAGGAAACCGTACTCGTTGGTGCGTGAATAGACTGACAGCGAGTTGATCAGACCGATGTTCGGACCTTCAGGGGTCTCGATGGGGCACAGACGACCGTAGTGAGTCGGGTGCACATCTCGAACTTCAAAGCCGGCGCGCTCACGAGTCAGACCACCTGGGCCCAACGCAGAGATACGACGCTTGTGGGTCACTTCGGACAGCGGGTTGTTCTGGTCCATGAACTGGGACAACTGGCTGGAACCGAAGAACTCTTTGACGGCGGCGGAGATCGGCTTGGCGTTGATCAGATCCTGCGGCATCAGGGTGTCGAGGTCGCCCAGGGACAGACGCTCTTTCACCGCACGCTCAACACGGACCAGACCGACGCGGAACTGGTTCTCGGCCATCTCACCGACGGAACGAATACGACGGTTACCTAGGTGGTCGATATCGTCCACCTCGTCATTGCCGTTACGGATGTCGATCAGGCGCTTCATGACTTCGACGATATCGTCTTTGGTCAGCACACCCACACCGGTCTCATCTTCACGAGAGAGACGACGGTTGAACTTCATCCGACCCACGGTAGACAGGTCGTAACGCTCGGAAGAGAAGAACAGGTTCTCGAACAGCTGCTCTGCCGCTTCGCGGGTGGGCGGCTCGCCCGGACGCATCATACGATAGATTTCGACCAGCGCTTCCAAACGGTTGGAGCTGTTGTCGATACGCAGGGTCTCGGACATGTAAGCACCGTGATCCAGTTCATTGGTGAACAGAACCTCGAAGTGCTTGAAGCCGGCTTGGGACAGGTTGGCAACCGCTTCCAGGCTCAATGCCTGGTTGGCAGTCACGACCATTTCGCCAGTCTGGGGATGTGCGTAGTTCTTGGCGACAACTTTGCCAACAACATACTCCACCGGCACCTCAATCTGGGTGATGGCGTCCTTTTCCAGCTGACGGATGTGGCGTGCAGTCACACGACGACCGGTCTCGACGACCACAGTGCCATTGGCAATGATGTCGAAGGTCGCGGTTTCGCCACGCAGACGCTCGGGCACCAGATCCATCATCAACTTGCCATCTTTCACTTCGAAACCGATGGTCTCGAAGAAGGTGGCCAGGATTTCTTCGGATCCGAAGTCCAGGGCGCGCAGAATAATGGACGCTGGCAGTTTACGACGACGGTCGATACGGACAAACAGGTTGTCTTTTGCATCGAACTCGAAGTCCAGCCAGGAGCCACGGTAGGGGATAACGCGGGCGTTATACAGCACCTTACCGGATGAATGAGTTTTGCCTTTATCGTGGTCGAAGAAGACGCCCGGGCTGCGGTGCAGCTGGGAGACAATGACCCGCTCGGTACCATTGATAACAAAGGTGCCGTTTTCGGTCATGAGCGGAATTTCGCCCATGTAAACTTCTTGTTCCTTGATGTCTTTGACGGTGCCGGCAGCTGCTTCACGGTCGTACAGAACCATACGAAGCTTGACACGCAGCGGCGCGGAGTAGGTCACTCCACGGATCTGGCATTCTTTTACGTCAAATACCGGCTCACCCAGGCGATAGCTGACATACTGAAGCTCAGCACTACCGGAGTAACTGGTGATCGGGAAAACGCTACGGAAAGCGGCCTCTAGGCCATATTCACCTTCCGGGTCAGCCTCGATGAACTGCTTGAAGGAGTCCAGCTGAATGGACAACAGATAAGGCGTGTCCAGTACCTGGTCTCGCTTACCGAAGTCCTTACGAATGCGTTTTTTTTCGGTATAAGAGTAAACCATAGGGTTCCTCAGCTCGCTGATAAGTGACCCACTCTGTCCCGCAGGACAGCTCTGTCTCAACACCGTTTTGTGTTGACCGGGCGATAATGCGGCCCGGGTTGCTGGTGCACCGAGAGTCGCAAACGGTGTGAAAATGCTCTCAGTCTACAGCGCAAAAAGGCTGGTGAATGAAATTCACCAGCCTTGCCTGTTTTATCAGGCTAATCTACATGAATGCAGATTATTTGATCTCAACAGCAGCACCGGCAGCTTCCAGCTCTTTCTTCAGAGCTTCAGCTTCGTCTTTGGAGATGCCTTCTTTCAGGTTGGCCGGAGCGGACTCAACCAGATCTTTAGCTTCTTTCAGGCCCAGGCCGGTAGCGCCACGAACGGCTTTGATAACGGCAACTTTGTTGGCACCGATAGCAGTCAGAACTACGTCGAACTCGGTTTTCTCTTCTACTGCTTCAGCAGCCGGACCGGCAGCAACAGCAACAGCAGCAGAAACACCGAACTTCTCTTCCATAGCTTCGATCAGCTCAACAACTTCCATTACGGACATGGAAGCAACGGCTTCGATGATTTGGTCTTTAGTGATAGACATGACAAAAATTCCTGATGTTGAATAAACTCAAACAACCTAAATAGGTAAGAATCAAGCAGCAGCTTGCTTCTGATCGCGGACAGCAGCGATAGTACGAACCAGCTTGCCAGCTGAGGCTTCCTTCATGGTAGCCATCAACTTCGAGATTGCTTCGTCGTAAGTCGGCAGTGTAGCCAGACGATCAATTTGTGCTGCGGCGATAAACTCACCGTTAAAAGCGCCAGCCTTGATTTCGAACTTTTGGTTCGCTTTGGCAAACTCTTTGAACAGACGAGCGGCAGCGCCCGGGTGTTCGTTAGAGAAAGCAATCAAGGTCGGACCGGTCAATACGTCGTTCAGGCACTCGTATTCGGTACCTTCTACCGCGCGACGCAGCAGGGTGTTACGCACTACGCGTATGTACACACCGGCTTCACGAGCGGTTTTACGCAGGACGGTCATCTTGTCTACAGTGACGCCGCGAGAATCGGCAACAACTGCGGACAGTGCGCCTTTGGCAGCTTCGTTGACTTCAGCAACAATTGCCTTTTTGTCTTCGAGTCCTAATGCCATTGGCTTAGCTCCTGGATTGAATCTGGGCCACCGAGACCCAGAACTGATACATCCCTCTGAAAACAGAGGAAACGATGCGGTGGCAGGATTCCAGAAGAGAAAATTTTCTCGCTGGGTTTCCGGCACCGTCTACGCAGGAAATATTAAGGTGTTGCCACCTCCTGCGGTCTTGGACGGAGGTCGAAACCCCCAACCAATCAAGGCGCAAAATTATAGATTAAATTTTGCGCCTTGTAAAATCCATCAATTAGGCCTGAGCTTCCAGAGAAGCTTGGTCTACAGCAACACCGGCACCCATGGTGGTGGAGATGCTGACTTTCTTGATGAAGATGCCTTTGGCGGAAGAGGGTTTGCCTTTTTTCAGGGCAACCAGCAGCGCTTCCAAGTTTTCTTTCAGCTGAACTTCGTTGAAAGAAACCTTACCCAGAGTGGTATGGATGATACCATTCTTGTCATTGCGGTAACGGACCTGACCGGCTTTGGCGTTCTTGACAGCCTCAGCAACGTTCGGGGTCACGGTGCCCACTTTCGGGTTAGGCATCAGGCCACGTGGACCCAGGATCTGGCCCAGTTGACCAACAACGCGCATGGCATCCGGGGATGCGATCACGACGTCGAAGTTCATCTCGCCTTTTTTAACCAGCTCAGCCAGGTCGTCCATACCAACCAGTTCAGCACCGGCAGCTTTAGCAGCTTCGGCGTTGGCACCCTGGGTGAATACGGCAACGCGAACGTCACGACCGGTACCGTGCGGCAGCACAGTGGCGCCACGGACGTTTTGGTCGGATTTACGAGCGTCGATACCCAGGTTGACAGCAACGTCAACGCTTTCAACGAACTTGGCAGTAGCCAGTTCTTTCAGCAGGGCAATGGCTTCGTTGATGCCGTACTCTTTGGTACCGTCAACTTTTTCGCGAATAACGCGCATACGCTTGGAAATTTTAGCCATTGTCTTAATCCTCCACTACCAGACCCATGGAACGAGCGGAGCCTGCGATGCAACGTACTTTTGCATCCAGATCGGCACCAGTCATATCCGGTTCTTTGGTCTTGGCAATTTCTTGCAGCTGAGCAACAGTCACCTTACCAACCTTGTCTTTGTTCGGCTTGGCAGAACCAGACTGGATACCGGCAGCTTTCTTCAGCAGGAAGGAAGCAGGCGGAGTCTTGGTTTCGAAGGTGAAGGAACGGTCACTGTAAACGGTGATCACGACCGGAGTCGGTGAGCCTTTTTCCAGCTTCTCTGTACGGGCGTTGAACGCTTTACAGAATTCCATGATGTTGACACCGTGCTGACCCAGGGCCGGACCGACGGGGGGGCTTGGGTTGGCACTGCCAGCTTTAACTTGCAGCTTGATATAAGCTGTGACTTTCTTAGCCATTAGAAAAATACCTCAAAAATGGGTTCAAACGCCTCGGAGACATGCTCCTGCAAACGGCTCCCCAGCTAATAAAGGGGCAGCGAATTATAGAGATAATCGCTGCCCCTGACAACCGTTAAACGTACAGAATTCAATCAGCCTTTTTCGACCTGACCAAAATCCAGTTCTACCGGTGTTGAACGGCCGAAGATCAGAACGGAAACCTTCACGCGGCTCTTTTCATAATCCACTTCTTCGACAGTACCGTTGAAGTCCGCGAAGGGACCATCGGCAACCCGTACCATCTCACCCGGTTCAAACAGCGTTTTCGGACGCGGCTTGTCGTGGGAATCTTGCAGACGATTGAGGATGGCATCGGCTTCTTTATCGGAAATCGGTGCCGGGCGATCGGAGGTGCCACCGATGAAGCCCATTACACGCGGTACATTACGTACCAGGTGCCAGGTGGTTTCATCCATCAGCATCTGAACCAACACATAGCCCGGGAAGAACTTGCGCTCGCTCTTGCGCTTCTGGCCGGCACGCATCTCGACCACTTCCTCGGTCGGTACCAGCACTTCGCCAAACATCTCTTCCATGCCATGCATCTTGATATGTTCGCGCAGGGATTTCGCAACACGGCCTTCATAGCCGGAGAATGCCTGTACGACATACCATCTCATACGTTGTTCACGTTGTTCAGTCATGGCTAATCCTTACACACCGGTAATCAAGTTGACCAACCAGACCAGAGCGCCGTCCAGAAGGAACAACAGCAAGCCCATGATGGCAGTAACCGCCAGCACAATCAGCGTTGTCTGAATGGCTTCCTGGCGGGTTGGCCATACGACCTTGCGGACTTCCAGGCGAGACTCACGGGCAAAAGCCAATGTTGCCTTACCCTTAGTGGTTTGCAGGGCTACCGCACCAGCGGCAGCAATGACAACGACCACACCCAAGGCGCGGACGGCAGCGAGCACATCGTGCAGCAGGTAATTACCCACTACAGCGGCCGCCAGGATGATGAAAACCAGGCCCCAAAGCAGGGTATCCTTGCTTCCGCCCTGATTCTCAGAACTCACATTCATACAACCTACCTGTATCTGACATTACCAAAGACACAAAAGCCCCGTACGAGACGAGGTGCATGGCAGGGGCGGAGGGATTCGAACCCCCAACCATCGGTTTTGGAGACCGCTGTTCTACCAATTCGAACTACGCCCCTGCATAAGAAAGCCCCTATTATAGGGGCTTCGCTTTATTTATGTAAGCCAAGATTAAGCGATCACGCTTGCAACAACACCAGCACCTACGGTACGGCCACCTTCACGGATAGCGAAACGCAGACCGTCGTCCATCGCGATCGGCGCGATCAGGGTAACAACCATTTTGATGTTGTCGCCTGGCATTACCATTTCAACGCCTTCCGGCAGTTCGATGGTACCGGTCACGTCGGTAGTACGGAAGTAGAACTGAGGACGGTAGCCTTTGAAGAACGGGGTATGACGACCACCTTCTTCTTTGGACAGTACGTACACTTCAGATTCAAACTTGGTGTGCGGCTTGATAGAACCCGGCTTGGCCAGTACTTGACCACGCTCTACGTCTTCACGCTTAACACCACGCAGCAGGGCGCCAACGTTCTCACCGGCACGGCCTTCGTCCAGCAGCTTGCGGAACATTTCAACACCGGTACAGGTAGTGGTCACGGTATCTTTGATACCGACGATTTCTACAGACTCACCGACTTTCACGATGCCGCGCTCAACACGACCGGTTACTACGGTACCACGGCCAGCGATGGAGAAGACGTCTTCGATAGGCATCAGGAACGGCATGTCGATCGCGCGCTCCGGCTCAGGGATATAGGAATCCAGGAAGCCAGCCAGCTCGATGATTTTCTCTTCCCAAGCCGCGTCGCCTTCCAGCGCTTTCAGCGCGGAACCACGGATCACCGGCAGGTCATCACCCGGGAAGTCATACTCGGTCAGCAGTTCACGAACTTCCATCTCGACCAGTTCGAGCAGCTCTTCGTCGTCGACCATGTCGCACTTGTTCATGAACACGATCATGTACGGGATACCAACCTGGCGACCCAGCAGGATGTGCTCACGAGTCTGCGGCATCGGGCCGTCAGTCGCTGCAACAACCAGGATTGCGCCATCCATCTGGGCAGCACCGGTGATCATGTTTTTAACGTAGTCGGCGTGACCCGGGCAATCTACGTGCGCGTAGTGGCGGTTCGGGGTGTCGTATTCTACGTGGGAGGTGTTGATGGTGATACCACGCTCACGCTCTTCCGGGGCCTTGTCGATCTGGTCGAAGGCGAAGGCTTTACCACCGTAGTGCTTGGCCAGCACGTTGGTGATGGCGGCGGTCAGGGTGGTTTTACCGTGGTCAACGTGGCCGATGGTACCCACGTTTACGTGCGGTTTATTACGTTCAAATTTTTCTTTAGACATGATCGACCCTCTAAACTAACGCTGAGTACGCAGTGGCAAGCTAACCACAGAACAGTTTATATGATGGATTTGAATTGGGTGGGGAAGAGAAGCGGGTACTGACAGGCCGATTTGAACTGCCGACCTCACCCGAGGCATGGCTCCTGGCATTGCCTGAGCCATATCAGCATCTTGGAGCGGGCAGCGGGAATCGAACCCGCATCATCAGCTTGGAAGGCTGAGGTAATAGCCATTATACGATGCCCGCATTTCTCTAACCCAAAGCACTCAAACCGCAGAGAAATATGGTGGAGGGAGAAGGATTCGAACCTTCGAAGGCAGAGCCGTCAGATTTACAGTCTGATCCCTTTGGCCACTCGGGAACCCCTCCGTACTCGATTGTCACAACGGTAATTCTGCTTGCACCCGTTGCTTTGTCGCCTTTGCCTGGCAAATGGACGACAGACATCTAAGCGTCGCGCATTTTATTGTAAGGTTTTTAGCGATGCAACTGTTGCGGTTGGCAAAATGGCGATTATTGCCATGTTCCCGCCAAAAAAACGGCCCTGCCCTCACGATCCCGACGCGTCCCTTGTCGCTCTCCCCCCCTTGGTGTATGGTCGCCCTGCCCCAAAAACAGTGATGAGCCCATGACGACAGAGCACAATCCCTATCTGCAATTCACCCGCGAACAGTGGGCTGTGTTGCGCGATGCGGTCCCCCTGACCCTGACAGAAATCGATCTCAAAACCTTGAGAGGCATCAACGAGAAGGTGTCACTGCGGGAAGTGGAGGAGATCTATCTGCCGTTGTCACGGCTGCTCAATCTCTACGTCAAGGCCAAGCAGCGCCGTAGTCGGGTGCTGGAGCAGTTTCTCGGCCAGTCCAGGGGCAAGGTGCCTTATGTGATCAGCATTGCGGGCAGTGTGGCGGGGGGCAAGAGCACCACGGCTCGTATCATGCAAGCCTTGCTGGAACGCTGGCCCGAACACCCCAGGGTCGAGCTGGTCACCACTGATGGTTTCCTCTATCCCAACAAGGTGTTGGAAGAGCGTGGGCTGATGCGCCGCAAAGGCTTCCCCGAATCCTATGATATCCGTCGCTTGGTGGAGTTTGTTGCCAACATTCGCGCCGGTCACGAACGGGTCGAGGCCCCCGTCTACTCTCACCTCATCTATGACGTATTGCCCGATGAGACCAAGGTGGTGGAGCAGCCAGACATCTTGATCCTGGAGGGGCTCAATGTGTTGCAAAGCGGCATGGATTACCCTCAGGAGCCGCATCGGGTGTTTGTCTCCGATTTCGTCGATTTCTCCATCTATGTGGACGCCGATGCCGAGCTGTTGCGCACCTGGTATATAGAACGCTTCCTCAAGTTTCGCAGCGGCGCCTTCTCGGATCCTGACTCCTACTTCCACCATTACGCCCAGTTGGCCGAGAGCGAAGCGACCCGGATTGCCAGCAACATATGGCAAGAGATCAACCACCTGAATCTTGAAGAGAACATACTGCCCACCCGGGAGCGGGCCAACCTGATCCTCACCAAGGGTGCAGAGCACGCCATCGAGCAGATCAAGCTGCGCAAATAGCGAGAGGGGGCCAACGCCCCCTCTTTCCATTTCGGCAAAGCACAGTGTTCGCCTCAGTCCCCACGGCGCAGCGACAACTCCCCACCCAGATAGAATTTGATCCCTTCAGCGGTTTCCAGCCGCAAGGCGCCGCGATCATCGATGCCGCGTTCGATGCCACGGATCTCTTGTTCCCCCATCAGCAGCCGCACCGGTCGACCCGCGAAGTGATCGAGCCTGTTCCAGTCAGCAACGAAGTCGCCGAGGCCCGACTGCTCGAACCTCGCCATGGCCTGCTGCAGCGAGGTGATGATCCTGGCGGCCAGCAGGTTACGATCGAGCAGTTCCGGCTGGATATGGCGCAGCTCGGCCCAGGCCTGATCGATCTTCTCCCCCTCCCGCTCCGGCATGGCTAGATTGAGGCCGATGCCGATCACCAGATTGCAGCTCGCACCCGCGCTGCCGCTCATCTCCACCAGAATGCCTGCCAATTTTCGGCCTTGATAATAGAGGTCATTCGGCCATTTCAGCTCGACCCCGTGATAGCCGAGGGATTCGAGCGCCTCGACCACAGCCACCCCGACCGCCAGACTCAGGCCCATGGCCGCCGCCATCCCCTGCTCGAGCCGCCAATACATGCTGAGCAGCAGCTGACAGCCAAAGGGGGAGACCCAGGGCTTGCCGCGACGGCCCCGACCCGCAGTCTGGCACTCGGCCAGGCAGCATTCGCCGGATCTCAGACTCGCCACCCGATCCAGCAGATATTGGTTGGTAGAATCGATGACGTTGTAGACATGGACGGGGGCCAGCGGTATCGCCGATTGCAGCTGTGCCTGATCGTAAAGGGCAAGGGGACAGGCGAGCCGATAGCCCTTGCCCGTCAGGCTGAACAAGTCCAACCCCAGTCCCTTGAGGGCCGCCATGTGTTTGCTGATGGCGGCGCGGCTGATGCCAAGCTGTTCGCCAAGCTGTTCGCCGGAATGGAACTGGCCATCGCTGAGCAGGCCGATCAGG
This sequence comes from Aeromonas sp. BIGb0405, assembly GCF_024807335.1. NCBI lineage: Bacteria > Pseudomonadati > Pseudomonadota > Gammaproteobacteria > Aeromonadales > Aeromonadaceae > Aeromonas > Aeromonas sp. BIGb0405. The sequence goes on from NZ_JANUEP010000006.1 coordinate 23,781, forward strand.
GTTTGTCGAATGGGCGTCAGGCTCATAGCAGCACCTCGTCGAGGCAAGTCTCGCCACGGGCGCCCATGAAGCGCACCTCATGCTCGAGCAGGACACCGAAGCGCTGCTGCACACTCTCACGCACATGAGCGGCCAGGGCGATCAGCTCGACGGCGCTCGCGCCGCCCCGATTGACCAGTACCAGGGCTTGCTGACCATGAACCTGGGCGCCGCCGATGGCGAACCCCTTGAGTTCACACTGGTCAATCAGCCAGCCCGCGGCCAGCTTGCACAGCCCCTCTCCTGCCGGATAAACGGGCAGAGTGGGCCAGGTCGCCTTGAGGCGTTCAGCCTGAGCTACGGGCACCACGGGGTTCTTGAAGAAGCTGCCGGCATTGCCGAGCACGGCCGGATCAGGCAGCTTGGCCATGCGGGTGGCACAGACCACATCGAAGATAGCCTGTGCACTCGGCGCCTCACCCAGGGCGCCGAGGGGGCCATAGCCGAGCACAGGCACCCAGGCCTTGGGCAGCGCCAGTCCCACCGCGATGATCAGGTGACTGTCCTGATAATCATGCTTGAAGATGCTGTCGCGATAGCCGAACTGACAGGCATCGGCGGGGATCCGCTCCTGCTCGCCGGTGTGCCAGTTGAAGGTATCCACATGGCGGCAGAAGGAGGCAAGCTCGACGCCGTAGGCACCGATGTTCTGCACCGGTGCGGCACCCACCGTGCCCGGGATCAACGCCAGATTCTCCAACCCCGGCATGCCCTGGGCCAGGGTGTGGCAGACCAGCTGGTGCCAGGATTCACCGGCGGCCACCTGCAACAACCAGTGATCGCCACCATCCTCTACCTGAATGCCGAGCAGGCGGTTATGCACCACCACGCCGTCGAAATCACAGGTGAACAGCAGATTGCTGCCGCCTCCCAGTATGAGTCGGGGCAGCCCCAGAAATTGAGGATCGGCGGCCAAGGATGGCAACTCATCCACCTGATGGATCTCGGCCAGCCAGCGGCAGTGAGCCTGAAGGGAGAAGCTGTTGAGGGTGGACAAGTCGGCGTGGGCGGTGAGTTTCATCTGCGGATCCCGGCAATAACAGGCCGCCAGTCTACCTCAACTCGATAGATGACGAGAAATCCCCCGCACCATTGTCCACCGCCCCCGGTGATAACAGGCCCTCAAACTACCCTCAGCTCGACACATGACGAGAAATCCCCCGCACCATTGTCCGCCGTCCCCGGTGATAACAGGCCCTCAAACTGCCCTCAACTCGATAGATGACGAGAAATCCCCCGCTCGATTCCCCCTATTCCCCGGCAATGGCTGGCCCTCAAACCCCCTTCAATTCGATAGATGACGAGAGATCCCCTCACCCATGGCGACCCATAAAAGCCCCCGGATCCCGGCTCTCGATGAATAATGCCCCTCTTTGCGGACTCACTCGGCTGGTTTAGAGTAGGCAAATCGCTCTCCTGAGGAAGTACTCATGAATAACCAATTTGCCGTCATCGGCCTGGGGCTGTTTGGCACGGCGCTGTGTGAAGAGCTGGAACGCCAGGATGCCGAGGTGCTGGCCATCGACATTGACGAGGTGAGAACCCGTCAGGTCGCCACCTTCTGCAGCCATGTGATAGTGGCAGACGCCACCGACGAGAATACCGTCGCCGAGCTGGGTCTGGCCGAATACGACATCGTCTTCGTCGCCATAGGTGACAGCCTGGAGACCAGTATTCTCACCACCCTCGTCCTCAAAGAGGCCGGCGTGAAGAAGGTGTGGGTCAAGGCCCGCGACAAGTTCCACGCCAAGATCCTCAAGAAAGTGGGCGCCGACAAGGTGATCAACCCCGAGTGGGACATGGGCCGCCGCATTGCCCAGAGCATGTTTGATACCCGGCTGGTCGATTATCTGGAGCTGGGTCACGACATGGTGCTGACCGAGTTCGTGATTGGCCTGCAGCTCAACGATCGCACCCTGGCCAATCTCGATCTGCTGCAGCAGACCGAATTCCAACTGCTGGCCATCAAGCGGGGCCAGGTGCTCCATAACGTGCTGACCGGCACCATGACACTGGCCCTCGGCGATATTCTGATCCTGGCTGGCAACAAGCACGCCATCGACCGCTGGCTGGACAAGCAATGAGCTCTCTCTGGCGCGACACCTATACCTTTGCCATACGCCCGGATACCGAGTCCCGCTGGAACGAACCCAAGCTCATCCTCGGCAGCTTCCTGATCATATTGCTGATAGGGACGCTGTTTCTGGTACAACCTTCCAGCCACAAAGGCGACGTCACCTTCATCAATGCCCTCTTTACCGCGACATCGGCCATCAGCGTGACCGGGTTGGGGGTGGTCGATACCGGCAGTGCCTTCACCCTGCAGGGCCAGCTCTTCCTGCTGGTGTTGATGGAGATCGGCGGGCTGGGACAGATGACCATGACGGTGCTGCTGCTGGCCCTGCTCAGCAAGCGCGTCGGCCTTCGCCAGCAAGTGCTCGCCAAGGAGGCTCTCGGCCAGGGGGGGTCAATCAACATAGTGCGGCTGGTCAAACGGATCATTCTCTTTGCCTTCCTGGCCCAGCTGATCGGCACCGCCATCATGGCCTTTCGCTGGGTGCCTGAGATGGGCTGGGCCCACGGTCTTTATGTCAGTTTCTTCCATGCCGCCTCGGCCTTTAACAATGCGGGCTTCTCGCTGTTTGCCAACAACCTCATGGACTACCGAGACGATCCTCTGATCAGTCTGACCGTCTGTGCCCTGCTGATCCTGGGTGGCATCGGCTTCACCGTCATCATGGATCTGGTGCGTACCCGCCGACTGCGCAGACTCAAACTGCACAGCAAGCTGATGCTGGTGATGACCCCCGTCCTGCTGTTGATCGGAACCCTGATGTTCTGGCTGCTGGAGCGAGGCAACCCGGCCACCCTGGGCGGTCTTAGCCTGGGCAACCAGTGGCTGGCCGCCTTCTTCCAGTCCGCCACCGCCCGTACCGCCGGTTTCAATACCCTGGATCTGGGCCACTTCACCTCAGCCTCCCTGCTGTTCATGATGATGCTGATGTTTATCGGCGCAGGCACCACCTCCACCGGGGGCGGTATCAAGGTCACCACCTTCGCCGTGGTGATATTGGCCACTCGCGCCTTCCTCACCAAGCGTCCCCACATCACCGCCTTTGGCCGCACCATAGCGCCCCACGTCGTGACCCGCTCCCTGGCCATCATCATCGTCAGTGTGATGGTACTGATGCTGGCCATGTTCCTGCTGATGATCACCGAAGACCTTCCCTTCGATCGCATCATGTTCGAGACCATCTCCGCCTTTGCCACCGTGGGGCTCAGCACCGGGATCACGGCCCAGCTCAGCGAGCCGGGCAAGCTTATCCTGGTGATGGTGATGATATGCGGCCGTTTGGGTCCCCTGACCCTGGCCGTCATGCTGGCCAGGCCGAGCGAGACCCGCATCAAATACCCGGAAGAGAACGTACATACCGGCTGACAGCTAAATAATGAAAAGAGCGGCAAAGTTGCCGCTCTTTTGCCTAATTCAAATGTTCAAAGTTATTACTTTGCCATTTTTTCCCACTTTGATACCAACTCACGACCTATCGATTTAGCGGGGATCAACGATGACTTTTTATTATTCTTCGCCGATATGGAGCCATTTTTGCGGCGAGTAAAGCGTCCCTTTTTGACCCCTGCTGGCTCCTGAGGCAGGGCGCTAAAATCGGCGCCGGTGTTGTGGCGGGCACCGTCGATCAGCTGATGCAACTGCGCCGTCAACGGATCCATAAACTGCTGATAGCTGCCATGACGTTCGGCGATCTGACTCAGGCTCTGCTCCCAAAGCGCCGTCATGTCAGGGGTAGTCGCACTATCCGGCAGCGCCTGCACCAAGGCCCGGCCAGTAGCGGTCGCCTTGATACTCTTGCCCAGGCGATGCAGAAACTGGCGCTTGAACAGCAGATCGATGATGCCTGCCCGGGTTGCCTCCGTACCCAAGCCATCTGTGTCCCGCAGGGTCTTGCGAATGTTGGGATCCTGCACGTAACGGGCGATGCCGGTCATGGCGGCAAGCAAACTGGCATCGGTGAACGCCTTGGGTGCCTGAGTCATCTTCTCCAGCAGTTCGCCTCGCTCACAGTGCAGCGTTTCTCCCTGGCGCAGGGCTGGCAGCGTGCCCACCTCTTCCTCATCATCCTCTTCAACCCCGAGCAGCGCCTTCCAGCCAGCCTTCAGAATGCGTCTGGCCTTGGCCTGGAAGAGGCCACCTTCGATGCGCAGCAACACCCGGCTGTCGTTGTACTCAAACGGCGGATAGAACTGCAGCAGATACTGGCGCGCCACTAGGGCGTAGATCTTGTTCTCATCCGCCGACAGTGTACCGGCGTTGCCTCGTTTCTCGGTCGGAATGATGGCGTGATGGGCATCGACCTTGGCATCATTCCAGGCCTTGCTGCGCAGGCTTCCCTTCGCCTGTGCGACGGCGCCCGCCAGGGGCGGCGCCGTCGCGGCAATGGCCTCCCGCACCCGGCCGGCCCTGTCGTAGTGCTCGGTCGGCAGATGACGGCTGTCAGATCTGGGATAGGTGATGAGTTTGTGTCGCTCGTACAGACTCTGGCAGATGTCGAGCACCCGCTTGGCGTCCATGCCAAAACGCTTGGCGGCATCGATCTGCAGGCTGGAGAGGTTGTAAGGCAGTGGTGGCGCCTGTTTGCGGGCCTGCTCTTCCACCTCCTCGACCAAGGCAGGTTTGCCTTCAATCCGTCGTACCACGTTTTCCGCCAGGGAGCACTTCAATACCCTGCCCTCTTCATCTTGCCAGGGCTGGCAGGCCTCGGACGGCAGCCACTTGGCCGTAAAACTGTCGCGACTCTGCGTCATCAGGTGCGCCAGCACCTCGAAGAAGGGTTTGGGGACGAAGGCATCTATCTCCAGGTCCCGGCGCACCACCAGCCCCAGCAAGGGGGTCTGCACCCGGCCAACCGACAACAGGGCGCTGCAACCGGCCTTGCGACCAAGCAGGGTATAGGCGCGGGTCATGTTGATACCATAGAGCCAGTCGGCGCGGCTGCGCGCCAGGGCAGAGACGGCCAGCGGCACGAACTCCTTGTTATCGCGCAGGGTTTCCAGGGCACGGCGCACGGCAGGCGGATTGAGATCGCTGATGAGGCAACGCTGCACGGGTTTGTGCTTGGGGTAACCAAGGTGAGCTATCACCTCATCCACCAGCAGCTGCCCTTCCCGGTCCGGGTCACCGGCATTGACCACACAATCGGCTCGCTTGATCAGGCCCTTGATGGCGGTGAGCTGGCTACGGGTCTTGGGCTTGGCCACCAGCTGCCACTGCTCGGGGATGATGGGCAAAGGCTCCATACGCCACTGTTTGTAAGCGGCGTCATAGGCGTCGGGCTCCGCCTGCTCCAGCAGATGGCCGATGCACCAGGTCACCACATCCCCCTGGGCTGTCTCTATGAATCCATCCCCCTTGATGTGGGGCTTGGGCAGCACATCGGCGATGGCTCGTCCCAGACTGGGTTTTTCCGCGATGAAGAGTCGCATGGCTGACGCCCTGAATACTGTATATGTAGCCAGTATACCCAGCCAAACAGCAAAGCCCAAGTCCGGCCAGAGCGGCCGAGCCGAACCTTGACGCGCCTCCTCCAGCAGAAGTTCCTCCCTCCCTGAACTAGGCTGCTAATGACCGTGCTTGGCCAATACGGCGCCTCAACGGCTGTTGTCCCCCATTTGGCAGTCTTTGCCGCAGAGTCCAGATAGGCGAAGGGAAAGCAGGACTCATTTGTGAAAAATATTCAAAAATCTTTTATGCTATGAATTAAGAAACAGAAAAATAACGACTTTTTGGATTTTGCAATGATGGGTGTCAAGCTTTGACATCGGCCAAACTACTACCATATGGGTATTAATAACCTAGGAACTGCCACCATGCTTGGATCTCTTCTCAAGAAAACCTGGTTCTGGCTCCTGCTGCTCGGGGCCTTGCTGGGCGTCGCGGCACTGGGCGTCACCGCCACCATACTGCACAAGACCAGCTCGACCGAATTCTGCGTCTCCTGCCATTCGATGCAGACGCCGCTGGCCGAGTATCAGGGCAGCGTCCACTTCCAGAACAGCAAGGGCATACGCGCCGAGTGTGCGGATTGCCATATCCCGGGGGATCCTACCTCTTACCTGTGGACCAAGATCCGCGCCGTGAAGGACATTTACCACGAGGCGATCGGCACCCTGGATACTCCGGAAAAGTATCAGGAACGCAAGCTGTTGATGGCTCAACACGTCTGGGATGAACTCAAGGCCAACGACTCGGCCACCTGCCGCAGCTGCCACAGTTATGAGGCCATGGACATCCTGGCCCAGCGCCCCAACGCCCGTGCCGAACACCCGGTCGCCATCAAGGAGGGGCAGACCTGCATCGATTGTCACAGGGGCGTGGCTCACATCATGCCGGACATGAGCGGTCTGGCCGCCGCCGGAGCGAGCGAACTGGCTCAGGCTGCCGCCAAGACTCCCGCTGATATCACCACCCGCTACGCCATCGCGACCACGCCACTGTTCATGGATGCCAAGAGCGATGCCAATCAGGGCAACCTGATGCCTTCGACCCAGGTGCAGATCCTCGGCAGTGACAACGGCCGCGCCCAGGTCGAGATCGCCGGCTGGCAGCAAGATGGCGTCGCCGACGTCTTCTACGCCGCTCCCGGCAAGCGCATCCTGAGTGTCCTGCTCGGTGATGAGGCCAAGCAACAGCTGGTCACAGGAAAGAGTGAGACCGATGCCAGCACCAATCTTACCTGGCACCAGGTCAAGCTGACCGCCTGGGTCGACCAGAGCCAGCTCATCGGCGATCAGGACAAGTTGTGGCAGTACGCCTCCTCCCTGATGTCCGCCAACTGCACCGGCTGCCACGGCCTGACCGCCCTGGATCACTTCAATGCGAACCAGTGGATAGGCGTCATCAAGGGCATGGAGCCCCGCACCTCCCTCACTCCCGAGCAGGCGCGCATGTTGACCCAATACGTGCAAAAACATGCCAGTGACATGAATTCGGCCCTCTAAGGCAGGACACTAAGGAATTGTTATGACTCTTTTCAACGATACAACCGCCAACCTGTCCCGCCGCCGCCTGCTCAAGGGCCTGGGGGCCTGTGCCGCCCTGCCCCTGCTCGGCGGTCTCTTTCCCAAGACGGCACTGGCCAGTGCCATCAGCACGGCGCTCGATCAGTTCACCACCCTGGTCCCGGCCCAGAAAGGCATCTTGACCGGGGCCCACTGGGGTGCCTTCGAAGCCATCGTCGAAGATGGCCGCATGGTCAGGGTTCAGCCGGTGGCCGATGATCCGGCCCCGAACGAGCTGATCGACATGGCCCCCTATCAGGTTCATGCCAAGAACCGCATCAAGTCCCCCATGGTCCGCAAGAGCTGGCTGGAACATGGCCCCGGCGCCAGCCCCGAGCTGCGCGGTGCCGATGAGTGGGTCAAGGTGAGCTGGGATAAGGCCATCGAACTGGTCGCGGGCGAGATCAAGCGGGTGCAGAGCGAATTCGGCCCCCAGGCCATCCACGCCGGCTCCTACGGCTGGAAGAGTGTGGGCCTGTTCCACAACAGCCGCACTCTGCTGCACCGGCTGATGAACCTCTCCGGTGGCTTCACCGGCTACGCGGGTGACTACTCCACCGGGGCGGCCCAGGTGATCATGTCCCATGTGATGGGCTCCATCGAGGTGTACGAGCAACAGACTGCCTGGCCCAATGTGGTCGAGCATGCCGAGCTGGTAGTGCTCTGGGGGGTCAATGCCCAGGTCACCCTGAAGAACAGCTGGAACATGCCGGATCACGAAGGCCAGGCTGGCTTCAAGGCACTCAAGGAGAAGGGCACCCGGGTCATCACCATCGATCCCGTCTACAACGAGACCGCCAAGCTGCTCGGCGCCGAGTGGCTGGCTCCCAATGCCTACACAGATGTCGCCATGATGCTGGGGGTGGCCCATAGCCTGTACAGCGCCAAGAAGCACGATCAGGCCTTCCTCGATCGCTACAGCAGTGGCTTCGACAAGTTCCTCGACTACCTGCTTGGCAAGACGGATGGCCAGCCCAAGAGCGCCGAGTGGGCGGCGGCTATCTGCGGGGTCGATGCCAAGCAGATCACACAGCTTGCCCTGGACATGGCATCCAAGCGCACCATGATCATGGCGGGCTGGGGCATGCAGCGTCAGCACCATGGCGAGCAGCCAAACTGGATGCTGGTCACCCTGGCCGCCATGCTGGGCCAGATTGGCTTGCCCGGTGGCGGTTATGGTTTCAGCTATCACTACTCCTCGGGGGGCAGCCCGACCGCCAAGGGCGGCATACTGTCCGGCATATCCGCCGGAGAAGCCCCCAAGAATAGCCCCGCGCCCATCCCGGTGGCTCGCATCGCCGACTGCCTTGCCAACCCGGGCAAAACCATCGATTTCAACGGTCGCAAGGTCACCTACCCGGACGTCAAGTTGGTCTATGTGGCCGGTGGCAACCCCTTCCACCACCACCAGGACACCAACAACCTGCTGCAGGCATGGCGCAAACCCCAGACGGTGATAGTGCATGAACCTTACTGGACAGCGACCGCCAAGCACGCCGACATAGTGCTGCCGGTCACCACCAGCTATGAGCGCAACGATCTGGAAATGGGAGGCGACTACTCCCAGCGTTATGTCTTCCCCATGCACCAGTGCGTGCCGCCTCAGCACGAGTCGCGCAACGACTTCGACATCTTCCGGGCCGTTGCCGCCAAGCTGGGGCTGGAAGAAGCCTATACCGAGGGCAAGGACGAAACCCTCTGGCTCAAGCAGATGTATGACGCCATGGCCGCCCAGGCCCGGGGTGCCAAGGTGGCACTGCCACCCTTCAGCATGTTTTGGGAGTCGAACAACTATGTACGCTTCCCCATCCCCGAGGCGAACAAGCAGTGGATCCGCCATGCCGATTTTCGCGAGAACCCACTGCTCAACCCGCTCGGCACCCCGTCAGGCAAGATAGAGATCTTCTCCAATACCATCGATAAGATGGGCTATGCGGACTGTGCGGGTCATCCCAAGTGGTTCGAGCCCAAGGAGTGGAAGCAAGGCACGACAGCGGCTCAATACCCGCTGTCGCTCAACACCTCGCACCCGACTCAGCGTCTGCACTCCCAGCTCGACAACACACCGCTGCGCGAGAAGTTCGCGGTGGCCGATCGAGAGGCCATCATGATACATCCGGACGATGCCAAGGCCCGGGGTATCGCGGATGGCGACCTGGTCCGCGCCTTCAACGGTCGTGGTCAGATCCTGGTGGGTGCCCTGCTCTCCAAGGATGTGCGACCCGGGGTGGTACGCATCTGCGAAGGGGCCTGGTTCGATCCGGCCGAGCCTGGCAAGGCTGGCGCCCTGTGCAAGAACGGCAACGTCAACTGCCTCACCTTCGATGAAGGATCGTCGAGCCTGGCCCAGGGCAACTGTGGTCATATGGCTCAATTGCAGATAGAGAAGTTTGTCGGCACCGCGCCAGCCAATACCGCCCATGCCGTGCCAGCCAACGCCTGAGTTCTGACTAGATTTACCAACACAAACGGCGCCATCAAGGCGCCGTTTTCTATTGTGAACCGTGACACGCGGCAGCCCCTCTCAACTCGCTGACGGTGACCCGAAGTGCTGGCAGGATGACTTAGAAATCCCCTTCCACCATGTACTCTTCCGCGCATTCCACTAAACGTGAGTGGCCAGAGACACTGGCCAGATGAAACTTAGAAGTCCCCTTCCACCATGTACTCTTCCGCGCATTCCACTAAACGTGAGTGGCCAGATGAAACTTAGAAGTCCCCTTCCACCATGTACTCTTCCGCGCACTCTACTAGCTGGGGCCAGAGCTCTTCCGGTACCCAGGCCTCGGGGTCATCTTCGTCACCATCATACTGGGTCCAGAAGTAGGCGCGCAGCCCGCTGGCAAAGTCATCGCTGATCTCGGCCAGCTCGGAGAGCGGCCCCAGCCAGGCGATGCGGCGCAGGCCGCTGGCCAGATCGTTGATGGCATCGATCAGACTCCGGTTATCCGGGTTCTGCTCCACCAGCAGGGTGAAGCGCTCGCGGGCGCTCTCGGTCTGATCCTCCTCCAGCTCGCCCGCATCGGCCAGCAGGTCGATAAAGTCCTCCAGCAGGAACTCGATCAGGTGGCCTCGATCTTCAAACCACTGGATCTGGGCTCCCTTCCGGCCCAGCAACGAGGCATCGAACGAATCATCAAGATGGCACAGTGCCCATGGATCGTCGGTCATGAATCTCTTCCTCAGGCATTCATAGATGCCACATGGTAAACCCGACCCGGTCCCCTCGCCACTCAGGCTGACAGGGCCCGCTTCGGGCATGGATAAAGGGGGTGAACCCGTGATGTGTCAGGGGGGAGGTGACTAACCGTCGACCCGTGCCACCTTGGGCAGCGAGAGGGAAGCCGCCAGCCCCCCCAGCTCGGCACGGCCCATGATGAGGCTGCCACGATAGGCCTCAGCCAGATCGGACACTATATTGAGGCCGAGCCCGGAGCCGGGCACCTTCTCGTCCAGCCGCACTCCGCGCAGCACGGCGCGGGTTATCTGATCTTCTGTCATGCCGGGGCCGTCGTCCTCGATGCGCAGGCTGATCCAGCCCCCCAGCTCGGCGCTGGAGACCCGTAACTGCCCCGCCGACCACTTGTAGGCATTCTCCAACAAGTTGCCGACCATCTCATCGAAATCCTGCTCTTCCACTCCCACCGCCAGATTGGCAGGCACCTGCAGATCCAGGGTGCGCCCCGGATAGAGGCGAGAGAAGGCGCGGCAGATATATTCCACCCGGGCACGCACCGGGGTCGAGACTCCCAGCACCTTGGACGCCCCGGTCACCCGCGCCTTGCCGAGGTGGTAGTCGATATGGCGCTGGATCTGATCGAGCTGCTCCTGAATGCCCCCTTGCTCCTCTGGCGGCAACTGGGAGAGCTGATTGCGCATGATGCTGAGCGGCGTCTTGAGGGCGTGGGCCAGGTTGCCCGTATGGGCCCTGGCACGCTGCAGCAGTTCACCATAGTGATGCAGCAAGCGGTTGATGTCCTCGACCAGGGGCTGGATCTCCAGGGGATAACGCTGCCTGAACCCCTCCTGATGGCCCTGATGCACCCGCACCAGCTCGCGGCGCAGCAAGTGCAACGGGCGCAGACCGTAAACTATCTGGAAGGCAAAGCCGAGCAACAGCCCGGCAGCGGCAAACCCCAGACCGAGAAACAGGCCGATACGAGTCTTGTGCAGCGTCTGGGTCAGGGCCGTACTGTCCTTGGCCATCACCAGGGTGAACACCTTGTCGGAGCCCGGCAGCAACACATTGCGGGTCATGATCAGCAAAGGTTCCTGATTGGGGCCCTTTCCAACAAAGAGATCCGGATCGCCAAAAGCTGACTTGAGGTGGTGGCTCTTGAGGTTGGCATCCCAGAGCGAGCGGGAGCGGCTGACGATCTGCTCCCCCAGCTCCAGCTGCCAGTAGTAGCCGGAATAAGGCTGCCGGTAGCGGGGATCCGCCATGGGTTCGGTGACGGCAGGCAACCCTCCCTGCTGCACCTCAATCCGCGCCAGCAGATCGTAGAGTTGCAACCTCAGGCTGTCGGCCTCGGCCTCCTGCCAATAGTTGCGCATCATGGTCTGCAGGCTAAAGCCGGTGGCCGAGAGGAAGAGCCCGCACCAGATGAGGGCGATGACCACCAATCTGCCCCGCAGGGTACGCACCAGACTCATCCCCTCTCCCGCCTGGTGAAGAAACGCGGCCGTGAAGAAAGAACCCCGCTCGGCATCATTCGTTGATCCGGTAACCGAGACCGCGCACCGTCTCAATCAAGTCGGCATGGGTCTTCTTGCGAATGCGGCCGATGAAGACCTCCACCGTATTGGAGTCGCGGTCAAAGTCCTGAGCATAGATATGATCGATGAGCTCGCTGCGCGATACCACCTTGCCCTTATGCTGCATCAGATAACCCAGCACCCGGAACTCATGGGCCGTCAGCTTGATGGGCGTGCCCTCATACCAGACCTGTGAAGCGGCCATATCCAGACGCACGCCACCGATCTCCAGGATGGAGCTGGCATTGCCCGCGGCGCGGCGCACCAAGGCATGCACCCTGGCCACCAGCTCGGCAACCTGGAAGGGCTTGGTGAGATAGTCATCGGCCCCGGCGTTGAGCCCTTCTATCTTCTCGTGCAACTGGCCGCGAGCGGTCAGCACCAGCACCGGGGTCACCACCTCTTTGCTGCGCCACTCCTTGAGAATGCTCAACCCATCACGACCCGGCAGGCCGAGATCCAGAATGATGGCGTCATAGGGCTCGGTTTCCCCGAGAAAGCCCGCCTCGTTGCCATCATGGCAGAGGTCGGTGACAAAGCCGGACTGGCGCAGTTGCTCAGCCAGCTGGTTGGCCAGGGTCTTTTCATCTTCAACGATCAGAATGCGCATGAATGGGTCCAGTGAAAGAGGGCAAGATCACTCGGCGGCAGGGGCCGGCGGAAGAAAGAGATGTTCGAGATGATGGCCCTTGAGCCACACCATTTCCAGATTATCGGCGCGATAGCCGACCTTGATGACGCTATTTTCATGGTCGATCAGCTTGAGTTCGTAGAGCCAGACGCCCTGTTGCTCGGTCAAATCAACCCGCAATACCCGCCCCGGCAAGTGAGCCGCGGCAGCCATCACCTCATGGAAGGGTTTCACCCGTCCCTCGCTGACCGCCTGCTGCAACTGTGCCTCGCTCGGCTCACCATGGGCAAGCAGGGGCAGCAACAGGGCAAGCAGACCCAGGGCTCTATTCATGGGTGATTCATCTCCAGAAACCTAACATAATTGCGGTTATAGTCTGCCAGCCATGAATCCGGAATGAATATGATCCCGCGCACTGTTCTGCCCATCTGCGGCCTGCTGGCCAGCCTTTCTCCGCTCTGGGCGGGGGCTGCGCAAACACGGCTCGACATGGCCGAACTCATACGGCTGCTAGTGGCGCAAGGGTACCACGATATCCGGGAAGTCGAGCTCAATGCAGACCGTTTTGAGGTCGATACCCTGGACAAGGATCAACGCAGGGTGCATCTGGTGGTGGATGCCCATAGCGGCAAACTGCTCAGCCAGGAGCAGGATTAATCCCCCAACACCATTTTCCTGAGTCCCTCCATCAGAAAAGAGGCCATCAGGCCTCTTTTGCATTCATCTTGTCTCGTCCCTCTGCCCGGCCAGTGCCTGCCTGACGGGAGCGCCAGGGTTTGAGCAATTTGTCTCGCCGAGGCCAGAGCAGCGCCAGCGCCACCAGCAGATAGATGGCGGGCTCAACCCAACCGCTCTTGACCGACCACCAGTAGTGCACGGGTACCAGCAGGGCTACCCCGTAGATCCAGTTATGCAGCCTCTGCCAGCTCGGCCCCATGGCGCGCAGCAACCGCGGGATCGAGGTGATGCTGAGCAGCAGCAGCAGCAGCAGGGCGATGGCCCCGACCACGATGTAGTTGCGCTTGACCAGTTCCCCCCCTATCAGTCGCCAGTCGAACTGCAGATCCAGTCCCAACCAGATCATGAAGTGCAGCAGCGCCCAGGTGAAGCACCAGAGGCCGAGGGGACGGCGCAGCCGCATCAGCTGCCCCAACCGGAAGCGTTTGGCGAGCGGTGACACCAGCAGAGTCAACAACAGCAGATGCAAGGCTCCTTTGCCCAAGTAGTGGGTCAGCCCCTGCACGGGATCGCCACCGAGCAGGCCGGCGGGTACGGCATAACCGAGCCAGAGCAGAAAGGCGAACGCGGCTGAGTGCACCAGCCAGCGCAGCCGGTTTGCCTGGGTATTGGTGATCCTCAGGGTCATAGGGAGAAACCTCCATCATGGAAAGAGTGCGGCCATTTTGCCTGCGACACTGCGGGGATCAGTACCATTTGCGCAGGTCCATGCCCTGATAGAGGCTGGCAACGTCGTCGCCATAGCCGTTGAACATCAGCGTCGGCTGGCGCTTGGCACCGAAGATGCCGCCCTCACCGATGAAGCGCTCGCTGGCCTGGCTCCAGCGCGGGTGATCGACCTGAGGATTGACGTTGGCATAGAAGCCATATTCATTCGATGCCAGCAGGTTCCAGGTGGTCGGCGGCATCTCCTCCACCAGCTTGATGGAGACGATGCTCTTGATGCTCTTGAAGCCGTATTTCCAGGGCACCACCAGGCGAATGGGCGCACCATTCTGGCCCGGCAGCGTCTTGCCATAGAGGCCGACCGCCAGGAAAGCGAGGGGGTGCATGGCTTCGTCGATACGCAACCCTTCCACATAGGGATAATCGATGCCGCCTCCCAACGAAGAGCCCTGCCCCGGCAGCTGCTTGGGATCATAAAGGGTCTCGAAGGCGACGAATTTGGCGCGGCTGTTGGGTGCGGCCTGCTTGATGAGAGAGGCCAAAGAGATGCCGGTCCAGGGCAAGACCATGGACCAGGCCTCGACACAGCGCAGCCGATAGATACGCTCCTCGAGAGGTCCCTTGTTGATCATGTCCCAGACATCCAGGGTGAAAGGCTTATCTACCTCACCACCGACCTTGAGCGTCCAGGGTTCCGGCTTGAGGTAGTGGGCATTGCGAGCCGGATCCCCTTTGTCAGTCCCCAGCTCATAGAAGTTGTTGTGAGTGGTCGCCTTGTCATAGGGCGTCAAGACCAGACCTTCCGGGCGCGCGGCCGGCGTCACCTTGAGCGGCTTGCCTTCTGGTATCGATGGCGCTTTCTCTTTGAAGAGATCGAGCAAGCTCGCCTGGGCGGGAAAAGCCAGGCTGGCACCCAGGCCCGCTGCGCCTAGCCCCAAGCCTTTAAGAATAAGCCGTCGATCCTGATACACGGACTCGGGGGTGAGGTCACTTTCGGTCGGGTGATGGGAAGACGTGGATTTGATCAGCATGAAGGGCTCCCGCACAGAATATGGTGTTATTGATAAGACCGCGCCGGATCAGGATCCATTTCATCTTCCGTCAAGAAATGGCCGCCTGGGTCAAACTGCGCGAGGCTATTGGTAGTAAGGCAGCGCCTTGCACATGGTGCCAACCAGAAACAACATGATGAAGATCAGCAGGGGAACCAGGACGTTTGACGACATGAGACTCACTCCTTCAAGGCGACGGGGCCCATAACTATGGTGCACACCCCCGATGCCAGCCAGTGAACTTTTCGCGAGCGCAAGCGTATTCCTGCCGGGCATAATGTGATGGCGATCACAGCTCCCTCAGCACCAACTTGCCGCTTCTTTGCGCAGGCGTATCCTCGCGCCCTTTCCACCAAGATAGGGGTCGTCGCCATGTCTCCATTGATTGCCATTGCCCTTACCACGGGCATCCTCTCCGCCCTCTGGGGCTGGCTGGCCGTGGCGCTGGGTTTGATTTCCTGGGTCGGTTTTCTCGGCTGTACCAGCTACTTCGCCTCCAAGGGCGGCCTGCGGGCCCTGGGCCAGACCCTGCTCTGCAATGCCAGCGGCATGTTGTGGGGCCTGTTGCTGATCCATGGGGAGTCCTGGTGGGGAGCCGGTCTGGCCGGTTATCTGATGACGGGGGTGGTCGCCACCCTGATGTGCATGCAAGCCAAGCAGCACTGGCTCTCTTACATACCCGGCACCTTTGCCGGTTGCTGTGCCGCTTTTGGCGCCGCGGGTGACTGGCGGTTGATATTACCCTCCCTCGTCATCGGTGCCCTCTTCGGTTACCTGATGAAGGCGAGCGGCCTCTGGCTCTCCGCCCGCAGTCGCCCCATGGCAAAACCGGGCACCAACAAGATGAGCTCCTCGGCCTGAATCCGCCTCATCCCCCCGTCTAATCACCCTCGGCCGGCGCAAGGACCTCCCTTGCCAGCGGCGTGCCATCACCCGGCTGACCCGCGCCACTGCGGGTCAACGTCACCTCCCTCCCTAGCTCTTGGGTTTGAAATTCGCCGCCTCGATGGTGTGACGACTGAGCAGTTTGTAAAAGTCGGTGCGATTGCGACCCGCCATGTTGGCGGCCAGGGTGACGTTTCCCTCTGTGGTGCGCAGCAGGCGGATCAGGTACTCCTTCTCGAACTCGGCGCGCGCCTCGTTGAAGGAGGGGATGCCGCCACTGCTGCCGCTCAAGGCAGACTCCACCATGACAACACCTATCACCGGGCTGCTGCACAGGCTCGCCAGCTGCTCCACCAGGCTGGATAGCTGGCGCACGTTGCCAGGCCAGGCTGCACTGGCCAGCATGGCCAGCGCCTCGGGGGAGAAGCCCATCGCCAAACAGTCGGGGTGGCGGGCCTTGTAACCATCCAGGGCCTGACGGGCCAGCAGGGGAATGTCTTCACTGCGGGCGCACAGGGGAGGCAGGGTGATATTTGCCACGTTGAGGCGATAGAAGAGATCCTCTCGAAAGCGCCCCTCATCCATGGCCGCCACCAGGTCCTGATGGCTGGCACTCAATACCCGCACCTCGGCAGTCCCCTGGCCGTACTCCTGCAAGACTTGCAGCAGCTTGGCCTGCAGCGAGGCTGACAGGTTGCCTATCTCGTCGAGAAACAGGGTCGCGCCCTTGGCCTGGGCGAATATGCCACTGCGGCCATCCTCCCCGAACAGCTCCTGATCCAGCGCCTCCCAGGAGAGGGCCGCGCAATTAATGGCATAGAGCGGCTGCTCGCGCCTGGCGCTGGCCTGATGCAGGGTGTGCGCCATCAACCCCTTGCCGGAACCTGAGGGACCCAGGATCAGCACGGGCACCTCCATGGTGGCGATGGTGCTGGCCTGGATCAGGATCTGCTCCATCTGCGGATTGCGGGTCAGGATCTGGGACTGCCACTCCCGCTTCTGCTTGGGCCGGGTCAGGCTGAGTGCATGCTCGATCGTGCTCAGCAGCTCATCCTTGTCGATGGGCTTGGTGAGGAAACTGAACACCCCGGAGCGGGTCGCCTGAATGGCATCGGGAATGGTGCCATGGGCCGTCATGATGATAACGGGCATGCCGAGCCACTGGGTCTGGATCTTCTCGAACAGCGCCAGACCATCCATTCCCCCCATGCGCAGATCGCTCAGCACCAGATCGGCCCGTTGCTGACGCAGCCGATCGAGGGCCGCCTCGGCGCTATCGGCGTTATCCACCTCATAGCCCTGGCTGCGCAGCCGCATACTCATCAACTTGAGCAGGCTGCTATCGTCATCAACCAGCAGGATGCGGCTCATGGCCGGGTCCCGTCCGTCTCTTGATACTTGCGTTTGTTGAGCTGTTCATCGATAGCGGACAACTGCTCTATCTGGCGCTTGAGTCGCTGCACTTCCTGACTCTGGTTATCGCGCCGACCGTCCCGCTCCAGCAACTGTTCCCCCAGGGCTATCCAGCTACGCAGGAAGGCCTGGGCATCCAGGCCAAGCTCCGGTTGTAGCCCCTTGAGGGCATCGAGCCCGGCGCGACGGCTCGCCACCGATTCTGCCGGGTGGCTGTTAACCATGGCCAGGCTGACACGGCTCTCCAGATCGGGTTGGCCCTTCAGGCGATCGCGCTCTTGTTCGCGCTGCTGGGGCTGGCTGGCCAACAGCCAGTCAGAATACTGCAGGCGCACCTGCATCTCTTTATTGGCAAATTCCATCCGCTGTGCCAGCTCGGTGTCAGTGACCGAGGAGGGCTCCAGATGCGGCAACAGACCGCAGCCTGTCAGTATGGTCGCCAGGAAGGCGGGAAACATCAGTGGTTTGATCATAGGTATCACTTCAACGTCAACCGGAAACAGACGGGGGCCTGGGCATCGTCTACCAGGCTCAGCTCGCCGCCGAGGCTGATGGCAGACTCGCGGGCGATGGATAGCCCCATGCCAGACCCTTTCAATAATCCCTGCCGAGCGATACTGCCCTGCTCGAAGGGTTCGAAAATGCGTTCACGCTCATCCTGAGGAATAGGGTGGCCCTCATTGGCCACCTCCAGCCAGCTCTCTTGCCCGGCCTGACCGGAGCGGATCCAGATCTGCCCCCCCTGGGCGCCATAGCTGACCGCGTTGGAGAAGAGGTTGTCGACGATCAGCCGCAGCCGGTAAGGGTCGGCTTGCAGGACAAGATCCGTCTCTGGCAGATGAACCTTGACCTCTTTGGACTCGATGGCGAGTCGGTACTCGGCACACAGCTCCGTGAGCAGCGGCGTGAGCGCCACCGGCACCCGTTCGAACTCCTCTTGCTGACTCAAGCGGTTGAAGTCGAGCAGCCGTTCAATCAGGGTCTGCAGGCGGCGGCTGTTCTGCTCCAGCATCTGGCAGATCTCCTGCTGATCCGGATTGAGCGGTCCCACCAGCTGCTCCGAGAGCAGATCCGCCCCCTCCCGCAATACCGCCAGTGGCGTCTTGAGTTCGTGGGAAACATGGCGCAGGAACTGATACTTCTGCTGCTCAAGCTCCTTCAATTTGTCGTGCAGCCAGAGGATGCGCTCCCCCAGGACAACCAGCTCGGCCGGGCCGTCCACCGGCTGCTTATCCGGCTCTATGCCGGCGCCAAGACTGAGAATACGCGACTCTATCTGACGGACAGGGTGAATGATCAGATAAGTGAACAGCAGGATCAACAAAAGACTCAATAAGGCGACCAGGCCGCTGACCCACCAGATCTCCTTCATCAACTCATCGATGGCGAGCCGCACCCTGAGCAGATGTTCATCAACCTGGCTGCGGGTCGTCACCTCCAGCTCAGTGCTGACCTGGTCGAGCTCCTCGAAGCGGATACTGGTCGACTCCACCTTGGCCCGGGTCAGATCCTGCAGGCTGTCGAGCCAGCCGAGCAGCTCCCCCAGCTGGCCATAGACGGGAGCATTGGGGATGGAGATCTGGTGTTCGGCAAGCAGTTCACGATAGTGGGTCAGTTGTTGCTGATAGCTGGCGAGGATGCGGTTGTCCCCCAGCACAGCATAGCGACGCAGGGTACGCTCCAGATCGACCGCCAGATTGGTGAGCAAGGTGGCGCGCCGGGTATCGCGGACAGCCCGCTCCATCTCAACACTGGTGAGCTGACTCAGGTGTTCGAGGGCGCGGCTGTCATGCCAGATCATGCCGCCAAGTGGCATCAGCACCAGCACGAAGCCCATCAGGACGACTTGTAACAGTGAGCGCGGCCTTACCCGTGTCATCTTGTTCTCTCAGCTCATTATTGGGTTGGCAAGCATATCCGCAGTCGTGCAAAAAACAAAACCGGCCCAATGGCCGGTTTGATCGTCTCTAACCCGATCAGACGAAGAGCACGGCGATGGTACTGATGATAAATACCATGGCCAAGGCACCGCTCGCCGTCAGCAAAGCCCACTTCATTTCTATACTCATAACCCCTCCTTAGTTGCTCAATCAGAGCCCGATCACAACATACCTGGCCGATGTTAATGCATAGTTAAGGGGATTAACGTGAGCCAAGTAACCATTTCAGATGAGCCCTAACGCAAGGAATCGCGGCATGTTCTATCTGTGTAGCATAGGATCCAATCTCGAGCCTGATCACCATGTCGGTCAAGCACTCGGTGAACTACTGAAGCGCTTCCGGCGTGTGCAGCTCAGTTCGGTGATCCAGACCAAACCCGTCGGCATGCACTCATGCCATGACTTCCTCAACTGCCTGTTCGTGATCGAGAGCGAGGCCAGCCCTCAGCATCTGAAGGCGGAATTCGTGGCCATGGAGCAGGCCCACGGACGGGATCGCTCCGATCCCCTCTGCAAGGTGCATGACAGGCCCCTCGATATCGACATACTGGCGATGCGTGAGGATGACGACTTCCACGCAGCAGAAGTCGACGCCTATCTCAAGGACCTGCTGGCGGAACTCTATGGCGAGCAGGCCCTGAATGTGAAGAAAGTGGCCCTCACCCCTTGGGGTCTGCACCTGGGCCAGAGTCCCGTCACCCTCCGTCAGGAATCAGAGGCTGGCCAGGGAGCGGCCACCATCCACCTTGATGCTAGCCCCCGTCATATAGGTGTTGCTCAGCAGTAGTTGCACCGCCTGCCAGATAGGCTCCAGCCCCCCTTCCCGTGCCAGGGGTGTTTTGGCCAGCACCTGCTGACGCCAGGCGTCGCCATGCTCATCGAGAAACAGGATGGGGCCCGGTTCTATGGTATTGACCCGCACCCGTGGCGCCAACTCTCTGGCCAGGCTCATGGCCAGGGTGTGAGCCCCCGCCTTGGTCGCTACATAGCCGGCAAACTGCGGGGGAGGCGCATGAATATAGATGTCGGTGATCTGGATGATGCTGGCGTTATCGTTGCTGGCCAAGCGGGGGGCCAGCGCCTGATTGAGCGCGAAAGGTGCCGCCATGTGCACCTGATAGAAGCGATCGAGCTGGGCCAACCGACCGGCCGCATCTTCGGCCAGGGGCTCGAACGCCGAGGCGTTGTGAATGATGAGCCCCAGATCCGGGCAATGCGCCAGAGCGGCAGCCAGGGCGGCGACCTCCCTCGGCCGGGTGAAGTCGGCCTGGATGAGTTCAACCCCGAGGGCGCGCAATCTTTCCAGCTCGGGTCGCGCCGATCTGTACTGTCCCGTCACCTGCCAACCGGCGGCCACCAACTGCTCACACAGATAGAAGCCGAGTCGTCGGCCCACTCCCGTCACCAAGGCACGCATAGTCTCTCCCTTCCATACACAGGCCAGACGGGTGTCAAACTTGTCATGAAATTGCCCCGCCGATCGCATCTTGCATCCATCACCAATGGTATTGTCTATCAATCCTTGCGGCACCACCCATTGGCATCATCATGGCGACACCCTCATAGTGAAGCCAACCAGAACCGTGGAGCAATCAATATGTTACAAGTACGCGATCACCTGAGCCGCCTGAGCCATTCCCTTACACCACAGCAGGGGCTGGCCGCCGCCCTGGACAGTCTGCACGCCTCGGGACTGAGCGGCCTGCCGGTGCTGGACGACAAACAGCAACTGGTTGGCTTCTTGTCCGAGCAGGACTGCATCCCCAGCCTGCTGACGGGGACCTACCATTGCGATACCCGCACCCAGGTACAGGACATGATGAGCAAGACGCCGCTGTCCATCGGGCCGGATGAGAGCATACTGGATCTCGCTCGCCAGATGACCGGGGCCAAGCCGCGTATTTATCCCGTGGTTGAACAGGGCAAGGTGATTGGCATCATCAGTCGCCGCCAGGTGATGCAGGCCCTCAACCAGCAGCTCAAGGGTTGCCAGCAGACCTAGTCAGAGGAGTCCCTTATTTCAGGATTGGCCAGGGACGGTCGATCTTCTGTTAAACAGCCGCGGTCGATGCACCGCCATGGATGGCTTTTGGAGAAGCAGATTGCGGACCTTGTCTCTGTTATGCCTATTACTGTCGTTCGCCCTGCCCGCCAAGACCCTGGTCATTGGTGGCATGCTGGAGCCGCCGCTCAAATACCTGGATGCACAGCAGACACCGGCGGGAATGGATGTCGAGTTGTTGACCGAGATCTTCACCGCCCTCAAGGTGCCCATTCGCATCGAACTGACCGATTCGGGCGCCAGGCTCACCCGCAACGCCAAGATGGGTGAGTATGATCTCTTGATGAGCCTCTCCTACAAAGCGGAGCGAGATAGCTATCTGCTCTACCCCACGCAAGCCCATATCCGCCACAGCTGGCACTTCTTCGTCCGCAAGCAGGACAAGGATCGCATCCGCTATCGGGTCCTGAGCGATCTCAAGCCCTGGCGCATCGGTATCACCAAGGATTATGCCTACACCCCTGAACTCAGTGCGGCCGTGCATGATCCGGCGTACCACTTCCAGGAGATCCCCCTCAACCAGCTACAGTTGCGCAAACTGGTCGCCGGCCGGATCGATCTGGTGCCCATGTCCCTGGTCAGCGCCTTTGGCCAGATCCGGGAGGAGCACCTGGAAGAGAGCGTCGACTATTTGCCCCAACCACTCAACGCCAGCCTCTACTATCACGTCTGGTGCAAGGCGCGGGCCGATGACCAGACCCAGGCCCTGATGGCGGCCTATGATGCCCAACTGCTGCAGATGAAACAGGATGGCCGGCTCCAGGCACTGTTCGCCAAGTACGGCATTCCCTATCTCGAGCCCTGATCACTCACCACTCGCTATCGGCCGACGGCCTTGTTCCATCACTCAGGGCTGCACGTCTCTCAATATCGGGTTCTGCAGCGAGATCAGGGTTTCCATGGGAAATGGATCTCATCCCATACACCGGAGCGGGCAATCATCAGGGCTTAACATCTCGCAGGATCGGGTTCTGCAGCGAGATCAGGGTTTCCATGGGAAATGGATCTCATCCCATGCACCGGAGCGGGCAATCATCAGGGCTTCACATCTCGCAGGATCGGGTTCTGCAACGAGATCAGGGTTTCCATGGGAAATGGATCTCATCCCATGCACCGGAGCGGGCAATCATCAGGGCTTCACATCTCGCAGGATCGGGTTCTGCAGCGAGATCAGGGTTTCCGTCGACTGGATCTCGTCTATGGTCTGGATCTTGTGGATCAGCACCGTCTGCAACTCGTCGATGGAGCGGGTCATCACCTTGATGAAGATGCTGTAGTTGCCCGTGGTGTAATAGGCCTCGACCACCTCGTCCAGGGCCTGCAATCTGGCCAGGGCCGAGGGATAGTCCTTGGCACTCTTGAGATTGATGCCAATAAAGCAACAGACGTCATAGCCGAGGCGCTTGGCGTTGACCTGTACCCGGGTGCCTTCGATGATCCCCGCCTGTTTCATCTTCTCCACCCGCACATGAATGGTGCCGGGGCTGACGGCGAGTTGCTTGGCCAACTCGGCGTAAGGAATGCGGGCATTGTCCATCAGGGCGCTGAGGATGGCCTGATCGAGATTATCGATCCGATAATTTTCTGGCACTTTTTTGCTCTCTCATTGTCGATACCTCATTAAAATAGCACTTATTTTGATGATAAAAATAGATAAATGGTATTTTCATTATCGAATATTGAATTAAGTGTCACTTCTGTTGAAGAATCGCCACACATCACGGCAGTCAGAGACAGGAAACCACAATGAAACAGCACTACATTCGCAGCCAACAGCAGATCAGCTTCGTCAAAGAGATGTTCTCCCGCCAACTCGCCCAGCAGCTGGGCCTGATGGAGGTGCAAGCCCCCATCCTGAGCCGGGTCGGCGATGGCACCCAGGACAACCTCTCCGGCTGTGAGAATGCGGTGCAGGTCAAGGTGAAGACCCTGCCTGAACACAGCTATGAAGTGGTGCACTCCCTGGCCAAGTGGAAACGCCAGACCCTGGGCCGCTTCGGCTTCGCCCCGGGTGAAGGCATTTACACCCACATGAAGGCCCTGCGCCCGGACGAAGACCGCCTGACGCCCATCCACTCCGTCTACGTGGATCAGTGGGACTGGGAGAAGGTGATGCCGAGCGAGCGTCGGGATCTCGCCTACCTGCAAGACACGGTGCGCGGCATCTGGACCGCCATCAAGGCCACCGAGCGGGCGGTCTGCGCCGAACATGAACTGACCCCCTTCCTGCCGGGCGAAATCCAGTTCCTGCACAGCGAAGCGCTGCTGGCCCGCTATCCGGATCTGGATGCCAAGGGGCGCGAGCGCGCCATCGCCAAGGAGCTGGGGGCCGTCTTCCTGATGGGTATTGGTGGCGCCCTCTCCCACGGCGAGCGCCACGATGTACGTGCCCCGGACTATGACGACTGGAGCAGCGAGAGCGAACTGGGCCTGGCCGGTCTGAACGGTGACATCCTGGTGTGGAACCCGGTGCTGGAAGACAGCTTCGAGATCTCCTCCATGGGGATCCGGGTTGACGCCGAGGCCCTGCGCCGCCAGCTCGCCATCACGGGGGATGAAGATCGCCTGGGTTATGAGTGGCATCAGGATCTGTTGGCAGAACGCATGCCGCAAACCATAGGTGGCGGTATTGGCCAATCCCGTCTGGCCATGTTGCTCCTGCAGAAAGAGCACATAGGACAGGTACAAGTCGGTGTCTGGCCGGCCGAGATGAAGGCCGGCATCCCCGGCATGCTGTAAGCAGGTGCATGTATTGCGGCTGGCCAGCTTGTTGCCACCAAGTAGCAGGCGAGTCAGAGGCAAAGAGAGTGGCAGTCCGATATGAAAGAGCGCATGTCGGACATGCTGTAAGGCGCTGGTAAACCACGCCGAACCGGGGTCAGCCCCTGCGACCCGCTCAACCCACCTCAGGTCGCATCACTACATTCCTCCTATTATTTTCACTGCCATGCAGTCCCGCCCGGCCCTGATGGCCGGGTTTTTCTTATCTCCGGGCAGTGCTCGAGGAGACCGGCAGTGCGGCTTCAGCTGCCTCTGGCAGCCCTCCTCACCCGCAACCATGGTTGTCGGCCAGCAACCGGTTGTTGGACGGCATCACCTGGCGTGCCAGAAAAACGCTTACCATCACGCCCCCAACACACCGGCTGTGATTCAACCCCCTTTGATTTCAAACAGGGTATCTTTTTTGTCATCCCTGCCTAAAATGACTAGCTTCTCATTCATCGGCTCGAAGAAGGCACCCCTCATGATTGACAGATCCCTCCCCCTGACCGACCTCCATCGTCACCTGGACGGCAACATCCGGGCCCAGACCATCCTCGAGCTCGGCCGTCAGCACAACATCGCCCTGCCCGCCTTTGAGCTGGAGGCACTGCGCCCCCATGTGCAGATAGTCGAGAACGAACCCAGCCTGGTCGCCTTTCTGAAGAAGCTCGATTGGGGGGTGGCCGTGCTGGCAGATTATGACGCCTGTCGCCGGGTCGCTTACGAAAATGCCGAAGACCTGCTGCGCGCCGGTATCGACTACGCCGAGCTGCGCTTCAGTCCCGCTTACATGGCCATGGCCCACAAGCTGGATCCCCAAGGGGTGGTTGAGGCGGTGATAGACGGCGTCCAGGCGGGCTGCCGCGACGTTGGTGTCAAGGCCAAGCTCATCGGTATCATGAGCCGCACCTTTGGCACCGAGCAGTGCCGCCGCGAACTGGAAGCCTGTCTGGCGCACAGCAACCAGCTGGTCGCCATCGATCTGGCCGGTGATGAGCTCGGCTTCCCTGGCGAGCTCTTTACCGACCATTTTCGCCGGGTGCGTGATGCCGGTTTGCAGGTCACCGTCCATGCCGGCGAGGCGGCGGGCCCCGAGAGCATGTGGCAGGCGATCCGCGACCTCGGTGCGACTCGTATCGGCCACGGGGTCAAGGCGGTGCAGGATCCCCGCTTGATGGACTATCTGGCCGAGCACGGCATCGGCATCGAGTCCTGCCTCACCTCCAACCTGCAGACCAGCACGGTCGAGAGCCTGCAGAGCCACCCCATTCGTCAGTTCCTGGACCATGGTGTGCTCGCCTGCCTCAACACCGACGATCCTGCGGTGGAAGGCATAGAGCTGCGTCATGAATACGAGGTAGCGGCCCCGGCGGCCGGTCTCACCGCCAGCCAGATACGCACCGCCCAGGAAAATGGCCTCAAGCTCGCCTTCCTGAGCAAGCAGGAAAAAGCCGCACTGGCCGCCAGTGCCGTCGCTCGCTGACGCCTCATCAAGCCGAGGCTCGATTCAGCAGCAATAAAAAACCGCCTGTATGGCGGTTTTTTATTGCTTGGCCAGCCGCTCGCAGCCGGGTCAGATCACCCGGGAGAACTGCTGAGCCCGCGCCGCATTGCGCAGATAGACATCGAAGCACATACAGATGTTGCGAATGAGCAGTTGACCCGTGCCGATCACCTCCAGGCCGGTGTCGGTCAATCGCACCAGACCATCATCGACGAAGGTCTGCAGCAGCTTGAGATCTTCCGCAAAGTACGTGTTGAAGACCAGGTCATGGGCCTGCTCGACGGCGGTAAACTCCAGAGAGAAGTCGCAGATGAGCCGCTTGATCACCTCCCGGCGGATAAGGTCATCGGGCTTGAGCGCGCAGCCTTTCCATTGGGCATGCCCTCGCGCTTCCACCTGGGCGTAATAGGCCTTGAGATCCTTCTGATTCTGGGAGTAGGCATCCCCCATCATGCTGATCGAGGAGACCCCCAGCCCCAGCAGGTCGCAATCCCCCTGGGTGGTGTAGCCCTGGAAGTTGCGATGCAGCTTGCCCTCACGCTGGGCCACCGCCAGCTCGTCATCGGGCTTGGCGAAGTGATCCATGCCGATGAACTGATAACCCTGACCGGTCAGGAAGGCGATGGTGTCCTGCAGCATGGCCAGCTTCTCCCGAGGCGCCGGCATGTCCGCCTCTTTCAGCTTGTGCTGGGCGGCAAACCGGCTCGGCAGGTGGGCATAGTTGAAGATGGAGAGCCGGGCCGGATCCGTTTTCAGCACCTCTTCCAGGGTGTGGTGGAAGCTCTCCCGGTTCTGGTGCGGCAGGCCATAGATGAGGTCGAGATTGGTGGAGCGGAACCCCAATGCCCGGGCGTGCTCCAGCATGGCGCGGATGAAGTCGTTGTCCTGCTCGCGGTTGACCGCCCGCTGCACCTGCTTGTTGAAGTCCTGTACCCCCAGGCTGATGCGGTTAAAGCCCAGCTCCCGCAGTACATCCAGCATATGCAGCTCAATCTCGCGCGGATCCACTTCGATGCTGATTTCGCCAGCGTCTGCGAAGTGAAAATGGGTGCGCAGCATGGCCATCAGACGTCGGCTCTGGGCCTCGTCCAGATAGGTGGGTGTGCCGCCGCCCCAATGGAGCTGGGTCACGGTACGGCCGGCAAACAGCGGAGCCTGGGCGGCAATTTCCCGCTCCAGATAATCGAGATACTGATCGGCCTTGTGCTGATGACGAGTGATCACCTTGTTGCAGCCGCAGTAGTAGCAGAGCTTGTGGCAGAAGGGGATGTGCACGTAGAGGGAGAGGTTGCGATCGGGATACTGGCCTGCGGCGTGCACGAAGTCCGGATAACCGAACGTTTCGTTGAACTCCAGGGCGGTGGGATAGGAGGTATAACGGGGGCCGCTGTGATTGTATTTCTCGATCAGCGCCTGATCCCACACTAGGGGTTCGACTCGCACACTTGTTTCCTCATGGGTTGGCCGGGATCAGTGACCCAGCTGGAAATCCTTCAACAGGGCGACATCCTTGAGGATCTGCGCCTCCAATTCAACCTCGTAGCCGCTGCGCTCCAGATCCATCTTCATGATCTCGTTGCGCTTGAACGCCTTGCGGGCCTCATGGGTCGGCATATCCTTCACCTTCTCGTACAGATCGTACAAACCGGGGAACTCCTCGGCGAAGGCTCGTCCCTCTTTGATCTGCAGGGCATTGAGCAGGTTGGTCAGTCGTATGGCCCCTTCCGAATAGTCACACTGGCCATCACGCACCGCATGGGCGATGAGCCGCACGCTGTCGAGGATGCGCTCGTTGCGCTCGCGAATGGCCCTTGCCTGTAGCTCGCCCTGACGACGCACCCGGGCCAGCAGCATGCCCGCATAGATGGCCAAACCCAGTAAAATAAGGCTACCCGCCAGGGTAGCCAGTATCAGCGCCGTGCTCACTTCTTCTTGGGCTCAACGGGTTGTGGCTGATAGTCGGCCTTGTTGAAGCGATCCCACAGATCTTCTTCGGTCGCCGGGGCCTGGGCCTCTTCGAAGTCATCCATGATCGCCGGCTCCTCCTCATCCTCGTCATCTATGATGCCGAGTTCGTCCATCAGTTCCTGATAACGATCGACCCGCTGATCGACCCAAGCCTGATCGGCGGCGCTCAGGGTCTCACCCTCATCCAGACGATCGAGGAAGTCGTTGAGGCGATCGTCGTTCTCGATGGCGGCCAGCTCCTGCTCGGGAGTCAGCTTGAGGATCTTCTCTCTGGGGGCTTTGGCTGGCTTCGGCTTGCTCTGTTTGTCATCCACAATCAAGACGACCGGCTTGCGGGAGCCCAGACGGGGATCCTGCGCCTGTTTGTTGCCACTGTTTTTGGGCTCGGCAACCTGCTGGCGAGTCCCTGCCTTCAAGCCTTTGCGCTTGGCAGCACGTTTACGCTCGCGGCCTTCCAGGGCGCTGGTATCTGATTCTTTGCGCTTACCGGTGGGTTTGCGAGTGGGTTGTTTGGCAGACATGAATGACTCCGGGACATTGCTGAATATATAAAACCCGTCACAAGACACTTGGGGCGTCTGGCGGGATAGGATGCTGACAGTGAATAATGAGGACGAGCACAGGATCCAGCATCATTTGTGCCTCGCAAGGCAGCTGAACACCGCAGGATCGGTATCCTCTGGGCATGTTGCTGGTATTTTGACACAAAATGTCGGCCCGGGTTAATCATCCAATAGAAAAAAGGCAGCCGAAGCTGCCCCGATATGCTTGTGCGAGTCCTATTCCTGTCGATGTCGCCCTTCCCTGACGCCTCGCTTCATATCTTTTTATGGTCATCCTGACCTTATTGATCGTTCCTGAATATGCGTGTGCTTGCTTGACTCGACGCTCTACTCGCCTGTAACGCGTCAAGGTGGTTGCGTCCCGCATCACCCTCTCTTCCCGAGAGGTCACCATCCTGATCTTTCACTCCCTTGCCTGGCACCCTGCCATTCCCGGCGTCCTGCCCTCACCACTCCCTGGGTGAAGCCTTGACCCAATCCTTGGGCCGTTTCCTTGTCACCACTTTACCAAGTTCGATGACTGGCTCAATCTGAGCTCAGTCTCAAGGGAAGGGGCCAAACTGCATAGGCAATGAATAACCAATTAAAAAATAATAACTTTATTTTATTTAATGCAATTTTTTCAGCTTGGGCCACCGAGGGAAATGGTGGATCTCGCACAGGGAAGCTGGTCAAAGCCACCGAAAACAAAACAGGGAGCCCAAGGGCTCCCTGTTTGTTGCGCTGATGCAATCACAGCAAAGATTCTGTCGCGCGCCAGTTAGTGCAACCCTGGCACATATTTGGACAAAATCTCGATGTCCTTGTCCGTCAGCTTCTTGGCGATGTCTCGCATCATGCCATTGGGATCATTGTCGCGGGTGGCGGCACGGAAGCCTTCCAGCTGCGCCTTGATGTAGGCAGGATGTTGACCGGACAGGCTGGGGTACTTCGCCTGCTCTACACCGGCACCACGGGGGCCATGACAAGAAGAACAAGCAGGCAGACCGCGGCTCATGTCACCGCCCATATAGAGCGCCTTGCCAGCGGCAACGACCTCATCAGGAACGGCAACCGGTGTAATTTGTTGGCTGGAGAAGTAGGCGGCCAGGTCGTCCATATCCTGCTCTGACAGGGGCAAAGCCATGGCTCCCATGATGGGAGAAGCGCGACCCGTGTTACCAGAAGCGGCAGCCTTCAGTTCCACTAATTGTTTTTTAATATATGATGCGTGCTGGCCAGTGAGCTTGGGGTAAATATCAGCCGGGCTGTTTCCGTCCGGTCCATGACATGCAGCGCAGACCGCCGACTTGGTTTGTCCCGCAGCGGCATCGCCTGTGGCTTGTGCCATCCCCGTTACGCCAACCATCAGAGCAAGAGTAATGACTAGGTTCTTCATGGCGTTCCAACTTCTCGTTATTAGGCTTCCGATCCCATGCCGCTGAAGGCATGTTAAAATAAACGCGTTTAAGCGACGCCATTTTACACGATTTCACAAAAAAGTAACTCTATAACCCTCTCTCTCCATGGGGAATTTACGTTGGATACACAAACTCTGAATTTCAATAAGGTGCATTTTGTGACCAGCGCACCCGACATCCGTCACCTACCAAATGATGGGGGTGTCGAGATTGCGTTTGCCGGGCGTTCCAACGCAGGCAAGTCATCAGCATTGAACACCTTAACCAAGCACAAGAACCTGGCCCGGACCAGTAAAACCCCCGGCCGGACCCAGTTGATCAACCTGTTTGAACTGGAACCAGGCAAACGTCTGGTCGACTTGCCGGGTTATGGTTATGCCCAGGTTCCGCTGGAAATGAAGCTAAAGTGGCAAAAGTCGCTGGCCGAATATTTGCAGCGTCGTGAGTCTTTGAAAGGTCTGGTGATCCTGATGGATATTCGCCATCCACTCAAGGAAACCGACATGAACATGCTGGAGTGGAGCTCTCACCGCGAACTGCCTGTCATGCTGCTGCTGACCAAGGCGGACAAGCTGAGCCCAGGCCCGCGTAACACCCAGGTGATCAAGGTGCGTCAGGCGGTTGCCAATCTGGGTCCCCAGATCCAGGTCGAGGCATTCTCCTCCCTCAATCAGATCGGGCTGGAAAAGCTGGCGCAGACCCTGACTGGCTGGTACCTCGCGGGTGACACCGCTGAAGGGAACTTCGACGTCGAGCATGACGCCGATTAAACCCCGCCATTTTTCAATTAGCGGAGCTGGGCTCCGCTAATTGAAACCCTTTCCCCCACCTGCTCACCTGCTCACCTGCTCACCTGCTCGATGGTTTCCATTCGAGGGTGTTTATGCAATTCATTGTTTTAAATAGATAAAATATTTAATTCTCTTTAAGAATAAACAATTAAGCAACTTGATAACGTTTTCATATCTTCACTGATGAAGGGCAATAAAAAACAGTTCCATACAGAAAACTGTAATTAAATTACCAAAAGAGACCGCGGCAGGCGCGAGACAGGCACAAAAATGAGGCCAGTACCCTGCATAGGGTACCGGCCTGAAGAAGCAATGCAAAATTGGGAAGAAATGGGTCTTGAGAACAAATGACAACTGGGTTTACCCAAGAAACCGCTCTATTTTATCAAAGAGTCGCCATTTTTAAAGTTTTTACTCTAAATCGGACGCATAAAAAAACACCCCGACGAGAACTCATCGGGGCAGCTATTCAGCCACATTCAATTACGTGAAATAAAAGGTCTGAAAGATAGAACATCTTACCTCTGTACCCTACGTCAATAACTGTACATCAAAGCGGCAAAAAAGTGAAAGTAATTTATGTAACAAAGTTTCACTGAAGTTCAATGTGACTTTTCTTTATAATTTTCAAGTGGATAAAAAAAACCCCAGTACGAATACCGGGGTGTTATAAAGGTGACTAACTAGCACTTCCTCAACTATCTAGTTAGTCAGCGCGATAATGACAAAGTTCCACTCTCCTGAAAAAAAACTTGGCTGGTCTAGACAAAAAGAACGATGAATAAAGTAAGGCATTGATATTTATTCGTTTTAATGGGGTAGCATGTCAATGTCGAGTCGAAGAAGGCTCTGAGGAAGTCCTTATACCGCAGTATGTACAGATCTAGTTTCCCCACCGATAGCGATGCATGTAGCCAGGGATCCGAGCCCCCATCCGTAGCATGGGGAAAGAGGGCCGCTGCGCGGTCCCCTGCCCCATCGCCTGGTCTGGAAATGCTCTACGTCATCCCCCTTCCAGGTTACGTTTCAGTTCCCGTAGCACCTGGGTTGTGCCAGGGCGTATGCCCCGCCAAATGGTGAAGGCCTCGGCGGCTTGTTGCACCAGCATGCCGAGCCCATCCATGATCTTGCGCGCGCCTTGTTCCCTGGCCCAGGCATTGAATGCCGTGTCATCTGCGCCATACATCATGTCATACACGGCAACATCATCATGGATGAGCGTGGGCGAGATCGCTGGCAGAGCCCCCTGCAGACTGGCTGAGGTGGAGTTGATCACCAGGTCGAACGGCCCCGTGAGCGCATCATATTGCGCCGCGACTATAGGCCCCAGGCTGGCGAAACGCTGGGCCAGCTGAGCCGCCTTGTCATGGGTACGGTTGGCGACAACCAGAGCGCTGGGCCCTTCCGCCAGCAGGGGAGCGATGGCACCACGAGCCGCGCCACCCGCGCCGAGCAGCAGAATGCGACTCTCGGCCAGGGTAATTCCCTGAGCCTTGAGGTCAGCCACCAGACCGGCCCCATCCGTATTGTCGCCAAGCAGCAGGCCATCATCGGTCAGCTTGATGGTGTTGATGGCCCCCGCCAGCTTGGCACGCGGGCTCAGGCTGTCGACCAGGGCGAACGCCTGCTCCTTGAAAGGCACGGTAATATTGCAACCCTTGCCTCCCTCGGCAAAGAAGCGGCGCAGCGCAGCGGCAAACTCGTCCGGCTCGGGATCGGCCAGTCCATACTCCAGCTGCTGCTGGGTCTGCCTGGCAAACAGGGTGTGAATGAAGGGCGACTTGCTGTGTCGCACCGGGTGACCGAATACCGCATACCTGTCCATCACGAGTGTCCATCTAGGAAAGAGTGATCCGATTTAACGGCTTTTCCCCGCATGGGACAAGTTCAATCCCCATGAAAAAGGGCCGCCTCAGCGACCCTTTCCATTAGAACCACTGCCGTGGCTTGAGGTAATCCGTGTAGAGCAGAGCCTCAGCAGAACCTGGCTCGGCCTGCCAATCATACTCCCAGCGAGCCAGGGGCGGCATGGACATCAGTATGGACTCGGTACGGCCACCGGTTTGCAGGCCAAACAGGGTTCCCCTGTCATAGACCAGATTGAACTCGACATAGCGACCGCGACGATAGAGCTGGAACTGGCGCTCCCTCTCACCATAAGGGGTGTCTTTGCGGCGAGCCAGGATCGGCAGGTACGCGGCAAGATAACCCTCACCCACTGCCTGCATGAAGGCGAATGAGTGCTCGAACGGCCAACGGTTGAGATCGTCAAAGAAGAGGCCGCCAACGCCGCGAGTCTCATCCCTGTGCTTGAGATAGAAGTAGCGATCGCACCAAGACTTGAACTCAGGGTAAATATCATCGCCAAATGGCTGACACAACTCATGAGCCACCTGGTGCCAGTGTCGCACGTCCTGCTCGAACGGATAAAAGGGCGTCAGGTCAAAGCCACCACCAAACCACCAGATGGGATCTTCACCCTCCTTCTCGGCGATGAAGAAGCGCACATTGGCATGGCTGGTCGGTACATAGGGGTTGTGGGGATGGATAACCAGGGAAACTCCCATCGCCTCGAAGCGGCGCCCGGCCAGTTCGGGCCTATGGGCGGTAGCCGAGGCAGGCATGGCATCGCCATAGACATGGGAGAAGTTGACGCCGCCCTGCTCTATCACCTTGCCGGATCGCATCACCCGGGTGCGGCCACCGCCACCCCCGTCTCTCGTCCAGGCGTCTTCGACGAAGCGGCCCAGGCCATCGGCCTGCTCCAGCCCTTGGCAGATACGGTCTTGCAGCGCCAGCAGGAAGGTTTTGACTGCGGCCACATCAGGTTTGCTCATTGCTTCTCCAGCCAACGGGATCAAAGAGTCCCGCCTCGTTATCGTCTTGTCGCAATTTCCCCTACGGGGGACAACGGGATGTCAGGAGGGACGGATCAGGGCCCCAGTGCGGGCATCCTTGATCTCGGACGGGTTGCACAACCCGCCCACCTCCCCGGCCTGTATATGCGCCAGTTGTTCGGCCAGCCCGGACGGTATCTGGGCAATATTGCGGGCCGGCTCTTCACCAGTCAGATTGGCGCTGGTCGATACCAGCGGCTTGCCGAAGGCACGACACAGGGCCTGAACCTGGGGGTGGGCGCTGACCCGCACCGCCAGGGTATCGAATCGGCCAGTCAGCCAGTCAGGGGTATGAGCCTTGGCTGGCATGATCCAGGTGAAGGGGCCGGGCCAGCTGGCCAGTACCTGGGCGCGCTGCTCGGCGCTCAACTGGGTCAGGTCGATATAAGTCTCCAGCTGGGCCAGATCGGCGGCAATCAAGATAAGCCCCTTCTCCATCGGCCGCTGTTTGATGGCGAGCAACTGCTGCACGGCGGCCTGGTTATCGGGGTCGCACCCCAGGCCAAATACAGCCTCGGTGGCATAGGCAATGACGCCGCCAGCACGAAGGGCGGCGACGGCTTGTTCGAATTCGTTCTGCATAGGAGATTCTGTATCAAAAAAATGCGGCAGCCGAGCTGCCGCATGGGACTTATTTCAGCAACTGAGCCTGAAGGGCGGCATCTTTGGCCATCACTTCTTCGGCATTTTTCTGACGCTCGGCACGTACCTTGACGGCCAGGGCGTCATCGGCCACGGCCAGCATCTGGGCAGCCAGATAACCTGCGTTCTTGGCACCAGCCTTGCCGATGGCAACGGTCGCAACCGGCACGCCACCCGGCATCTGCACGGTGGAGAGCAGAGCATCCAGACCCTTGAGCGGGCCACCGTCTATGGGCACACCGATCACGGGACGGGTGGTGATACCGGCAACGGCACCGGCCAGGTGCGCAGCCAAACCAGCGGCACAGATGAAAACCTTGCAACCACGGGCTTCGGCATCGGTGACGTACTGGTGGGTCGCAGCCGGGGTACGGTGCGCAGAGGTGACTTTCACTTCCACTGTGATATCGAAGGACTTGAGTACTTCCAAGGTGGTCTGCATCACGGGGAAATCTGAATCAGAACCCATCAGCACAGCAACAAACGGTTTATTCATGGTGGGAATTTCCTTACTCCAAGTGGGGGGTTGAAGTTACCGCAAACGTTTCGCTCGCTCGACGGCGGCGCGATTATACCTGCTCGCTTTGATGACCGCATTTCTTTTGCGGGCAGATCAATCTTAATATTCCCCGCACCCGCTTCTCGACCATGATAGCCCAGCCACATTCGGAACAAGGTATGGCCACCGGCTTGTCATTGACCACATATTTGCAATGGGGATAGTCATTGCAGCTGTAGAATTGCTTGCCATAACGGGAGGTGCGGCTGAGCAGATGGCCCTTGCCACAGGCAGGACAGGGGATCTGGGTATCACCACTCTCCTGCAGTGAGGCCATGTGCTGACAAGCAGGGTATTGGGTACAACCGACGAAGAGACCATAACGCCCCTTCTTGATGGCCAGTGGCTGGCCGCAATCGGGACAGATTGAACCTTCCAGCACCTTCTCGATGTCGCGACCGGATGGGGCCAGGGAACGGATATAGTCGCAGGCGGGGTAGCTGGCACAACCGAGAAAGGGGCCGTGTTTGCCTTGGCGGATCACCAATGCAGCGCCGCACTGGGGGCAAGGCTCACGCTCAAGCGCATGCTCGTGGGCAGAAAAGAGCTGATGGTCGATCTTGGACATGGGCCGCGCCTCGAATTCGGATGATCCGGATTCTACCAGCACGGCACCGGGCTGTCAGTGCAGTATGCCGTCCGACTCGTCGAACACCAGCTCTTCCATCTGCTGGTAAGCGGTCTCGCTGCCGGGGACATTGAACAGCACCATCATCACGACCCACTTGAGGTCATCGAGTTCGATATCGGGTTTGTCGAGTTCGAGCAGTCGCTCGATGCAGATCTCGCGGGTCTCGGCATTGAGTACCTGAGCCTGCTCCAGGAACAACATGAAGCCACGGCACTCGGTGCCAAGACGCACCAACTCTTCGGGGGCATAGATTCGCATCGAGCCCTGGGCGCTGGCGGTCACATAGACTTCACGTTCGCTATCATGCAGATTGGCCAGCCGTTCCAGCCAGTTGAGGGCCTTGTTGATCTCGTCCTGGTCGAAACCGGCACGGGTCAACTCGTCGGTGAGTTCATCTTGTTCGACCGTTACATCGGCATCACTGTGGATGTAGGTCTCGAAAAGGTACATCAATACATCAAACATGATTCGCCCTCCTCGCTTTGACGTATCCACCGGCTACCGCTATCACAGCACCTGCCAGCTCAAGCTCGACTAACCTGCCCAGTACCACCTCGACAGGAAGCTCGGTCCGTTCGGCAACGGTATCCACACTCGTGGTCTCATAATCTACGTTATCCAACAAATCGGCATAAGGCAATGCACTATTAATAGCGGTATTAGCGTCGATATTGCCACCATTCCTAGCATCCGAGGTGACCCCGTCCACCCCTGACGGAATAAAAATCTGTGTCCAGTGGAGTTCAGCCAGCACATCCTCGGCATTGAGTACCAGTTTGGCCCCCTGCTGGATCAGCCGGTTGCAACCTAAAGCCTGCTCGTTTTGCGGTGCACCGGGCACGGCAAACACCTCACGCCCTTGCTCCAGTGCGTAACGGGCCGTGATGAGAGAGCCACTCTGCTCGGCGGCCTCGACCACCAGCGTACCGAGGGAGAGGCCGCTGATGATGCGGTTACGACGGGGGAAATGTTCGGCCAATGGCCCCTTGTCCGGTGCAAATTCGGAGATGATCAGACCGCCATTGCCCAGGATCTGCTCAGCCAGGAGTTGATGGCGTTTGGGGTAGACCTGATCCAACCCGGAGCCAAGCACGGCAAGGGTGATGCCGCCAGCGGCCAGTGCTTGCTGATGGCAGACGCCATCTATGCCCAGGGCCAACCCCGAGGTGATCGCCAGTCCGGATCCCACCAATGCCTGAGCGAGCCTGGTCGCATTATCTTTGCCCGCATAACTGGGGTGACGACTGCCCACCATGGCAATCTGCGGTAAGCACAAGGCGTCAAGATCGCCGCGACAGTAGAGCAAGAGGGGGGCCGCAGGGATCTCCCGCAGCAAGAGAGGATATGCCGGACTGTCCAGGCAGATAAGTCTGTTGCCGGGGCGGTCAGCCCAGACAAGAGCCTGATCTACCCCGGCACCGGGGTGGCGCAGGGCCCTGATCTGCTCCCATTTCAGGCCTAAACCATGGAGATGGGCATCATCGCAATCAAACAGCGCAGTTATGCCACCCTCTGGCTTTTCTGCGGCGGCACGCTCAGCCAGGGCCGCCAAAAGACGCGAAGCGGTGACCGGCCCTATCCCGGGTACGCTTTCCAGTATCAGCCAGGCTCGGAGTTCATCCATGATGACCGAGCTCAGAAATTACTGACCTTGTAACCTGTACTCACCATGTCCTGGCTCTGCAATATCATGCCGTAACTCAGCTTGTCATAGACCTTGAACAGCATGATGCGGGCGATGGACTCGTCAGGCAGAGGAGTCCGGCCCGCCGAGTGGAAGCCCTTGTCATAGAGGGAAGAGAAGTCGCGATAGGAGACCTTGCCATACTTATCGGTCAGGCGGAGTCCGGGTCGCTGCACGTCCAGCACATCGCCGGGCGCCATCTGATCGCGAGCCCCCTTGTTGATCAGGACAATGTCAAACTTGCCACCACCACGGGCCTTGCTCGGTAACTCGACCACATAGCCAGGGCTGGTGAGCGGTGCAGCCTTGGGGGTAAACAAGGCAGAGAGGTTCTCTTGAGCCGGCAAGGGCATCAGCTTGTCCCCCTGATAGACTTCGCGCTGATTGCTGGTGAGGAGGATACGGCTGCGATCCTTGGCCAGTCGCGCCTGCGCATGAGCCGTCCCCACGAAGATGGCCTCCTGGCCCAGCAGCTCGCGGGTCTTCTCGTCTTTGTAAATGGTGCCTGGCCGATAGATGCCATAGTCCTGACCCGGGATCAGATCCCCCTGCACATAGAGGGTTGCTCCCTCCAGCATGCCGACATGGCCTTCATTTTCACCCAGGATATAGGGCAAGGCCTTGCTCTCCTGGCGCGTCGCGAAGATGTGATCCGTCTGCATGAAGGGACCAATTTCGCTCAATGGCAATGTCGGGATAGGATTCGCTTTACTCTCATAGTGATTCTTGGGAGAGAGGGTGATGACCCGCTTTCCACCTTGTACCGTCTTGCCGAGGCGCGGCTGGCCATTGACCCAGCTGAGTTGCAGCACATCCCCCGGGTATATCCAGTGCGGATTCGCAATCTGCGCATTGATATTCCAGAGCTGGGGCCAAAGCCAAGGCTGCTCGAGATACTTGCCGGAAATATCCCACAGGGTGTCGCCCTTCTGGACCACATAGTTGCTGGGATAACCGCTTTTGAGGGACAGCGTCTGGGCCTGTGCACCCTGGCTTATCAGGGCCAGCAGACAGGCAAAAGTCGTTTGCTTCAGATACATAACACTCCCTGTTATTTCTGTGCGCAAAGTGTTGCTGTTTTTTGTCGGCGTAAATGACTAGAATTACGTCAATATTGACTGCAATTATACGAAACTAAAGATAAGACTATGGCCATTCTAGATGTATTGCGTTTCCCCGATGAACGTCTGCGGACCGTTGCAGCCCCTGTCGAGACCATTACACCCGAGTTACAACACATTGTAGATGATATGTTCGACACCATGTATGCGGAGGAAGGCATAGGCCTGGCCGCAACTCAGGTCGACATCCATCAGCGCATCATAGTTATCGACGTCTCTGAGGATCGAGAAGATCCTCTGGTGCTGATCAACCCGGAAGTCATTGCCCAGTCAGGCAGCACAGGTATCGAAGAGGGTTGCCTCTCTGTACCAGGCAGCCGTGCGCTGGTGCCGCGCGCCGAGTGGATCAAGATCCGCGCCCTGGACCGTAACGGCAAGCCGTTTGAACTCGAAGCGGACGATCTGCTGGCTATCTGCATCCAGCATGAGATGGATCATCTGGTGGGCAAGCTGTTTGTGGATTACTTGTCCCCACTCAAACGCCAGCGCATCCGTCAAAAACTGGAAAAAATGGCGCGCGAAGACCGTAAAGCCGGTTAAGGACCTGCCCCTTTGAATAAATTGAAACTGATTTTTGCCGGTACCCCCGACTTCGCCGCCCGTCATCTGGCGGCGTTGTTGTCTTCCGACCATGAGGTCGTTGCCGTTTACACCCAGCCGGACAAGCCCGCTGGCCGTGGCCAGAAGCTGACGGCCAGCCCGGTCAAGGAGCTGGCGCTTGCGCACCAGTTGCCCATCTACCAACCTGCCTCCCTGCGCAATGAAGAGGCCCAGGCCGAACTCAAGGCACTGGGTGCCGACCTGATGGTGGTCGTCGCCTATGGCCTGATCCTGCCCAAGGTGGTGCTCGACACCCCGCGTCTGGGTTGCATCAATGTCCACGGCTCCCTCCTGCCACGCTGGCGTGGTGCGGCGCCCATCCAGCGCGCCATCTGGGCGGGAGATGCCGAAACCGGCGTGACCATCATGCAGATGGATGTGGGTCTGGACACCGGTGCCATGATACGCAAGGTAAGCTGCCCCATCGCCCCCGACGAAACCTCCGCCAGCCTCTATGACAAGCTGGCCGAGCTGGGCCCCCAGGCATTGGTCAAGACGCTAGACGGGATAGCCGCCGGTAACGCCCTCGCCGAGCCGCAGGATGATGCCCTGGCCAATTACGCCCAGAAGCTCTCCAAGGAGGAGGCGCGCATCGACTGGTCCATGGACGCCGTCGCCATTGAGCGCTGCATACGAGCCTTCAATCCCTGGCCTATCAGCTGGTTTGAAGTGGCGGAACAGACCGTCAAGGTCTGGCAGGCAGAAGCACTCGAGGCCGAACATGACCAGCGTCCCGGCACCCTGCTCAAGGCCGACAAGCAGGGGATCGACATCGCCACCGGCCATGGCATCCTGCGTCTGCTGACTCTGCAACCTCCCGGCAAGAAAGCCATGTCCGTCTCGGATCTGCTCAACTCGCGCCGTGACTGGTTTGCCCCCGGCATCCGACTGCATTGAGCTGGATGGAATTGAAACAAGCGGGGCCCAAGCCCCGACTTGCGCATCTAAGGTAACATTATGAAAACACGTGCACAGGCCGCTCTCGTCATTCAACAGGTGCTGGATCAGGGGCTGTCCCTCTCCGCCGTTCTGCCTGCTGCCCAGGAGAAGGTCGCCCCCCGCGATCGCGCCCTCCTGCAAGAACTCTGCTACGGCACTCTGCGCTGGATGCCGCGCCTGGATGCCGCCGTCAACGAGATGATGGACAAGCCTCTCAAGAACAAGAGCCGCATCTTCCACTATCTGATCCTGGTCGGGCTCTATCAGCTCATCTACACCCGTATCCCGGCTCACGCCGCCGTGGCCGAGACCGTCAATGCGGTCAAGCTGCTCAAGGGCAGCTCGCTGCGAGGCCTGATCAACGGCGTGTTGCGCAACTTCCAACGCAGCGCCGAGGTGATACTGGCTCGTATCGACAGGGTACCCAGCATACGCCTCGGCCACCCCGAGTGGCTCACCAAGCGTCTACGCCAGGCCTACCCCAACCAGTGGGAATTCATCATGGAGGCCAACAACCAGCGCCCGCCCATGTGGATCCGCAACAACGGTCAGCGCCAGAGCCGCGACCAGATGCTGACGCGCATGGCCGAGGCGGGCATCAATGCGCTGGCCGGTGAAGAGGGTGCTGACTGCATCTTGCTGGAGCGTCCCTGTGACGTGACCAAACTGCCCGGTTTCGAACAGGGTGACTGCTCGGTGCAAGATGGCGCCGCCCAGCTCGCCGCCCAGCTGCTCGACCCGCAACCGGGCGAGTGGATACTGGATGCCTGCGCCGCCCCGGGCGGCAAGACGGCACATCTGCTCGAGCGCCAGCCCGACTTGGCCGGAGTGGTCGCCGTCGATGCCGACGATAACCGCCTCAAACGGGTGCAGGAGAATCTGGATCGCATCGGTCTCAAGGCCCGGCTCATCCATGGGGATGCCAGCACCCCGGAGCAGTGGTGGCCAGAGGGTCAGTTCGACCGCATCCTGCTCGATGCTCCCTGCTCCGCCACCGGCGTCATCCGTCGCCACCCCGACATCAAGTGGCTGCGCCGGGATCAGGACATTCGCGAGCTGGCCGAGTTGCAGGGCCGCATCCTTGCCGCACTCTGGCCAAGGCTTAAAGTGGGCGGCACCCTGCTCTACGCCACCTGCTCGGTGTTGCCAGAAGAGAACCGCGATCAGGTGCGCACCTTCCTTGCCGCGACCAAGAGTGCCCGTCTGGTGCCGCTCCACGCCCAAGACAGCCCGGCCTCTCCGGGTCGCCAGTTCCTGCCGGGCGAGGCGGGCATGGATGGTTTCTACTACGCCAAGCTGATAAAAGAAGCCTGATGAATGCGGCCATGGGCCAGCCTGCTGGCCCCCTCCACCCCCTTGATGCGAGTAACGCTTCCCTATGAAAATCATCATACTGGGAGCCGGCCAGGTCGGCGGCACCCTGGCCGAGAACCTTGCCGGGGAGAACAATGACATCACCCTGGTCGACACCGACAGCGACCGGTTGCGCGAGCTGCAAGACAAGTTCGACTTGCGGGTGGTCAATGGCCACGGCGCCCACCCCAAAGTGCTGCGCGAGGCGGGAGCCCAGGATGCGGACATGCTGGTCGCCGTCACCAACAGTGATGAAACCAACATGATCGCCTGCCAGATCGCCTACTCGCTGTTTAACACCCCGAACAAGGTGGCGCGTATTCGCTCCCCCTCTTATCTGGCTGAGCGGGATCGGCTCTTTCTGCCCGAGGCGATACCAGTGGATCACCTCATCGCCCCCGAACAGCTGGTGACCGACTATGTTCGCCGGCTGATTGAATATCCGGG
Organism: Aeromonas sp. BIGb0405; assembly: GCF_024807335.1. NCBI lineage: Bacteria > Pseudomonadati > Pseudomonadota > Gammaproteobacteria > Aeromonadales > Aeromonadaceae > Aeromonas > Aeromonas sp. BIGb0405. Next base: position 64,901 of record NZ_JANUEP010000006.1, read on the forward strand.
TGCCTTGCAGGTGGTGGACTTTGCCGGTGGCAAGGTGGGGCTGGTGGCGGTCAAGGCCTACTATGGCGGCCCCCTGGTCGGCAACGCACTCTCGACCCTGCGTGAGCACATGCCCAACATAGAGACCCGGGTGGCGGCCATCTTCCGCCAGGGCCGCTCCATCCGCCCGCAAGGCACCACCATCATCGAGGCCGATGACGAGGTGTTCTTCGTCGCGGCGGCCGGTCATATCCGCGCCGTGATGTCCGAGTTGCAGCGCCTCGAGAGTCCCTATCGCCGCATCATGATCGTCGGTGGCGGCAACATCGGAGCCGGTCTCGCCCGCCAGCTGGAGAAGCGCTACAGCGTCAAGTTGATCGAGCGTAACCAGAAGCGGGCCGAGCAACTCTCAGAACTGCTGGAAAACACCATCGTCTTCTGTGGCGATGCCGCGGATCAGGAGCTGCTCGCCGAGGAGCACATCGATCAGATCGACGTCTTCATCGCGGTCACCAACGAAGATGAGGCCAACATCATGTCGGCCCTGCTCGCCAAGAAGATGGGGGCCAAGAAGACGATGGTACTCATACAACGCAGTGCCTACGTGGACTTGGTGCAAGGCGGCTCCATCGACATCGCCATCTCGCCCCAGCAAGCCACCATCTCGGCGCTGCTGACCCACGTGCGCCGGGCCGATATCGCCAACGTCTACAGCCTGCGCCGTGGCGCGGCCGAGGCCATCGAAGCCATTGCCCACGGCGATGAAAACACCTCCAAGGTGGTCGGTCGCTCTGTGGGTGAACTGAAACTGCCGCCCGGCACCACCATAGGCGCGGTCGTCCGCGGTGATGAGGTGTTGATCGCTCACGATCGCACCAAGATCCAGCAAGATGACCATGTGGTGATGTTCCTGGTCGACAAGAAGTACATACCGGAAGTGGAGCGATTGTTCCAGCCAAGCCCCTTCTTCCTGTGACCTGACCATGCCCACTCTTCAAGCAGACAAGACCCGGTTCACCGCTCCTCGCGGTGGCCGGTGTTTCGCTCATCAACGACCAGGCGATTCATCATGATCAAGCTGCGTCCCATCGTCTTCACCCTGGGTCTGGTGCTTTCCAAACTTGCCCTGTTCATGTGGCTGCCCACTCTGCTCGCGCTGCTTACCGGCTCCGAGGGATTCGTCGAATTTCTGCAATCCGTGGTGATCACCCACCTCGCCGCCTTCTGGTGCCTGCACTATGGCCGCAAGGCTGAGTTTCACCTTGGCGTGCGCGAGATGTTCCTGCTCACCACCTCGGTGTGGGCGGTAGCCTGCCTGTTTGGTGCCCTGCCCTTCGTGTTCATCACCCACATCGGTTTCGCCGACGCCTACTTCGAGACCATGTCCGGGGTCACCACCACGGGATCCACAGTGCTGTCCGGGCTCGACGGCATGGCCCACAGCATCTTGTTGTGGCGCTCCATCTTGCAGTGGCTGGGAGGGGTCGGCTTCATCGTGATGGCGGTGGCCGTGCTGCCCTACCTCAACGTGGGCGGCATGAAGCTGTTCCAGACCGAGAGCTCGGATTGGTCAGACAAGAGCGCCCCCCGCGCCAAGACGGTGGCCAACAACATAGTGCAGGTCTATCTGGTGCTCTCCATGCTCTGCTTCCTCGCCTACTGGGCGAGCGGCATGAACAGCTTCGAGGCCATCAACCATGCCATGACCACCCTCAGCACCGGGGGCTACTCCACCTCGGATCAATCCATGTCCCACTTCTCTCACGCGGCACACTGGATTGGTACCCTGTTCATGTTCCTGGGGGGCTTGCCCTTCCTGCTCTATGTCCAGAGCCTGACCCGGCGCGACACCAGCCTGATCCGCGATGCCCAGGTGCGCGGCTTCTTCTGGCTCGTGGTCTGGGTCACGCTCATCATGACCTTCTACCTCTGGCACCGCGGCACCTTCGACTTCATGGATGCACTGCGGATCAGCGCCTTCAATATCGTCTCCGTGCTGACCACCACCGGTTATGGTCTGGGGGATTTCGGTACCTGGGGGCCGCTCACCAGCATCCTCTTCCTCTTCCTGTTGGGACTGGGGGCCTGCTCGGGCTCTACCGCAGGCGGCCTCAAGATATTCCGGGTGCAAGTGGCCTTCTCCCTGTTCAGGAAGCAGATGCGCCAGCTGATGCACCCCTCGGGGGTCTTCCCCCAGAAGTACAATGGCCGCCCGGTCAACGAGGCGATAGTGCGCTCCCTGATCGCCTTCGTGCTTGCCTACTTCGCCATCATCATCTTGATCGCCGCCCTGCTGGCACTGATCGGGCTGGATCCCCTCACCGCCCTGTCCGGCTCCATCACGGCGGTAGCCAACGTGGGCCCCGGCATGGGGCCCGTCATCGGCCCCAGCACCAACTTCGCCAGCCTGCCAGATTCGGCCAAGTGGATACTGTCGTTCGGCATGCTGCTGGGGCGACTCGAGATATTGACGGTAGCCGTCATCTTCTTCCCCTCCTTCTGGAAGCAATAAGCCGCCGCCGGACAGCAAAAAGGGCAGCCAATGGCTGCCCTTTCTCATGTCACAACGCAGTGCTAGTCCCCTGACTCTTCCCGCTCCAGGGCGCGATTGACCAGCGGCTCTGGCAGGGTCTTGGTCACCTCCACCCCCAGCTCGCGGAATCGCTCGGCCTGGGCTATCAGGTTGCCGCGACCGCTGACGAGTCGGCCCATGGCCTTGTCATAACTCTCCTGCGCCTTGTTCAGGCTGCCGCCAAGCTGCTGCATCTCCTCCACGAACAGTCGCAGCTTCTCGTAGAGGCGACCGGCCCGCTCGGCTATCTGACGGGAATTCTGGTTCTGACGCTCGTAGCGCCACAGGTTCTCTATGGTGCGCAGCGCCACCATCAGGTTGGTGGGGCTGACCAGCAGTATGTTGTGGTCCAGGCCATAGCGCACCAGGGAGGGATCCGCCTCCAGCGCCGCCAGGAAGGCAGGCTCCACCGCCACGAACATCAGCACATAGTCCAGGGTGCGCACCCCGGGCAACTGCTGGTAATCCTTGCGGCCCAGCTCGCGGATATGATTGCGCACCGAGGCGACATGCTCTTTCAGGGCCACGGCCCGGGTCAGATCATCCTCGCCGTTGTACCAGCGCTCGTAGGCGGTCAGCGACACCTTGGCATCGATGATGATGTCTTTTTCCTGGGGCAGGTGAACGATGACATCGGGCTGATAACGCTTGCCCTTGTCGGTCTCAAGGCTCACCTGGGTGTCGTATTCGTGCCCCTCGCGCAGGCCGCACTCATGAAGAATGCGCGCCAGCACCACCTCGCCCCAGTTGCCCTGTTGCTTGCTGTCGCCTTTGAGGGCGCGGGTCAGGGCCGCAGCCTCCTCCGTCATCCGGGCGTTGAGTTCGGCCAGACGCTCCAGTTCAAACTTGAGGCTGTGACGCTGGGCCGTCTCCTGGGCATGGGTCTCACCCACCTGGCGGCGAAAGCCCTCCAGCTGCTCCTTGAGCGGCACCAGCAGGTTATCCAGGCTGTGCTGGTTGAGTTCACGGAAGTTGCCCGAGTTCTGCTCGAAGATACGGTTGGCGAGGTTCTCGAATTGCTGGCCGAGCCGCGCCTCCGCCTGCTGTTGCAGCGCCAGCTTCTCGGCACTGGCGAGCCGCTCGCTGCGCAGGGTCGCCTCGGCGTCCTTGAGACGGGCGGTGAGCTTGATGATGACATTCTGCTGTTGCTCGAGCTTGTCCTGCCCCTGCAACTGCTCATCGTGCAGCTCGGCCAGTCGCGCCTGCCAGGCACTGGCTCGCTCCTGGCTCAACGCCAACGCCTGGCTCAGGGCCTGGGCGCCCTGACGCCCCCACAACCAACCGAGCCCGAGCGCCAGCAAGGCCCCGCCACTCAGCCAGAGCCACGGCAGCGGCTCCATCATCGCCGGCTCCGCTGCCGCAGGAACAGCAAGAGATAGCGGTTGATCAGGATCCAGAGCACCACATAGAGCAGATAGGAGGCCAACACCACCCATTTGTGATTGTTGACGCCGCTGTCCAGCTCATCGAAGCCGATCCCCTTGAACCGGCAGTAGCCCCACATCAGCAGGGGGAAGACATAGAGCAGGGAAGCCCGCCACAGAAATAACCACATAGAGTCAACCCAGCAAAAAAGACTCGCCTAGCTTACACAAGGGGGGCTGGCCTTGCGATCCCGCCGTGACGGTTCCGCTGGCTTGCATGGCATAAACCCCATAGAATTACCCCTTAATGAGTATTAGGAGCAGTGCATGGCGCATTTCCTCTGTCGACGATTGACGCGGCTCTGGGCCAGACGTCGACCGGGCACCATCAGTTGCCGCGAGGCGCGCCCGCCCTGGGCCATCGAGGAATCCCAATTCCTCGCCCTCTGCCAACGCTGCGGCAGCTGCTTCCAGGCCTGTCCAAACGGCCTCATCAAGCCTGCCGCTGGCCCCGAGTACCAAGACAGCCCCATCGCCGGTACCCCGGTGCTGGATCTCGACTGTGGCCAGTGCAGCTATTGCGGCAGCTGTGCCAGAGCCTGCCCGAGCGGCGCCCTCGATCTGCGTTACGGCCGCCAGGTGCAGACCCGGGTCAGGATAGAAAGCAGCTGTCAGGCCAGGCAGGGGTTCTACTGCTTGCTGTGTGAGGATGCCTGTCCCCAGCAGGCCATCAAGGCCAGCCCGGACGGAGTCACGGTCAACATGGCAGCCTGCGATGGCTGCGGCGCCTGTGGCCTCGCCTGCCTCTATGGTGCCATCAGCCTGGTACGCCAACCCTGACGCCCGCTGGCAGCGGATAGCAGAAGGGGCCCGCAGGCCCCTCTTTATGCTGGATAACGGAGTTCAACTCACGACCAGGTGCTGCTCCTGCTCCATGCCGAGCAGGTGGCAGAGCCGGGTCGGATCGTTCACCACATCGGCGAGGGTGTACTCCCCCAGCACCTCGAGGAAGGCGTTCATCGCCTTGCGCAATATGCCCTGAATACGGCAGCCACCAGCCAAGCGGCAGTTATCCGTCTTGCAATAGGCGGGACAGAGGATGTTCTCCATGTCCATCACCACATCACGCAGGTTGATGGAGACGGCGGAGCGGCCGAGACGGATGCCCCCATGCTTGCCACGCACCGTCTCGATGTAACCCTTGATGCCAAGCTGGTGCACTATCTTGACCACGTGGTTGCGGGAGATGGCAAAGGTGTCGGCCACTTCAGTGATGGTCGAGAGCCGGTCCGTCGGCTGGAGCGCCAGAAAGGTCAAGGCGCGCAGGGCATAGTCGGTAAAACGTGTCAGTTGCATGGTGGTACTGCCTCTCACTACAGCCGGATTCGGACAAGAAGAGCCAAGGTTAAGAGCAGCGGTAGCGAGTGTCGATAAAGATGCACATAAATCGACACTTTCTTTGATTGAACGCAAACTTGCCGCCTTGTTGCACGCTTCTAGCCAGTTTGAGCGCGAACGGGCAGTTATGCCAAGGGGGCGAGAGGGCGAGAGGGCGGGATGATGCCTCAGTGCCACCCTGCGGAAGGTGTCGCCATCAGTGCCCCTGTTCCAGCCAGGACTTGAGCGCCGCAGAGGGAATGGAGCTCTGACTGGCAACGGCAAAGGCGCCCCAGTCCACGGCGCACTGCAATGCCGCCTCAATGGCCATGCCCCGCGCCAGACCATGAATGAGCCCGGCGGCGAAGGCATCCCCGGCGCCCGTGGTGTCCACCACAGAGACGGGCCGCGCCGCTACCCTGATCCGCTCCTCCCCATGGATGGCGACGGCCCCGGCCTTGCCCTCGGTCAGCACCAGCCATTGCAACTGCTCACCGGCCAGCGCCCGGGCATGAGCCCAGGGGTCAGCGATCTCCCCCAGATCCGAGCGCGAGGCCACCAGCAGGTGACAGGGCCTCAAGTGCTTGCCGCCCTTGGGATATTGCGCCACCACCAGACAGCCGTCCTGCATCTGGCGCATATAGTCCGCCACCGCCCCTCCCGGATAGTTGACATAGAGGCAATCCACCCCCTGGCTCGGCAAGTTACCGGGCAGATCGGGACGCCGGGGCTGGCGCAAGATGGTGCGCTCGCCAGTGGAGTCCACCAGGATCAGCAACTCCCCGGTCTCACCGCCAAAGCGCTCCACATGGCTGCACTCCAGGCCATGGCTGCGCGCCTCGGCCAGCAACCAGTCCCCGGTGTCATCCAGGCCGATCCGCGAGGCGATGGCGACCTCATGCCCCGCCCACACCAGCCCTATGCCGGTGTTGGCGGCTCCGCCCCCCAGGCGCCGCCCCCGATCCAGATATTGCAAGCGGGCCCCCGCGACCAGAGGCTCGGAGAGGGATAACACATGGTCACAGTTGAGATTGGCGAGCAGCAGAATGCGGGACATGACGGATCCTCAGGCAGGGCGAGGGCCCATTATAAAGAGAAAGGGCCATGACGGCCCTCCCTGATACGCTGAGAATGTGAAGCCTGTCGCCCAGGTTCACTACACCCAATCACCCCAGCACAGTGGCCGCGCTGACGTAGTCGTAACCGAGGGCCTCGGCCACCGCCTGCTGGGTCACCTTGCCCTTATAGACATTGAGTCCGGCCAGCAGATGCCTGTCCTCCCTGAGGGCCTGCTGGTAGCCCTTGTCTGCCAGGGCCAGCACGAACGGCAGCGTGGCATTGGTAAGGGCGAAGGTGGAGGTGCGCGCCACCCCGCCCGGCATGTTGGCCACGCAGTAGTGGATGATGCCATCGACCACATAGGTGGGCTCTTCATGGGTGGTTGGCCTGGAGGTCTCAAAGCACCCCCCCTGGTCGATGGCCACGTCCACCAGCACCGAGCCCTTGCGCATCAACCCCAGCATGGCGCGGGTCAGCAGCTTGGGCGCTGCCGCCCCCGGGATCAGCACGGCGCCGATCACCAGATCCGCCTGGGCGATGCAGGCCTCGATATTGGCCTTGGTCGAATAGAGGGTCTTGAGGGCCGGGCCATAGAGGCCATCGAGCTCCCGCAGTCTCGGCAGGGATCTGTCCAGGATGGTGACATCGGCCCCCAGACCCAGCGCCATGCGCGCCGAGTTGACGCCGACCACGCCACCGCCCAGCACCACCACCTTGGCAGGGGCCACCGCGGGGACGCCGCCGAGCAGGGTGCCATTGCCGCCCTGGGCCTTCTCCAGACTGTGAGCACCGGCCTGCACCGCCATGCGCCCCGCCACCTCTGACATGGGTGCCAGCAGTGGCAAGCCGCCGCGATCGTCGGTGACCGTCTCGTAGGCGATGGCGACCGCCCCCGAGTGGACCAATAACTGGGTCTGTACCGGATCCGGCGCCAGATGCAGATAGGTGAACAGCAATTGCCCCGGGCGCAGCAGCTCGCACTCCTCGGGCTGCGGCTCCTTCACCTTCACGACCATCTCGGCCCGGGCGAAGATCTCGGCGGCGCTGGCGACCAGTTCGGCCCCGGCAGCGCGGTACTCTTCGTCGGACAGACCGATGGCCTCGCCGCCCCGCACCTGCACCAGTACGGTATGACCTCGAGCCGTCAGCTCCTGCACCCCCGAGGGGGTCATGCCAATCCGGTACTCGTGGTTTTTGATTTCCTTGGGTACACCAATGATCATCTCAATGCTCCTGCGTTCATCCCTGTATCCCGCCGGGGCCGCTTAGGGCCGACCCGGCAGTATCCCTAAAAATCGCAACAACCAACCCATCATGATGGTGGAATCCACCTCCTGCTCCAGCGAGTCAAGGCAGGCCTGATAACGCTCAGGGGCCAGATGCGACTGCCGCTTCTCGATCAGTGCCCTGTCATAGTCAACCGGGAACTCCGGGTGACCCTGGATGGCGACGATGTGCTCCCCCTGACCGAACATGAAGTTCGGGCAAAAACCATTGCCTGCCAGCCGGCGTCCACCGGGGGGGAGCAGCGCCACCTGATCCTGATGGCTCGCCAGAATGCGGATCTGATCGAGGGCGGGCTGCATCCAGGGCTCGCTCGCCAGCATGGCATTGGTGGCGACCCCCAGTCCCCAGCCTTTGTCGGACTTGACCACTTCGCCGCCCAGCGCCTGGGCGATCACCTGGTGGCCGAAGCAGACCCCGGCCAGCTTGGCCCGGGCCTCATCCGCCCGGCGTACCCACTCCCGCAGGGCCACCACCCAAGGGGCATCCCCATGGGCGTCATGGCGCGATCCCGTAATGAGCCAGGCATCGCACTCATCCAGATCCGCTGGCAAGTCGCCATCCAGGGCCGACCAGACCCGAAATTCCAGATCCGGTGCCAAGGCCCTGAATCCCTCGATAAACATCCCGGAATAGACCCGGCCAAAACGGGCTTCGAACTCCGGATCCAGCCGATCACAATCGAGAATTCCCAGTCGCATCCTTTACTCCTTTATACGTCCATAGGGCGGGCCGACCCAAAGCGGCCCAGGGCCCTACTTCATGGTCGGCATGGCGAACTCGGCACCGGTCCGCAGGCTCTGGGGCCAACGGGCGGTCACCGTCTTCATCTTGGTGTAGAACCGCACCCCATCCGGCCCATGCATATTGAGCGGCCCGAAGATGGATCGCTTCCAGCCACCGAAGCTGTGGAACGCCATGGGCACGGGGATGGGGACGTTCACCCCTACCATACCGACCTGAACCCGCGTGGTGAAGTCCCGCGCCGTATCGCCGTCACCGGTAAAGATGGCGGTGCCGTTGCCGTACTCATGCTCATTGATGAGCTTGAGTGCCGTTTCATAGTCCGGGGCCCGCACTATGGCGAGCACCGGGCCGAAGATCTCCTCCCGGTAGATGCGCATCTCGGGGCTGACCCGATCGAACAGGCTGCCACCGATAAAGTAGCCCTGGCCATGACTCACCCCACGACCATCGACCCGCAGCAGGGCCCCCTCGGCCACCCCCTGATCCACGTAACCGCGCACCTTGGCCAGATGCTCGCGGCTGATGAGCGGCCCCATCTCACTCTCCGGGGTCATACCCACACCGGGCCCCACCCGCAGTGCCTCGACGAGGGGCGCCAGCTTGGCCACCAGGGCATCGGCGGTCTCCTCTCCCACCACCACCGCCACCGAGATCGCCATGCAGCGCTCACCGGCCGCGCCATAGGCGGCGCCCATCAGGGCGGAGATCGCCTGATCGAGATCCGCATCCGGCATCACCACCATGTGGTTCTTGGCGCCGCCCAGGGCCTGCACCCGCTTGCCATGGGCCGAGGCGGTGGCGTAGATGTATTGGGCGATGGGGGTGGAGCCGACGAAGGAGACGGCGGCCACCCGCGGGTCGGTCAGCAGCACATCGACCACCTCCTTGTCGCCATTGACCACGTTGAGCACCCCGTCCGGCAGACCGGCCTGCTTGAGCAGCTCGGCCATGCGCAGGGCCAGCGAAGGATCCTTCTCGGACGGCTTGAGGATGAAGCTGTTGCCGCAGGCCAGGGCCACCGGGAACATCCACAGCGGCACCATGGCCGGGAAGTTGAACGGCGTGATGCCGGCGCAGACCCCGACCGGTTGCATCATGGAATAGCTGTCCACCCCGCGCCCCACATTGAGGGAGTGCTCCCCCTTGAGCAGATGGGGGATGCCGCAGGCGAACTCCACCACCTCCAGCCCCCGGGTCAGCTCCCCCTGGGCGTCGGAGAAGACCTTGCCGTGCTCGCGGCTGATGAGTGTGGCCAGCTCGTCCCTGTGCAACTCCATCAGCTCCTTGAAGCGAAACAGCACCCGGGCCCGCACCAGCGGCGGAGTCTGGGACCAACCGACGAAGGCCGCCTCGGCAATGGCGATGGCCTCACCACACTCGGCGGCGCTGCTGAGCGCGACCTGGCCCTGCTGCTGGCCGGTGGCCGGATTGAAGATAGGGGCGAAGCGTTCGCTGTGGCTGGCGCTGAACTCGCCGTTGATGAAGTTGGTGACCCTGTATTCCATGCATCCTCCGTGATGGGTAATGGCTCTCCCCTGCGCCCGACTTGGTCAGGACCCAGGGCACTGACCCGCCAATAGTGGGTCAGTGAATTCCGTACTATGGGTTGCTCACTCCTGGGCCTGCAGGACGTCCTGCAGCAGGGTAAAGAGGTCGTCTATCTCGCTGCGCTCGATGATGAGCGGTGGCGACAGGGCGATGATGTCGCCGGTGACCCGGATCAGGGCCCCCTTCTCGAAGCAGCGCACGAACACCTCATAGGCGCGCTTGCCCGGCGCCCCCGCCATGGATTCCAGCTCGATACCCGCCACCAGACCGTAGTTGCGCACATCCTTGACATGCTTGCAGCCCTTCAACGAATGCGCGGCCTCCTGCCAGTAATCGGCCAGCTCGGCGGCGCGGTGCAGCAGGTTCTCGTTGCGGTATATCTCGAGGGTCGCCAGACCGGCGGCCGCGGCCACCGGGTGGCCTGAGTAGGTGTAGCCGTGGAACAGCTCGATGGCCCCCTTGCCCGCGCCCATCATGTCGTCATAGATGTGGTTCTGGACCAGCACGGCTCCCATGGGGATGGCCCCATTGGTGAGCCCCTTGGCGCAGGTGATGAGGTCGGGGATGACGTCGAACTCCTGGGCGGCGAAGGGTGCCCCCAGCCGGCCAAATCCGGTGATCACCTCGTCGAAGATGAGCAGGATGCCGTGCCTGGTGCAGATCTCCCGCAGTCGCTTGAGGTAGCCCTTGGGCGGCATGATGACCCCGGTACTGCCGGCGATGGGCTCGACGATGACCGCGGCGATATTGCTGGCATCATGGAGGAAGACGATCTTCTCCAGCTCGTCGGCCAGGGTCAGATCTTCCTCGGGCAGCCCCTTGGTGAAGGCATTCTTGGCAATGTCGAGGGTGTGGGGCAGATGATCCACGCCGCCGAGCAGGGAGCCGAACCACTTGCGGTTGCCGGGGATGCCGCCGACCGAGATGCCGCCAAACCCCACCCCGTGATAACCGCGCTCACGGCCAATCAACCGGGTGCGGGTGCCCTGACCCCGGGCCCGCTGCCAGGCGAGCGCAATCTTCAGTGCCGTATCCACCGACTCTGAACCCGAGTTGGTGAAGAAGACATGGCCAAAACCCTGGGGGGCTATCTCCACCAGCTGGTTGGCGAGTTCAAACGGCAGGGGATGACCCATCTGGAATGTGGGCGCGAAGTCGAGATGGGAGATCTGCTGGGAGACCGCCTCGGCGATTTCCCGGCGACCGTGCCCTGCATTGCAACACCAGAGGCCGGCGGTGCCGTCCAGTATCTTGCGGCCATCCTCTGCGCGATAATACATGCCCTCGGCAGACTTGAGGATGCGCGGCGCCGCCTTGAACTGCTGATTGGCGGTGAAGGGCATCCAGAAGGCGGAGATATCCGCCGGCGTATTGATGTCACTGACAACTTTCATGGTCACCTCATCCTTAAGGTGTTTAGCTACTCTGGGTGAGCGCCTATTAAATTAAACACCTATATCCATAAAAAAGGGCGCTATGCTGCCCAGTGATGGTGTCACCCCGACCAGGGTGGTATAAGATATTTAACACAAATTCAATAATAGTAAACACTCGAGGAGAACAGAAGGATGGATATAGGTCAGCGCCTCAAGGCGGTCCGCACCAAGGCGGCCCTGTCCCAGCGTGAACTCGCCAAACGCTCGGGGGTGACCAATGGCTTTATCTCCCAGATAGAAAAGAATCAGGTCAGCCCCTCGGTCGCCTCCCTGCGCAAGGTGCTGGCAGGCATTCCCATGTCCCTCGCCAGCTTCTTCACCGACGAGACGGCCCTGGACTCCGAAGTGGTGTTTCGCGCCGCCGACATGCCGGATCTCGGCAGTCACCCCATCAGCTATCGTCTGGTCGGCCATAGCCGCGCCAACCGCGCCATTGGCATGCTGCAAGAGATATTGCCCCCTGGTGCCGACACCGGTGACGACATGCTCAGCCATGACGGGGAAGAGTGCGGCATCGTCATCCAGGGTCAGATTGAGGTGACCATAGGCGAGCAGATCCACCTGCTCGGTGCCGGTGACGGCTACTACTTCGACAGCCGCACCCCACACCGTTTTCGCAATGTCGATGAGCAGGAGTGTGTGCTGATTTCGGCCAATACCCCGCCCACCTTCTGACCCCTGCCCCGGGCCGGGGTGGGCCGCCATGCCGGGTGCCCGTCGACATCCCTGTTTAAGGAATTGTTACAATCTGGATTTACAGACGGCAAAATGTTTAGCATATTGATACGCGGACAACCTTTGCACGTTCAAGGAGCGAACATGAGTGACATGACCCTGGCCCAGTGGCAATACCGACAGGCCCAGCTGAACCTCCCCACCCAGGCGTTCATCGATGGCAGCTATCGTGATGCCGTCAATGGTGCCACCTTCGATTGCATCAACCCGGCCAATGGCCAACTGCTGGCAAAAGTTGCCGCCTGCGACGCCGCCGATGCCGAGCTGGCCGTCGCCGCCGCCCGCGCCGCCTTCAGCGACAAGCGCTGGGCGGGGCAATCCCCCAAGGAGCGCAAGCTGGTGATGCAGCGCTTCGCCGAGCTGATGCGGCTCAACAAGGTGGAGCTGGCCCTGCTGGAATCCCTGGACATGGGCAAGCCCATCATGGATGCCATGAATTACGATGCACCGGCCGCGGCCAACTGCATCGCCTGGAATGGGGAGGCCATCGACAAACTGTATGACGAGGTCGCCCCGGTCGAAGAGGGCGCCCTGGCCCTGATCACCCGGGAGCCGCTGGGCGTCGTCGCCGCCATCGTGCCCTGGAATTTCCCGCTGGTGATGGCGTGCTGGAAGCTGGGTCCGGCGCTCGCCACCGGCAACTCCGTCATCCTCAAGCCGTCCGAAAAATCCCCCCTCACCGCCCTGCGCATCGCCGGGATAGCCAAAGAAGCGGGCATTCCGGACGGCGTGTTCAATGTGTTGCCGGGCTTTGGTCATACCGTGGGTGAGGCGCTCGCCATGCACATGGACGTGGACTGCATCACCTTCACCGGCTCCACCAAAATCGGCAAGCATCTGGTGCAGTGCTCCGGCAAGTCGAACCTCAAGCGTGCCTTCATGGAGTGCGGCGGCAAGAGCCCCAACATCATCTTGGCGGATGCGCCGGATCTGGACGCCGCCGCATCGAGCGCCGCAGCCGCCATCTTTTACAACCAGGGGGAGGTGTGCACCGCCGCCTCCCGCTTGCTGGTGCAAAACAGCATCAAGGCCGAGTTCATCGAGCGGCTGCTGGCCCATGCCCGCGAGTGGGTCTCGGCAGATCCCCAGGATCCCAGCACCCGTATCGGCGCCATGGTCGACGGCATTCAGATGGAACAAGTGCTGCGCTATATCGACATCGGCAAGCAGGAGGGCGCCAAGCTGCTGCTCGGCGGTCAGCGCACGCTGGAGGAGAGCGGCGGCTTCTATATCGCCCCCACCATCTTCGACGAGGTGACGCCCCAGATGCGCATCTTCCGCGAGGAGATCTTCGGCCCAGTGCTCGCCATCACCGGCTTCGATACCCTCGAAGAGGCGATTGCACTCGGCAATGACACAGATTACGGCCTGGCCGCCGCCATCTGGACCGCGGATCTCAACAAGGCGATCAAGGGCTCTCGCGCCCTGCGCGCCGGGACCGTCTTCGTCAACAACTGGGACGGCGGTGATATGACGATGCCCTTTGGCGGCTTCAAACAGTCGGGCAATGGTCGTGACAAGTCACTGCACGCCCTGGAAAAATACACCGAGCTCAAGAGCACCTGGATCCAGCTTGCTTGACGAGCAACCGCCTCCACAAGACCCCTTCAGATTTGCTTCACATGTCACAGATTGACGCATAACTTGGCCCCCTCTCCATACCAAATGGGGAAGGGGGGCTTACCCCAGAGAACCCGGCTGAATTAGCCTAGTGGAGCCCAATTTCCCACCACTGACAGGGCGACCTCCACAACTCATTGCGCAAAAACATCAAGATCTTAAGTTCAAGTGATGTTTTACTGACCGGCTTCACATTAAAAGTGATCCGTTTTTGCACACACATGAAGGAAGACCCGCCGCCATGAAACAATGGTTAATCTGTCTACTGGTTGCGACCCAGGCGCTCTTGCTGCTGGCCGGTTGCGACAATACCTCCCATCCCCAGGATCCGGGCCAACCGGTCAACCCTATCGTCAGCCTGCAAGTGACTCCGGCCAACCTGCAGCTGCCCATAGGCCTGAGTCAGGATCTGGTGGCCACCGCTTTCTATGCTGACGGCAGCTCCCGCGATGTCTCGCAGCAGGCGCTGTGGAGCAGTGATGCCGAATCCCAGGTCTCCCTGGGTACTGCCACTGCCCTGGGAGAGCCCGTGACAGCCCTCGCCGAGGGTGAGGCCAGGGTCACCGCCCTGTTTGATGGCATGAGCGACGTCGCCACCATCAAGGTCACCAATGCCACCGTCACCGACCTGCGGGTCAGCCCGGCCAGCGCCGCTGTGCCCAAGGGCTTCAGCCAGCAGTTGCAGGCCATTGTGACCCTGTCCGATGGCAGCACCCTGGATGTGACCAATAATCCCGCCCTCAGCTGGAACAGTGCAGATCCTGCCATCGCCACTGTCGACAGCCAGGGTCTGGCCCAGGCCATAGAGGCCGGTAATACCAGCATCAAGGCGAGCGGCTCTGCCAATGGGGTCAACTTCGAGGGGCAATCCGCCCTGACAGTCACCCATCACACCCTGACCAAACTGACCCTGACCCCGGCCAGCGCCACTCTCGCTGCTGGCTTCCAACTGCAACTGCAAGCCATCGCTACCTTCTCCGATGGCAGCACGCTGGATGTGACAGATAACTCGGCCCTTAGCTGGGCCAGCGCGGATCCGGCCATCGCTACCGTCACCGATCTGGGCCTGGCCCAGGGCGTCAGTGCCGGTGCCACCGAGCTTCAGGCCAGCGGCAGCGTCAATGGTGCCAGCTTCAGCGCCACTAGCGCCCTGACGGTCACCAATGCCACTCTGGCCGACATAGTGATCACCCCCAAGGTCAGCAAAGTCACCCTGGGGGAAAGCCAGCAATATAAGGCCCTCGGCAGCTTCAGCGATGGCCATCAGCAAGACCTGAGTCACCAAGTGCAATGGCAAAGCGCGGATGAGACGGTCGCCACCATGGGGCTAATGGGCAGGGCCCATACCCATGCCACCGGTACTACCCAGATCACGGCGAGCCGCGCCGGTGTCACCAGCAACAGCGCCGAGCTGGCTGCCATCAACACCCAGGTCACTACCTGGGGGGGCGAATTCTTCGGGGCGGACAGCAGTGCCGTGCAGCCCCTCACCCAGGTCAGCAGCCTGGTGGCCACCCCTTACAACAACGCCAGCGCCTTCGCCGCCCTCAAGAGCGACGGTACTGTCGTGACCTGGGGTTATGGCCCCTATGGCGGCGACAGCAGCGCGGTCCAGGATCAGCTGGTCGGCGTCACCGCCGTCACCCCTGGTACCCTCGCTTTGGCCGCCTTGCGTGATGATGGCTCAGTAGTCAGCTGGGGGGATGCCGCAAATGGAGGTGACAGCAGCGCCGTGCAGGATAAGCTCAGCCAGGTCAGCGAGATTTTTGCCAACCAAGGCGCCTTTGCCGCCCTCAAGCAGGATGGCACTGTCGTTACCTGGGGCAATCAGAGCAGTGGCGGCGACAGCTCAGCCGTGCAGGCCGAGCTTACCCAGGTTGCCACTATCGAGGGCAATAACAGCGCCTTCGCCGCCCTCAAGCAGGATGGCACCCTGGTCACTTGGGGCGAGCCAAGTAACGGGGGTAACAGCCAAGCCGTACAGGCCCAGCTTATCGATGTCAAAACCCTCTTCCACGGCGCCTTCACCTTCGCAGCCCTCAGGCAGGATGGCACTGTGGTCACCTGGGGCGACGCCACCAGTGGCGGCGACAGCAGCGCCGTGCAGAGCCAGCTCACCGATGTGACCGACATTGTGAGCACAGGAAGCGCCTACGCAGCCCTCAAGCAGGATGGCAGCGTGGTCAGCTGGGGCGATGCCACCAAGGGCGGCGACAGCAGCGCCGTCCAGGCTCAACTCATCGATGTCAAACAGATAGTTGCAAACGACAACGCCTTCGCCGCCCTCAAGCAGGATGGCACCATCGTCACCTGGGGCGATGCCGCCAAGGGCGGTGACAGCAGCGCCGTGCAGAGTCAACTCACCGTTGTGAGCGCTGTCTCGGCGACCGATACCGCCTTCGCTGCCCTCAAGCAGGATGGCACTGTCGTCACCTGGGGCAATCAAAGCAGTGGCGGCGACAGCAGCGCCGTGCAGAGTCAGTTGCTTGACGTGGCCACCATCTACGCCACCGGCACAGCCTTTGCCGCCGTCACCAGCGACGGCCATGTGGTCAGCTGGGGGGATGCCGCCAATGGTGGCGACAGCAGTGCCGTACAATCCGCGCTCAGCCGGGTACAGAGCATAGTGCCAAACAGCGGTGCCTTTGCCGCCATCAGCGAGCGTCCCTGAACTCAGGGATAGCAAACTTTCTAGGATGCAAGCGGGGCCAGTGGCCCCGCTTCTTATGGCGTCAGCAAAGCCGTTTTCCCGGCAGGGGCCCCCTCTTGGTCACACTTCCAACAGGCTCGGCGCCCGACGCCATCGAGCGCGCCACGGCACGGCCAGCCGAGTCGGGGGTGATAGAGAGCCGGGGGGAAAGAACGCATCCAGGTCGAAGAGAGAAGAGAACAGCCGGGCCGCGCCCTGTTTAAACGGTGCTCGCCAGGCCGCCATGGCACAGAGGCAGACCCGATCGAGGCGATGAGAGGATGAAAGATAGCCTCATCAGAATGAGCGCTTCTCTCGGGCGTCCTAATTGATATACTCCTCAGCCAAGCACCATCTCAGCCATAGATATCAAGATGTTATTTCTCGTGGGCAGCGTACTGCTGCTGGTAATAGGGCTGCCACTGCTGTTTTTCCTGCTGGGTCAGGGGGAGGCCTATGTGACATGGGGCCCCTGGATCTCGGCTCTGGTGCTCATGCTGTGGTTGCTATTGGATATCGACAAGATCCGCCGCGGCAGAGGCTAAGCAGATAAACCCGGCCAGCATGGCCACTCATGCCGTGCTGTGATGACGGCTGAATATCGCCAAGATCCGCCAGGGTGGATGCGAATAGCCAGATACTCCGCTGTAAGATGCATGTTAATCACTATTTAATCGCTTCTTTCCCGCCCCGAGGATGGCTAAACTGATCGTTTGGCGGTGTCAGTCACATCGCTCCTTCGTCAAGGTCAGCCAGATGCCAGAACAGATCCAGCGCCAGGGGATCATCTATGCCCTGTGTGCTTATACCCTTTGGGGCATAGCCCCCATCTATTTCAAGTTGATTGCCGAGGTACCCGCCGCCGAGATCCTCACCCACCGCATCATCTGGTCGTGCGCCCTGCTGGCAGTGCTGGTCCTGCTCACCCGCCAATGGCCCAAGGTGCGTGCCGTGCTGCGCAGGCCCAAGGTGCTGATGACCCTGGCACTGACCGGGGCCGTGGTAGGCGGCAACTGGCTGCTGTTTATCTGGGCCATCAACAATGGTCACATGCTCGATGCCAGTCTGGGTTACTACATCAACCCGCTGTTCAACGTGCTGCTCGGCATGGTGTTCCTCGGTGAGAAGCTGCGCCGCCTGCAGTGGTGGGCCGTGGGGCTCGCCTTCATCGGCGTGGCCGTGCAGTTAATCGCCTTCGGCTCCCTGCCCTGGATTGCCCTAGTGCTGGCCAGTTCGTTCGCCTTCTATGGTCTGGTGCGCAAGAAGCTGGCGCTGGATGCCCTCACCGGCCTGCTGCTGGAGACGCTGATCCTGCTGCCGCCCGCCGCCATCTATCTGTGGGGCATCGCCGACAGCCCGACCAGTCATATGACGGACAACAGCCTCTATCTCAACCTGATGCTGATTGCCGCAGGCGCCGTCACCACTGCCCCCCTGCTCTGCTTCACCGCCGCCGCGACCCGGCTCAAGTTCTCCACCCTGGGCTTCTTCCAGTACATAGGGCCCAGCCTGATGTTTATCCTGGCGGTCACCCTGTACGGCGAGGCACTGCGCACCGACAAGCTGATCACCTTCGCCTGCATCTGGAGTGCGCTGGTGCTGTTCAGCCTGGATGGTCTGCGCAGCAGCAGACGGCCACCCCAACCTGCGGTTCGATAGCAGACCGGATGACCCTCATCTCTCACACACCCGGCCCCCGCCGGGTGTTTGCCATCAGCCCCGAACCGGTATTGGCCACCCAACATCGGCCGACCGCAATAATCTACAAGCGCCCGTCGCCAATCTGGGGTATTGGTAAGGGATGAAACACGCCGCCCCCATTCACTACTGGCAGTCCCCCCATCTGCCGGGCCTGGAACTCTCTCACTCCCATCACCGGGAGTTCAGCTATGGCCGCCATGTGCACCTGGACTACCACATCGGTCTGGTGCAGCGGGGTGGCCAGAAGTTCATTCACAAGGGAAGCAGCCATGCCCTGGTGCGCGGCGAGCTCTCCACCGTCAATCCCGACGAGATGCACGACGGCCTGAGCCTGCTGCCGGAGGGGTACGAGGTGCGGGTCTTCTCCATCGATCCGCACCAACTGGCAACCTGGCTGCCCGGTGGCGAGCACTTTTTCGACCGGGGCCTGCAACGGCGCCCGGATCTCTATACCGGCTTCGCCCGCCTGCACATGTACCTGGAAGATCCCAAGGTCGATGGCCTGCTGGCCGAGAGCGAACTGCTGGCCCTGCTCGGCGAGCTGCTGCAGCTGGCGCCGAGCGAGCACAAGCTGGCGGATCCCCAGCTCAGGTTCCTGCGCGGCCATCTGCTGGATCGCCTCGATGAGCGCCACAGCCTGGAGGATCTCGCCGCCCTGTTCGGCCTGGATCGTTTCGCCTTCTTGCGCCAATTCAAGAAGAAGACTGGCATGACCCCCTACGCCTGGCTCAAGCGGCTACGGCTCGAGCGCAGCAAGGCCCTGCTCGCCCGGGGCATGGCGGTGAGCGAGGTGGCACTGACGGTGGGCTTCTTCGATCAGAGCCACTTCCACCACGGCTTTCGTCAGGCATTCGGGCTGACCCCGGCCGACTACCGCCAGCAGATGCAATCTTTTACAAGCCATCCGCACCGCTAGGCTGGCAAGCTGCTCGCTCTTCAAGGCAGCACAGTAAGGAAAGCACCATCATGCAGAGTCTGTTCGTCACCATAGGGCTCCTCCATATCATCGCCCTGGCCAGCCCGGGCCCGGATTTCGCGCTGATCCTGCGCACCAGCTTGCACAGACCCACCGCCATTGGCGCCGCCATCGGCATTGCCATCGCTATTCTGTTGCATGCCACCTTCAGCCTGACCGGCATCAGCCTGCTGATCGCCAATCACCCCTGGCTGTTCATCCTGGTACGGCTGGTCGGTGCCCTCTATCTCGGCTGGCTCGGCTGGGGGGCGCTCAGGGCGGCGTGGCAAGGGGGAGCGGCGGCCAGCTTGCAGGCAGGAGGCGAGCATGGCGGTCTGGTGCAGGGCATTCGCCGCGGGCTGGCAACTAACTTGCTCAACCCCAAGGCACTGCTGTTTTTCGTCGGCCTGCTGGCGGCCATGGTGACACCGCAAGTCAGTGGCCTGACCCGTGGCCTGCTGGTGATGGAACTCTTTCTGTTATCCCTCGCCTGGTTTGGGCTGCTCGCCTGGAGCCTCTCCACCCCGCGCGCCCAGCGCCTGCTCGGCCGGGTACAGCGCCCGCTCAATTTCGTGACTGGTGTGCTGTTTGGCGCCGTAAGCCTCTCCATCCTGGGCGGCATGGCCGAGCAGCTTATCTAGCAGAGGACGGCCTCTGGCGCGCCCTTTGGTGCCCAGTCCCAGCCTCTCCCTCCCGGGCGGCATGACCGGGCAGCTTCTCTAGCAGAGATCCGCCCACTGCCGAGCTCCCCCTCAGGGGAGCGCAGTCGGTCCTTGCCCCGCCTCTCGGAGCAGCCGCCCCAGCCGTGCCATCAACTCGGGGTGATCGGTGTGGGCGAGATTGAGTCGCATATAGCGGTGCCCCTCCTGGCCCCGGGTGAACAGCGAGCCCGGGGCCAAGGCGATGCCTTCGGCCAGAGCCGACTGGGCCAGGGTCTCGCTGTTGACCCCCTCCGGCAGCCGTACCCAGCGAAACAGCCCCCCCTCCCCATTGAACTCCAACCGGCAGCCCAACCCTGTCAGCCAGTCGTCGACACGGCCCCCCGCATCACACAGTCGCTGCCGAATGCGGCGTAGCTGCCGGTCGTAGTGGCCGTCTCGCAGCAACCCGGTCAACATCCGCTCCCCTATCTCCATGGTCACCCCACCGCAGACCTGCTTCAGTCCGGCCAGACTCGCCGCCAGAGCCGGGCTCGCCGCAATAAAACCTATCCGCAAGTTGGCGCTGAGCAACTTGGAAAAACCCGACACATAGGTCACTCGACTGGCACCACCCAGGCTCGCCAGCCGGGCGCCCCCCTCCCCGAGCAGATCCCCGTAGAGGTCATCCTCAATCAGGTGACAATCCCAGCGAGACAGCAGCTCCAGCAGGCTGAACCCCTGCGCGGTAGAGAGCGATTGACCGGTGGGGTTATGCAGCAGGCCAGAGGTCAGATAGAGCCGCGGCTGCTCCTCCCTGAGCCAATGTTCGAGTTGCACCAGATCAGGCCCCTGCGGGCCACGAGGCAGAGGCAGCACCCGGGCGCCGTGCAGGCTCAAGATGCCATGGAAATTGAAATAGCAGGGATCATCGACCAAGACGGTCTCGCCGGGGCGCAGCAGCAAGCGCAGTAACAGATCGAGGGCCTGCATGGTGTTGGCCGTGGTGACCAGCTGGCTGCTGGTCAGCTGCATGCCATGGACGGCGAGTCGGTCGCGCAAGGTCTCACGCAAGGGTCGGTAACCGGCGGCATCACCATATTCTGCCAGTCTGAGGTTGGGCTGACGACTCACCTGACGCAGCGCCTGGCGCAACCCGTCATCATCCAGCCAGTCGGCAGGCAAGAAGCCGCAGCCGGGCCGATCCGCCACATTTTCGCCAATCAGGGCACGGCGAGACACACTCAGAAAATCCTGCGGCAAGAGCTGACCCAGGCTGTCACTATCCGGCACAGGAGCATGCCGGGAGACAAAATAGCCGCGTCCCTGGCGGGCATGAACCAGCTGCTGGCCCTTGAGCCTGTCCAACGCATCGACCACGGTAAATTTACTGACCCCGAGCTGACGCGTCAGGGCATGGATGGAGGGCAATCTGGCCCCTTTTGGCAAGCTGCCATCCTGAATCAATTGACTGATATGGGCCGTAATTTGCAGCACCTTGGCTTCCCCTGGTTTGAATACCAGGTCGGGGATCATCATGACAGCGAGGCTCCTTGCTCAACTTTACTGGCCACTCTACCGGCAAAGTAATGCCAAATGAATACCTACCCTCCCTGCTTCCCTGCCTTTAACAAACATAGAGTGACCCTGGTATACGCCTTAGCCGCCAGCATGGCGCACCACTTCCCGCTGGAGTATCAAGCATGAACATTGTCATTCTGCATCGATTGCCCTATGGCAAGATCCGCTACGACCAGGCCATCGACCATGCCGAGCACAGGGTCGATTACCTCTGCCTGCCCGGCGGCCAGGCAGACCTTCCCCCCGGCAGTCATCATCATGACGTCGCCAGCTTCGAGCCCGAGGAGCTGGCCCGGCAATGTGCCTCCCTGCTGCACCGGGCCGATCGGCTGATCGCCCGCTCCGAGTACGAGCTGCTGGCCGCAGCCGAGCTGCTGGCCGCAGCCGAGCTGCGCGAGCGCTTCGCCATTGCCGGTGACAGGCCGCAGGACATACTGCCCCTGCGCGACAAGTGGGCCATGCGGGTCCGCTGTGAGGCCGCGGGCATCCCCCAGCCCGCGTTCTGGTCCCTTGAGACATTTTCCCGCCTGCCGGACAGCCCCGGCAGCTTCGTGCTCAAACCCAGACTGGAAGCCTCCAGCACAGGGATAGTGATGGGGGATCGGCAGAGGCTGCTCGATGCCATCGGGCAACTTACCCGCCTGGATGACTACTTCGTGGAAGCCTTCATCCAGGGTGAGATCTGCCATATCGATGGCTTCTTGCGCGAGGGTGAACTTGTCCAGGCAATCACCAGCCGCTATGTGGGCAACTGCCTCGACTACGCCGGGGGCGCCCCCCTGGGCTCGGTTCAGATAGCCCCCCAGCCGCAGATGGAAGCACTGCTGCGCCAGACCCTGGCCGCCCTGGGTCAGCGTCAGGGTTGCTTTCACTTCGAACTCATTGAAGACCACCAGGGTGGACTCTATTTCCTCGAGACCGCCTGCCGGGTCGGCGGGGCCGGGGTCGCCGATACCTTCGCCCTGAGGACGGGGCTCAACCTCTATCACATCGACCTGCAATACCAGCTCCATGGGAAGATCACCCAGCAGGCGGCCCCCCTGAGTGACACCCACTACGGCTGGTTCGTCTATCCGGCCCACCACAGGGGCGAGGCCCAGCGCATCCACTTCGACCACGGCCGCTGGGGCGCCCTGCTGCACAGCTGGCATCAGGCGAAACCGAACATGGCGCGTCCCGGCAGCATCAGCTACGCCCCTGGCGCCACTCCCTTGTCCGGCATAGTGCAAGGCCGGGCAGAGACCCTGCCCCCGGCCCTCGGCGCCCTGCTGGAGCAGACCCGCGTGGAATACATATCGACCCCGCCTGCGCGGATGGAGGCATCAGCATGACCCCCTGTTTCGTCATCGTCGGTTACAACAATGTGCGCATCTATGATGTCGCCAAGCTCCGCCAACTGGCTCACGACCGGTTCGATTGCCAGCTGGTGCTGGTGGTGGAACGGGCCAGCCAGCAAGACTGGCAGGCTGCCGATCTGGTAATCCAGACGGATCTCGGCCAGGCCCCCGCCCTGGCGCGGGTGTGCCAGGCCCTGGCCGAGGCGGCCATGACACCGGTCGGCATACTCCCCTTCTCCGATCGAGGCGTACCGCTCGGAGCCATGTTGGCCCAGCACTACCGGCTGCCCGGTGCCCGGCTGGAGGCGGCCCTTGCTGGTCTGGACAAGCGACGTTTCCGGGCCATGGAGGCCGAGGTGCCCGCCCCGGATCACTATCTGCCCCTGACGGCCCGGGCCATCGACAGCCTGGAGACCCTGGTCGCCACCCGGGAGGAGTTCGGCGGCACCGGCTTCATCAAGCCGGTGGCCGAGGGCAACAGCCGGGGCTGCATGGCAGTTCATGGGCACACCGACTGCGCCGCCGTCTGGGCCGAGCTGGCCCCCTATCACACCAGCGGCATCATGATGGAGCCCCTCATCGAAGGGGCGCGGGAATTCAGCTGGGACTATGTGGCCGGTTGCCGCTGGCTGACCGAGAAACACACCACCCAGGGGGAGTACCGCGCCGAATACCAGCAGATAGTACCGGCCCGGCTCGCCCCGGAGCAGACCCGCTGGCTCAATCAGGCCGGGGGCTTCATGCGTCAACTGCTGGCAAAGGAGTGGGGGGCCTATCACAACGAGCTCTTCCTGCGCGAGCAGGGGGCCAGCGCGGTGGAGAGCAACATGCGGCCGGCGGGCATGCACATCTGGGATCTCGCCGCCCTCAGCTTCGAGGCGTTCGATCCCTGGCAACGCTGGTTGCACTGGGCCCGCACGGGACAGACCCATACCGTCCTTCCCCGCCAGTTGGGCTATAGCGGGATCCGCATGTTGCGCCCCCGTCAGAGCGGCACCCTGCGCCGCCAGGCCGATATCCCGCGCCTCGCCCAGGCTCTGGGCATCCCACTGCACCAAGGC
Source organism: Aeromonas sp. BIGb0405 (assembly GCF_024807335.1). Taxonomy (NCBI): domain Bacteria; kingdom Pseudomonadati; phylum Pseudomonadota; class Gammaproteobacteria; order Aeromonadales; family Aeromonadaceae; genus Aeromonas; species Aeromonas sp. BIGb0405. The sequence goes on from NZ_JANUEP010000006.1 coordinate 88,584, forward strand.
AGCTACAGCAAGACCTTGGGGGAGCGGGTCAGCACCAGGGTGACCGACAATGGCGGCTTCATGGGCCAGATAGTGTTGCACCACGCCGACTATCCGACCCTGCTGGCCCAACTCGATGCCCTGGCTGAGGCCATTGAGGCCGACACCCTGATCGCCTGCGACCAGCCGGTCGTCCACTGCTGAGGGATATGTCTATGCAAGCAATGCGCTTCTCCGTCTTTCTGGGTTCCCGCATGCTGTCCGGGCTCGGCGATCAGATCCTCCAGTTTGCCGTGCCCCTGCTGGTCTATCGCAGCACGGGCAGCGTCGCCCTGTCGGGACTGGCCTTCTTCATCGAATGGCTGCCCCGCCTCATCTCCCTGCCTCTGGCCGGGGTGTTTGCCGACCGGGTCGGCGGGCGGCGCGTCTACATACTGGCCGACGGCCTGAGGGCGGCGGCCTGCGTCATCACCGCCCTCATCATGACCCTGTGGCCCGGCAGCGGTATGGCCCCCATCATGGTGATGATGGCGCTGTGCGCCTTCTGCTATGCCCAGGCCTTCATCGCCCTCGAGACCACCTTGCCCCAACTGGTGCCTCCGGCCGACATGGCCAAGGCCCAGAGCTGGCTGCAAGTCACCAACAACGGGGCCAGCGTGCTCGGCCCCGCCCTGGCCGCCGTGCTGCTCATCTGGTTGCCCGCCACCCAACTGCTATGGGGATGCGCCCTGGGTTTCGCCCTGAGTGCCACCGGAGTATTGGGACTGACCCGGGGTGCCGCGCCCGCCGCCAACCCCCAGAGTCAACACAGGGCGCTGCTGCCCGAGCTGCGGGTCGGGCTCGACGCCTTGCTGGCCCAGCCCATACTGCTGCGGCTGGTCGGACTCGCCATGCTGGTCAACCTGATCGTCGGCCTGGCGCTCGCCACCGCCGCCCCCATGACGCTGGGACTGTTTGGCCAGAGCGATCAGACCCTTGCCAGCGTCCAGCTCACCATGGGGCTCATCTCCATCAGCGCCTTCCTGCTGATGCCCTGGTTACTGCGCCGGGTCGCCGTCTACTGGATAGGGCAGCTCGCCTTCCTGCTGATCCTGGCCGGGGGCCTCATCATGGCCACGGCCCCGAGTTTTGGCTGGTATCTGCTGGGATGCGGCCTCAGCTACGGCCTGTGCGGTCTGTTCAATGTCTTTATTCGCACCGAGCGACTGCACTGGATAGCGGAACAGCAGCGGGGGAGAGTGATCAGCCTGATGGTGCTGCTCAATCAGCTCAGCCTGCCTCTGGCCGGGCTCATCATCGCCCTGTTGGGAGACAGGGTGGCGGTGCAGGAGATCTTCCTGATAGCGAGCCTGGTCTGTGCCCTGGGCTACCTGCTGCTCTATCGATCCATCGCCGGGGCCGCCCGCACCCGGGCCCTGCCCGAACCGGCTCAACCGGCGGCGGGCAGCCGCAGGTAGAGATAGCCCTCCCCCGGGCTGCCCCAGCGTTGATGGCCGCCTTCGTCGTAGGCGCGATCGAGCAGTCGCACCCGATCCGGGCCAATCCAGAGGTACTGCACCAGGGTGTGGGCGCCACCAAAATCGGTGTCGCAGCTGCCTATCTTGCTGTGGCCCTGGTAATCGCCGGAGGGTTGACGACTGAGCAGGATCTCGCAGCCGGCGCGCAAGGAGAGTTGGGAGGGAGCCAAAGAGTCGAGCAGGGGAGGGTTGTGCCAGGCACCGGCAAAATCCGTGGCGCGCGGCATGGTCAGCTCGGCCATCAGGATGCGGCCGCCTGGCCCCTCGCTGAAACGATAGATGCGCTGACGAAAGGGACGATCCGGCCGCTCGCTCAGGCTCTGCTCGGCATAGACCCAGCGCACCCCGGCCATGCCCGGCCAGATCTCCATCAGCCGCAGCTTGGCACTGGCGAAACGGTCGTCATGGCTCGCCTGCTCGGCATTGGAAAAATCCCCGCTAAACCAGGAGAGCAGCGGCTCCATGGGGCCGCCTTCCCTTGTTTCACTGGCCACGGACGGGCCGGTCTGAGGGGTGATCAAGGGGGCCGACACTGGCGCCGCCCATACCAGACCGCTGTAAAGCAGCCCGAGCAGGAGTGCCATCCGCTGTGTCATCGAATCCGTCCGAGTCATCTTCATGGCGGCGATTATATGAGCTATCGATCGCAAAAACTGCAAGCCAGATCAAACCCTTAAGGATCCCGGGTCCGGGTGGCGTCCCCTCGGCCATCTCATCTACCGCCAGATTGATGATTCTCCCAGCAAGGTGGGTGTCCCGGATTGTTCCAGATTGTTCTCCCCCACTGACAACCCGACCCCCACGCCCTGTTCGCCGTCTACCCCTTCCACAAGGAGCAGTCCCGCAAGGTGCGGCTCTTTATCGAATTTATCGTCAAGGCGTTTCAGTAGCGGTGAGCCTGACAGGCAGGAGCTTGGAGTTTGTGCCTCTCGGCCAAAACGCCGATAATCCACCTCTATGCGGCGTGTAGGTTCGATTAGCGAAGCGTAATCGGGCCTGCGACTCAACCTCATGCCGGTTAATTGTCGGAATATTGAATCCCGTCACATCAGCTACAACCTGAACAGTTGCTTGGCTGTGAGGCCCCATGCGAACCTTTATTTGCCTTTCTTCCAACCAAAACAAAGGGCGCCGGGCAGCCGCATCTCTTACAAGTCGGAGTACGATGCCACCCTGACCCTCAACACCGAGGTGGGTAAAAGCTACTACGTCTGGCAGGAGGCCAAGATGGGCCTGCTGATGGCCCGCTCCAAGCGGAGTCAGGTCAGTGAAAGAGAAGGCAGGAAAGGGGTGATGGAGAGCAGGCTTGTTAAGTAATCAGTTGGATGCCAGCTTTAAGAGCGCATATGACAAGCCATTTCTCAATCAGTATCGCCCCCGTATTTTCTGAGAAATATATAAGGTAATACCGTGGATAATATAACTCAATTTAGTATTTATACGGCAAAAATTTTCGAAGAGCTGTACGCTTCATTCCCAGTTCCAAAGTTTATTGATCAAGAGAAAATGATCTCCATTTATCTTAGCTTTGACAAGGATGATGAAATATCAAAAGAGAAAGAATTTGTTGCTGCAGTTGAGCTTGTAAAAATTTTCCATGAGATGGACCCAGATAATGTAACGACCTCCCATGATTATGATGAACGTAAAGTTAAATCCGAAAATAAAATTATGGAGTTAAATTATGAAAAAAGAATTGACAGAGACAATCAGATTGAAATATTTACTGGGACGTTAGATTTTTTAATATCAGAGGGGCTAATCCTTAAAATAGATAGGAAGGGCTATAGATTGACATCAAGATCTTTTTCTCATCTAAATAAAACTTTTGAAGAGGGTAAAGTAAGAGAGGAAGACAGATCTTATATCTTCGCCATAAAAAATATGTTTGATCAAACTAAATCTATATCTAAAGAAGTGGCAGTAGGTACTGCAATAGCGATAATACCTAAGCTTCTTGGTTACAACTAACTTAACCCTATATTTAATTATAATAATAGATAACGATGATGAGTAGTTACATTCACAGTTTAAATAACTCCACTAGCAATATGCCATAATCAGTTACTAATTAAGGCTTTGAGGGCTCTCATGACACCACCAATTCATACAACAAGCGCAGAAGTTTTTATTCTTGAGTCGCTTTCAGAAGCGAATGAAGAAGCTGGCTTATTTGAAGGGAGAATTCTATATAAGACATTAAAGATGGCAGGAAAGAATCCAATCTACTATTATTTCAGGACAAAAGAAGAACTCGAATTACTTGCATATACCTTTAGAGATTCTGGCTATCGCTATCTTCATATTTCTTGTCATGGAGATCTTACTCATATACATACCACATTAAATAGAATATCTTATCAAGAGTTTGGGGCTATATTTTCTGGGCTCCTTAGAAACAGAAGACTATTTATGTCTGCCTGCTCTACAGGTAATGAGATTTTTTCGACTTGCATTTCCGTATTAAATAAAGGTATGTACTCTATTGCGGCGCCAGTGAATGATATTAGATTTGATCAAGCCTATGCCTTTTGGACTGCATTCTATACTAAGGCTCACCTTATGGATCAGAACCTAATGAAGTCTAAATATATATATGCGGCATTCTCTGATCTTTGTAAATTTTTTGAAATTGATTTTCATTGGAGTCGATACAATCCAAAGCATGACACATGGTTCCATAAAATTTTTGGCCGATAGGCCTTTAGTATAAAAATATCGATCTATACCCGAGGATAAACTTGCCCAAATAAGATGGGCACGGTACTGATGATCCCCTCCAATCCGCCGAGGGTCAGAGGCAACGTCAGGGATGATGGCGTAGCCTCAGCGGACAGGGGCCAAATCGGGTCAGGGCGAGCACAGCTCGACCCCGATTTGGCGCGAGAACAAGGATGTTCGAAGCGGGCTTTGGCCGAAGCCATGGATGGCGTAGGCCAAAGTGCCGTCTGCGGCGGCCCGTCCGACGTTGGCTCTGGCCCGAGGGCACTGGCGAAGCCAGCGGATTGGCGGGGGTGGCCTTTCTTTTGGTGACTTTTCTTTGGCCACGCAAAGAAAAGTCACTCGCCCAAGCCCGAAGGGCGGGCGAAACCCTGTCGAGGGCCATGCCCTCGCGTCCTGCACGGCGCCAGCCGTGCCAAGAGCCAAAGCCATTTACGAACCCCTCATCCCCAACCCTTCTCCCACAAGGGGAGAAGGGAGCAAAGACGATCACGGGAACAGACCCCTCTCCCACAAAGGGAGAAGGGAGCAAAGACGATCTCGGGAACAGGCCCCTCTCCCGCGATGGGAGAAGGAGGCAAAGACTATCTCGGGGATGATCCCCTCTCCCGTTGGGAGAGGGTCAGGGTGAGGGGATTACAGCGCCTCCAGCCTCGCATATGCCGTCACCAGCCACTTGGCGCCGACCTCGTCGAACTGGATCTGCACCCGACTCTGCTGGCCGACCCCTTCGAAGTTGAGCACTATGCCTTCGCCAAATTTCGGATGGAGCACCCGCTGGCCGAGCTTGATGCCGCTGGCGTCGAAGCTTTGCTGCACCTCGTTCTGGCTGAAGCGGCCGTACTGGGTCGGGCGGCTCACCTGGGTGCGCAGCCGGATCTCTTCCAGACACTCGGCGGGCATCTCGCGGATAAAGCGGCTCGGCTTGTGGAACATCTCGCGGCCATAGATGCGGCGGCTCTCGGCATAACAGATGTAGAGCTTCTCCATGGCGCGGGTCATGCCGACGTAACAGAGGCGCCGCTCCTCCTCGAGCCGGCCCGACTCCTCGGTGGATTGCTGGCTGGGGAACATCCCCTCCTCCACACCGACCAGCAGCACCAGCGGGTATTCCAGGCCCTTGGCGCTGTGCAGTGTCATCAGCTGCACCGCGTCACTGTATTCGTCCGCCTGATTCTCGCCGGATTCCAGCGCCGCATGGGCGAGGAAGGCCGACAGATCGCTCATCTCTTCCAGCTCGTCCGGGCGATTGTACTGACGGCAAGCGGTCACCAGCTCGTCCAGGTTCTCTACCCGCGCCTGGGATTTCTCGCCCTTCTCCGCCAGATACATGGCCTTGAGGCCAGAGTGCTGGATGGCGATGTCCGCCTGCTGATGCAGGGGCAGCAGGGAGACCTGTTCCTCCAGCGCATCCACCAGCTCGACGAAACCGCGCACCGCGTTGCCAGCGCGACCGGTCAGCACCTTCTCATCGAGCAGGGTGCGGGCCGATTGCCAGAGGTTGAGGCCACGATCCCGGGCGTTGCTCCGCAAGATCTCCAGGGTGCGCTCGCCGATGCCGCGGGTCGGGGTATTGACGACCCGCTCGAAGCTGGCGTCGTCGCCTCTGTTGTTGATGAGGCGCAGGTAGGCCATGGCGTCTTTAATTTCTTGTCGCTCGAAGAAGCGCAGGCCGCCATAGATGCGGTAGGGCATGGCGTCCTGCATCAGCGCCTCTTCCAGCACCCGGGACTGGGCGTTGGAGCGATAGAGGATGGCGCAATCGGCGAGCAGGCCGCCCTTCTCCTTCCAATCCTTGAGGCGACCGACCACGAAGCGGGCCTCGTCCACCTCGTTGAAGGCGGCGTAGAGGGAGATAGGATCCCCATCAGCCCCTTCGGTCCACAACTCCTTGCCGAGCCTGTCTGAGTTGTTGGCGATGACGCTGTTGGCGGCCTTGAGGATATTGGCGGTGGAGCGGTAGTTCTGCTCGAGGCGTATGGTCTCGGCGCCCTGGTAATCGGTCAGGAAGCGCTGGATGTTCTCTATCTTGGCGCCGCGCCAGCCGTAGATGGACTGATCGTCGTCACCCACTATCATCACCCGGCCGGACTCGCCTGCCAGCATGCGCAGCCAGGCGTACTGGATGCCGTTGGTATCCTGGAATTCGTCCACCAGGATATTCTGGAAGCGATCCCGGTAGTGCTCCAGCACATGGGGCCGGTTGAGCCACAGCTCGTGGGCGCGCAGCAGCAGTTCGGCAAAATCCACCAGCCCGGAGCGATCGCAGGTCTCCTGATAGGTCTTGTAGATCTGCTGGTAGGTGCGGGTGACGGGATCGCCGTAGAGGTCGATGTCACCGGGGCGCAACCCCTCATCCTTCTTGCCGTTGATGTAGCCCATCACGGCGCGGGGGGCCCAGTGCTTCTCGTCGAGGTTGAGCGCCTTGAGCACCCGGCGGATCAGCCGGTACTGGTCGTCGGAGTCGAGGATCTGGAAGTCCTGGGGCAGGCCCGCGTCCAGATGGTGGGCGCGCAGCAAGCGGTGGGCGATGCCGTGGAAGGTGCCTATCCACATGCCGCGCACCCCGTCACCTATCACCTTCTCGACCCGGCCGCGCATCTCGGCGGCCGCTTTGTTGGTAAAGGTCACCGCAATGATGGAGAAGGGTGAACAACGCTCCACCTGCATCAGCCAGGCGATGCGGTGCACCAGCACCCGGGTCTTGCCCGAGCCGGCACCGGCCAGCACCAGCAGATTGCTACGGGGCGCCGCAACGGCATCTCTTTGCTTGTCGTTGAGCCCGTCGAGCAGGGTCGAAACGTCCATCACCACTCCTGTTTATTTATACAGGCAGGGATTATACGGCTTGTGTGGGCTCAGGCCAAATCGGCGTGCATGTCCTCCGCTGACATGCCTCCATCGGCCCCACAGGCGCAGCCCCTCACGGGATCCCCTTGGCCGTCGCCATCCCCTTCCATCTGCATGCTGGCTCCCATGCACCACGGATCTCAACCGATGAGCCTCCCTGGTCAAAACGCCGGAAATGGGTCAAATGGGAATCAATAGAAACCTGCTATCGAGCCAATGGGGGAAAACGCTTGCGCACAACCCTATGATTTGTAATCAAAATGTCATTTGAGGCTGGATAAATTCAGCACAAAAAACCATAAAAAGGCTTATAAACAACAACTTATAAAGCAGTTCTCTTATGTTTCAAATCGTTAGCGCAAACGTTTTTCTGTTACGCACGCCTTGACCCCCATGCCCACTCACTTACAGTTAGCCTGCGTGCACTGGCGCCTGCACCGGCAGGCCATGGACCCTCAATAACAATCAAGGATAAGATCGTGACTAAGGTACTCAAACTGGCCAGCGTGGCCGCCTTCACCCTGGCCGCTCTCTCGGCCCAGGCAGCTTCCCAACCCGCCGTCATCTATGACACCGCAGGCAAATTCGACAAGTCGTTCAACGAAGCCGTGTTCCGCAACGGCGTCGAAGTCTACAACAAGGACAAGGGCGTCAAGGTCAAGGAGTTCGAACCCCAGAATGAGGCCCAGCGCGAGCAGGGTCTGCGCCGTCTGGCCAGCCGTGGCAACAGCCCGATCGTCGCCGTTGGTTTCAACATGGGCTCGGCGGTCGAGAAAGTCGCCACCGAGTTCCCCAAAGTGCAGTTCACCATCATCGACATGGTGGTCGACAAGCCGAACGTGCAATCCATCGTCTTCAAGGAGCATGAAGGCTCCTTCCTGGTCGGCGCCCTGGCAGCCATGGCCTCCAAGACCGGCAAGGTCGGCTTCGTGGGCGGCATGGACATCCCGCTGATCCGCAAGTTCGAGTGCGGTTATGAGCAGGGTGCCAAATACGTCAATCCGAAGGTCGAGGTGTTCCAGAACATGACCGGCTCCACCCCGGCGGCCTTTGCCGATCCGGCCAAGGGTGCCGAGCTCGCCAAGTCCCAGTTCGCCAAAGGCGCCGATGTGGTCTATGCCGCCGCCGGTGGCACCGGGATCGGCGTCTATCAGGCCGCCAAGGACGAAGGCAAGCTGGCCATCGGCGTGGATTCCAACCAGAACCACCTGCAGCCGGGCACCATGCTGACCTCCATGGTCAAGTCGGTCGGTCTGGCCGCCTACAAGACCTGGGAAGATGGCGCCAAGGGCAGCTGGCAGCCGGGCATTCAGTCCCTGGGGCTGGCCGAGGGCGGCGTGGACTGGGCGCTGGATAAAGACAACGAGGCGTTGATCACCCCCGAGATGAAAGCCAAGGCGGATGCCATCAAGGCCGACATCATCGCCGGCAAGGTCAAGGTGCATGACTACATGAGCGACAGCACCTGTAACTACTGATCGTTCCTTAGCTACTCGACACCCCACCACCGGCCCGTTCGCGGGCCGGTTTTTCAGTCTCTCCTTCACCCTGGCACAGGCTGGCTATGGATAGCCGCACCGCCGGGCGCGGGCGCAGACTTTTCATGATTAGCAAGGACTGCATCATGGACCAGACAGATCGCTACGCCATCGAATTGCGCGGTATCGACAAGCGGTTTGGCGAGGTTTACGCCAACAAGCAGATCGACCTGCAGGTTCAAAAAGGCAGCATTCATGGCATCGTCGGCGAAAATGGCGCCGGTAAATCGACGCTCATGAGCATCATCTACGGTTTTTATCATGCCGATCGCGGCGACATGCTGGTCGACGGCTCCCCTTTCCGCCCCCATGGCTCCCAAGACGCCATCGCGGCCGGTATCGGCATGGTGCATCAGCACTTCATGCTGGTGAACAACTTCACGGTATTGGAAAACGTCATCCTCGGCGCCGAGAACGGCTGGCACCTGGGCAAGAGCCTGGCGGCGGCCGAGAAGCTGCTCGGTGAGCTGGCCCGGGACTATGGCCTGGAAGTGCCCCTGCACGAGAAGGTTGAAGATTTGCCGGTCGGCCTGCAACAGCGGGTCGAGATCCTCAAGGCGCTCTATCGCGGCGCCCGCATCCTGATCCTCGACGAACCGACCGGAGTGCTGACCCCGCAAGAGGCGGATCACCTGTTCGAGGTGCTGAAAAAGCTGCGGGATCAGGGCACCACCATCATGCTCATCACCCACAAGCTGCGGGAGATCCTGGCCATTACCGACAGCGTCTCCATCATGCGCCGGGGCGAGATGGTCGCCCATGTTGCGACCAGGGACACCGACAAGGAGCAGCTCGCCGAGCTGATGGTGGGCCGCAAGGTGCGGCTCAAGGTCGACAAGGGCCCGGCCCAGCCCGGCGCACCCAAGCTGCGCGTCGACAACCTCAGCTATCGCGATGAGGCCGGGGTCGAACGGCTCAAATCGGTCAGCTTCGCGGTGCGGGCCGGGGAAGTGGTCGGCGTGGCGGGCGTCTCGGGCAATGGCCAGTCCGAGCTGCTCAGCCTGCTCGGCGGCATCCTCAAACCCAGCCAGGGCAGCTTCACTCTGGATGGCAAGGGCCAGGTCCATCACATCGACAGCCAGCACCCGGCAAGCCCAGAGCAGGTACGCGACTATGGCCTTGGCCATGTGCCGGAAGACAGACACAAGATGGGCCTCATCAACCGCTTCGACGCCCAGGAGGCCTTCATCCTCGGTTATCACCAGCGCCCCCTCTACAACAGGGGCTGGCTGCAGAACAAGGGGGCCATCCGTCAGGACTGTCAGGCCAAGATGGACAAGTGGGACGTGCGCCCGCCGAGCCCGGATCACAAGACCGCCAACTTCTCCGGCGGCAACCAGCAAAAGCTGGTGATAGCCCGGGAGGTGGAACAGGATCCGGACGTGCTGCTGATTGGCCAGCCCACCCGGGGCGTGGACATTGGCGCCATCGAGTACATCCACCAGCAGATCATCGCCATGCGCGATCAGGGCAAGGCGGTGCTGCTGGTGTCGGTGGAGCTGGACGAGATCCTCTCCCTCTCGGATCGCATCCTGGTGATCAGCGATGGTCGTCTGGTCGGCGAGCTGGATGCCGCTACGGCGGACGAGCGCACCATAGGGCTGATGATGGCGAATATCGTTCCCGATGAGGTGGCGGCATGCCAACCCCAGGGAGCCACGCCATGAGACCCGCATTCGCCCCCACAGCGGTGGCGCTGATGATGACAGCCATCACTGCCCACGACGAGATCCCCGGCAAGGAGAGCCAATCATGAGTCAACAACGCGTTCCGGCCTGGGTATCGGTCGGCGTCCTCTCGGTCATGAACATAGGGCTGGCCTTCCTGGTCTCCGCCATCCTGTTCTATTACCTGGACATCAAGCCCCTCGAGGCCGCCCAGATCATGTGGTACGGCGCCTTTGGCACCGGCGAGGGAATAGGTTTCACCCTCTATTACGCCACCGGCTTCATCTTCACCGGTCTGGCGGTGGCGGTGGCCTTCCACGCCGGGTTGTTCAACATCGGCGGCGAGGGGCAGGCCTATATCGGCGGCCTGGGGGTCGGGCTGGTCTGCCTGCTGCTCGGCGACCTCTTGCCACCTATCTTGCTGGTGCCGCTGGCCATCATCGCCGGTGGCCTGTTTGGCGCAGCCTGGGCCTTCATCCCGGCCTGGCTGCAAGCCAAGCGGGGCAGTCACATCGTCATCACCACCATCATGTTCAACTTCATCGCCGCCTCCCTGATGGCTTACCTGCTGGTCGATGTCTTCAAACCGGCGGGCTCCATGGCCACCGAGAGCAAGGTGTTCGCCATCAACAGCTGGCTGCCGAAGATGAGCGAGCTGGCGGCCGGCATGGGGATTGAGATGTCCACCAGCCCCCTCAACATCAGCTTCTTCTGGGCGCTGATCTGCGCGGCCCTGGTATGGGTCTTTATCTGGCATAGCCGCTGGGGTTACGAGATCCGTGCGGTGGGCGCCAGCGCCTCGGCCTCCGCCTATGCGGGCATCTCCTATCCCAAGGTGGTGATCCTGGCCATGGTGATCTCCGGCATGCTGGCGGGCTTTTTCGCCCTCAACGTGCTGCAGGGGGAACTGCACCAGATCAAGCTCAACTTCGTGGAAGGCTTCGGCTTCACCGGCATCGCGGTGGCCTTGATGGGCCGCAACCATCCGGTCGGCGTCATTATCGCCAGTCTGCTGTTCGGCTTCCTCTATCAGGGGGGCGCCGAGCTCAGCTTCGAGTTCGGGGTGGATCGCAACATAGTGGTGGTGCTGCAAGGCTTGGTGATCCTGTTCTGCGGCGCCCTGGAGCACATGTTGCGCCCGCGCATCGAGCAGGCCTATCTGGCCATTGCCAACCGCTCCACCGCGCAAGTCAAGGGAGTCTGACCATGTTTGAAACACTGATCCTGATGCTGGACGCCACCATCCGCACCGCGCCACCCTTGATCCTGGCGGCCATGAATGACAGACATGTTTTGCGAGTCGAAGGGAGTCCACATCATGTTTGAGACACTGATATTGATGCTGGATGCCACCATCCGCACCGCGCCACCCCTGATCCTGGCGGCCATGGCGGGGATGTTTTGCGAGCGCGCCGGTGTGGTCAATATTGCCCTGGAGGGCAAGCTGCTGGCTGCCGCCTTCGCCAGTGGCGCGGCGGCGGCTGTCTCAGGCTCCGCCGGGATAGGCCTGGGCGCCGGGGCTGGCGTCGCCATCCTGTTTGCCCTGCTGCACGGCTTTGCCACCATCACCCATCGCGGCGATCAGGTGGTGAGCGGCATGGCCATCAACATATTGGCAGCCGGTCTGACCGTCACCCTCGGCCGTTACTGGTTCGATCAGGGCGGCCAGACCCCGGCGCTGTCCGGCGCGGCCCGCTTCGCCCCCATCGACCTGCCCTACGCCAAGGAGCTCTATGACGTGCCCGTCATCGGCCAGCTCTACAGCGAGCTGCTGAGCGGCCACTCCCTGCTGGAGTACGTGGCCTTTGCCTGCGTGCCCCTGGCCTGGTGGGTGCTGTTCCGTACCCGCTTCGGCCTGCGGCTGCGGGCGGTGGGCGAGGCCCCGGCCGCCGTGGATACCGCTGGTATCTCAGTGGTGAAGATGCGTTACACGGCGCTCATCATCGGCGGCCTGTTGGCGGGTATTGGCGGCACCTACCTGGCGGTGGCCCAGACCGCCCAGTTCATCCCCAACATGAGCGCGGGCAAGGGCTTCATGGCGCTGGCCGCCCTGGTGTTCGGCAAGTGGCGTCCCTGGAGTGCCATGGCGGCCTGTCTGCTGTTTGGCTTCCTCGACGCGGTCGCCATCCGGTTGCAGGGGGTCAGCATCGGTGACTTCCCGATCCCGGTGCAGGCCATAGAGGCGCTGCCCTATGTGCTGACCGTGTTCCTGCTGGCCGGCTTCATCGGCAAGGCAGTGGCCCCCAAGGCGCTCGGCACCCCCTATGTGAAGGAGCGGGAATAGGACTAACCTTCCCATTCAAGTGGCTGGTCTTAGACTTATCGCACCCGACACCTACGCGGCGGATGGGCCTATAAAAAGAGCCCACTCTTTTCAAAGAGTGGGCTCTTTCTCAATCTGAACCCTACTTGTAAGGAACTACGACTTCTCAATATTATTAATTAGTTAGAACCATACTTTCTTATCTATTACATAGGTTTGTTCAAATTCTTCATCTGATTTTGAAAGATAAATAACGAATTCGACGAAGGCAATAATACCGATAACCATCGACGGAAAACCGAGCAGGATAAAGCCAAACAAAAAAATCAGCAGCATGATTACACCTTGCTTGGTGTAGCCAAGATAAAATTTATGCGCACCAAAGGCGCCTAGAAAAAAAGCAAATAATGCAGCTGCTACTTTCTTCGACCCAACAATATTAGAGGCCACTACGTAGATAGCCTTTGCGTCCTCTCCTTCAACAGAAAAATCAACTTTTAATCCACTTTTTGGGCGCTGGCTTCCTTTCCATTCACTCATATCAAGTTGATATCGTTTACCATCATCTGCCGAAATCAAGCCAGTCCGGTTGGCCTCATTGAAATCAATTACCGTGCCTTTCATTTTTATCTGTCCCTTATCCATAAAAAGAAGTGAAACCAAGCCTGAACAGGTCTGATGTGCCAAATAGGTTACACCAAGAGAGGCTCATATGAAGCAAAATAATCATACAGGCATAGTCTAGTCAGAACCATCCGTTGGCCTCCTTCTAGTCTCCTCATCACTCACAACCAGTTGGCCCTTCAGCCGATGGGCGGTGCCAGGGAAGGCTGGCTGGGCTGGTCGAGCCGCTCGGCCAGATAGTCCACCAACAGTCGCACCTTGGGGGAGAGGTGACGATTCTGCGGGTAGAGGGCCCAGATCCCCTCTTCGGGGGCCCGCATCTCGGGCAGCAACTCGATGAGGCGACCGGCGGCCAGGTGATCGCTGACGTAGTAATCGGGCAATTGCACTATGCCTATCCCCTTGAGGGCCGCATCCATCAGGGCATGGCCGCTGTTGCACTTGAGCAGGCCGCGCACCCGCACGCTGTACGGGCGGCCATCCAGGGTGAAGTGCCACTCGTCACCGTTGCCGAGCAGGCAGGTGTGGCGGCTCAATTCCGAGAGGCTGTTGGGCATGCCCCGACTCGCCGTGTAGCCCGGAGAGGCACACACATAGGGCACCCGCCCTGCCAGACGGCGCGCCACCAGGCTCGAATCCTTGAGGTGACCGAGCCGGATCGCCAGATCGTAACCATCGTGCACCAGATCCAGCAGCTGATTGGTGAGGTTGAGGGTCACCTCCAGGGCCGGGTAGCGCACCATGAAGTCGTTGACCAGGGGGGCGATGCGGCTCTCGCCATAGGAGACGGGGGCCGTGATGCGCAGCAACCCCTGGGGCTGGGCCTGATGCCGTCCCAGGGCCAGCTCGGCTTCGTAGAGGTTGTCGAGCAGCTGACGGCAGTGGCGGTAATAGATCTCGCCAAGCTCGGTGAGCCGCACCTGACGAGTGGTGCGCAGCAGCAACTTGGCCTGCAGCCTGTCTTCGAGCTGCGCCACCTGACGGCTGACCTGGGCCACCGACACCCCCAGCTCTCTGGCCGCCGGGGTAAAGCCCCCCTGCTCCGCCACGCTGACAAATTCACAGACCCCTTCCCAACCGAACATTATTACCTATGTGTAAAAGTGATTTGATATTTGACCCCATTATCACCAAATCAGCGGGAAACTACACTGAGGTTCGGGTCAGCAGACCCTCTTTTTATTTCATCCGCCAACGCGCACAACCAGAGGAGTCTTTATGGCACAGGTACAGAGCATCAAGTGCAAGGCCGCCATCGCCTGGGGTCCGGGTCAGCCCCTCTCCATCGAAGAGATTGAGGTGATGCCGCCCCAGGCCGGTGAAGTGCGGGTACGCATCGTCGCCACCGGCGTCTGCCACACCGATGCCTTCACCCTGTCCGGTGAAGATCCGGAAGGGGTCTTCCCCTGCATCCTGGGCCATGAGGGGGGCGGCATCGTCGAATCCGTCGGCGCGGGCGTTACCAGCGTCAAGGTCGGCGATCACGTGATCCCGCTCTACACCCCCGAATGCGGCGAGTGCAAGTTCTGCAAATCCGGCAAGACCAACCTGTGCCAGAAGATCCGCACCACCCAGGGCAAGGGCTTGATGCCGGACGGCACCACCCGTTTCTCCTGCAATGGTCAGCCCATCTATCACTACATGGGCACCTCCACCTTCAGCGAATACACTGTGCTGCCCGAGATCTCCATCGCCAAGGTGGACCCGGCCGCGCCCCTGGAAGAGGTGTGCCTGCTCGGCTGCGGCGTCACTACCGGCATAGGCGCCGTGATGAACACCGCCAAGGTCAAAGAGGGTGAGAGCGTCGCCATCTTCGGGCTGGGGGGCATCGGCCTCTCCGCCGTGATCGGCGCCCGTCTGGCCAAGGCCGGTCGCATCATCGCCATCGACATCAACGAGAGCAAGTTTCCGCTTGCCCGCAAGCTCGGCGCCACCGACTGCATCAACCCGAACGACTATGACAAGCCCATTCAGGAGGTGATCGTCGAGATGACCGACGGCGGCGTCGACTTCTCCTTCGAGTGCATCGGCAACGTCAAGGTGATGCGCGCGGCGCTCGAGTGCTGCCACAAGGGCTGGGGCGAGTCGGTCATCATCGGGGTGGCCGGGGCCGGTCAGGAGATCAGCACCCGTCCGTTCCAACTGGTCACCGGCCGAGTCTGGCGCGGCAGCGCCTTCGGCGGCGTGCGTGGTCGCAGCGAGTTGCCGAGCTATGTACAGCGCTACATGCAGGGTGAGTTCCGTCTCGATGACTTCATCACCCACACCATGGCGCTGGAGCAGATCAACGAGGCGTTCGATCTGATGCATGAAGGCAAGAGCATCCGCACCGTCATCCACTACTGAGTCAGCAGGGGCGGGGTCATCCCCGCCCCTATTCGTTCATCCCAGGCGCCCCATGGCGCAGGAGATCCCAGATGTCGTTAGATATCATCGCCAGCAACAAGAGCTTCGATGGCTGGCACAAGCAGTATCGTCACGAATCGAACCTGCTCGGCTGCGAGATGCGCTTCGCCGTCTATCTGCCGCCTCAGGCCCTGACCGGCCAGAAGGTACCCGTGCTCTACTGGCTCTCGGGGCTCACCTGCACCGACGAGAATTTCATGCAAAAAGCCGGTGCCCAGCGCATCGCCGCCGAACTGGGCATCGCCCTGGTGGCACCGGACACCAGCCCCAGGGGTGAACAGGTGCCCGACGATGCCGGTTACGACCTCGGCAAGGGCGCGGGTTTTTACGTCAACGCCACCCAGTCCCCCTGGCGCGAGCATTACCAGATGTATGACTACGTCACCCGGGAGCTGCCCGCCCTCATCGAGACCCACTTCCCCATCTCGAATCGCCGCGCCATCAGCGGTCACTCCATGGGAGGTCATGGTGCCCTGATCGCCGCCCTGCGCGAGCCGGGCCGCTACCGCTCGGTGTCGGCCTTCAGCCCAATCAGCCACCCGAGTCGCTGCCCCTGGGGCCAGAAGGCCCTCGGTGCCTATCTCGGCAACAACCCCTTGCTGTGGCAGGAGTGGGATAGCTGCCAGCTGCTGCGTCATCATGATTGCCAGGCGCTGCCCACCCGGGTCGATGTCGGCCTGGACGATCCCTTCCTCGACGAGCAGCTCGGTATCGATGCCCTGGCGGAAGCCGCCGAGGCCAAAGCGTGGCCTCTGGAACTGCACCGTCATGCTGGCTACGATCACAGCTACTTCTTCGTGGCGAGCTTCATCGAAGCGCACCTGCGCTTTCACGCCGAGCATCTGACCGAGTGACTATCATGCTCAGGCCCCATCCGGGCCTGAGCCATTGATTGGATAGCCGCTTGCTCACGACCCAATGGAGCATCACAGAACAGGAGTTCAGAATGTCTATCTTCGCCACGCTATCGGCCATGCCGGATCAGTTTGACCGCCTGCTGCGCCACATCCCCGCCGAGTACCTGAACTGGGAGCCGGCCAACTGGGCCGGCATCCCCTCCGAGCGTTTCTCGGCTCTGGGCCACCTCTGCCACCTGCTGGACATAGAGACCCAAGGCTACCAGGTGCGCTTTATGCGCACCCTGGAGGAGACCCGGCCCGAGCTGGCGTCCCTCGATGGCTATCAGCTGGCCCAGGACAATGACTATCCCCATCAGGATCCCGCCGTGCAACTGGCCCGCTTTCGCGCCGCCCGCACTCACACAGTCACCTGGCTCCAGGGGCTGCCCCCCTCGGCCTGGGGGCGACGGGCCCATTATGACAACTATGGGGAGATCACCCTCGATGGCCTGGTGCGCCTGCTGGTCAGTCATGACCACCAGCACCTCGCCGGGATGCAGTGGCTGCTGATGCGGCTCAACGCCGACAGGGAGCTGCAGCTTCCCCTCGCCTGAGCCGCCATGCAGCCACAGGGCAGGGGGACGACGCAGGCAGGACTCGCCTTCCCCTGATGGGCAGGCACAATAAACGAAACGGGCCCGTCAGGGCCCTGTTGCATCGACATCCAGCCTGGCGTTCAGCCGCCCTGGCGCACCAGTTGTCCCGACCCCAGGATCTCGCTCTCTATCTCGGGGCTCCCCCAGTAGTCGATGTTGCCGGAACCGGCGATGGTAGCTGTCAGCCTCTGCGCGGCATGTACCGCCACATCTCCGCTGCCAGCGATATTGATCTCGACCTCCCGTGCCACCAGCTCCGCAGCCTCTATGCCGCCGGAGCCAGCGATGTTGAAGGTGAGGCTGTCCGCATGACCCTGGATCAGCTCGAGATCCCCTGAGCCGGCGATGTTGCCCTCCAGGCGCTTCATCGCCAGTCGGTTGGCGCGGATCCCCCCCGACCCCGCCAGGGAGAGGCTCAGCTCATCTCCCTCGAAGGCGCCGATCTCGCCCCGGCCGCTGCCCGCCAGCGCCAATGCCCGCAGGGCAGGCAGCGTGATGGTCACCTTGAGTCGCTCGCCGGGGTCGAGGCGGTAACCCTCCTTGACCTCTATCTCCAGCTTGCGGCCACTCTCGCTGAAGATCAGATAGGGCAAGAGATTTTCCTGCCCCTCCAACCGGATCCCGCGCTGCGTGCCGGGCACCAGGGTGATGTCCGCTGGCACCACGGCCAATATGCTGTCGATCCTGTCGCCAAGGGGCAGCTGCTGAACGACCGGGGAGCCCAGGCCTCGCACTATCTCATCGTCTTGCCAGCTGCACCCCGCCAGTCCCAATGCCAGTACCATGGCCATTATCTGTTTCATCTTGTTCATCCTTGCTGCCAGGGGCCCCCATGGGCCTCTCCTTTGCCCCTTTATCGCAATCCTTATGCCAAAACATAACAGACTGATTTATATAAAAAAGACCCTTAAACCGTCGCATTCCATGGGCTATTAAAGAGTCATACAGACCACAAATCGGTCAGCTTGACCAACCCCATGCGGGGGATCGCGCCTCAGCGCCCCCCTGCAAGATCGATGAAGGCACCGGTGACGTAGGACGCCTCATCGCTCAGCAGCCAGCGAATGGCGGCGGCGACCTCGACCGGCTCACCCCCGCGCCCCATGGGGATCTGGGGCGCCAGGCGGGCCACCCTGTCCGGCTCGCCGCCATCCCCGTGCATCTCGGTATAAATAAAGCCGGGCCGCACGCAGTTGACCCGGATCCCCTCTCCCGCCACCTCCAGTGACAAGCCCCGGGTCAGTGTGTCTATGGCTCCCTTGCTGGCGGCATAGTCCACATATTCATGGGGCGAGCCCAGCCGGGCCGCCGCCGAGGAGACGTTGACGATGGCGCCACCCCGGCCACCGTGGCGATGGGACATGCGCCGCACCGCCTCCCGGCAGCAGAGAAACTGGCTGGTGACATTGGTGGTCAACAAGCGGTTGATGCGGGCGGCGTCGAGATCTTCGACCCGGCTCTGGGGCAGCAAGATGCCCGCATTGTTGACCAGGGCATCGAGGCCGCCGAAGTGCGCGTCAAGGGTCTGGAACAGCCGCACCACCTCCCCCTCCTCGGCGAGGTCGGCCCCTATGGTGATCACTTCGGTCCCCTGAGCCCTCAACGCTTCGGCCAGCGCCTCGGCGCGGGCCGCTTCGCGCAGATAGTTGAGACAGAGCCGGTACCCCTGCTGCGCCAATAACCGGGCGGTGGCGGCCCCTATGCCGCGACTCGCCCCCGTGATCAGTGCCACCTTGCTCATTCTGGACTCCTTGTCGTTAACTCATTGATCTTGTTTGCCATCCTGCCATGACATGGCCCTGTTTCCCCCAGGGACTGGCCGAGCAGGGCCCATGCCAGGGGGCGAACCTGACTCAACGCCTCAGCCTGCTGATAGCTGTGCGCCATCACGACCGCTCCCTCCAGCAGCAGGCAGAGCCTGGTCGCGACCTGCTCATCACAGTCCAGATTCTGACTCACCCACAGCAGCAGGGCACGCTTGTGCGCCGCCACCAGCTTGCGTACCGGGTGGCGCGGATCGCCAAACTCGGCGCTGGCATTGATAAAGTTGCAGCCGTAGAAATCACTGCGGCCAAACCAGTCGGCGAAACCATCGAGCAGGGCCTCCAACCTGGCCTCCCGGCCGGAGACACCGGCCAGTCTGGTGTCGAGCAGGGCAAAGAATTCGACATCGCGGGCCGTCAGGACGGCTTCGATCAGGGCATCCTTGGTGGGAAAGTGGCGATAGAGGGTACGTTTGGTACTGCCCGCCTCTGCCCAGATGCGATCTATGCCGGTGGCGTGAAAGCCATGGCGGTTGAACAGCCGGTAGGCGGTCGCCATCAATTGCTGCCGTTTCTCGCTCATCAGCTATTTCCCCTTGAAGTACACCGATCTGTCTACCTAATGTCTCAACCTGGGTCAAGGCACCCGCAACACATCAGGAGAACAGAGATGGAATGGAAACGATGGCAAAACGCCTTGCTGGCGGGACTGGGGGCCAGTCTGGCCATAGCCCTGCTTGGCTGGCTGGATCTGGGTTGGCAGCTGCCCCTGCTGATGGCACCTTTTGGGGCGAGCTGCGTGTTGCTGTTCTCCCTGCCACAGAGCCCGCTCGCGCGCCCGCAAAACGTGCTGGGTGGTCACCTGCTCGCCGCCGCAGTGGGTCTGTTGGTGCAGGGGTTGCCCCTGCCACTGGAGATCAAGCTGGCCCTCGGCGTGGGGCTCGCCATCGTGCTGATGCAAGGGCTGGGGCTGATACATCCCCCCGCGGGTGCCAATCCGCTGCTGGTGCTGCTCACGGCCCAGCCCTGGCCCTTCCTCTGGCAGACGGTGCTGCCCGGCGCCCTGCTGTTGATACTGATCGCCACTGGATATCGTCGGCTGAGCCGCAAGCCAGCTGCGGCCCTGGCCTGACGCCGACCACGCAGCAAAAAGGGAGGCTTGGCCTCCCTGTTTTGTCTCTGCTGATTTTTAACCCTGCTAACTTGATGCAGAGCTAACGGCGCCGGGGGTTGGACAGCGGCAAGTCACGACTGCGGCGACCCCTCGCCAACGCCGTTCAACTTGATCTCGACCCGGCGATCCGGCGCCAGACAGACGATGAGTTCAGACTTGCTGCCACTGTTGCACTGGTTGGCGGTGATGGGTTCCCGCTCGCCCCGCCCTTCCACTTGCATCTTTTCTGCCGGCCAGCCACGGCCGATCAGCGCATCGGCTACGGAACGGGCACGCAGCTCGGACAGGTTCTGGTTGTAGTCATCCGCGCCAAGTCTATCCGTGTGACCCACCACTGTTGCTATGCCGTCCTGGGGGTTGGCCGCCACTATCTGCTGGAACAGGGTGTCCAGCGCCTGGTTGGCCTCGGGCCTGAGGCTCGCCTTGTTGAATTCGAACAGTACATCCGAACTCAGAGTGAAACGCTGCTGCATGATGACGGTGGCGGGGACGACCGCGGCCGGTGCCGGACTGGCCGCCACCACCTCCTCTTCCCCCTGTCCGAAGCGGTAGACCAGCCCCAGGGCGAACAGGCCGTTATCCAGCTCTATGCCTGACTCGCCAGGGGAGGTATTGCCAAGGGGGGTGGTGTATTGGTATTCGAGGCGCAGCGCCCAACTGGGATTGAAGGCGTATTCGGCGCCGAGGGCGCCGACGAAGGCTGCGCCATGGTACTTGTGCCCGGTACTGGAAGATGACGCATTGCTGGAGGGATTGGCAGTGTCTTGATAGCTGGCAGAGAAGGCGCTTTCAGTCCAGGCGTAGGCGCCGCCCAAACGGCCATAGATGTCCAGCGCCGGGGTGGCAGGCAGGCTGATTCTCATGGTGGCCTGCACCATCTGCGCCTTGGCTTCGCCATCGATCCTGGCCGACTCGGTGCCCTGGGAGGCGGACTTGTCCAGCTGGTACTTGCCTAGCCAGTCATAACCCAGCTCAAAGCCCAGATTCGGGTTCAACTGATAACCAATGAAGCCACCCAGCCCCAGGTCACTCTCCTGCTTGTCCGGTTCGACAAGATCGACGATATCTTTGATCTGACCGTCGTAATCGACCCCGTAGAAGTGGGACCAACCGGCCTTTCCCCCCAGATACCAGCTGTTATCGAGGGCCTGAGCCTGGGCCTGACCTGTCATGCATGCGCAGCCAATCAGGGCAGCTAGCAGGGATTTTGTCATGTGGGTGCCTCTTCCGTGAGTCATCTGTCTTGGGATCAGGCGTCACGGCTGCTATCCAGGCCATGATGCCGGGCGCCGTACAGGGCCGCCGTCACCAGCCTACCCCATCTGCAGCGGGTCTCAAACGACCAGATCTCCCAGAGTGTGAACTGGCTGACAAACAAAGCATGTCCCCGTGCGGTCAAGGTGGCGGCTGGCCCAAAAAAGAGCGGGAGGCCTGTGCCTCCCGCTCTTGCTCATGGGGTTCCCCGGGTTCAGTTCGCCAGGAACAGTCGGTAGGCGGGATCCTCGCTCACCTCTTTCCAGCCGTAGCCCAGCTCGCGCAGGTAGTCGTGGAAGGCGGCCACGTCTTCGTCCGGCAGCTCGAAGGCGCAGAGCACCCGACCATAGTCGGCGCCATGGTTGCGATAGTGGAACAGGCTGATGTTCCAGCGGCAGCCCAGGGTCTCGAGGAAGCGCATCAGGGCGCCCGGCTGCTCCGGGAACTTGAAGCTGTAGAGCCGCTCACCAAGGGGCCGGGCAGGGCGGCCGCCAATCATGTAACGCACATGATTCTTGGCCAGCTCGTTGTCCGTCATATTGACCACGGGGTAGCCGTTGCCATTGAGATGGGCTTCGATCTGACCCAACTCTTCGTCACCGCCGGTGAGTCGCACCGAGACAAACAGCGAGGCCTGCTCGGCATCGGAGTAACGGTAGTTGAACTCGGTCACCATCCGCGATCCCAGGTTGCGGCAGAAGTCGAGGAAGGCCCCCTTGCGCTCGGGTATGGTCACCGCCAGCATGCCCTCGCGCTTCTCGCCTATCTCGCAGCGCTCCGACACATAACGCAGGCTGTGGAAGTTGACGTTGGCGCCAGAGAGTATGGCCGCCATCCGGCCACCCTTGACCTGCTCCCGCTCACTGTAGGCCTTGAGCCCCGCCAGGGAGAGGGCACCGGATGGCTCGGCGATGGCGCGGCAGTCGTCGAAGATGTCTTTCAGGGCCGCGCAGATCTGATCGTTGGAGACGGTCACCACCTCGTCCAGATACTGGTTGCAGAGCCGGAAGGTCTCGGTGCCGATGCGCTTGACCGCCACCCCGTCCGCAAACAGCGAGACCCGCTCCAGATTGATCGGCTCGCCCGCCTCCAGCGCCGCCTTGAGGCAGGCGGAACCCTCGGCTTCCACCCCTATCACCTTCACATTTGGCAGCAGCTGCTTGATATAGACCGCCACCCCGGCGGCCAGGCCGCCGCCGCCCACGGGGACAAACACATGGGTGAGGTGAGTGTCCTGCTCCAGCAACTCCTTGCCGATGGTGCCCTGGCCCGCGATCACCTCGACGTCGTCGAAGGGCGGTATCAGGGTGTAACCCTCGGTTTCCGACAGGCGACGGCTCTCGGCATAGGCTTCGTCGAAGCTGTTGCCAAACAGCAGCACATTGCCCCCCTGGGCCCGCACCGCATCTATCTTGATGTCCGGCGTGGTCTTGGGCATGACGATGATGGCATTGATGTCGAGCTTGGCCGCCGACAGGGCGACCCCCTGGGCATGGTTGCCAGCCGAGGCCGCCACCACACCACGGGCCTTCTGCTCGGCGCTCAGGGTGGCAATCTTGTGATAGGCACCGCGCAGCTTGAAGGAGTGCACCGGCTGCAAATCTTCCCGCTTGAGGGAGACATGGTTGCCGAGCCGCTCGGAGAGCTTCTTCAACGTCTGCAAGGGGGTCACCCGCGCCGCCTCATAGACCGGGGAGAGCAGTATCTTGCGTAGATAATCAGCCGCAGAGACCATGGCTTACCCCTCCAGCTTGCTGAGATCGCGCCACACCAACCCCTTGCCGGCATAGACAGCGGCGAGCGGCACTTTGCATAAATGATTCGTCATCATCGTCATGATCACTCCTCCAGCTTGCTTAAGTCGCGCACCGCGCCCTTGTCTGCGCTGGTCGCGAGCATGGCGTAGGCGCGCAGGGCATAGGAGACCTGACGCTGGCGGTTCAGTGGCTTCCAGCCACGGGCATCGACGGCGGCGCGGCGAGCGGCCAGTACGCTGTCAGCCACCTCCAGCACCATGGTGCGGGCCGGGATATTGATGTTGATGATGTCGCCATCCTCCACCAGCCCTATGGTGCCGCCGGAAGCCGCCTCCGGGGAGACGTGACCGATGGACAGCCCCGAGGTGCCGCCGGAGAAGCGACCGTCGGTGATAAGCGCACAGGCCTTGCCGAGCCCCATGGACTTGAGATAGGTGGTGGGGTAGAGCATTTCCTGCATGCCGGGGCCGCCTTTGGGGCCCTCGTAGCGGATCACCACTACTTCACCGGCTTTGACGGTGCTGTCCAGAATGCCCGCCACCGCGCTGTCCTGGCTCTCGAACACCCGGGCGGGGCCGCGGAAGCAGAGGTTCTCTTCATCGACACCGGCAGTCTTGACGATGGCACCATTGAGGGCGATGTTGCCGGAGAGCACGGCCAGCCCCCCCTCCAGGCTGTAGGCATTATCCAGGGAGCGAATGCAGCCTTCGGCGCGGTCCAGATCCAGCTCGGGCCAGCGACAGCTCTGGCTGAACGCCTTGGTGGTGCGGATGCCAGCCGGGCCTGCGCGGTAAAAATCATGCACCGCTTTATCCTGGGTGCGGCTCACATCATAGCGCTCCAGCAACTCGAGCAAGCTGGTGCCGAGCACGTTGCGGGTATCGCCGTGCACCAGACCGGCTTTTTCCAGCTGACCCAGGATCGCCACCACGCCACCGGCGCGGTGCACATCTTCCATGTGGTACTTCTGGGTCGAGGGGGCGACCTTGCAGAGCTGGGGCACCCGGCGGGACATGCGGTCGATGTCATCCATGGTGAAGTCCACCCCCCCCTCCTGGGCCGCCGCCAACAGGTGCAGCACCGTATTGGTGGAGCCGCCCATGGCAATGTCCAGGGCCATGGCGTTCTCGAACGCCGCCTTGGTGGCGATGTTGCGCGGCAGAGCGCTCTCGTCATCCTGCTGGTAGTAGCGATTGGCCAAAGCGACGATGCGCTGACCGGCCAGCTTGAACAACTGCTCGCGGTCGGCGTGGGTCGCCAGCATGGAGCCGTTGCCCGGCTGGGAGAGCCCCAAGGCTTCGGTCAGACAGTTCATGGAGTTGGCGGTGAACATGCCGGAGCAGGAACCACAGGTGGGGCAGGCGCTGCGCTCGATCTGATCGCTCTGGGCATCGGAGACCTTGGGATCGGCCCCCTGGATCATGGCATCCACCAGGTCCAGCTTGATGATCTGATCGGAGAGCTTGGTCTTGCCCGCCTCCATGGGGCCGCCGGAGACGAAGATCACCGGGATGTTGATGCGCAGCGCCGCCATCAGCATCCCCGGGGTGATCTTGTCACAGTTGGAGATACAGACCATGGCGTCGGCGCAGTGGGCGTTGACCATGTACTCCACGGAGTCGGCGATCAGCTCCCGGGACGGCAGCGAATAGAGCATGCCGCCGTGACCCATGGCGATGCCGTCATCGACCGCTATGGTGTTGAACTCCTTGGCAACGCCGCCCGCGGCCTCGATCTCCCGGGCCACCAGCTGGCCGAGATCCTTGAGGTGCACGTGACCCGGTACAAACTGGGTGAAGGAGTTGACCACGGCGATGATGGGCTTGCCAAAGTCCTCGTCTGTCATGCCGGTGGCACGCCAGAGGGCACGGGCCCCGGCCATGTTACGTCCGTGGGTGGTGGTGGCGGATCTCAACTTCGGCATTGTCTCTACTCCCTGAATACATGAGCCCAACTGGGCAAATTAATGATGCGAAACCGTCAATTCGAATCGGTTGTGGCAAGGGATCTGCCCTTGCCATAGCCGACTCGGCACTTGCTCTCTCTTCTGGCCTGGCTATCTGCGGGCGACAACGTCGCCCGCGCTGTCCATCAATCGTCGACCGGGGTGAGCCAGTTCCATTTGTCCTCGGTCTGACCGTTGAACAGGCCGAAGAAGGCGTTTTGCAGCTGCTCGGTCACCGGGCCACGGCTGCCGGCGCCGACCTGCATCCGATCCACCGAGCGCACCGGGGTCACCTCAGCGGCGGTGCCGGTCATGAAGATCTCGTCTGCCACATAGAGTGCCTCCCGGGGCAGCGCCTGCTCACGCACCTCGTAACCGAGCTCTCGTGCCAGCGTCATGATGGTGTCGCGGGTGATGCCGGGCAGGATGGCGGCGGTGGCGGGCGGCGTGAACAGCACGCCATTTTTCACCAGGAACAGGTTCTCCCCCGCCCCTTCGCTCAGATAACCATTCACGTCCAGCGCCAGCCCTTCGGCGAAGCCGTTGCGCTTGGCCTCCCGGCTGATGAGCTGGGACGACAGATAGTTGCCCCCTGCCTTGGCGCCGGTAGGAATGGTGTTGGGAGCGAGCCGGTTCCAGGAGGTGACGCACACATCCACCCCATTTTTGAGTCCCTCCTCGCCGAGATAGGCACCCCAGGGCAGGGCCGCGACCATGAGATCCGCCTTGGCATCCAGCGGCGGATGCAGCCCCAGCCCCACATTGCCAATAAAGGCCAGCGGACGCAGGTAGCCGCTCTTGAGGCCATTCTCGCGCACCACGGCACGGCAGGCGTCATTCACCTCGACCTCGCTGTAGGGCACATTCATCCAGTAGATCCTGGCGGAGTCGAACAAACGGCGGGTGTGCTCCTGCAGGCGGAAGATGCAGGTGCCCTTGGGGGTATCGTAGGCACGCACCCCCTCAAACACCGAGGAGCCGTAGTGCAAGGCATGACTCATGACGTGGACCTGGGCATCTTGCCAGGGCACCATCTTGCCGTTGAACCAGATGTATTGGGGGTGGTTGGCCTGTGACATGCTTGCTGCTCCTTATGGGTTTATTCTGGGCTGCGCTTCCAGTGCATCGACCCGAGAGACATCCACCAGCTTGACCAGCTGGCTCCACAGCTGTGTGATGGGACGCGTCGACTCGACAGTAACCGTGATCCGCAGCTGTTGGCAATCTTGCTCCGCGCTCGCCTCCATGTTGAGGGCCTTGAGATGGAAGCCGCGGTGGCGTACCACCCGCAACACGCGTTCCATCACTTCGGGCCTGGATGTCGCGTGGATCTCCAGGGTGTTGATCTGGCTCAGGGGAGCCGTATTGAGGCCAAGGGGGGACGAGTTCATGGGCGTTGCTCCATCATCTTGTGGTTGGCGACTCCCGGCGGAACCAGGGGCCAGACATTCTCTTCCTCTGAGATAGCGACATGCAGCAGATAGGCGCTCTCGCTGCCGAGCAGGCGATCCAGGGCACCGGCGATCTCATCCTTGCGGGTGATGGTTTCACCGGGGATGCCAAAGGCGGCCGCCAGGGCGATGAAATCCGGGTTGTCGGAGAGGATGGTCTCGCTGTAGCGGCCGTCGAAGAACAGCTCCTGCCACTGGCGCACCATGCCGAGCCGTTGGTTGTCGATCAGCACCATCTTCACCTTGAGCTGAGCCCGGC
This sequence comes from Aeromonas sp. BIGb0405, assembly GCF_024807335.1. NCBI lineage: Bacteria > Pseudomonadati > Pseudomonadota > Gammaproteobacteria > Aeromonadales > Aeromonadaceae > Aeromonas > Aeromonas sp. BIGb0405. The sequence continues at coordinate 115,247 of NZ_JANUEP010000006.1, forward strand.
GTATGGTGCCGAGCTCCTGCACGTTCATCATGAAGGAGCCGTCACCACTCACCAGCACCACCTCGTCCTCCGGGCGGGACATCTTGGCCCCGATGGCGGCGGGCAGACCGAAGCCCATGGTGCCGAGCCCGGCGCTGGAGAGGTGGTTGCGCGGGCTGGTGAAGCGCATGTGCTGGGCTACCCACATCTGGTGCTGACCCACGTCGCAGGCGACCACGCTGCTATCTGGCAGCAGCGTCGAGAGCTGCTTGAGCAGGGCTGGTGCATAGATGGGCTGCCCAGGGTGGTCGTAGCGAAACGCATATTCACGGGCCATGCTCGCACAGTGTTCGCGCCAGGGTTTGATGTCGAGGGTCATGGCCAGGGCGGGCAGCACCAGTCTCAGATCGGTGCTGATGCCCACCTCGGCGGCGCGGCGCTTGCCGAACTCGGCGGCGTCCACGTCCAGATGGACCACCCTGGCGTGGGGGGCGAACTCGTCAAGCTTGCCGGTCACCCGATCATCGAAACGGGCACCGACCACCAGCAGCAGATCGCACTGCTGCACCGCGAAGTTGGCCGCCTTGGTGCCGTGCATACCAAGCATGCCGAGATAGACGGGGCTGTCGGGATCCAGCGCCCCAATCCCCTTGAGGGTGGTGACCGCCGGCATGCCGGTGACTGCTGCGAACGCGCGCAGCTGATCTTCCGCATTGGCCATGCCCACGCCACCGCCGACGTAGAGCACCGGACGCTCGGCTGCCCCCAGCATGGCACGGGCGGCTTCCAGGGCCTGCGGGCAGAGCGGCTCAGGTTCGTCCACGGCAAGCTGGGGATGTTGTGGGGGCATCGCGGCCAGTTGTACATCCTTGGGGAAATCGATGAGTACCGGACCGGGGCGACCTTCCGTTGCGATGGCAAAAGCCTCGGCGATGACCTGGCCCAGCTCGGCAACGTCCGTGACCATGAAGGAGTGCTTGGTGCAGGAGAGGGACATGCCGAGCACATCCACTTCCTGAAACGCATCGGTACCGACGGCGGCGCAGGCTACCTGACCACTGATCGCCACCAGGGGCACTGAGTCGAGCAGCGCCTCTGCCAGGCCGGTCACCAGATTGGTGGCGCCGGGACCCGAGGTGGCGATGCAGACCCCGACCTGACCGGAGGCGCGGGCATAGCCCACCGCGGCCATGGCGGCACCCTGCTCATGGCGGCAGAGCTGATGGGCCAGACCACCGTCATAGAGCGCATCGTAGACCGGCATGATGGCACCGCCCGGGTAACCGAACACCTGGGTGACTCCCTGCTGCTTGAGTGCCTGTACCAAATAGTGCGCGCCGTTCATGGAGAAAATCCTATTCCTTGGTCGAAAAAAAACCCCCGGGCCGTGAGGCTCGGGGGTCGCTTGTTTCGTTCTGTCCGGTAGTGGGTCTATCCCTTGTTCCGTGCAGCTAAACGAGCCCCGAGCGGTGTGATAATAATCACCACTAGGACCACAATAATGCTGACGAAACGGGAAGCCATGTTCATAGTTACTACCACAAAATTCGATGAAATCTGGGCGGCTGTTACCGCGAATGGCTATTAGAACTAGCATGATGAAATTTATCAGGCAAGCATTTATTACATTACAAGCCACTAAGTTTAACTATATCAGTCGAATCTGACTGGTATAAAACACTGACAAATTGCAGTTAGTCAGAACATAACTCAACTCAAGGATGGGGTTTATGTCATTAGCTGTGGTTTATAGTCGTGCCAGCCTGGGGATCCAGGCACCGCAAGTGACGGTGGAAGTTCACCTCTCCAATGGCCTGCCCGCCTTCAATATCGTGGGCCTGCCCGAGACCTCGGTGAAGGAGTCGCGGGACAGGGTGCGCAGCGCCCTGCTCAACGGCAACTTCGAGTTCCCAGCCAAGCGCATCACCGTCAATCTGGCCCCGGCAGACTTGCCCAAGGAAGGGGGCCGCTTCGACTTGGCCATCGCTCTCGGCATTCTCGCCGCATCCAAGCAGATACCGGCAACATACCTGCTCGATCATGAGTTTTTGGGGGAGTTGGCCCTGACCGGCGAGATCCGGCCCGTGCTCGGGGTGCTGCCCGCCGTGCTCGCCTGTCGCGATGCCGGTCGTACCCTGCTGGTGCCCACCGCCAATGGGGTCGAGGCCGCCCTCATCCAGAATGCCAAGGTGCGCTGTGCCCAGCAGCTGCTGGCGGTGACCGCCTGGCTCGCCGGCCAATATGAGTTGCCGCTGCCACTCCCTCAACCCGACAGCCAGAGGCCCGATGTGGCGGATCTGCAGGATGTGATCGGCCAGTCCCAGGCCAAGCGGGCGCTGGAAATAGCCGCCGCTGGCTGCCACAACTTGCTGTTCATCGGCCCGCCTGGCACCGGCAAGAGCATGCTGGCCAGTCGCCTGCCCGGCATACTGCCGCCGCTCAGCGAAGAGGAGGCCCAGCAGACCGCCGCCATTCACTCCATCGGCGGTCTGACCCCGAGACAGGGTCACTGGCACCAGAGACCCTATCGCACCCCCCATCACAGCGCCTCGGCGGTGGCCCTGGTCGGTGGTGGCAGCCACCCCAGGCCAGGTGAGATCTCCCTGGCCCACAATGGTGTGCTCTTCCTGGATGAACTGCCCGAGTTCGAGCGCAAGGTGCTCGATGCCCTGCGCGAGCCGCTGGAGACGGGCCACATCACCATCAGCCGGGCCGCCCGCCAGGTGGATTTCCCCGCCCGCTTCCAGCTGATTGGCGCCATGAACCCCAGCCCCTGCGGCCACTTCGGCGACGGTCTGAGCCGCGCCAGTCCGGATCAGATACTGCGCTATCTCGGCAGACTCTCTGGTCCCTTCCTCGACCGCTTCGATCTCACCGTGGAGGTGCCGCTCTTGCCCAAGGGCAGCCTGACCGGCAAGGCCCAGCGCGGCGAACCCAGTGCCCAGATCCGCGACAGGGTACTGGGGGCGCGCGATCGGATGCTGGCTCGCAGCGGCAAGCTGAATAACCTGCTCGATAGCCGGGAAATCGAAGACGTTTGCCGGTTATCGCCACAAGATGCCGATTTTTTGGAGACAGCCATCCAGCGACTCGGCCTCAGCATCCGCGCCTGGCATCGGATACTGCGGGTGTCCCGCACCCTGGCCGATCTCGCTGGCAAGACCCAGATCGAGAAGGCACATCTGGTCGAGGCGCTGGGGTATCGCGCCATGGACAGGCTGCTGAGCAGACTGCGCGGCGGCTAGACAGGAGCGCTGCCTCCGCAAATTAAGCCTCAAACAGAAACCACTCACCCCTTGGTCTAGCCCATGAACGGCTGATATTATGGCGACACATCTGACCACTTAATCGAATTTTCGCCAGCAAACGGAACCAAGCCCATGAAAAACAAGCTGATAGAGAGCCTGCGTGGCAGCCTCTCTACCCTGCTCTATTTCCTCAATACCTTGTTCTGGGTGATGCCCATACTGGGATTGGCCCTGCTCAAACTGCTGATCCCTCTCGCCCCCTGGCGTACCCGCTGCAGTGCCCTGCTCGATGGCTGCGCCGGTCACTGGATTGGTTTCAATAATCTGATCCAGCAAACCCTCACCAAGACCCAATTCGAGGTGGTCGGACTGGACAAATCTCGCCTTAACCAGTGGTATATGGTGATTGCCAACCACCAATCCTGGGTCGACATACTGGTACTGCAGCGGGTTTTTAATCAAAAAATCCCCTTTCTGAAGTTTTTCCTGAAGAAAGAGCTGATTTGGGTACCTTTTCTCGGGCTGGCATGGTGGGCGCTCGACTTTCCCTTCATGCGGCGATATTCGAAGAAGTTGCTGGAAAAAAAGCCATATTTGAAGGGAAAGGACATAGAAACAACCCGACAAGCCTGTGCCAAGTTCCAGCATATCCCGGTAAGCGTGATGAACTTCGTTGAGGGAACCCGCTTCACGGCTCACAAGCATGACAAGCAGAGGGCTCCCTATCGTCACCTGCTCCATCCCAGAGCGGGCGGTATCGCCTTCACCCTGGCAGCCATGGACGGCAAACTGCATCAGCTGGTCGATGTGACCATTGGTTACCCGGGCGGGATCCCGAGCTTCTGGGATTTTATGTGCGGCCGGGTTGGCACTATTCGAGTCAGGGTGCGCTTCCTGCCCATAGAGCAACATCTGGTGGGGGATTATTTCAACGATCCCGCCTTTCAACATGATTTCCAGCAGTGGCTGAACGGGATCTGGCACGACAAGGATCAGACCCTGAGCCAACTGCTGAGCGATGAGATACGCCCTTGTTAAGTCTGCTACCCGGCCCCCTGGTGCTGCTGCTAAGCGTCAGTCTGACCATCATATTCACCGCCCTGTGCGCCAGCCTGATCCTGCTGGTGTCGCTGCTCAAGCTGCTGCCGATCCCGGCCCTCGATCGCGCCTGCAGCCACATCAACAACGGCATCATGCGCCTGTGGCTGAGCGGCAATGCCTTCGTCATCCGCCTCACCACCCGCATCGAGTGGCAGATAGAAGACAACAGCCAACTGCGCAGGGATGGCTGGTACCTCATCGTCAGCAACCACCAGAGCTGGACCGACATCGTGGTGCTGGGTCACCTGTTTCGCGACAGGTTGCCGGTGCCCAAGTTCTTCATGAAGCACGAGCTCATCTATATCCCGCTGCTTGGGCTCGCCTGCTGGGGGCTGGACATGCCCTTTATGCGCCGTTATTCCCGGGAGTTTTTACTGCGCAATCCACACCTGCGCGGCCAGGATATCGAGACAACCCGCAACGCCTGCGAGAAGTTTCGCCATGTCCCCACCACCGTCATCAACTTTGTCGAGGGCACCAGGGTCACGGCGCAGAAGCAGGCCCAGAGCCGCTCGCCTTATCGTCATCTGATGCCACCCAAGGCCGCAGGCCTGGCCTTCACCCTGGCGGCCATGGGGGAGCAGTTCGACAGCCTGATCGATGTCACCATCCGCTACCCGGACAACAGCAAAACGCCGTTCAAGGACTTTCTGATGGGGCGGATGAAGCGCATTCAGGTGCGCATCGAGGAGCTGCCGGTGGATGAGGCGCTGATGGGCGACTACTTCAACGACAAGCAGTTCAAGCGCGGTTTTCAGGCATGGCTGAACCAGCGCTGGCAGGAGAAGGACGAGGTATTGGAAGGGTGGCAGCGAGCTCAGGAACCCGCTGCAGTGGCCGCCAGGGAGAGTGCCAGAGCCAGCTCGGGCAACTGATCCTCGCTGAACACCTGAATGTCGTGACGGCGCAGCAAGGCCGTGGTTTTGCCCTCTCCTGCCATGGAAACGCCTTCGAAACGGCCGTTGTAGATACGGCCGCTGCCGCAGGAGGGGCTCCCCTCCTTGAGCAGGGCAAAGCGGATCCTCTCCCGCAGGCAGAGCGCCAAGGCCAGTTCGGCCCCATGGTCAAACTCGCGGGTGACATCCAGCCCCGTCACCGTGATCACCCGCTCTCCCTGGCGCTCGGCAGGTGGACGCGGGGTCGGCAAGCCACCGGCTACCTCGGGACAAAACGCCAGCGTCCGCCCCTCGACCCCCAGGGTGGTGAGCCAGTCGCTGAGGATCCCCTTGCTCTGACCGTCGTAACGCACGGGCTGCCCCAGCAAGCAGGCACTGACCAGCAGCTTCTCCATCATGGTCATCCTTGTCAGTTATTTCAGACCTCGGCGCCGTGCATCACTTGATCAAAGAGGATGCAGGGCGAGGCATCGAGCCGGTAGAGGCTGGCGGGCCTCTGCTTGCCGGTGCGTTTGCGGCCGGTGTCGGCCAGGATGTTGGCACGATGGATCCGCTTGCGAAATGCCGCCGTGTTCATGGGGGTCCGCAAGATGATCTCATAGGCCCGTTGCAGCTCGGAGAGCGTGAATTCACGGCCGAGCAGTTGCACCGGCAAGGTGCTGTAGCGGCTCTTGATCATGAGCCGCTCCAGGCCTTTGCCAATGAGGCGATCGTGATCAAATGCCAGGGTCAATCGGTCCAGATCGGCGAGCGGGTGCCATTGGCCCCGGCTCGCTTGCAACTCGGGGCCGACCAGACAGAGGTAAACCAGGGTGGTGGACCAGCCGCGGGGATCCCGTGCCAGATCGCCCAGGGTGCAGACCTGTTCGCTATAGCAGACCCCGAGGCCCCACTCGGCCAGCAGCCGCTGCAAGGCATCCTCCAGATCCCGGTCCCGGCGCTCGTCGATCCGCCGGGCCGGCAGTTGCCAACAGTGGGCAAAGGGCGGGCGTTGACGCGGCTCAAGCAGCAACTCCAGCCGCTCTTCGTTCAAACGCAGCACCACCATGTCCAGACTCATGCTCGGCATCTTGCTCGTCTCGCTCGCCTTCCATTAATGTTTGGTAGATAATATCACATAGATAATATGTGCAGGAGCCGTTCATGGGAATCATCGCCAGCCTGGATATAGACGCGCAAAAGGGATTCACTCCCCTCTGCCCCGACGAGCTCCCCGTGCCCGGCGGAGACGAAATAGTCGCCGCCCTCAATGGCCAGGCCGCCCTGGCCAGCCTGCGCATCGGCAGCAAGGATGCCCATCCCCGAGCGCCACTCTGGGTCACGGGCCAGCCCCTGACGCCGCTGCCCCACGCCAATGTGGATCTCAGCTGGCCGAGCCATTGCGTGCCGGGCACGCAGGGCTTCGAGCTGCTCGACGGCCTGCCCGCGCCCATCGACTATGACTTCTTCGTCTGGAAGGGCATAGAACCCGACCTGCACCCCTATGGCGCCTGCTACCATGACCTGGCCGGACGGCGCAGCACCGGCCTCATCGAATTTCTGCGCAGTCGCAACGTCAGCACAGTGCTGGCCGGCGGCCTCGCCACCGACTACTGCGTCAAGACCAGCGTGTTGCAGCTGCGCCACGCCGGTTTTCGCGTCATAGTGCATCTGGATGCCTGCCGTGGCATCGCCCCCGAGACCATTGCCAGCGCCCATGTCCAGATGAGTGAGGCCGGGGCCGAGCTGGCCCGGAGCCTGACCGATATACAACGCCTGCTGGATGCCTGATATGTCCGTTAGACATACCCACCAGCCTGCCGGGAACCTGATGCATATGCCCCCTATCCTCACCAGCCTGCTCGACACCGATGCCTACAAGCTGCACATGCAGCAGGCGGTCTATCACCGCTATCCCGACGCCGAGGTGGTGGCCGAGTTCCACAGCCGCAATGAGGAAGATCTGCTGCCCATGATGGGTCAGATCGAGGAGCAACTGCGCCTCGCCGGTTCCCTGCGGCTGAGCAAGGCACAGAGCCTGTTCCTGGCCGAGCGTCCCTTCTTCAGTGCCGACTACCTGGATCACCTGCGCCGCAAGCCCCTCGACGCCTCCCTGCTCAAGGTGTTCGAGCAGGATGGCCGCATCAATGTGCGGGTCGAGGGCCCCTGGCAGGATGTGATCCTGTGGGAGATCCCGGTGCTCGCCACCATCAGCGAGATGCGCAACCGCTTCCGCTATCCCCAATTCGGGGTGAGCCAGGCCCTGGTGCGACTGGATCAGAAGATCGACAAGCTTGAAGGCACCTTGAGTCCGGAGGAGATGCAGGATTTCAACCTCATCGACTTTGGCACCCGTCGCCGCTTCTCCCAGGCGGTGCAGGATGCCGTGGTTGGCCGCCTCAAGGAGCGCCTGCCCTGTTTTCGCGGCACCAGCAACTATCAACTGGCCCAGAAATATGACCTGCCTGCGGTCGGCACCCAGGCCCATGAGTGGTTCCAGGCCCACCAGCAGCTCGGCTTCCCCCTGGCCCAGAGCCAGCGTGCCGCCCTCACCAGCTGGCTGGACGAATTCAGCAGTCACCTCGGCATCGCCCTGACCGACTGCATCACCATGGATGCCTTCCTGCACGACTTCGATTTCGAGCTGGCCAGCCGTTATCAGGGGCTGCGCCATGACTCCGGCGACCCCGTGGTGTGGGGCGAGAAGGCCATCAGCCACTACCAGCGGCTCGGCATCAATCCGGCCAGCAAGACCCTGGTCTTCTCCGACGGCCTCAACCTCGACAAGGCGGTGGCGCTGTTTCGGCACTTCCGCGGCCGCATCAACACCAGCTTCGGCATCGGCACCCAGCTCACCTGCGATCTGCCGGGGGTGAGCCCGATGAACATCGTCTTCAAGCTGATGGAGTGCAACGGCGGCCCGGTCGCCAAGATCTCCGACAGCCCGGGCAAGACCCTCTGCCGGGATGCGGACTTCGTGCGCCATCTCAAGCAAGCCTTCCATCTGCCCCGCTGAGCCATCCCATCGCTCAGGCGCAACGGCCAGCGGGATAAATGGGGGCCGAACTGGCATCCGCGCCCCAGGATGCATACCATATGCCCATTCCAAGGTCCGACGTCCATCGGGCCTTCTCTTTGTCCATCACCTTGCCGCCCAATCGTTAGCTACCAAAGGAAAGTCACATGCTGAAGAAATGGATACTTCCCCTCACCGCCCTCTTCGCCAGCCTGGGGGCCAGCGCCGTCGAGCCGCTGCGGGTCTCCGCCATCCCCGACGAGGCGCCGACCGAGCTGCAACGCAAGTTCGCCCCTCTGGGTGACTATCTGGCCGAGCAGACCGGCCGCGAGGTGGTGTTCGTCCCGGTCAATGACTACGCCGCCGTGGTGGAGGCCCTGGCTGCGGGCAAGATAGACATGGCCTGGCTGGGCGGTTTCACCTATGTGCAGGCCCATCGCCGTGCAAACGGCGTCATCCCGCTGGTACAACGGGCGGAAGATGCCCAGTTCACCTCCAAGTTCATTGCCAACGCCGACAGCGGTATCGAGACCCTCGCCGATCTGAAAGGCAAGGACTTCGCATTCGGCTCTCCCTCATCCACCTCGGGCCACCTGATGCCGCGCCACTTCCTGGCCGAAGAGGGGATCAATCCTGAAAAAGATTTCGCCCACGTAGCCTTCTCCGGCGCCCATGACGCCACCGTCGCCTGGGTCGCCTCCGGCAAGGTGCCAGCGGGTGCCCTCAACGCCTCGGTCTGGGACAAGTTGCTGGAAGAGGGCAAGGTAGACACCAAGAAGGTGAAGGTTATCTGGACCACGCCGACCTACTTTGACTACAACTGGACGGTGCGCGGCGGCATGGATCCCGCCTTGCAAGCCAAGATCAAGCAGGCCTTCCTCAAGCTGGATCCCAAGGTGCCTGCCCAGGCCGAGATCCTGAAACTGCAACGGGCCAGCCGCTTCATCGAGACCAAACCCGAGAATTACCAAGGTATCGAAGCCGCCGCCGTCCAGGCGGACCTGCTGAAGTGATTGCCGTTGACCTGCGTCAGGCCAGCCTGCGGCTCGGTGACCTGCCCGTGCTGGCAGCGATCGACGTGCAGATCCAGGCCGGGGAGCGGGTCGCCATCATAGGACCGAGCGGCGCGGGCAAGACCAGTCTGCTGCGCCTGCTCGCCACCGAACTCAGAGCAGACCATCCGGGGGCCCTGCTGCTGTGGCAGCAGGATCCCTGGCAGCTCTCGAGCCGGGCGCGGCAACGACTGCGCAGCCGCATCGGCATGATATGGCAGGCGCCGCCCCTGCCCCCCTCCCAGTCCGTCATCACCGCCGTGCTGGCGGGTCGGCTCGGTCAGTGGTCGCTGGCCAAGGCACTGCTCTCCCTGTTGCGTCCCTGCGATCCCGCTGGCGCCCGCACCGAGCTGGCGCGATTGTCCCTGGCGGACAAGTTGCACCAACCCTGTGGCGAGCTATCCGGCGGCCAGTTGCAGCGGGTCGGCATCGCCCGGGTGCTCTATCAAAACCCGGACCTGATGCTGGCGGACGAGCCCGTTTCGGCGCTCGATCCCGTGCTGGCGCAAGCCTGCATCCTTACCCTGCAACAGCAGGCAAGGGAGCGAGGCAGCACGCTCATTACCAGCCTTCATGCGGTGGATCTGGCCCTGAGTCACTTCCCGCGCATCATAGGCCTGCGTCAGGGCCGCATCCTGTTCGACTGCGCCGCCGAGGCAGTCAGCCCCGCCATGCTGGCCGAGCTCTATGGCAACGAGCCGCCGGGCAGCCTGGGATCCAACCCGGGGCCATCGTGCTAGCATCCCGCTCCCGTCTAACCCTGCGTAGCCCCTGGGGCTGGCTCCTGCTGCTGGCGCTCTACGGTCTCTGGCAAGATGCCGCCAGCTGGCGCGCCCTGTTCGAGCCCGCGAGTTGGCAGCAGATGGGCAACTTCGCCGCCCACAGCTGGCCACCGCGTCTGGATGGCGACTTCCTCGCCCTGACCCTCAAGGCCACCCTGGAGAGCCTGGCGGTGGCTACTCTGGGACTGTTCGGCGCCCTCCTCCTCGGGGTGCCCTTCGCCCTGCTGGGATCGCGGGCGCTCTCCCTGTCACGAATAGGCGCCCTGCCCGCCCCCCTGCGCAGCGGCCTGCGGGCGCTGTGCCGCTTCATCGCCATCCTGCTGCGCAGCCTGCCCGAGCTTATCTGGGCGCTGCTGTTCGTGCGTCTGTCGGGGCTGGGCCCCATGGCGGCCATCCTGGCCATCTCGGTCAGCTACGGTGGCATGCTGGCCAAGGTCTACAACGAGATCATGGAGAGCGGCGCCCTGCAACCGGCCCGGGCCCTGTTGCTCAGTGGCGCAGGACGCTTGCAGGCGCTCTGTTACGGCGTGCTGCCCGCGGTGCGTCAGGAGCTGCTCTCCTACACCGTCTATCGCTGGGAGTGTGCCTTGCGCGCCTCGGTCATCATGGGATTCGTGGGGGCCGGTGGTCTGGGTCAGCAGCTCGAACTCTCCCTGCGCATGTTCGCCGGCGGTGAGGTGGCCACCCTGCTGCTGGCCTTCGTGGCCCTGGTCGTGCTGGCCGATGGCCTGAGCGCCTGGCTGCGCCACAGCCGCTCCCCCGGCCTGTTGCTCTGCACCCTGCTGCTGCTCGCCTGTCTGGGAGCCGGTGTACTGCTCGACTGGCGTACCCTGAGCCTCTCCTTCGGCGGCATGGGTCGTTTCCTGGCCGAGTTCCTGCAACCGGACTGGTCTCCCGCCTTCCTCACCCTGGTGGCCCACGGCCTGGTCGACACCCTGCAGATGGCGCTGCTCAGCACCCTGCTCAGTGCCCTGCTCGCCATGGGACTGGCCGTGCTGGCACGCCAGTTCTGGCCGCTGCGCCTGCTGTTCAACCTGCTGCGATCCATCCCCGAACTGATTTTTGCCAGCCTGCTGGTGATTGCCGTGGGGCTGGGGCCGGTCGCCGGTGTACTGGCACTGACCCTGCACACCACAGGCGTCTTGGCCCGGCTCTTTGTGGAGACCCTGGAGAATGCGGATCAGGGGCCGCGCCGCGCCCTGCAGCTGGCGGGGGCCGGGCGACTGGTCAGCTTCTGGTACGGCCTGCTGCCCATGGTGTGGCAACAGTGGCTGGCCTACAGCCTCTATCGCGGCGAGATGAACCTGCGCGCCGCCACCATTCTGGGCGTGGTCGGCGCCGGTGGCCTGGGTCAGCAGCTCTATGTCTCCCTGAGCCTGTTTCGCTACGATCAGGCCGCGACCCTGCTGCTCGCCATCCTCTTGCTGGTCTGGCTGGCCGAGGAGCTCAGCCGCCGCACCCGCTTGCCCAGCATCTCGCGCCAGCAACGGGACTGCCAGGTCTGACCCCCTGAGGCATCCGGCTCAATCCCCCATAAAAAAACGCCCGCCGGTTTGCACCGGCGGGCGTTTTATCAGGGTCAGGGCAATCAGTCTTTCTTGGCGAGCAAGAATTTCACCAGCTGATTGAACTGCTCCTGGGAGGTGATGGATTCAATCTTCACCATGTACTTGCCGTTGACCAGGAAGGCCGGTACGCCACGCACGTTGTAGGTCTCGGTGTTGCGATCGAACTGGGAGACCATGCCGGAGACGGCGAAGCTGTCCACGGCACCGGTGAACTCTTCGGCCGGTACGCCGTTGTCGACGAAGATTTTCTCCACATCGTTGCGGCTCTGGGGCACCTGACGCTTGACGTGGATGGCATCGAAGATGGCTGGGGTCAGCTTCTCTTCAGCCTTGAGCAGATTGGCAACCGCATAGGCGCGCTGCAGCTCGGGGCCCATCTCGCGACCCAGGAAGGCGACCGGGTTCTTCTTCAGGGTCACCCCTTCCGGCAGGCTCTTCTGCAGATCGTCCACGATCGGCTCGAACTTGAAGCAGTGAGGGCAGAAGTAGGAGAAGAACTCCATGACCTCAGGCTGAGCACTGCCAGTCTGTTTGACTACCTCATAGTTGACGCCTTCCTTGAACTCAGGGGCGGCGTGAACCATGGGTATCATCAGCATGGCAGCAAGAAAGCACAGTATTTTTTTCATGATGTTTCCTGTTAAGGGGAAGCAGTGAGGCACGCCCGGAGAACCGAAGCAGACCAAGCCTATTGCGTCCCCCTCCCGGCGTCAATGGCAAAGGAGGGGGGCCGCAGGGCAAGCCCTGTCATGATGCGGCACTATGGCAATCGCCGGCTCAGGCGTCACCAACCCGGTGTCAGGGTCAGAGGAGGCGCACTCAGGGCCGCCAACTGCTCATGCAGGCTGGCGATCTGGCTGCGCCAGTAGTGCTCGGTATTGAACCAGGGGAAGTGGCGGGGGAAGGCCGGATCCTCCCAGCGCCGTGCCAGCCACCCCATGTAGTGCACCATGCGCATGGCGCGCAGGGGCTCTATCAGCGCCAGTTCACGGTGGTCAAATTCCATGAACTCCTCATAACCGGCCAACAGGGTATCGAGCTGGATAAGCTGCTCGCTACGCTCCCCCGAGAGCAGCATCCAGAGATCCTGAATGGCGGGCCCGGTGCGGCTGTCGTCGAGATCGACGAACATGGGGCCATCGCGCCAGAGAATATTGCCCGGGTGGCAGTCGCCGTGCAGGGCTATCTGCGCCACATCGAGGCGCAGGGCATCGGTCACATGCTTGGTCAGCTCGTCGAGCAGGCCGAAGAACTCCCGGGCCAGACCGCTCGGCAACCACTCTCCTTCCGCCAGCAGGGCACGCGGCTCATGGAGCATGCTCTCTACATCGAGGCGAACCCGGTGCTGGAAGGGGCGAGTGGCGCCGATGCTGTGGATGCGGCCCAGGTAGCGACCTACCCACTCCAGCTGATCCAGGTTATCCACCTCGAACTGGCGGCCACCGACGCTATGCCAGATGGCGAAACCGTAGCCCTGATGCTCGAGCAGTGTCTCCCCCGCGAAGGCGATGGGAGCCGCCACCGGGATCTCGGCCTCGTTCAGGGCGGCGGCAAAGCCATGCTCCTCCAGGATCTGGGCCCGGCTCCAGCGCCCTGGCCGGTAGAACTTCACCACATAGCGGCGCCGATCCTCATCCTGAAACTGGTAGACCCGATTTTCATAGCTGTTGAGCTCGATGAGACCGGAATCGACTCGCAGACCACTGAGGTCCAGGGCATCCAGGATGAGATCGGGATTGAGGTCGGAATAGTTGAAACGCATGAGATCCACCATGAGAAAGGGGCGCCGATGCGCCCCATTCTATCATTACCCCGGTAAATGATTGGCGAAACTGGCCCGCCATTTGCGTCATATCATCCTCACAATCGGCTGATGAACTTGCTGGCCTGACGCAGCTCGGCCTTGCCATCATCAGGGGCCGCATCGGCCCGCCTGAGCACGAACTGGATATCCAGGGTCGGCCGTTTCAGGTTGTAGGGATCCACGGCCAGGCTGATGGGCAGGGTATAGATCTCGCCAGCCTTCAGGGTCACCTCCCGCGGGCCGAACCACTGGTGCTCGGGCAGGCCCTCTACGTCCAGCGCGAAGACCTGGGCATGGAGGGTCTTGTTGAGGATCTTGAGGGTATAGGTGTTCTCAATCAGCCCTTCGCTGTTCTCGCGGAACAGCTGGTTGCGATCCCGGATGATATCGAGCCCCATGGGCATGATGGACATGGCGTTGTAGGCGAACACCCCCAACATGATCACCATCACCAGGCCATAGCCCAGCAGCTTGGGCCGCGCCACATGGGTGCTGTCGTGCTCCAGCTTGTGCTCCGTGGTGTAGCTGATCAGCCCCTTCTCGTAGCCCATGCGTTCCATGGTGTTATCACAGGCATCGACGCAGGCGCCGCAGTTGATGCACTCGTATTGCAAGCCGTCACGGATATCGATGCCGGTCGGGCAGACCTGCACGCAGAGATCACAATCTATGCAATCCCCCAGGCCCAGGGTCTTGGGATCTACCTTGCGGGGACGGGGGCCTCGATTCTCGCCACGCTTGGTGTCATAGCCGACGATGAAGGTGTCCTTGTCGAACATGGCGGACTGGAAGCGGGAATAGGGGCACATGTGGATGCACATGATGGCGCGCATCCAGCCCGCGTTGCCATAGGTGCAGGCGGCGAAGAAGATGACCCAGAAGGCGACCCAGCCGGAGGCTGAAGCGGTAAAGAACTCGGGTATCAGCGCAGTGGCATCCTGGAAGTAGGCCACGAAGGTCAGCCCGGTGCCCAGCGACAGCAGGATCCAGGCCAGGTGCTTGGCGCCTTTGCGCAGCAGCTTGTCCGTATTCCAGGGGGACGCGTCCAGCTTGCGGCGCTTGTTGGCCGAGCCCTCGAACTTCTCCTCGAACCAGATGAACATGAAGGTCCACACCGTCTGCGGGCAGAGATAGCCACACCAGACCCGCCCCAGGAAGGTAGTCACGAAGAAGAGGGCGAAGGCGGCAATCATGAACACCCAGGCGAGCAGGGTGAGATCCTGAGGCCAGATGGTGGCGCCGAAGATATGGAACTGCTGGTTGCCGATATCGAACAAGATGGCCTGTCGGCCGTCATAACGCAGCCAGGGCAGGGCGACGAAGAGCACCATGAAGAACCAGCCCATCAGCTTGCGCAATCGCTGCCAGCGGCCAGTCTGGGCCCGCACATAGATACGATTGCCCGGATTGAACCTGTCGTCGCTCGACTTGAAGGCATTCGGGTTGAAGCTCCCGGTCACGCCTGTGTCGGTGACATCCTTGATGTCGATCTTCTCCTGGTCGGCCATTGCTACCCATCACTCCAGTAATTGTTATGGCGCGGATTATATCTTAAACAGCCTGCTAACAGTGTGGGTTTGATCTGTTGAATATTGGAGCGCTGTCGCAATTTTCAGCAACAAAAAAGGCCCATTGCCAGTTGACCATGCGCCTTTCTTTCAGATTCTCTTGAAACCCGCCCCTGCGAGCCAGGTCGAGCGGGGATCACTTGATGCCACGCGCCTTGAGCAGGGCTTCTTTGAAGTCTGGCACGCTGTCCTTGGCCAGACCCGGGATCATCGCTTGCTTGTCGGCATCGCGCATCTTGAGGTGGTAAATCAGCATGTCATCGGTCAGCTCGGAGAGCGAGCCCTTGAAGCCAGCCTCTTCGGCCAGCTTGGCCACGAATTGCACCAGGCTGAGATCCTGCTCCTTGACCCAGGCGGGTTGCAGTAGCTCGAGCAGCTCTTCGATACGATGACATTGCATAGACGACCTCTTTATCTGTCAGTAATGAGTCAAGCCACCTTACCCATCAAGGCGACTTCGATCCGATCCCGGCCATTATGCTTGGCCTGATAGAGGGCCGCATCCGCTTTCTGCACTAAATCCGTAATTTCGAAGTGGTTATCCGGCACCAGGGTTGCCACCCCGAAGCTGCAGCTCACCTGGCCAGAGACCAGCGACTTCTGATGGGGGATCTGGATCTGCTTGAGGGCATCACGCACCTGCTGAGCCACCTGCAAGGCGCCTTGCATGCTGGTGCAAGGCAGCAAGAGGGCAAACTCCTCCCCCCCATAACGAGCAGCCAGATCATCTTCGCGGCGCGGCACCTTGCCGAGCAGGGCTGCAACCTGTTGCAGACACTCATCACCGGACTGATGGCCGTAGTGATCGTTGAATTGCTTGAAATAATCCACGTCTATCAGCACCAGGGAGAGTGGCGCCTGAGCCCGATGACAACGGCGCCACGCCTTGGCCAGACAGTGATCCAGATGGGCGCGATTCGCGATGCCGGTCAAGCCGTCACGGCGCGAGGTGAGCTTGAGATGTTCCGAGACAATCTTGAGTTCGGCGACCAGGTTGGCATTGGAAAAACGATGATAGAGGGAGGCGGCCTGATCCCGGCGCAGACGGCGCAGCAGGGTCGGCAGGAACACAAACAGATAGCCCGAGAGCATGCAGGCGACGATCCGCTCCTGCTCATTGCCCTGCGCCAGCTCGAACAAGATGGCGAGTCCCAGGGGCAACATGGCGCCATAGAAGGCACGTCGGCTACCAAACAGCATGATGGCACTGCCGGTCAGGATCAGGCTGGTCAGCATCATCATGGCGGCGCGATAGGCGTCGGGTAGCTGACCCATATAGAGCAATACGCCGAGGGCCCAGACGATGGAGGTGATGGTCACCCCGATGAACAGCTCCCGCTCGAGCAGGGCCAGGGGGGTAGTATCGAGCCGGGACTGACGCCAGCGCAGGTGCCATCCCCGGCCACAGAGCGTCAACAGCACCATGCCCAGCCAGGTCAGCGCCTCGATGGCGGGCAGGTAATCATGGAACAGCAGCGCCCATCCCAGGGCCAACAGCGCCAGACAGGGCAGACTGAACGAGGCATGGGTATAGAGCTGAGCCATGATGGCTTGCCTGACCTGTCGTGTCACACTCTGGCTCAAGGGGAAGGTACTCCATTTGCGATGGCCGCATAGTCTATCCCAGCCCCCGGCAGCCAACAACAAACGGCCAGTTATTAACCACTCAGTCAGTCAAGGCCGCTGCCAGCGCAGTCTAATTCTCAACAAAATACATAACAATCAACATTTTAACTACATGTCGTCCCAGGTGATGGCTCACCCCTTCTCCAGTTCGTCGAGGATGGGACAATCGGGTCTGTCATCCCCGTGACAGCAGGTCACCAGACCCTCCAGGCTGGTCAGCATGGCCTGCAGCCCCTTGATGCGATCGCGCAGATCGACGATCTTCTCCTGAGCCAGCTTCTTCACCTGAGCACTGCTTCTGTGCTTGTCGCGATAGAGCGCCAGCAACTCCTGACACTCCTCCAGGTTGAAGCCGGTCTCCCGCGCCCGCTTGACGAAATGCAGCTCGCGCACCGTCTCCTCCCCATAGCTGCGATAGCCGTTATCGCTGCGCTGAGGGGGGGTGATAAGGTCAATGCTCTCGTAATAACGGATGGTCTTGGCACTGAGGCCTGTGGCCTGAGCGGCCTTGCTGATATTCATGACTGACTCCTGATTGCCGGCAGCGCCACTGGCGGCCGGCGTACTGTTGCAACATCGAACGAGCAGGCCGGGTCATCCCCCGCCCCATCGTCACTGTGTTCACCCAAACATGTAAGCTACGCGGCTCAGCGTGATGCCCGCCCGGCCTTGGGCTGCCAACGCTTGAGCAAGAGCGAGTTGCTCAATACCATCACGCTGCTCAGGGCCATGGCCGCCCCTGCCAGTTCGGGGCTCAGATAACCCAGCGCCGCCAGGGGAATGCCGATCACGTTGAAGGCGAAGGCCCAGAACAGGTTCTGGCGTATGGTGCGCCAGGTGGCCGCCGAGATGTCGATGGCATCGGCAACCAGCCGTGGATCGGCTCGCATCAGGGTGATGGAGGCCGTCTCCATCGCCACATCCGATCCCGACCCCATGGCAATGCCAACATCGGCCGCGGCCAGCGCGGGGGCATCGTTCACCCCGTCCCCCACCATGGCCACCAACCCCTGGACCTGCTCACGCAGCGCCTCAACCTTGGCCACCTTGCCATCCGGCAGGACGGAGTCGAAGGCCCCGGTCAGCCCCAACTTGGCGGCGATATGTGCCACGGGAGCCGCGGCATCGCCACTGACCAGCCAACTCTCGATGCCCCGTGATACCAGCTCGGCGACCGCCGGCCGGCTCTCGGGGCGCAGCTTGTCTGCCAGCACCGCTACCCCGGCCAGGGTATTATCGATGGCGACCCAGACCCGGGTCGCCCCATCCAGACTCTCGGGCACTTCGACCACCAGCCCCAGGGTCGCCATCAACGCAGGATTGCCAATCGCGACCCTGTGCCCCTCGACCCCCCCCTGAATACCGGCCCCGATCCGCACCTCGACCTCTCGGGGATCGGGCAGCGCCAGCTCGCCTTGCGTCTCGACCATGGCCCGGGCCAGGGGATGTTCGCTCGCCTGTTGCAGGGCCGCCGCCAGCCGCAGGGAGTCCGCATCACCACTCCAGCTCTGCAGCACTGGCCTGCCTTCGGTCAGGGTGCCCGTCTTGTCGAAGATGAGCGCCTTGATGGCATGGGCCTTCTGCAGGGTATCCACGTCCTTGATCAGTATGCCGTGACGCGCAGCCACCCCGGTGCCGGTCACTATGGCGGCTGGCGTGGCCAACCCCAGGGCGCAGGGGCAGGCAATGACCAGCACCGCCACCGCCGCCAACAGGGCCTGACCAAAGTCACCTGCCCACACCCACCACAGCAGCAGGGTGAGCAGGGCGATCACCATCACCACCGGCACGAACACAGCCGAGACGCGATCGACCAGTTGCTGCAATGGCGCCTTGCCCATCTGGGCGCGCTCGACCAGGGCGATGATCTTGCTGAGGCTGGAGTCCTCACCCACAGTGGTGGCCTGGATGGTCAACACCCCGGAGCCATTGATGGCGCCGCCCAGCACCGCATCGCCGACCCCCCGCAGCACCGGCATGCTCTCACCGGTGAGGATGGATTCGTCCAGCTCGCTGCTCCCCTGGATGATGCGACCATCCACCGGCACCCGCTCGCCGACCAGCACCCGCAGCGTGTCCCCTCGCAACACCTCGTCCACGGAGACGCTGACCCACTCCTCCCCCCGTAACAGGGTTGCAGTATCGGGCCTCAGCGCCATCAGCTCGCGGATGGCCGACTGGGTGCTGCGCCGGGCGCGGGTCTCGAGCAGCTTGCCCAGCGAGATGAGGGTGATGATGAGGGTGCTCGCCTCGAAATAGAGGTGACCAGAAGCCTCGGCCCCCAGACTCAACCAGAGGTAGAGGCTATAGAAATACGCGGCGCTGGTACCGGTCGCGACCAGTACATCCATGTTGGCGGCCTTGTTTTTCAACGCCAGCCAGGCCCCACGATAGAAGCGCGCCCCTATCCAGAACTGCACCGGGGTCGCCAGCGCCCACTCGGCCCAGGCGGGCAGATGCCAGCTCAACAAGCCTGCCATGGCGAACATCCCCATGAGCAGCGGCAGGGTCAACAGGGCGGCGATCACCACCTGACCCAGCGCCCGCTTCGCCTCTGTGCGCTCCTGTGCCTCCCGGGCCTGCAACTGTTGCTGGCGCGAGGTCACGCTGCCGCGTACCAGTTCGGCACCAAAGCCCAGCGCCACTATCTGATCCCGCACCGCGGCCGGGCTCAGCAAGCCGGGCAGCAGCCTGAGTCGGGCCAGTTCGGTGGCGAAGTTGACCTCGGCCAACTCTATGCCCGGCAGCGCCGCGAGGGCACGCTCGATGCGGCTGGCACAGGCGGCGCAGCTCATGCCGCTCACCTGAAAATCGACTCCCTCGCTTGGCACCTCATAGCCTTGCTGGCGAATGCTCGCCACGACTTCGGGTAGTTGCGTCTCGCTCTGCAGTGCCACGGCGGCCTGCTCCAGGGCGAAATTGACACTGGCCTCGACACCGTCGATCCGGTTAAGTGCCGTTCCTATGCGGCTGGCACAGTTGGCACAACTCATGCCGCGGATCGGCACCTGGATGGATATGGTCATGATAAGCCTCCTGCGACTCACTGTGCAGCAACCTTAACCTTTACTGTAAGGGGAAGCTCAAGCATAAAAAATAACGAGGCAAAGCCTCGTCATCGAAATACGCATCTCCTCGCCCCAACTGCCGGGGTTATCGCTCAGACCAGGTGACGAGCCACCCGGTTGAGCAGCGGACGAGCCAGCAGATAACCGCCGAGCATGGCGCCCATGACCGCCAGTACTCGCACATCGAGGGAGGGGCTCAGGCGGGCGACCAACAGTGTCAACAGACCAATGAGACCGGTGGCTAGCAGGCTAAGGGCAAACAGGGACAGGGTGGATTTCATATCAATCTCCTCGGGCGTGGCCATCCATGGGAGACCTGGATCCTTGTGGTCAAAGCGTAACCACGCCAGGCTGGACTCACGCTGATCTGGCGCAATAAATGTGCAAACGGACCCACCCTGACCCGATCCCCAACGACACAAGCCGGATAAAAGATGAGCAGGCTCAATGCCACCGCCACAGGGCTGGCTCATAATTCGGGGGTTTTGAATGTAAACTGGGTGCGGCCAGGGCGAGACACTCTGTTACATGAGTCCACTCACCGGCTCGGTATACTAACCACAATAATAAGGTTTGGCGGGAACCTTGCCTGCAAGGTTCAAATACAATTTGGAATCTCAGGAATCCTATGAAAAATATCAATCCAACCCGGACCCAGGCCTGGCAGGCTCTGGATGCTCACTTCGCCGCAGAGGGCAAGATGCAGCTCAAGGAGCTGTTTGCCAAGGATGCCAAGCGTTTTGACACGTTCTCCCTCACCTTTGGCGGCGACATCCTGGTCGACTACTCCAAGAACCTGATCACCGAGCAGACCCTCAAGCTGCTGATTGATCTGGCCAAAGAGACTGACCTTCGCAGTGCCATCGATGCCATGTTCAACGGCGACAAGATCAACCAGACCGAGGGCCGTGCCGTGCTGCACACCGCCCTGCGCAACCGATCCGATCGTCCGATTGAGTGCGACGGCAAGGATGTGATGCCGGAAGTGAACGCCGTGCTGGCCAAGATGAAAGCCTTCTGTGAGAAGGTCATCTCAGGCGAGTGGAAGGGCTATACCGGCAAGGCAATCCAGCATGTGGTCAATATAGGTATCGGCGGTTCGGATCTGGGCCCGGTGATGATCACCGAGGCGCTGCGTCCCTTCAAAAACCACCTGCAGATGCATTTTGTCTCCAACGTCGATGGCACCCACATCGCCGAGACCCTCAAGCAGATCGATCCGGAAACCACCCTGTTCCTGGTGGCCTCCAAGACCTTCACCACCCAGGAGACCATGACCAACGCCCTGAGCGCCCGGGACTGGTTCATCAACATCGCCGGTGACAAGGCCCACGTGGCCAAACACTTCGCCGCCCTCTCCACCAACGGCAAGGCCGTGGCCGAGTTCGGCATCGACACCGACAACATGTTCGAATTCTGGGACTGGGTCGGCGGCCGCTACTCCTCCTGGTCTGCCATCGGCATGCCCATCGCCCTCTCCCTCGGTTTCGAGCACTTCGAGGCCCTGCTGCAAGGCGCCTTCGAGATGGACATGCACTTCGCGACTGCCTCCTATGAGCAGAATGCCCCTGTGCTGCTGGCGCTGATCGGCCTCTGGTACAACAACTTCCATGGCGCCGAGTCCGAGGCCATCCTGCCCTACGATCAGTACATGCATCGCTTCCCCGCCTACTTCCAGCAGGGCAACATGGAATCCAACGGCAAGTACGTGGATCGCGATGGCAACAAGGTCGACTATCAGACCGGCCCCATCATCTGGGGTGAGCCGGGCACCAACGGCCAGCACGCCTTCTACCAGCTGATCCATCAGGGCACCAAGCTGATCCCCTGCGACTTCCTGGCGCCGGCCATCAGTCACAACCCTATCGGTGACCATCACCCGAAACTGCTGGCCAACTTCTTCGCCCAGACCGAGGCCCTGGCCTTTGGCAAGCATCAGGATCAGGTGATTGGCGAACTGCTGGCCGCGGGCAAGAGCCAGGCGGAGGCGCAAGCCTTGGCCCCCTTCAAGGTGTTTGAAGGCAACCGCCCGACCAACAGCATACTGTTCAAGCGCCTGACCCCGAAGACGCTGGGTAGCCTGATCGCCATGTACGAACACAAAATCTTCGTGCAAGGCGCAATCTGGAACATCTTCAGCTTCGACCAGTGGGGGGTAGAGCTCGGCAAACAGCTCGCCAATCAGATCCTGCCTGAGCTGAGCGGCGACAGTGCCGTCACCAGCCACGACAGCTCGACCAATGGTCTGATCAACACCTGGAAAGCCTGGAAGGCCTGATGTCCCGGCGTTGACTGCATGCAAAAGCCCCGCTCATCGAGCGGGGCTTTTTATTGGCACTGACGCTGTGCTGATCGGGTGTCCAGGCCAGTCAGCGGGCAGGAGTCGTCACCCCCACCCTGAAGAAGCTTAGCCGCCGACGGCGATGCGCTTCATGTCTTTCATATAACCGCGCAGCACATGGCCGATCTGTTCGATCGGATGGTTGCGGGTCGCCTCGTTGGCGGCCAGCAGGGCCAGGTTGTCGACGCTCTGGCTGTCAGCCTTGCTGGCACCCAGATCACCGGCCTGCAGGGTCGGCATGAAGTGTTCGCGCAGCAGCGGCACGGCGGCGTTGGCAAACAGATAGTTACCGTATTCGGCGGTATCCGAGATGACCACGTTCATCTCATACAGACGCTTGCGGGCGACTGTGTTGGCGATGAGCGGCAGCTCGTGCAGGGATTCGTAGTAGGCGGACTCTTCATAGATGCCGGACGCGACCATGGTCTCGAACGCCAGCTCTACCCCCGCCTTGACCATGGCCACCATGACCACGCCGTTGTCGAAGTACTCCTGCTCGGCAATCTTGCCAGCAAACGCCGGGGCATTCTCGAAGGCAGACTTGCCGGTCTCTTCACGCCAGCCGAACAGCTTGGCATCGTCTTCGGCCCAGTCGGCCATCATGCCGCGGGAGAATTCGCCGCCGATGATGTCATCCATGTGCTTCTCGAACAGCGGGCGCATCAGGGTGCGCAGCTGCTCGGAGAGCTCGAAGGCACGCAGCTTGGCCGGGTTGGAGAGGCGGTCCATCATCAGGCTGATGCCACCCTGCTTCAGGGATTCGGTGATGGTCTCCCAACCGAACTGGATCAGCTTGCCGGCGTAGGCTTTATCGGCGCCCTCGGCAACCAGCTTGTCGTAGCAGAGCAGGGAGCCGGCCTGCAGCATGCCACAGAGGATGGTCTGCTCGCCCATCAGGTCGGATTTCACTTCCGCCACGAAGGAGGATTCCAGCACGCCGGCACGGTCGCCGCCGGTCGCAGAGGCCCATGCCTTGGCGATGGCCATGCCTTCGCCTTTAGGATCGTTCTCCGGGTGGACGGCTATCAGGGTCGGCACACCGAAACCACGCTTGTACTCTTCGCGTACTTCAGTGCCAGGGCACTTGGGCGCCACCATGACCACAGTGATGTCGGCGCGGATCTGCTGACCCTCTTCGACCACGTTGAAGCCGTGGGAGTAACCCAGGGTCGCGCCCTGTTTCATCAGCGGCATCACGGTTTTCACCACGTCGGCGTGCTGCTTGTCCGGGGTCAGGTTCAGCACCAGATCGGCGCTCGGGATCAGCTCTTCATAGGTACCGACCACGAAGCCGTTGTCGGTGGCTTTCTGCCAGGAGGCACGTTTCTCGGTGATGGCTGCCTTGCGCAGGGCGTAGGAGATATCCAGCCCGGAGTCACGCATGTTCAGACCCTGGTTCAGGCCCTGGGCGCCACAGCCCACAATCACCACCTTCTTGCCCTTCAGTACCTGGCAGCCGTCGGCGAATTCGGCCCGTTGCATGAAACGACACTTGCCCAGCTGGGCCAGCTGCTGGCGCAGGTTCAGGGTGTTGAAATAGTTAGCCATGGTGATTGCTCCGTTCGATTAATTCCAAGCCGCTATGGGCGTGATTCCGTGCCGCTATGGGCCTTGACCAAACCACTATAGCGCGGGACAGATATTGCCTGAACTGATATATTCGAAACAGTACGTTGCATAAATTGAAATGTTAACCTGCACTATCCCACGCCGTGTTTCCCTCCACAGCCATGTCTGGGAGACATTGCCCGCACCCTTATATTCGTCACCACAGGCCGACGCAGGAATTGAAAGATGGATCTTCGTAATCTCGAGCTGTTTCTCCACCTCGCCGACAGCTTGCACTTTGGCAAGAGTGCCGATGCCATGGCGGTCAGCCCCTCCACCCTGAGCCGCGCCATCCAGCGCCTGGAGCAGGAAACCGGCTGCATCTTGTTCGAGCGGGACAACCGCAGCGTGCGGCTCACCCCAGCCGGGGAGAAGCTGCGCGAGTTCGGCGGCAACCTGATGCAGGAGTGGCGCAGGTTACGCCTGGAACTCAAGCGCAGTGACGAACCCCTGCAGGGACGACTGCGGGTATTCTGCTCTGTCACCGCCAGCTACTTCCTGTTGCCCGATGTGCTGGAACGCTTCCGCCGTCGTTATCCTCAGCTCGAGATCAAGCTGGAGACCGGGGACCCGGCCCTGGCAGTCGACAAGATCCTCAGTGAAGAGGTCGACATCGCCATCGCCGCCCGCCCCGACGCCCTGCCCGCCAAGCTGGAATTTGCCAGCCTGCAGCAAGTGCCCCTGGTCTTTATCGCGCCGCGGGCTGCCCCCCAGCTCAGCCAGTGGTTCCGCCATGGCGAGCCGGACTGGGAGCGGTTGCCGCTCATCCTCTCCGAGCAGGGCCTGGCTCGCAAACGCTGCGATCAGTGGTTTCGCAACAAGGGCATAGCCCCCAACATCTATGCCGAGGTCGCAGGTAACGAGGGGATAGTCGCCATGGTGGCCCTTGGCTGCGGCGTGGGTCTGGTGCCCGCCGCCGTCATAGACCACAGCCCCATGGGGGAAAAGGTACGCATCGTCGAACCCAAGCCTGCCCTCAAGCCGTTTGATGTGGGCATGGGAGTGCTCAAGAAACGGCTCGATGAGCCCCTGGTCAAGGCGTTCTGGGATACGGCCAAGGGCCAGCACAACTACGGTTAGCCTCTGCCTGGCCCGCGTGATGACAGATCTGACAGCTATCGCCGTCACCCCCTTTGACTACACTAGGCTCCCCTCACTCAAGGAGACCCAAGGAGTCGCCATGAAGGATCACCTCGTCGAAATCAGGAGCCCAGTGTTGTTTGAAGAGTACTTGCAGAGCATGGGCCTGCCCCGCGCCTGCCTGGAACAGGAGCAGGAGATCTATCGCCAGGACCGCCATCTGGCGGCGGTGCGCCTGATCAAGGGGGAGATGCGCTTCTATCTGATGGCTGCTGAACTCGGCAAGCGTTGATACCGCATCTGGTCACAGAACCCGCGCCTGAGACAGGTTAGACTGAGGCTCTGTGCCCAGCAACGGATGCCCTCATGAAACCCAGCGGCCTGGATCGTCTCTTTACCCCGCACTCCATCGCCGTGATCGGCGCCTCGAGCAATCCCCAGAAGGCGGGCCATGTGGTGATCCGCCACCTGCTGGCAGGTCAGTTCAAGGGGCCCATACTGCCGGTCAGCACCGATAGCCAGGCCATCGCCGGTGTGCTGGCCTATCCGGATGTGGCCAGCCTGCCGCTCGCGCCGGATCTTGCCATCATCTGTACCCGCCGCGAACGGGTGTTACCCCTGGTTGACGCTCTGGGTCAACGAGGGGCCGGCGCCGTCATCATACTGGCTGGCGACTTCAGCGACCAGGAGCGTGCCGAGCTGCAACGCTTGCGCCATCAGTACGGCATTCGCCTGCTCGGCCCCAACAGCATGGGCATGCTGCTGCCTGGCCAAGGCATCAATGCCAGCTTCTCCCCCATCGCCGCCAAGCCTGGTCAGGTCGCGTTCCTCTCCCAGTCTGCGGCGGTGAGCACCACCATTCTCGATTGGGCCAAGCAACATGAGGTCGGTTTCTCCGCCTTCATCTCCCTTGGGGATCACTGCGACATCGACTTTGGCCAACTGCTCGATCAGCTCTCCCGAGACGGCACAACCCGCGCCATCCTGCTCTACATGGACAAGCTGCATGATGCCCGCCACTTTCTCTCAGCGGCGCGAGCGGCCTCGCGCAACAAGCCCATCCTGGTGCTGAAGAGTGGTCGCCACGATCCGAGCCACGGCCTGGATAACGTCTATGACGCGGCCATTCGTCGCGCCGGCATGCTGCGGGTGCGCGACACCCACGAGCTGTTTGCCGCCGTGGAAACACTCAATCATTCGTTGCACCTCAAGGGAGAGCGGCTGGCCATCATCTCCAATGGCCGCGGCCTGGCCAATATGGCAGCCGATGTGCTGCAAGAGCGTGGTGGCAAGCTGGCGGCCGCCCCCCTCGACATCGGCAGCGACGCCGATATCCAGGCCTATCAGGATGCCCTCGACAACGTGCTGCAGGGGGATGAGGCCGATGCCATCTTGCTGATCCATGCCCCCTCCCTCACGGCTCGAGGCGTGGAGCTGGCCCGCAACCTCATCGATTACCTCAAGCAACACCCCAGAGCCAGACGTTTCAATCTGCTGACCAACTGGGCGGGGGAGTTCTCCGCCCAGGAGGGCAGGCGACTGTTCAACGAGGCGGGCATCCCCACCTATCGCACGCCCGAAAGTGCGGTCAACGCCTTTATGCACATGGTGGAATATCGCCGTAACCAGAAACAGTTGATGGAAACGCCCGCCTCCCTGCAGGGGGGCAGAGTGGACTTGGCCCTCTGCAAGAAATTGATCCAGCAGGCCCTGAGCCGCAAACAGTACAAGCTGGATACCCATCTGGTGCAGCCCCTGCTGCAAGCGAGCGGACTGGCCACCCTGCCCACCTGGATAGTCACCGATGCCATAGAGGCAACCCTGACCGCCGAGCAGATTGGCTATCCGGTGGCGGTGAAGTTGAGATCCCCGGACATTGCCCACAAGTCATCGGTACACGGGGTCATGCTCAACCTGCGCACCTCAACCGAGGTGGCCCAGGCCGCCGATGCCATCCTGGATCGGGTACGCCAGCACGACCCCGGCGCGAGGATAGAGGGGCTGTTGGTACAGCGCATGGCCAGACGGAGCGGCGGACTGGAACTGAGGATCCGCATCCAGCAGGATCCGGTATTTGGCCCCGTGATACTGTTGGGGGAGTCCGGTGCAGAGCCCCAGGAGATGGTAGCCGCCTTGCCTCCTCTCAACCAAGCGCTGGCTCGCTATCAAATCATTGAGGCCCTCAAGAGCCGAAAAATCCGTGAGCAGGCGAGCCCGGAGCGCCTCGATATCATGGCCCTTGCCCAGGTACTGTGTCAGCTTTCCGAGTTGCTGCTCGCCTTCCCCGAGATCCACGAGCTGGATCTCCATCCGCTGCAGGCCTGCGGCGACGAGATGGTGGTGCTCGATGCCAGCCTGATCCTCCATGACCAGCCGAGCGCAGCCAGTAGCACACTCGCCATACGACCCTATCCCACAGAGCTTGAAGAGGGGGCCTGGCTAAAAGATCGCAGCCATGTCCTGCTGCGCCCGATCCGTCCCGAAGATGAACCGGCCCATAAGCAGTTCGTATTGCAGGTCTCCGATGAGGACAGATACAAACGCTTCTTCGCCGACGTGGGAGAACTCGGTCATGAGGAGCTGGCCCGCATGACTCAAATAGATTACGACCGGGAGATGGCCTTCGTCGCGGTAGGGCAAGGGGGTGTCTTTGATCAGCAAATCCTGGGGGTGGTGCGTGCCATCTCCACCCCGGACAAGCGAGATGCCGAGTTCGCAATATTAGTCAGGTCAGATCTGAAAGGATTGGGGCTGGGCACCCTGCTGATGGAGAAGATCATCCGCTATGCCAAGGAGGCTCAGATAGGCCAGTTGTCCGGTATGACGATGCCCATCAACCAGGGCATGATCAAGCTCGCCAAGCGGCTCGGTTTTCACATCGATATGCAGCTGGAAGAGGGGGTGGTGGAGATGCTGCTGCCGTGTGGCGGGTCAGGGGAATAAACCTAGCTCCCATCGGTTAGCTCAGCATGGCAGTCTGGCTCGGCAGACCCGCAGGCAAGCACCTGCCATTCCGTTGAATGGGGGCGCCGATGTGCTGGCACAGCAAATTTCAAGCATGAAAAAAGCCCGCTCGTGAGAGCGGGCTTTCAGGGTCTTACTACCAGTCAAATGCGTCTGCATTTGTGGCCAATCACATCGCTGTGATCGTAATTAGGAGCCTGGCAGTGTCCTACTCTCGCATGGCGAATGCCACACTACCATCGGCGCTACCGCGTTTCACTTCTGAGTTCGGCATGGGAT
>NZ_JANUEP010000007.1:0-139122 GCF_024807335.1 Aeromonas sp. BIGb0405
CGCCCGCTTCACTGTGAAGCTAGCTCCTCAGTCCGGCGTGTTGTGCCGTGCTGGTAGGGGCGCATTATAGGGATGGCAGCCGCGCTGGCAAGCCGTTTTTTGAAGAAAATCACATAAATTGCAGCCTATTCAATTAGGAACAGCTTACCCCAAGCATATATACAGGTTTATCCACAGAAGCGTGATTTATGCCCCGTTTAGCTACCATTAAAGTAGGCAGGAGGTGGAATGTGGCATCATACTTGAGCGGAAATATCTGTACCGAGTGGCCATAGTAGCGTCATCCAGGAAAGCTGGTTACCATGGTGGTGAATATAGTGTTGCACCTTTTTTGCTTTCATTTACAAAAGGTCTTTAAAGATGAATTTATCCAAGTTTCCCGTTTATATGCAGGCTGCTGTATTAGCCCTGGTATTGGCATTGATTGGTTATCTGATTGCCCAAGCGCTGCAGTTTTCTTTGAAAGCCGAGGTGATCTTCGCCGCTGGCTTGGCGATTGGTGGCTTCGTGGTCCCTCTGTTCCTGAATAAGGCACCCGTGGCCATGGCAGCCAATGGTGCCAGCCAAGAGACTTGTACCTTATATGTAGGCAACCTGCCTTATCGCGCCAACGAGATCGCCGTGCGCGAGCTGTTCGCCGAGCAGGGTCAGGTGATTTCTGTTCGCTTGATGAAAGACAAGGCGACTGGCAAGCGCCGGGGATTCGGCTTTGTCGAGATGCCTGCTGCCGATGCGGCCAGGGCTATTGCGACGCTCAATGACAAAGAGTATCAGCAGCGCACCCTCAAGGTGCGTGAAGCCAATGACAAGCGCGACAAAGAAGAACGTGAGAACGACGTCGACGCCTGATCGCTCAGAGCAGGACTTCAGTTAAGGTAGACAGCCCCCAAGCTTGCAAGGGGGCTGTTATTTTTTTGGCCTCCTCATCCAGCCGGGTGCAGTAGGCATGCGCCTCTGGAACCCCGATTGTCGCAGCCATGCCATGACTGCTCAGCAGATGGGTCACACGCTTGGCGACTGCCGCCCCCGAATCCACCAGCTGGCAATTCGGCATGAGCTGTCGGATTTCGGCATCGAGCAAGGGAAAATGGGTACATCCCAGCACCAAGGTATCCGGTTGCTCACTCCCTTCCAGCCAGTCTGCCAATACATGGCGCAGCAGTGCCATATCCACCACCTCCCCCGCCAGCTTGCGTTCTGCCTCGACCACGAGCTCAGTCGTCCCCTTGAGCAGCACCCGCTTGCCCGGCGCAAACTGGGCAATCAGTTCGTGGGTATAAGGACGGGCCACCGTGCCCGGCGTCGCCAGCAGGCCGATACACCCGTTGCGGGTCAAGGCGGCGGCGGGCTTGATGGCGGGCACAACGCCCACCACGGGAATAGTCAGGGCGGTGCGCAAGGAGGGCAACGCTATGGTGCTGGCGGTATTGCAGGCGATCACCACCAGATCGATGGCCTGTTCGGCCACCACCCGGGTCACCAGGCGGACGCAGGCCTGGATCAGGGCAGATTCACTGAGCTCGCCATAGGGGAAGTTGGCGTTGTCGAAACAGTAATAGTAGTTATGGTCCGGCAGGCTCTGACGGATCTCGCGATATACGCTCAGTCCACCCATGCCGGAATCGAACACCAAAATATTAGCCACCTGCACCCCCTATGCTGCGAGGGTGCGATCATACTCCCGCTCCCCGCCAATAGAAAAGGCCCTGCTGCTGGCAGGGCCTGTTTTTAGGGTGCGAATGGGAGTGCTTATATAAGCAGGCTTATCAGAACCTGTAATCCGCGGTCACCCTGAACTCGGTGCCAGGACCCGGGTAGTCGACAGCAGACTCATACTGTTTGTCGAACAGGTTGTCGATGCGCCCGCCCAGGGTCAGCTGAGACGTCGCCGAATAGCTGGCCGCCAGGTTCAGCAGGGTATATGAGCCCAGTTCGACCCGCTCGGCCGGGAAGCTGGAGAAGTCCTTGTCGTCACGCTTGCCGGTATAGAGCAGCTCGCTCGACCAGTCCACGGGGCCGGTCTGCACCTGCGCCAACCAGCTGGCCTTGTTCTTGGCCCGACGCAGCAACTGGCGATCGTCATCGTTCTTGTCCTCGGCACGGGTGTAGTCATAGCTGAACTCGTGATGGACAGGCCCGGTATCCAGACCCAGTGCCAGCTCGATCCCCTTGATGTCTGCATCGGTGTTATCCGGCTTGCAGCTGGAGAAGGCACTCTGACAGGCAATCAGGTTCTGGATGCGGTTGCGATAGAGATTCACGGACCAATCCCAGGCGGTGTAACGACCGGTGAAGTCCAGCTCCAGGTTCTTGCTCTCTTCCGGCTTCAGATCCGGATTCTCATAACCCGGGTAATAGAGGTCGAGGAAAGTCGGTGCCTTGAAGGCGGTGCCATAGCTCAACCGCACATTGTGGTGCTGGTCCAGATCCAGGCCGGTGGCCGCCGACCAGGTGTTATGACGGCCGTACTGCTCGTTGTCGTCGGTGCGACCTGAGAGCTCCATCAGCAGGGCCTGCCAGCGATAGCTGCCCACGGCGAACAAGCCGGTGTTGTCACGATCCGGGGCATCGAATGCCTGGCCATAGCTGCGCGAATCGGATTTGAGCTGCTCCTGCTGCCAGTCGGCACCGCCGGTCAACACCAAGCCCTCGACGCCGCTCCAGCTGTTCAACCAGGAGAAGCGGGTCAACCCGGTGTGGATCGGCTCGGCAGAGGATTCCCCCTGACTCGCCAGCCAGTTCTTCAGCTTGTTCTCGCCATAGCTGGCCTCGAGTCGGCTATTGAAGTGCTCGGCCTGATACTTGACGGCGCCATCATACTGGAACGCCTGAACCCGGCTCTGATCCGAGCTGAGGTAGGGGTCATCCATCTCAGTCTGGTTGTCATAACCCTGGGCGTTGATATCCGCACTCCAGGCGTCACTGAAGGCGTGATTGAAACCCAGCTGACCATTCAGGCTGTCAAAGCCATCCCGATCCGGCTGCTGGGCGGCGGCGACGACGTCGTAACCGTCCCCGCGCTCGTAACCGATCATCAGATTGGCATCTGTCTTGGCACCCAGCGCCTGCACGCTGCGCAGTTGACCCAGGCCATAACCATGACTGCCCACCCCACCCTTGAGGTGGGTTTCGCCGCCCTCTTTGGCCGAGGTCTGGGTGATCAGGTTGATGACGCCACCAATGGCATCGGAACCATAGACGGCCGCACGCGGGCCGCGTATGTATTCGACACGCTCGATGTTGCCGAGGGGGATCTGGCTGAGATCGGGGGCTCCCGTCACCATGGCGGCGATGGGGCGGCCATTGACCAGTACCAGAGAGTGGTTGGAGTTGGTGCCACGAATAAAGAGGCTGCTCTGGTGGCCACGACCACCCAGGGTGGTGATCTGCACACCCGGCAGGGTCTTGAGCAACTCGGGCAGGCTCTGTACCTGGCGGGCTTCGATCTCGGCGCGATCGATCACCACAACGGGGGCCAATACCGAGCTGACAGGCTGTTCCACCCGGTTGGCGGTCACCACCAGGGTGTCATTGGCAGGCAGGGTGGACTGGGCGAAGGCGGCCGTCGGCAACAGGGCAGCCACCCAAAATTTCTTGGACATCACAGATCCTTAAGTTCGCGTAAGTATCTATTCCTTGGCCGGTTTCTCTCGGCCAGAAATACGAACTTTGGCAGGTCTTCGGACTCGGGGGCCAAGTGCCTAGGCGACGGCTTCCCGCCTTGCGGCAGTGCCCTGATGTCGCTTCGTTCCCCCTTACCGCTGCGCGCCAGCTCCGGATTCTCACCGGATTCCCTATTAAGCATGATGCGCCAAAGCGGGGGGATTATAGGAAAGGGTGGCAGAAGAGTATAGCTATTTAGCCATCCATACGTCTTTTACTCACAAAAACGAAAACCGGCGCCCATGGGCACCGGTTTGTCAGATTTATCAATAGCTTCAGGCTCAGTCGGCGTAGCTGGCCTTGGGAGCTGGCAGTCGGATGGTGAGGGAGAGCACCAGGGCCACCACCAGCAACACCAGGATCAGGTTGAAGGTCGCCATGAAGCCGCCGAACAGGGAGGCCACTATGGAGCCTATGATGCTGCCCAGACCAAAGCCCAGATAGATGACGCCGTAGTTCTTGGTCAGGTTGTTGAGACCGAAGAAGTCGCTCACCAGCGAGGGATAGACTGTGATGGTGCCACCGAAGCTGAAGGCCACGCAGGCTACCGCCACGAAGAAGAGGTTGGCATTGAGCGGCACGAACAGCAGCAACGCCATGCCACACAGGGTGATCAGCTGGGCTATGGTGATGACCCGGATGCGGGACATCTTGTCAGACAGTATGCCCAGCACCAGCCGACCACCCAGGTTGGCCATGGCGATGATGGCGACCGCATTGGCGGCAACCGCAGTCGACAGACCCACCATGTTCTCGCCTATGTCCTTGGCCACACCGATGACGTAGAGGCCGCTCATGCAGGCGGTGAGGAACATCAGCGCCAGCATCCAGTACTGCGGCTTGCGCATCGCCTCGGCCAGGGTAAAGTCACGGCTTTCGGTCTGCTGCACTGAGGCGGCCTGCTGGGGCGCATCCTTCATCAGCATGCCGCCCACCAGCACCATGGACATGGCGATCAGCCCCCACAGCTGGAAGGTCGCCTCCAGCCCGTTGTTGGAGAGCAGCAGCAGATTGATGTACTTGAAGCCGAGGCTGCCGAGGCCATAGGCACCGATCGAGCAGGCGGAGATGAGCCCCTTGCGCTCCGGGAACCACTTCACGCAGTTGGAGAGGGTCATCAGGTAGCCGGTCCCGTCGGCGAAGCCCACCAGTATGCCGGCGCAGAGGTAGAGCATGGCCAGGTTGCTGGCATGGGCGGTGAGGAAGAAGCCGATGCCAAGCAGCACGCCAGCCCCCAGGGTGACGTTGCGCACCCCGAACCGCTCCTGCAGCTTGCCCGCCAGGGAGGAGGCCACCGCCAGCGACAGGCTGAGCAGGCCGAAGGCGAAGGCCACCTGGCTCACCGGCTCGTCCAGCTTGTCGGAGAGCTGAGCGTTGAACAGGCTCCAGGTGTAAACGGAGCCCAGCGCAAACTGGGTGATGATGGTACCGATCAGGGTCAGATACCGGGTGCGATTCATCTCTTTAGTCATGATGCGTCTCGGGCGATGGTCATAAGGAAATTGAGGCCACTATAGGCAAGACGCGGCTCGCGCCGGCAGATTAAGGCATGAAATGCAGATCGGCGGGCATGAATGACAATCAGAGCCGCATCAGCTGACGGAACGCCTTGATGTTGCTGCGGCTGACCGGCACCTCGAACGGCAGATCATGAAGCCGGATGAGATAGGTGCTGTTGAACCAGGGCACTATTTCGCGGATCTTGTTGATGTTGACGCAGTAGGAGCGGTGGCAGCGAAAGAACCCCTCCGCCGGCAGGCGGCTGACAAACTCGCTGAGGGCCATGGTCATCACGTAACGATCGGTGCGGGTGTAGACATAGGTGAGCTTCTCGTCAGCCTCCGCGTAGTAAATCTGCTCGCAGGGGGTGACTATGATGCGCTCCCCCTTCACCAGATTGATGGTGCGATTGTGCGGGCTGCTCACCTCCCCCTGCCCCGGCTGCGACTTGCCCGCATGTTCGAGCTTTTGCAGCAGATTGATGATGCGCGGCTCGTTGTAGGGCTTGAGGATATAGTCGAACGCCTCCAGCTCGAACGCCTCCACAGCAAACTCCTTGTAGGCGGTGACGAAGACGATATGGGGCGGATGGCTCGACTTGTGCAGATTCTTGGCCAGCAGCAGACCGTCGATGGAGGGGATCTGGATATCCAGAAACACCACATCCACCTCGTGATCCTGCAGGTATTTGAACGCTTCCAGCCCATCTTCGAAACTCGCCACTATCTCTATGGTGCTGTGCTGGCTCACCAGATAGACCAGCTCCTCGCGAGCCAGGTATTCGTCTTCCACTATGATGGCTTTCAGCATGGCATTGCCCCCTGAGGGAGCACAGGAGAGGCCAGCGCCTCCCGCATCCAACATTCATCTCCGACAGTAATGGCTTTCAACATGACAACGCCTCTCCAGTCAGCGACTCGTCTTCAACAGTGATGGCGCTCAACATGGCATCGCCTCCTGGCTCGGCAGATAGAAACAGACTTCGGTACCCGGCTCCAGCCGCTTGAGGTGCAGGCCGTCGCCATAGAGCAGCTTGACCCGCTGATGCACGTTCATCAGGCCTATGCTGCGGCTCTCCACCCGGCCGGCGGCCACCCCGTCGATCACCGCCTGGCTGATGCCATAACCGGTGTCGCGCACCGCCACCCGGATACCCCCCGCCAGCTGCTTCACCTCTATGGTGACTTTACCGGGAGCGCTGCGGGGCTGGATGCCGTGCAGGATGGCGTTTTCCACCAGGGGCTGCAACAGCAGGCAGGGCACCTGGATGTGGACGTCGTCCACCTCGAACACCACCTCCAGCTTGTCGCCGAAGCGGGCCTGCTCGATGGCCACGTAGTCGCGCACCTGCTGCAGCTCCTCCTGAATGTCGATGAGCTCGTCCCCCTTGTTGAGGTTGTAGCGCAGGTAGTCCGCCAGGTTGGCGATGAGCTGGCGCGCCTGCTGGGGGCGGATGCGGATCAAGGATGAGATGGCATTGAGGGCATTAAACAGGAAGTGCGGGTTGATCTTGCTCTGCAGCGCGGTGAACTCCGCCTTGCGGGTCATCTCTTTGAGCTGCTCGATGCGCGACACCTCCATCTGGGTGGAGATGAGCTGGGAGAGGCCCACCGCCATCTCCCGCAGGGAGCTGGTGATGCTGTGGGTGCGGCGGTAGTAGATCTTGAGGGTGCCGCTGACGGCGCCGTTCTCCCGCAGCGGAATGATGATGACCGAGTGGAAGTCCGACAGATGATACTGGCGCAGATCGTTGTTGATGATGATCTGGTCCAGCAACACGGCGCGCTGGGTCATGTCGCTGATGGCGTGGTGCTCGTCCAGCTCGTAGTAATCCTTGCCCACCCCCACGTAGGCCAGCACGTCCCGGGTGTCGGTGATGGCCACCGCATCGGCATGGATCTCGCTCCTGATGACACCACACACCTGACCGAGGGAGTGACGATCGACCTTCTGGAAAAACGGCAGCGTCTTGTTGGCGATGTCGAGGGCCAGCTTGGCCTGCTTGGCGGCGATCAACTCCTTCTCATCATCCAGATCCTGCACCAGCTTGATGATGAGCCCGATGCAGAGCGCCCCGGCGATCATCGGGTAGGCGATGTGGCTGACGATCTCGATCCCGATGGCATGAGGTTCGGTCAGCAGCCAGATCAGCAGCATGGTCAGCCCCTCGCAGAACATCCCCGCCAGGATGCCGTACAGCCAGAGCCGCGACTTGCGGCAATGAAAGTAGATCCAGGTCGCCAGCAGGCCGGCGATGATGCTGGCGATGAGGCAGGGAATAGAGGTGTGGCCATCCATGTCGATGAGGTAGCGATGCAGACCCGAGATGACCCCGGCCGGGATGCCGACCCAGGGGCCAAACAGTATGCCGCCGGAGATGATGGCGATGATCCGCACGTTGATGAGCGCCCCCTCCACCGGAATGCCGGTGTAGGTACTGAACACCGCGAACAGGCCGAAGATGACCGCGACCAGCACCAGCTCGGCCGGGGTATGGTTCTGCTTTTGAAACAGCCGCTGAAAGGGCCGGGTGCGGGTCAGGAAGAACAGGGTCATTAGCATCAACGCCGCCCGTTCAAATACGGCCAGCAACATCATCTGGT
This sequence comes from Aeromonas sp. BIGb0405, assembly GCF_024807335.1. NCBI lineage: Bacteria > Pseudomonadati > Pseudomonadota > Gammaproteobacteria > Aeromonadales > Aeromonadaceae > Aeromonas > Aeromonas sp. BIGb0405. Next base: position 7,767 of record NZ_JANUEP010000007.1, read on the forward strand.
TTTCGAGCATGGATACCTCAGGGGGTCGGTGCGCGACTGGCGGCCCACTATAGGGATTATGGGGCCGGGCGCCGCTGACCGGGATCAAGGCGGGGACATTAACGCGTCACGCCTGAAACACAAAGACCCCGCTCATGGGAACGGGGTCTTTGTGGTCATATCCTGTTCAGTGCCTGAGCCGAGCACCGACAGAGGTGAGTGCTATGCTGGCCAAGCCAGCACGCTCAATACCCTGCTCAGTATTTGACTTGGTAGTTGACGGTAAAGGTGCGACCGCGTCCCTGATAGTCAAACATCTCGGCTGGCCCATAGTAGCTGTAGAGACTAGCGGCGCGCTGACCCCATACGGTGCTGTACTGCTTGTCGAGCAAGTTCTGCACACCGAAGCCCAGGCTGCCCACCGGCAACTCATAGCTGCCAATCAGATCCAGCAGGGTGTAACCCTCAATCTTGCCATCGGCATCGTCGGTCAGATCAAACAGCGTCTGGCTCTGCAGCTTCATCGCCAGCGCATCTTGCTGCCAACCCAGCCAGGCAGCAGCCTTGGAGCCGCTGGCATTATCCACCGATACCTTCTCCCAGCCACCCTCGGCGCTCTTCTGCTCCGACTTGACCAGGTGACCATTGGCGCCCAACTGCCAGGCATCGGTCAGCCAATAGGAGGCCTGCCCTTCTATCCCATACACTCGCTTCTCGTCATCCAACACACTGATCAGCATGGTCGACTTGTCTACCTTGACCGCCTTGTCGGACAAGGAGAGATAGGCCGCACTCTGCAGACTCAGGCGATCGGTATCATGACGTACCCCTATCTCGTAGCTGTTGGTCTTGATGCCCTGCAACTTGGAATCGGCTACGTTGACGCTCTTTTGCAGGCTGTAGTGGCCCTGAGCATCCGGGGTCTTGCTGTAAGTGCCGGTACCATAGTACTTGGAGGGATCCGAGAGATCGAAGCCCTGGGAGAAGTTGGCCCACAGCTGGGTTTGAGGCGTCAGCTTGTAGAGGGTGCCCAGATTGAACAGTCCGGTGTTGTAGCTGGTCGTGCCCCCCGGTACTGCATCGGCACTGCTGCCCTTGCCGAAGGCGATGTTGCGCTGCATGTTGTAGTCGACGAAGTCGTCAATCTTGTTGCGGGTGTACTGGTAGCGATAGCCCCCATCCAGGGACCAGCGGTCGGTGACGGCAAATTCGGTTTGCAGGAAACCCGCCAGGGACTCCACTTCGACCCCGGGGTAGCGACCTATGGTGCTGGCGGTCTTGTTGACCAGACCGCCGCTGTCATAGCTGGTCTGCTTGTCAAACAGGGCCTGGTTGCTCTTGAGGGTATCGATGAAACCATCGACCCCATAGGTCAGGGTCAGGCGATCCCAATCCTTGATCAGCGCGGTGCGCAGGCTCACCACATCCGTGCTCTGCTCGGAGGCGGCCAGGTAGCTGCCATAGATGAAGGGAATGAAAGAGAACTCTTCACTGCGATAAGAGGCCTGCACCATCAGGGTGTGATTCAGGAAGTCGGTGTTGCGGTAGTCGGCGTTGAGCAACCAGCGCTCGGTCGCGCCTTGGCGATCGGATTCAAAACCATCACGCACTGCAATCAGGCTGGTGTCCGCCGGGTTGCCGGTAATGTTGCCCGGCGCACCGGCCAGATCCTGACCGAAGTAGATGCCGTAAGGGCTATCCTGCTTGCTGCTGTAGTACTGGGCCAGCAACGTCAGACTCTGAGTGCCGGATGGAGTGAAAGTCAGGCTGCCCATGGTATCTATCACTTCGTTGAACTGCAGCGACCCCTGAGTGATGTCCGGCACCACCATGTCTCCACCCGCATCGAAGAAGGCCTTGTTGCTGCTGTAGACGAGGGAGGCGCGCCCCTGTACCAGATCATTACCCCCCGCCACCGACTGGGCCAGTTTGTAATCAACATCTTCATGACTGTTAAAACCCGTGGTGGTACCTGCATAGCTCTCGAATTGCAGCTCGCCCTGTTCACCCTTCTTGGTCACTATGTTGACCACACCGCCGGTAGCACCCGCGCCATAGATGGACGTCGCCCCCGACAGCACCTCGATGCGCGCGATGTTAAAAGGATCGATGGAATCGAGCTGACGGCTGATGAGGCGGGCCGAATTGAGGGAGACACCATCTATCATCACCAGCATGGCGCGGCCACGCAGGTTCTGACCATAGTTGGTCCTTCCCTGGCTGCTGACATCCAGGGAAGGCACCACGGCTGCCAATATCTCGCCCAGGCTCTTGCCGCCGCGGGACTCCTGTTCTATCCGCTGTGAATCCACATACCAGACGGTACCCGGAATGTCGCTGATGCTCTTGGGGGCATGGCTGGCGACCACCACCATGGTCTCCGGCTTGGCCTCGGTCTGTGCCGCCAGGGCAGGGAAGGCACCGGTCATGGTCAGCGCGAGTACCAGGGCATTCAGGGGATAGTTCCTTGCTTGTCTTAACATGACGTCCTGCTCTACCTGTTCATGGGTGCCTTTGGCACCATTTATTGCTATCGATGATGCGGCCGTGGGGACCGAGCATCCGTTATTGTCGTGACGGATGGCTTGCCCATGAGTCATCGAGAGGAATACCTATCCCCCGCCAACCACAAGAGATGCCCCACCGGGATCGGGCAGCCTGATGCCAATCAGCGACTGAGGATGTTAATAAGTATCATTTGTGACTTCAATTGTTTTGTGGGAAGAAGAGAGCGGCGCAGTAGAGGCCAACTAATTGATAAAGAAGTGATTAATGAGCAGAGACAGGCATATGAGGGGAGAACAGAATACACAACCTCACCCGACGCCAAGCCGGGTGAGTTCATCATCACTCAGGAAAGAGTGGCGAGCCGGGCGGCGAACCCCATGAAGAAGAGGCCGATCAGACCGTTGCCCAGCTTGGCCAGGCGCAGTTTGCGTTGAAAAAAGCGCGCCATCAGGGAGCCGCCAAAGATGAGCAAGGTCAGATACACAAAGCTCATGGCCTCCAGCATGCCGGCCAGCACCAGGTAGGAGAGCCAGGTGTGGGCATAGTTGAAATCGATGAACTGCACGAAGAAGGAGACGTAGAACAGGATCGCCTTGGGATTGGTGAGGCTCAGGGTCAGCGCCTTGCCAAAGTAGTTCTCCCCCTGAACCGGGTCGGCAGGGTGACTCTCCGTCCTGGCGACGAAGTTGTCATACAGTATTCTCACCCCCAGATAGAGCAGATAGATGGCCCCCAGGTAGCGCACCAGGGTAAACAGCAAGGGTGTGGTACGGATCAGGGAGGCGACCCCCAGATAGGCGCAGAAGATGAGCAGGGCATCGCCGACGAAGACGCCGAGGGCGGCGCGATAACCGGGGCCTATGCCGCGGCTGGCACCGGTTCGCAATACATAAATGGAGTTCGGGCCCGGGGCTATGATGATGAAAAAAAGGCCGACTAAATAAGTCCAGACATTGATGACACCCAGGCTTTCAAACATGTTCCACCTCAATAGCAAAGACGAAGAGATGGGAAAGGAGACGGCACGGTCGCCATCTCACTCCTCATCGACCATGGATCCATCCTAACCTTGCGCGAATAAAGCACAAGCCTCTCACTTGGGAACGGCGAAGATCAGCAATATTGTCCCGCCACCCAACCGGACGACCAGGCCCACTGGAAGTTGTAACCCCCGAGCCAGCCGGTCACGTCCACCACCTCGCCGATGAAATAGAGCCCGGGCACCTGACGCGCCTCCATGGTCTTGGAGGAGAGTGCGTTGGTGTCGACCCCTCCCAGGGTCACTTCGGCGGTGCGGTAGCCTTCGGTACCGTTGGGCAGCAGCTGCCAATCTTCCAGCAGGGCGGCAATGGCCTCCAGCTCCCGCTCGTTGTATTGGCGCATCGGCTTGTTAGTGAGCTGGCCCAGCTCCACCAGGGTATCGACGAAGCGCTTGGGCAGCTCGCGGCCCAGCACGGTTTTGAGCTCCTGAGCCGGATGAGCCTGCGCCCACCCTTTCAGCGTCGCCAATATGTCGAGATCGGGCAGCAGGTTGATATGGATCTTCTCCCCCGGCAGCCAGAAGGAGGAGATCTGCAAGATAACGGGGCCGGAGAGGCCGCGATGGGTAAACAGCATGGCCTCCTTGAAGCGGGTGCCATCCTCGGCGGTCACTGCGACCGGCAGGCTGACCCCGGCCAGAGCAGCAAACGCCTCCTTGTCGGCCTGATGCAGGGTGAAGGGCACCAGACCGGCGCGGGTCGGCAGCACGGGCAGACCAAACTGTTCCGCCAGCTTGTAGCCGAAGGGGGTCGCGCCGAGTTTGGGCATGGAGAGGCCACCGGTCGCCACCACCAGGGATTGGCACGCTATCTCCCCCTTGCTGGTCACGAGCACGAAACCGTCTTCGCTCTTGGCGACGCTCAGGATCTCGGTCTGGAACTGCAGGCTCACCCCGGCCCAGTCACACTCGGTGAGCAGCACATCGACGATCTCTTTGGCACTCTCGTCGCAAAACAGCTGACCCAGGGTCTTCTCGTGATAGTTGACCCCGTGTCTGTCCACCAGATCGATGAAATCCTGCTGGGTGTAGCGGGCCAGGGCCGACTTGCAGAAGTGAGGGTTGCTGCAGAGGAAGGCCTGGGGCCCAGTCTGATGATTGGTGAAGTTGCAGCGGCCGCCGCCACTGATCAGTATCTTGCGGCCCGGTTTCTTGGCGTTGTCGAGCACCAGTACCGAACGACCCCGATACCCCGCCTGCTGGGCACACATCAAACCGGCCGCACCGGCCCCGATCACCACAACATCCGTTCTTATCATCACAGCGCCACTCACCTGAAACAGATCAACAAGAGCGGGGCCAACGCACAGACCCCAACCATCACCCCCCGGCCACCAAAAAAAGAAACGGCCCACGAGGGGGCCGTATTGTACTGACTGAACATTAAGTGTCCACGACTTATCGGGAGACTTAAGCAAGCCTCATCCAGGGATCAGGCGTTGTTGTCCATCACGCTGGCGGGGGACGCCTTGGCCAGCTCGGCCAGCTCCTTGTCGATGAAGTAGAGGCCCTTGCCATCCTCGCCCACCAGGTTGAGGCGGTCCACTATGCTCTTGAACAGCTTCTCTTCCTCATGCTGCTCGGCCACATACCACTGCAGGAAGTTGAAGGTGGAGTAATCCTGGGTAGTGAAGGCAACGTGGGCCAAGCCATTGATGCACTGGGTGATGTGGTGCTCATGCTCGAGGGTGGTGCGAAACACATCGCCCAGGGTGGTGAATTCGTGGGGAGGGGCACTGATGGCACCCAGTATCGGCATGGCGCCGGTCTCACTCACATAGGTAAAGAGACGCTCCATGTGCTGACGCTCTTCCACCGCATGCTTGCGCAGGAAAGTGGCGGCACCTTCGAAACCCTTGTCCTCGCACCAGGCGCTCATCTGCAGGTAGAGGTTGGAGGAATAGAATTCCAGGTTTATCTGGTCGTTCAACTTCTCGATCATGGCTTGGGCCAACATGCTGATTCTCCACTGTGATTTGGGTTCGATTGTCGCGACGAAGCGGATCTGGATCAACCACTTGCCGCAGGATTTGTTGCAGTTTCAACCAATGCCTCAGCCTTACCCCCATATGGGCATGGCGAGTCGATGAAGCATGCTGTACTCAAGCGTACCCCTTATCATGGCGCCCATGATCCGGGACCCTCGCTGATGCGCCGCTATTTTCTGCTGTTACTGTGCTGGCTTGACCAGGTGCAGGCCGCGCCTTCCCTGCTGAATGATGCCGAATGGCGAGCCGCGCGCGATCCCGCCGTCTACCTCAGCCAGCTCGATGCCCTGACGGGTCAGGACATGGAACTGTTTCACGCCAGATCCCTGGCCAAGGCACACTTGGGTGACTACCGGGGCGCCCAGCTCGACAACGCCAGGGCCAGGGCGCTGGCCGCCAGCCATCAGGAAGCCTCCAGACAGCGGGATTTCCAGCTGCAGCAGATAGCCCTCGCCCTGGATACCGCCGCCCCCGACCAGGCCTTTACCCTGCTCGCTCAGCTCGAACCCGCACTGCAGGACGATGCGGCGCAGCGCGCGCAATGGCATGCCCTGAACGGCCTGGCTCACTATAAAACCAATCAGCTGCAATCGGCCATTGCCGAACTCAAGAGCGCCTTCCTGCTCAAACGCCAACTCAAGCAGGAGAGCAAGCAGGCTCAGTTGCAGTGCATACAGCTGCTCATCACCCTGGGCAACCTCTACGCCGACATCGGGCTGGGTCAGGAGGCAGAACAGCACTATCTGGATGCCCTGCGGCGCAGCCTGAGCCTGGATGAGCCCAACAGTCAGACCCTCATCAAGGCCAACATGGCGCGACTCTATCTCGACATGGATCGCCCGGCACGAGCCCGTCAGCTACTCGATAGCCAGCTGGCCAACCCGGCTCTCTCTCCCGACTATCGCGCCGCCATGCTGGGCTATCTCGCCATGGCCCTCAATGCCGAGGGTAACGGCTCGGCGGCACTGCGTCATCTGGATCAGGCAGAGGCGCTGCATCAGCAACTCGGCTACCCGACCCCTCCCGGCCTGCTGACCACCCGGGCCGCAGCCCTGCGCAGTCAGGGCGAGACGGGCCCAGCCCTGGCACTGCTCGAGGAGGCCGGGACGCTGGATCTTTCAGGCAAGGCGCTTCGGGCCGAACTCCTGGCCGGACAAGGCAACTATGCCGCCGCCTACCGGGGGCTCAGTGACTATCATGCCGACTATCGCCAGCACTTCAACCGTACCCTGAGCGAACACGCGGCCGCCTTCCAGGCGCAAATGGATTTGGCCCGTAGCGAGAGCGATAACCACAGACTGGTACTGGAAAACGAACGGCGGCGCCAGCAGATAGCCCACCAGCAGAGTGCCCGCAACTATCAGTTGATGCTGGTGATGCTGCTGCTCAGCGCCCTGATCCTCCTCGGTATCACCACCCACCGCCTGCATCGCAGCTCCCGTCGCCTCTATCGGCTGGCCAGTTTCGATCAGCTCACCGGGCTCGCCAACCGGCACGCCCTGCAAGAGCGGTTGCAGACTCTCTGGCAGCAGGAGGGGCCCCTCTCCCTGATCATCATCGACATCGATCACTTCAAGCAGATCAATGATCAGCACGGCCATGGTGCGGGGGATATCGCCATCGCCCGCCTTGGGCAGTTGCTTGGGGAGTGGGCGCCGGAGCGGGAGCTGATCGGCCGCTGGGGTGGGGAGGAGTTTCTGGTCGCCATACCGCTACCGGCGCAAGATTGCTGGCACCTGGCTGAGCAGTTGCGCCAGCGAGTGGCCGCCGAGCGGGAACCCGGTCGCCCCGTGATGACCATCAGCCTGGGGGTCGCTGGCCGGGAAGATCCTCATGAGACGCTTACTCAGCTCATTCACAGGGCTGACATGGCCATGTATCAGGCCAAGCGTCAGGGGCGCAACCAGACGGTGCTGGCGGCGCCGCCACACACTGTGGTCACGCTGTCTCGCAGCCTGGCCTAGGGCTGCAACTCGCCGAGGGCCTTGATGTCGACCGGCATCTCGTAATCCACACCGGGCAAGTCGAAGCCATTGAGCTGCAGAAAATCCCGTCTCAGCCCGGCAAAATCCCCCATGCTCTCGAAGTTCTGGGGGGTCAGCTTGGGCCAGAGTGCAGAGACCGCCGCCTGCACTGCCGGGTTCAACTCATGGTCATCCATGCGGATCAGCCTGTGACCATCGGCCACCACTCCTTGCTTACCGTACATCTTGTTGGCGAACAGACGATGCATCTGCTCGATGCATCCTTCGTGCACCCCCTGCTCCTTCATGACCCCCATCAGCAGCCCCAGATAGACGGGCAGTACGGGAATATAGGCGCTGGCCTTGGTCACCAGTGCCTTGCACACGCTGACCCAGGCGTGGCCGCCGATCGCCGCAAGCTGCAGGTTGATCGCCTCGGCGGTGCTGTGCAGGTGCTCCTTGGCATAGCCTATGGTGCCGTCTCGATAGAGGGGATAAGTGGACTCTGGGCCTATATAGGAGTAGGCGACCGTCTGCACCCCGGGCGCCAGACAATCGGCATCCTGCAACGCCTGCAACCAGTGCTGCCAATCCTCCCCGCCCATCACGGTGACGGTGTCGCGGATCTCCTCGGCACTGGCGACCGGCAGGGTCTGTTCCTCGAGGGCATAGTGCTCCAGATTCAGCCCCAGGCCGGTGAAGGGTTGCCCCGTGCTCTTGAGGACAGATCGCACCTGGCGGCCATCGGCCAGTACCCGCACACCGCTCGCCAGGGAGTAGATAACCAGATCCACCTGCCCCCACTGTTGGCGAATCGTCGCTATGGCTTGCTGGCGCATCGCGTCCGAGAAAGCATCGCCGATCAGATTCAGGGCCAGCCGCCCCTGCTGTTCAGCGGCCTGCTTGAACCAGATGTTGTTGTACCAGCCTGCGCTGCCAACCCCTTTCTCGGAGGGGCCCCGCTCAAACGAGATGCCAAGGGAGTCGGCCCCGGCACCGAAGGTGAGCGCGATGCGTGAGGCCAATCCAAAGCCGGATGAGGCGCCGAGGACAAGCACCCGCCTGGGGCCATTGAACTGGCCCGCGGCGCGGATCTCGGCTATCTGTTGTTCCACTGCGGCACGGCAGCCGATGGGATGGCAGTTGCGGGCGACGCAGCCCTGGATCTCGGGACGGATGATCATGGCACTTCTCCAAAGTCACTGGCTTGAGCATAGCCAGCGGGGGAGGAGATGACCTTGATATGGCGCAGCGTCTGAACAAGAAAGGGGGGTAAAAAAACAAAGGGAGCCATAGGCTCCCAAAGCGGTATTCAGATGCTTCTTGTTATGTTGTGATCCTTGCGAAACACGGGCACATCCTATGCCCGGCGCGGACAAGGGGCAAGTTGCCCGCTGTGACCCGCCTCATGTTTCCGCTCATTTCATCGGCGCACAATGACGGCAAAGGGGCCTGGCTCACATATCTCGATACAGAGTGACGAACACGAGGCCTGGTTCATGCGCATCGACACACTATGACGATAAAGGGGCCTGGCTCACACATCTCGATACAGAGCGACGAGCACGAGGCATGGCTGCACGATGGCGATAACGGAACCTGGCTCACGCATCTCGATACAGAGCGACGAGCACTAGGCCTGGCTGCACGATGGCGATAACGGAACCTGGCTCACATATCTCGATACAGAGTGACGAGCACGAGGCCTGGCTGCCCGATGGTGATAACGGAACCTGGCTCACGCATCTCGATACAGAGCGACGAGCACTAGGCATGGCTGCACGATGGCGATAACGGAACCTGGCTCACAAATGCGGTACAGAGGAGTGCCATGGGTACATAAAGCTGTGATGAGAATGACATTTTAGTTTCAATAGCGATTGGTATAGTGACAAGACTATCTGTGAGGAGAATCCCATGAGTGGAACCCATTACAAGCATGTGCTGGTCGCGATCGACCTGTCGGAAGACAACCGCAAGGTGATTGAGAAGGCGGTCGATCGGGCCATCTCCAACGGTGCCAAGCTGTCGGTGATCCATGTCGATGTCGACCTCAAGGATCTCTACACCGAGATGATAGATATCGACATCGACAATGTGCAGGATCAGGTGATCGCCGAGGCCAAGGAGAAGCTGGAAGCCTTCCTGGCGCCGGTGGAGTACCCCATCGAGAAGAAGCTGGTGATCTGCGGCGACCTGAGCGAGCGGGTCAATCAGGCGGTACGTGACTATGACATCGACCTGCTGGTCTGTGGCCATCGTCAGAGCTTCTGGAGCCTGCTGACCTCCAGTGCCCGCCAGCTGATGAACACAGTGCCTTGCGACCTGCTGGTCGTGCCCTTGCAGAAGTGATGGAACAGGCGTAGCTTGAGTGGCCATGAACATGACCGCCTTCAACAAAGATTACTGGTGGTGCTGCTCCTAAACAGGCGGCACCGCTTTTCTATGTAAGATTTCCCAAAGAAAACACAGTGGCCGCCGAGAGGCGGTCATTGTATTTGTGTCCTTTGTCGCCTCCCGGCCCACCCCAGACTGGAGAGAGTGACATGCAAACCCCCATCATACTCACGGGCGACAGGCCCACCGGCAAACTGCACATAGGCCACTATGTCGGATCCCTGCGCCAACGGGTGCAGGCGCAACAGACCCACCGCCAGTTCGTGATGATTGCCGACTTGCAGGCACTGACCGACAACAGCCATGACCCGGCCAAGGTCACCGGCAACGTGCTGGAGGTGATGGCCGACTATCTGGCCGCCGGGCTGGATCCCGCCAAGACGACCTTCTGCCTGCAGAGTGCCCTGCCCGCCCTCCCCGAGCTGACCGGTTACTACCTCAATCTGGTCAGCGTCGCCCGCCTCGAGCGCAACCCCACCGTCAAGGCGGAGATCCAGCAAAAAGGCTTTGAGCGCAGCCTGCCTGCCGGCTTCCTGGTCTATCCGGTCAGTCAGGCGGCCGACATCACCGCATTTCGGGCCACTCATGTACCGGTCGGTGAGGATCAGCTGCCCATGCTGGAGCAGACCAACGAGATAGTGCGTCGCTTCAACGGTCTGGTCGGGAGAGAGGTGCTGACCGAGTGCCAACCCATCTTGAGCGACACCGGCCGCCTGCCCGGTATCGACGGCAAGGCCAAGATGTCCAAGTCCCTCGGCAATACCATAGAACTCGGCATGTCCGAGGCGGAGATCAAGCAGGCAGTCCATGGCATGTATACCGACCCCAATCACCTCAGGCTGAGCGATCCGGGTCAGGTCGAAGGGAATACGGTGTTCACCTATCTGGATGCCTTCCACCCGGACAAGGCACTGGTGGCCGAGATGAAGGCGCACTACCGGCGCGGTGGCCTGGGGGACATGCGCTGCAAGCAGGTGCTGAACGACTGCCTGCAAAGCCTGCTTGCTCCCATGCGACTGCGCAGGCAGCAGGCCATGAGCGAACGGGGCGAACTGCTCACGCTGCTGCGCCAGGGCACCGAGCAGGCGCGCACCGTCACGGACAGGGTGCTGGGAGAAGTGAAGCGGGCCATGGGCCTCAACTACTTCGACTAAGCGCCACCGGGCCCTCGCCCCCTGCCACTCAGCCCCCGGTGGTGCACCCGGGGGCAAGGGGGTGGCTATCCGCCGAGGGAGGTCAGGCCATAGCGCCCCTCGGCCAGGGCATGCAGCTCCCCCTTGAACCAGCGGATCGCCTCGTCATGGGCGCTCAGGGGGTGGCCCGCCATCAGGTAGACGATGGGGATGGCCGGTTCGAGTTGATGGAGTTGCAGCGGATAATCGCGACTAAAGTCACGGCCTATCATCTCGGGCACCACCACCAGATAACGCCGGGTCGCCATCAACTGGGGCACTGCCATGAAGCTTGGCAACCTGACCCCCAGCTCCCGCTCCACCCCGAACCGGGCCAGCCAGAGATCCACCATCGCCTGGCTGTGGCCCCAGCTCGAGGTATGGATATGGGGCTTGCTCACCAGCTCCCTCGGCCCCAACCGCTCGGGCAGGCCGCTGTCCATGGGGGAGAGACAAACCAGGGGATTGCTGAACCAGTCCTCACGCCACAAGCGGGGCGAGAGGTGATCGGCCCCGGCAAAACCCACCACCAGATCCAGCTCCCCCTTCTCCAGTTCACGCTCGTAGTCGCTGGCCGCCAGCTCGCACACCTCCAGCCGGCAGTGGGGAGCAAGCCGATGAAGCCGTTCGACCATGGCGGGAACCAGACCATGCTCCACCGAGCCCGGCAGCGCCATGCGAAATACCCGGCGGGCGCTGGCGGGGTCGAACCCCTTGGCCTGACGCAAGCCCTGCTCCAGCATGGCCAGGGCCTGGCGTACCGGCCCGGCCAGGGCCTTGGCCCGCTCGGTCGGCATCATCTCGCGCCGGCTCATGACGAAGAGGGGATCATCCAGCGCCTGACGCAGTCGGCCCAGGGCATGACTGACGGTGGATTGGGAGAGGTGGAGCCGTTCGGCGGCCCGGGTGACGTTGCGCTCCTGCATCAACACATCGAACAGGGTGAGCAGGTTGAGATCGAGCCGGGCGAGGGAGAGTTCCATCGATATTGACCATAGGCAAATGCCAACAATTCATTTTCTACATAGTAACAGAGTCCCTAGAATGCGCTCATTCATTGCATCATCGACAACGAGACAAGACATGCGTAGTTATCTGTTACTGCTGGCCATCGGCCTGCTGTGGGGTTCCCAGTTCATCTTCATGCACCAGGCCGTGGCCGAAATGCCGCCGATCCTGGTCGCCGCCGGGCGTGCCCTGTGTGGCAGCCTGACCCTGGGGCTGCTCTGTCTGTTCATGCGACTCAAGAGCGAACACACCCCCTGGCGCACCTACATGTTGATCGCCCTGCTCGATGCCACCATCCCCTTCATCATGGTGGCCTGGGGCCAGCAGTATGTGGACAGCGCCATCGCCGCCGTGGTGATGGGTTGCATCCCCTTCGTCACCATCCTGATGGCGCCGCTGTTTATCTCGGGTGAAAAAATCACCAAGAGCGGTCTGCTCTCCGTGGTGGTGGGCTTCATCGGCGTGCTGGTGCTGTTCTGGCCAAAACTGTCCGGTGGCATGAATGCCGGTCTGGTGGGCGCCGTGGCGATCCTGTTCGGAGCCAGCTGCTTCGCCATCGGCCTGCTGATGATCAAGCGCTTCGCCAAGGATCACCCGGTGGTGGTGGCCCGTAACATTCTCATCTCCTCGGCCATTCAACTGCTGATCGCCGCCCCCTTCCTGATCGATCTCGACAGCCTGACCCTGCCGAGCCAACAGGCTACCATCGCCGTGGTGGTGCTGGGCATCTTCTGTACCGGTCTGGTCTACTTCCTCTATATGGCATTGATCCAGAAGGCAGGCCCGACCTTCGCCTCCTTCAGCAACTATCTGGTGCCCCTGTTTGGGGTGGTGCTGGGTGCCCTGTTCCTCGGTGAGCAGATCCACTCCACCACCGGTGTCGCCCTGATGCTGATCCTGGGCTCGGTCGCCATGAACCAGTGGGCCCAGCAGCGTCGCAATCGCCGGGAAAGCCTGTGTCAGGCATCCTGACCTCCCTGTGTGGCGGTCTGGTGCTGATTGCCGGCTGGCAGTACCGCCACAAGCTGGCAGGGCTCGTCGGCCTCTTGATGGTGCTGCTGCCCTGGCTGTTTGACAGCCGCCTGCAGGCCATCCTGAGCCAGGTCATCAAGGCCTGACACTCGGCGGCCCCTCAAGATATTGTCTCCAACCGGCGCTTGCGCCGGTTTTTGTTATGGCGGCGATGCCCCCTCCATCAGGTGATAGCGGTAATCGAGACGCTCGTTCTTGCGGGGCCCCTGGATCTGCCAGCTCAGCCGGAAGCCGGCTGCCTCCTCCACCAGCTCGGCGCTGTAGTGATCCTGGCCGCACAGGTGGGGCTCATGGGTCTGCCAGCGGCCCGCCACCGGCCGCAACTCGAACAGCAGTACCGGGCTCTGGTAGCGCAAGTGGGAGAGGCTGATCCCCGCCGGGGTACGCTGCCACCAGAAGCGGTTCGTCATGGTCAGCACCTTGCCGTGAGGAGTCTGATAGCGGCCCTGCTCGTCAAACAGCCAGCCCCCTTGGTGATCGGTCACCTGCACCCTGCCCTCGCCGCGCCCCGTCCAGTCGGTGGCGGAGCCCGCCCCGTTACTCCCCTCGAACGCAAATGCGCCTATCTGTGGCAACCGCTGCCATAAACGCTGGATCACAGCTTCCATCTCGGCCATCATAGCGCCCTCAAAATTGACAACTGACGATAAATCAAACACATGAACTACTTGATAGGGGTTACCCTGCTCTGGTCCTTCTCCTTCAGCCTGATCGGTGTCTACCTCGCCGGTCAGGTGGATGCCTACTTCTCGGTGCTAACCCGCATCCTGCTCGCCAGTCTGGTGTTTCTGCCCTTCCTGCGTAAACGCTGGCTGCGACCCGATCTGGCTCTCAAGCTGATGGGGCTCGGCGCCATTCAGCTCGGCCTGATGTACCTCTTCTACTACCACTCCTTCCTGCTGCTGACGGTGCCTGAGGTACTGGTATTTACCATCTTTACCCCTCTCTACATCACCCTGATCCACGATCTGCTGGAGCGGCGCTTCAAGCCGAGTTATCTGGGGGCGGCCGCACTGGCGGTACTGGGCGCGGCCGTCATCCGCTTCGATGGTCTGACCGAGAGCTATCTGCTGGGCTTCCTGGTGGTGCAGGGGGCCAACCTCTGTTTCGCCCTGGGGCAGGTGGGTTACAAGGTGCTGATGGCCCGTGAAGCGCAGCAACCGCCACAACATGCGGTGTTTGGCTGCTTCTATCTGGGGGCCCTGGCTATCGCCCTGCCCGCCTGGTGGCTGCTCGGCAAACCGCAATATCCCAGCACCGGCCTGCAGTGGGGCATCTTGCTCTGGCTGGGAGTGGTGGCATCCGGGTTGGGTTACTTCCTGTGGAACAAGGGCGCCACCCTGGTCAGCAGCGGCGTGCTGGCCATCATGAACAACGCCCTGATCCCGGCGGGTCTGCTGGTCAACTTGCTGCTGTGGGGACGAGAGACGGACCTGCCGCGCCTCGCCCTTGGCGGCCTGCTGATGCTGGCCTCGCTCTGGCTGTGCCGACCCGGGAAACTGGCTCGCGCCTGATCCCGCTTGGGAGGCGCTCTTCATGGAGCGCCTCCCGAACCCGGGGCAGAGCCTGCTAGCCGATGACTTGGTTGTGCTCCTGACGGGCTTGACCGTGGCAGGAGGCGAGCCGGGCCAGCAGATGATCGATCTGCTCCCCCGGTTGATGCTGCACCAATCCGATGCTGACGGTGACTGGTCGCTCCGGCAGCAGGCTGGCATCGGCAATTTCGAGGCGCAGCCGTTCGGCGATCTCCAGGGCATCCAGCCGCTCGATGCCCGGCAGCATCAGGATGAAGGTATCGTCATCCCAGCGGGCGAAGGGGTCATCCTTGCGCAGTTCGTGACGCACGATACGCGCCAGTTTGGCCAGCATGGTGTCGCAATCGGCTTCGCCAAACAGCTGCAATATCTTGGCTCTGTGATCCACGGTGAGTTGCAGCAGGCAGAAGGCGCTCGCTTGGCCGAGGCGTTCGTTGAGCCTCTGCTCGAAATAACCGCGGCTCTCGAGCCCGGTCAGGGGATCCGTGCCCTGTTGCTCCGCCACCGGGGAGTGGGAGTGGCGGCAACGACGCACCACCCCAAGCAGCGAGCCGTCCGGCTGGCGCTGGGCTCGCTCATCGAGGCGAATATAGTGGCCATCATGGTGCAGGATGCGATAGTCCAGACGCAGCGAGTCCCGACCATGCAGACAGGCGGCGAAGGCTTCGAGCACCCGCGCCATGTCATCCGGGTGTATCCGTGCCAGCCAGCTCATCTCATCCAGATTGTCTTGGGTGAGGCCGAGCAACGCCAGGCAGGAGGGATCCCGCGCCATGGCCTGCGGCTGCGACCAGCGCCAGACGCCGGCATCCATCAGTTGCATGGCATCCGCCATCAGGGAACTATCCAGCCGGGTCACTGTGTCCGCTAGCGGAGCCTTCAGTACATCCATCAAACGCCTCTAAACCGTGAAACTTGTCGTGAACCCCAATAAGTAGCATCGGGGCAAGGGATCGGCAATCCGCATCGGGGTGTTTGTGATGAAAAAGACGCGTCAGCTCGGGAGGGCAAGCGACCCTCAGCCGGGACCGCACCTCACGCCTCACCGAGGCTAGCCCCGATAGCCCTGCATCAGGGTCTGCCAGTTCTCCGGCACGAAGTGGAAGCTGGTATGCAGCTGGGCTTCTTTATTGAAAGAGCGCAGCAATCGCTCCAGATTGGCCTGCTGCCAGCTGCCTGGCGCACGGATGGCCCCCTTGTCAAAATCGATCACCCACACCTTGTCCGCCTTGTCGAGCAGCAGATTGTGGCTGTTGAGATCCGCGTGATAGACACCGGCATCGTGCAGCTGGCGTATCGTCTGACCCACCCGCAACCAGATGTCGGCAGCGACAGAACCCCGTTTGAGCAGGGCCACCAGATCCTTGGCACCACGAATGCGCTCGATCAGGATGTCGGCCCGGTAGAAGGGGCCCTGCTTGACCATGCGTGCCCCGAACGGCCTGGGCACCGGCAACCCTTGACGGCTCAGGGTCTCCAGCAGGCTGAACTCGGCCATGGCACGGCTCGATTCCACCCCCTCGAACCAGAAGCGATCCCGCACCACCCTGCCCACCATGCCGCCGCGATAGTAGTGGCGCAGCACCAGATGGCAGGACTCCTCCTTCACGAACCAGGTCACCCCCCGGCCGATGGCCGAGCCCACCACCTTGCCCTGGTTCTGCCACCAGAGGGGATCGAATAGCCTGGGCGAAGGATGGTTGAAGAGGTCATCGGCAAACCAGCACACCTGGTTCTTGTCGGTTTGAATTTGCATCTGGTGGGTTCCGGGCAGTCATTGGTCGCAATTTTACAATCCATGATGGAGTTTGCATAATGCCATTCATCGATTTCCCATCTATTGCGCCACATCATGCTGCCGTTCCAAACGCCACCCTCTTCAATCTGTATATTGCGGCTCTCCGCCATTGGTGATTGCTGCCACGCACTGGCGCTGGTGCGGGTCATTCAGCGGGAGTGGCCGGACACCCGCATCACCTGGGTCATCGGCAAGCTGGAGGCGGGGCTCTTTGCCGACTTGCCCGGTGTCGAGGTGATCCCTTTCGACAAGGGTCAGGGCTGGCGTGGCTACCGCGCCCTCTGGCAGCAGCTGCAAGGCCGAAAATTCGATGCCCTGCTGCATCTGCAGGCCGCCCTGCGCGCCAGCATCGCCACCCTCGGCATCCGCGCCGACGTCAAACTGGGTTTCGATCGGGAGCGTGCCAACGATGGTCAATGGCTGTTCACCAATCACAAGGTGCCCTCGCCTGCCTCCCCTCATGTGCTGGACGGCTTCCTCGCCTTCGCCCGCGAGCTGGGCATCAAGGATCTGACCCCGGACTGGCAGCTACCCATAGCCCCTGAACATCAGGTCTGGGCCAAGGCGCAGATTGCCGGGCAACCGACCCTGCTCATCTGTGCCGCCGCCAGCAAACCGTTCAAGAACTGGACCGCAGCTGGCTATGCCGCCCTGGCGGATCATGCCCACCGCCAGGGCATGCGAGTGCTGCTGTGCGGCGGGCCGGCCAAGCTGGAGCGGGATCTCGCGGCTGAGATACGGCGCCTGAGCCAGAGCAAGCCGGTCGACCTGGTCGGCCAGACCAACCTCAAGCAGTTGCTGGCATTGATCAAGGAAGCGAGCCTGGTGCTGGCCCCCGATACCGGCCCCACCCACATGGCGACCCTGGTCGGCACCCCCGTCATCGGCCTCTATGCCCATCACAATCCGGCCCGCACCGGCCCCTATCTGTGCCACGACTATGTGGTCAGCGTCTATCGGGATCTGATCGAGCAGGAGACCGGCAAACCTCTGAGCGAGCTGAGCTGGCGCACCCGGCTCAAAGACCCGGACGCCATGGCCAAGCTGCCGGTCGAGCGGGTGATCGCCCGCTTCGACCAGTGGTGGCAAGCGGGGGAGGAAGCGGGCAATCCATCGAAAATCCCGAGCAGTCAGCGAGAGATAACCTGATAGTCTCCCGAGTATTTCCTCGCCAGAATAGCCGCTGCGTAGAGGCAACTCTCGCAGCAAGCTACGAATCCTTTGATCGGCTGGAATATGATTCCGGCCGTTTTTTTATCTGCGGTCATCTGCTACCATCTGCCGCCTTTACATCCCCCTGCTGCTGAATTTTCTGTGTGTTGTGCTTGGCTGTCGCCCCGAGGGGCAGGAGACGGCGCTCTCTGCTACAACCAAAACACGGTAAACGTTGAAAGGTACTGACATGGCGCAACAAGGCACCCTCTACATCATCTCCTCCCCAAGCGGAGCGGGTAAGTCCAGTCTGATCAATGCCCTGCTCAAGCAGCCTGAGGCCGCTGGCCGTATGCAGCTCTCCGTCTCCCACACCACCCGCGCCATGCGTCCGGGGGAAGAGAACGGGGTCCACTACCATTTCGTACCGGTCGAAGAGTTCAAGGCACTGATCGCCCGTGGCGACTTCCTGGAGTGGGCCGAGGTGTTCGGCAACTACTATGGCACCTCCAGGGCAGCCATCGAGGCCTGCCTGGCCCGGGGTATCGATGTCTTCCTCGATATCGACTGGCAGGGCGCCCGCCAGATCCGCGAGCAGATGGAGACGCAATCCATCTTCATATTGCCGCCGAGCCGTCCCGAGCTGGAGCGCCGCCTGATCGGTCGCGGGCAGGACAGCGAAGAGGTGATCCGTGGCCGCATGGAGAAAGCCATTGCCGAAATGGTGCACTACGATGAGTATGACTATGTCATCATCAACGAAGAGTTTGAGCTGGCGCTGGGTCAACTCAAGGCCATCATCGAGAGCCAAAGGTTGAAGATGTGCCGCCAACGGCAGGCGCAGCAAAACTTGCTGCAACAGCTACTGGCGGAATAAGCTAAAACCAAGTACACTTTTGCGTCATTTTTAAACACCGTCTTTTAAACACTAAAAGTCTAAACACTGGAGTCTGCATGGCACGCGTTACTGTAGAAGATGCTGTAAAACAGGTAGGTAACCGTTTTGACCTGGTACTGGTCGCCGCGCGCCGCGCCCGTCAGATCGCGGTTCAAGGTAAAGACCCCCTGGTTGACGAAGAGAACGACAAACCGACCGTGATCGCCCTGCGCGAGATCGAGCTGGGTCTGGTGAACAACCAAGTGATGGACACTCAGGACCGTTACGAGCAGCAAGAGCAGGAAGCTGCCGAGCTGGCTGCCGTCGCTGCCATCGCCGAAGGCCGCGGTTAAGTCCTACGAGTCGGCACCCGCCCGGGTGCCGACTGTTCTTCCCCCCATTTACAACCGCTCGAAAACCTCGCAAACTCAGGGCTATACCCTCAATATCACGGATTGCTGAATTACCGCAGCGGGGCATGTCTTGTATCTATTTGAAAATCTTAAAGAAGTAGCCAGTTCTTATCTGCCATCCGAGCAGGTTGAGAAACTCAAGCAAGCCTATGTGGTAGCCCGTGACGCTCACCAGGGTCAGATGCGATCCAGTGGTGAACCCTATATCACCCACCCGGTGGCGGTTGCCCGCATTCTGGGCGACATGCGTCTGGACCACGAGACTCTGATGGCGGCCGTGTTGCACGATGTCATCGAGGATACCCCGGTCACCAAGGCCGAGCTGGCGGAGTTGTTCGGTGATGCCGTGGCCGAGCTGGTTGCCGGTGTCTCCAAGCTCGACAAGCTGAAGTTTCGCGATCGCAAGGAAGCCCAGGTCGAAAACTTCCGCAAGATGATGATGGCCATGACCCAGGACATCAGAGTCATCCTGATCAAGCTGGCCGATCGCACCCACAACATGCGCACCCTCGGCTCCCTGCGTCCGGACAAGCGCCGCCGCATCGCCCGCGAGACCCTGGAAATCTTCGCCCCCATCGCCAACCGGCTCGGTATCCATACCATGAAGAACGAGCTGGAAGAGCTCGGCTTCGAGGCGCTCTACCCCATGCGCTCCCGGGTATTGCGCGAATCCGTGCGCCGTGCCCGTGGCAATCGCCGGGAGATCATCGACTCCATCCAGAGTGAAATTCAGGGGCGACTGCAGGAGTCCGGCATCGAGGCGCAGATCAGCGGCCGCGAGAAGAACATGTTCTCCATCTACAACAAGATGGAGAAAAAAGAGCTGCAATTTCATGAGGTAATGGATATCTATGCCTTTCGCGTCAAGGTGAAGGACATAGACACCTGTTACCGGGTGCTCGGGCAGATGCACAACCTCTACAAGCCCCGCCCCGGCCGCTTCAAAGATTACATCGCCATCCCCAAGACCAACGGCTATCAATCCCTGCACACCTCCCTGGTCGGGCCCCACGGGGTGCCGGTCGAGGTGCAGATCCGTACCGAATACATGGATCAGATGGCCGACAAGGGGGTTGCCGCTCACTGGGCCTACAAACAGGATGGCGACAGCTCGGGCACCACGGCCCAGATCCGCGCTCAGCGCTGGATGCAGAGCCTGCTCGAACTGCAACAGAGCGCCGGCAGTTCGTTCGAGTTTATCGAGGGGGTCAAAACCGATCTCTTCCCGGACGAGATCTACGTGTTCACCCCTGAAGGCCGCATCATGGAGTTGCCCACCGGGGCGACGCCGGTCGATTTTGCCTATACGGTCCACACCGACATCGGCCATGCCTGCGTCGGTGCCAGGGTCGACCGCCACCCCTACCCCCTGAGCAGCCAGCTTCAGTCCGGTCAGACAGTGGAGATCATCACGGCCCCTGGCGCTCGCCCCAATGCCGCCTGGCTCAACTTCGTGGTGACCACCAAGGCCCGCTCCAAGATCCGCCAGTTCCTCAAGAACCTGCGTACCGAAGAGTCAGTGGTGCTCGGCCGCCGCCTGCTCAACCATGCCCTGGGTGCCAAGAATATCGAGGACATTTCGGAATCCCGCATCAAGCAGGTGCTGACCGATACCAAGCATGAGAACCTGCAGGGGCTGCTGGCCGATATCGGCCTGGGCAACGCCATGAGTGTCATGGTCGCCCGCCGCATGCAGGATGAGGGGCTGTCCCAGGGTGATCAGCCCAAGAACAGCAGCAAGAAGATGCCGATCAGGGGTGCCGATGGCATGCTGGTCACCTTCGCCAACTGTTGCCGCCCCATTCCCGGCGATGCCATCATCGCCCACATCAGCCCGGGCAAGGGGCTGGTCATCCACCAGGAGTCCTGTCGCAACATCAAGGGTTACAGTCGCGAGCCGGACAAGTACCTGCCGGTACAGTGGGAAGTGGATACCGAGCAGGAACAAGAGTTCAAGACAGGTATTCACATCGAGATCGTCAACCATCAGGGCGCCCTGGCCGAGCTGGCCAACGTGATCGCCGCCACCGGCGCCAATATTCACGCCATCAGCACCGAAGAGAAAGATGGTCGCGTCTACCTGGTAACCCTGCTGATCACCACCAAGGGCCGCATCCATCTTGCCAACATCATGCGCAAGATCCGGGTCATGCCCAATGTGCTCAGGGTCGGTCGACAGAAGAACTGATACCACAGGCGGCGCAAGCCGCCTGATGCTTTCAGGGCGACGCACAGCCTCGGCTTACTGAGCTGGCGCCCGTCGACCCTTCGCCCGTGCCAGATGACGACACAGGCACCACAGACTTGATAGAGACAGCCATGACCCCCGAACGTTATCAACGCATCTCCGACATGCTGGCCATGCGCCAGCTCGACCTGACCGTCTGCCTCGAAGAGGTCCACAAGCCGCACAATCTGGCCGCCATAGTGCGCACCGCCGATGCCGTGGGCATCCACAGGGTGCATGCGGTCTGGCCGAAGAACAGCATCCACAAGCGCAAGGGCACGGCCCGCGGCAGCCAGAACTGGGTCGATATCTCTCTCCATAGCGACATCCAGGGCGCCATCACCGATCTCAAGGCCGCCGGCATGCAGATCCTGGCCACCCACCTGGGGGAGCAGTCGGTGGATTTTCGCCAGATTGATTACACCAAACCCACCGCCATCTTGCTCGGCCAGGAGAAGTTCGGCATCACTCCGGAGGCGTTGGCCCTGGCCGATCACCATATTGTCATCCCCATGGTCGGCATGGTGCAGTCCCTCAATGTCTCGGTCGCCGCCGCCGCCATCTTGTATGAGGCCCAGCGCCAACGTGAGCTGGCCGGCTGCTATCAACGCGGCTGCCCCCTCGACGCCGAGGAGCAGAATGCCATCTTGTTCGAGGGGGGCTATCCCATCTATGCCCAACTCTGCAAAGAGAAAGAGATGCCTTACCCGCCGCTGGGTTCCCAAGGCGAGATCCTGGCCGATGACGCCTGGTGGCAACGCATGCAGCTGACCCGCAAGGGCTGGGCTGCGCAACAAGATGACCCCCTGGATATGGAGTGTCCATCCGATGAAATTTAGCTGCCTGCCCCTGCTGGCCCTGACCCTGCTATCCGCCGGAGCCTTAGCCGTGAACAACCCCTATCAGCTGACCACAGAAGCCGAGCTGCCTGCCCTCTATGAAGAGACGCTACCCGCATTCTGGCGCGACCACGCCCGCGAGGGGGAGTTTCAGGGCAAGGCCGGGATCCCCATCCGCTACGCCGTGCTGCGCAATCCAGACAGCGATCGCGCCATCATGATCGTCAACGGCCGGGTAGAGACCTACCTCAAGTATCAGGAGCTGGCCCGGGATCTGTGGCGTCAGGGCTATAGCCTCTACCTCATCGATCACCGTGGCCAGGGGCTCTCCGGCCGCCTGCTGGCAGACAAGGAGAAGGGGTATGTGGTCGACTTCGAAGACTATGTCGCCGATCTCAAGCAGTTCCACGATCACGTCGTCATGGCCGACAAGCCCGCCAAGCTGTTCCTGCTGGCCCACTCCATGGGTGGCGCCATCTCGGCTCGCTATCTGGAACGCTGGCCGGATGACATAAGGGCGGCCGCGCTCTCTTCACCCATGATGGGCATCAACCTGGGGGGCCTGCCCCACTGGCTCGCCAAGGGAGTCGCCGCCACCATAGGCACCGTCGGGGGCTGGTTCGGAGAGCCGCCTTATGGCCCAGGCCAGGGGGGATATCAGGATCAGGGCTTCGCGAATAACGAGCTGACCCACAGCCAGGCACGCTATGCCGCGTTCCGCCAGCAATATGAGCAGACCCCTCAGGTCAAGCTGGGCGGCGCCACCGCCCACTGGATCCATCAGGGCATGATGGGTGGCGAGCGCGCCATCCAGGAGGCTGGCAAGATCAAGACGCCGCTGCTGCTGTTGCAAGCGGGGGCCGACAGCGTGGTCGACAACCAGGCCCAACTCGATTTCTGCCAGCGCGCCCCCTGCGAGGGAGGCAAACCCCTGCGCATCGAGGGTGCCTGGCATGAGCTGTTTATCGAAAGCGATGACAAACGCCTGCCCGCCCTCACCGCCATTCTCGATTTCTTTGGCCGCTACTGAACCCGGGCATGCCGCCATCTGCGTGGCGGCATGCCTCACAAAACACTCAAAAGCTGCTTATTTTTTGTAACCCTAAATAAATGGGGCCAGTGGGATGGCTGGGGTAAACTGCCCCGGCATTCACGTGAAACCGAGGTAACGATGTTCAAGGTAGTTGTATCCGATCTCGACGGTACCCTGCTCAACCAGCAGCACCAGATCTCCCCCCGCACCCGCGACACTCTGCACCGTCTGGTGGCCCAGGGCATCAAGTTCGTGGTCGCCACAGGTCGTCATCACGTGGATGTTCGCTCCATTCGCGACGCCTTGGGGCTGGACATCTATCTCATCACCTCCAATGGCGCCATGGTACATGACAAGCAGGATCGGCTGGTGTTCAACCAGTCCCTGCCAAGCGACGTTGCCGCCGAGCTGATCGCCCTGCCCCGGGATCCCAGCATTCATCTCAACGTCTACCAGGGAGATGAGTGGCTGGTGGAAGAGGAGCTGCCCTGGTTGCTCAACTTCCACGATGAGTCCGGTTTCAGCTATCGACTGACCGATCTCCAGAGCTGTTCGAAGGAGCAGATCAGCAAGGTGTTCTACATCGGCGAACACGAGAAGCTGCTGAGCATAGAGGCCGAACTCAATGCCCGGTATGGTGACCGCCTCAATGTCACCTTCTCCCTGCCGGATTGCCTCGAGGTGATGCACGCCGGGGTCCACAAGGGCAATGCCGTACAGGCCGTACTGGCCCAACATGGGCTGGATATGTCCCAGGCGGTGGCCTTTGGCGATGGCATGAACGACTTCGAGATGCTGGACATGGTTGGGCGCGGTGTGGTGATGGAAAATGCCCATGACCGCCTCAAGCTGGCGCTGCCCGAGCACGCACGCACCCTCAGCTCCGATGAGGATGGAGTGGCCATCTATCTGGAGCAGCTGTTCTCGCTGCCCGCCTGAACCACCCAGTCATAAAAAACGCCCCCGCTCAGTCGGGGGCGTTTTTTTGATCGGATCTCAGCCAGCGGCTAGCGCTTGAACCTGTGCTCACAGGCCTTGCAAAAGAACTCCTCGGAGAGACGCCGATCCAGGGCACGGCCCACCAGCCAGCCAACGGTTCCGGCGCCCAGGCCGCCGAGCAGACCACCGCAGATGGCCCCCAGCAGAGCCCCAATGGGGGTGCCAAGACTCCCCAAAGTTCCTCCCCAGATGGCACCCGCCTTGGCGAGGGTCGCCGCCCCCGCATAGCCGCCCGCGGCCCCCATCCCCAGCGAACAGGCTCGCCCCACCCGCTCATCCAGCACCTTGTCGACCCCCTCGCGCAAACACCTTGGACATCTCATAGCCATCCCCTCGCAGACTCAGCTCCCTGATTATTGGTCAGAAATACCTCAAGGGCTCCCGCAATGGACAAATACCGAATTTGGGCCCTCACTAACCCAAATTCCACCATCCAGGGCCGCGAACCGTGACCCCTGTCGAGATCAAAGATTCACCAGCTCCGATAATGTGGCCCTCCTTCCTCACCACGGCGACGCCCCCATGACCCTTCTGAACAACCTCTCGTTTACCACCAAATTACGGGTACCCATCCTGATGGTGTTGCTCATCATGTCCGCTGTGATGGCGGTGGCCTACCGCAGCTTCAGTGAACAGCAGCGGATCAACCGGACGGTAACCGAACAGATATTGCCGGTTCAGAACGCCCTGGAGGATGCCTACCGGGATCTCTACCAGATAGTGGCGGCGGGCCAGGGGTTGATCGTCGGTGGTATCACCGAGCGCAACCTCGCCTTTCAGCATCAGGAGTTCATCGACAACAGCAGCAAGGCCAGAGCCCGGCTAGCCGACGTACAAGGCCTGATCGGGAGCGGCCTGCTCGGGGCGGAGCATCAGGCCAGCCTGGATCTGATGCTGGCAGAGTTCGATCGCTGGTTGCCGCACTATGGCGCCGTCTTTGCCCATCCCCAGTCCGCCAGCAACTATCTGGCAACCCATTTCGATGAGGCCGAGCGGCAATTTTCATCCATCCGCAAGCAGCTCAACCTGCTCAAGGAGGCGGTGACGCTGAGCAGAGAGACCTTGATGGCGCAGAGCCAGGCGTCCAGCCAGCATGCCCAGCAGCTGATGAGCCTGGGCACCCTGGCCGCCGTCCTGTTTGCCATAGGGCTGACCTGGTGCCTGACCCGGTTGATGCTGCAGCCACTGCGCAATATGCAGCAGGCCCTGGCCAACATCGCCGATGGCGAGGGGGATCTGACCCAGCGGCTGAGCATCCACAGTCGGGATGAGATAGGCGCCCTGGGCACCGCCTTCAACCGCTTCATCAGCCGGGTGCATCAGATAGTCGGTGATGTCAGCCAGACCGTCGTCGCCGTCCAGTCCGCCTCGACTCAGCTCCATGAGCTGATGACCAAGATGGTCGACAACGGTCTGAGCCAGCAACAGCAAAGTGACCAGATAGCGGCCGCAGTAGAGGAGCAGAGCGCCACCAGCGGTCAGATGATGGCCCATGCCCGTCAGACCGCGAGCGCCTCGAGTGAGGCTGCCCAACAGGTCCAGAGCGCCAGCGAGGATCTGCATCTGACGGTGACGGCCCTGGAGGCGCTGGTCCTGGATATTCAGGCATCGGAGCAGGGTGTCACCCGGTTGGAGCAGGATGTGGTGCACATCTCGACCGTGTTGGCGGTGATCCGTGGCATCGCCGAGCAGACCAACCTGCTGGCGCTCAACGCCGCCATCGAGGCCGCTCGCGCCGGGGAACAGGGGCGGGGTTTCGCCGTGGTGGCCGACGAGGTACGCAACCTGGCCAGCAAGACCCAGCACAGCACCGGGGAGATACAGCAGATGATAGAGCGATTGCAGCAGGGCAGTCAGCTGGCGGTGCAGCGGATGGGTGCCAGCAGCAAACAGAGCCACCAGGTAGTGGCTCAGGCCCATCAGACCCGCGCCAACCTCGGCCAGATGAGCCAGGCCATCGTCATCATCAACCAGATGAACGATCAGATCAGGGTCGCGGCTCATGAGCAGAGCGAGGTCAGTGGCGAGATAAACCAGAACCTGCAAGCCGTCGCCAGCAATGGCCGCGCCATGTTGACGGGCCTGGAGCAGGTACGCCTGACCTGTGCCCAATTAGGAGAGCAGAGCCAGCAGCTGGCGATCACCATTCGCCAGTTCAGGCTCTGATGGCTCAGTCTGATGATTCAGTCTGATGGCCCTGATGGCTCTGATGGCTCTGATGGCCCTGATGGCTCTGATGGCTCTGATGGCTCTGATGGCTCTGATGGCCCTTATGGCCCTGATGGCTCTGATGGCTCTGATGGCTCTGATGGCTCTGATGGCTCTGATGGCTCAGGGTGAGCCTGATCAGCTCTGTGGCTTGAACAACTCCTTGTCCAGATTATGTTTTTTCATGCGCAGGTAGAGTTTTTTACGGGGGATACCAAGGTAGTTGGCGGCCTCGGCTACCCGGCCGGAGAAGAGGAAGAGCGTGTCCTCTATGATGCGCTTTTCGTACTCTTCGACCAGGTCGTCGAGGGGCTCCCGGGCATTGGCAGCCGGTATGGCTCGCTCAACCCCGGCCAGCTTGATGATGCCCACGGCATAGAGCTCGGCCACGTTGCGCAGCTCCCGGATATTGCCGGGCCACTGGTGGCGCTTGAGGGTCTCGAGATAGGGTCTGTCCACCTGGGGCAGGGGCCGGCCTATCCGCTTGCAGCCCTGACGCAGGAAGGTGCGAAACAGGGGAATGATGTCACAGCTGCGCTCGGCCAGGCGAGGCAGCTTGATCCTCACCTGAGAGAGATAGTAATAGAGCTCGGGCATCAGCAGATGCCGCTCCACCAGCCGCTCCGGGGCCTCATCAAACAAGGCGATGGTGCGCTGCGCCTTGTTGCCATTGCGCTCCTGCTCCAGCAGATAACTCCCCAGCCAACGCTGGCTCTCCGGGCTGAGCCGGGCGGGAGCCTGCAAGACCAGCGTCCCCTTGGCACAGAGGGTCAGGCTCGCCCTGATCTCGGCCAGTTCGGGGGAGGTGGCGCCATCATGGACATGCAGGGGACCCTCCTTGCGATCGCTGATGCTGTGCAGCAAGGTGGCCAGAGTATGGCGTCCGCAGCCAGGCTCCCCCTCCAGCATCAGATCCTTGTCGGTCTGGGCCAACTGGTTGAGCTGCTGGCGGATGGCCACTATCTGCGGACTGGTGCCGATCAGTTGATGATCGACCGCCGTCTGGATCTCGCTGCGATGGGACAGTATGTTGCGCCTCTGTTCGAGCGCCCTGGCCAGCAGCGCCAGCAGTGCCTCCGGGTTCAGGGGCTTCTCCAGAAAGTCGAAGGCACCCTGCTTGACCGCCTTGACCGCCAGCGGTATGTCGCCATGGCCCGTGATCAGGATCACCGGGATCTCGGCATCGATCCGTTGCAGCTCGGCCAGCAGATCCAGGCCATTCATCGCCGGCATATAGATGTCTGAGATCACCACTCCGGGCCAGTGCGCGTCCAGCAGGGCCAACCCCTCCTCCGGGCTGGTGGTCGCCTTCGGCTGATAGCCGGACAGGGTGAGCAGATGGCAATAAGAGTCCAGCACATCTTCATCGTCATCCACCAGGAGCACATCGGGGATACGACTGCGGGTTAACAACATGGGCAATACTCCGTCATGCATGGCCGTCGGCGCCCGTGGACACATCGGCCTTATCGGCAACAAATTCCAGCACCACCATAGCACCCCCGGACAGGGCAGAGCCCAACCAGACTTGACCATGGCAACGTTCCAGCAAGGAGCGGCAGATGGTCAGCCCCAATCCCAGCCCCACCGCTTTGCTGGTGGTGAAGGGGGTGAACAGCTTGGGCAACATGGCCTCGTCGAAGCCGGGACCACTGTCGCAGATCGCAATGCCCAGCCGCCCGCCCCCCAATGCGATCGCAAACAGGTTGATCTCCCGTCGCTCCCGGCCAGCGATGGCATCCAGCGCATTCACCAACAGATTGACCAGTACCTGCTCCACCAGACCCGGGTCGGCCTGGATCCAGAGATCGGCGGGCAGCTCATTGGACAAACGACAGCCATCACGCTTGGCCCTGTTCTCCACCAGCAGCAAGGATTGCTCTGCCAGTTCATGCAAGTCTAGGCGGCACAAAGCACTGGTTGTTGGCGACTTGCGGGCAAAATTGCGCAGCGCCGTGATGATGCGGCTCATGCGCTGGGCCAGCCGCTCTATCTTGTCCAACTCTTCGCCCAGCCCCTGACCCTCCTTGGCCGCCAGCTTCACCCGACTGGTATAGAGGTAGGTCATCATGGCGGACAGGGGTTGATTGAGTTCGTGGGCCAGGCTGGTCATGGCCTGACCCACCACCGCCATCTTGGCGGCCTGGATCAGCTCATCCTGGGTTTGCAGCAAATGGCGCTGCGCCTGCTCCCGCTGGGTCACCTCCTCGGCCAGCCGCTGGTTATTCTCGGTCAGCGCCAGGGTGCGCTCCGCCACCAGCCGCCCCAACTCACGGGCCGTCAGCTCCTGGCGGGTCACATCCGTGATGGTGATGATGAACTTTGGCCTCCTGGCCTGTTCGAAGCGGCGGAAATTGAAATGGAGAAAGCGCACCTCTCCCGCCAGCTCGGCCGAGAGGGTGCACTCACTGCTGCCGGTCTGCAGCAAGGGCTGATCGGGCTGGAATTGTGCCGCCAGTTGGGCGCCCGCCTCCCCGGGGAACACTTGCCAGAGCGGCTGATCCGGCTCGATGGCTGTCTGCTGAAACAGGGCCAGCGCACTGGGGTTGACCGACTCTATGGTGCCATCCGGATAGCAGGTGATCAGACTGGCCTGGGTATTGTTGATGAGATTGAGGGCATTGGTTCTCTCCATCTGCTGCAACTGCTCGCAGAAGCTGCGCAGGCTCTCCCCCAGCCGCCCTATCTCATCACGCCCCATCGTCTTGATGGGCTGATCCAGTTGGCCGGCCGCCACCCCGGCCAGATCCTGGCTGAGGATATCGAGGCGCTGGATCAGTCGCCGTCCGATCAATACCACCAGTACGAAGCCACTGATCAGCACCGAGGTACCCAGTACCACCAGGATCACCCGCTTGCCGGTTGCCACCTGACGGCTGCTGTCCTGCGCCAGGGTACGCAGGGCATGGTTGGCATCGGTGACCAGCAGGCTCACCCTGGCATGGTAGCGGGAGACGGAGCGATCGAGCAGGGGACCTAATGCGATGAGCTGTTGCTGGGTGCGCACATCCTCCCCTAGCAGCCGTTGCAGCTGGCCGCCGGGTTTGACCAGGGTCACTATCTCTTTGAGGATCTGACGATAACTCACCGTCGAGGGGTAATCGGCGAGACGGGCCGTCAGGGTGTTTATCTCTGCAATCTTGTAGCCAATGAACAGGAAGGCGCTCTCCAGATCCTGTTGATAGCGTTGGCTGATCACCTCCTCCACCAGGCTCTGCAGCTCATTCTCCTTGAAGGTGAGATCCTGCAGGGTAGAGAACTCCTTGATGATCTCCCCCAGGGTGCCCTGTTGCTTCTTGTCCTCGACCATCGCCGTCAGGTGCCACTCCACCTCTTGCAGCAGAGGGGCTACCTCATCCACCAGATCCTGATGCAGCCAGGCGCTGCGTTTTTGTATCTGTGCCAGTGTGGCCTGATGATCCAGCTGCTGACGCAGGTAGTCCGCATGACGCTCTACCTGCCCCCCCAACTCGGCGAAGGTCTGACGTTGGCTCGGGGTTTCCTTGTGGTCAGGGGAACTGGCGAGGGAGGCCTGGCGCATCTCCTGCAAGGTCGTCGATACCTGACGGGAGAGGCGCTGATAGTCACCCAGATCCCCCGTGTCCCTGAGCTGGGCCAGCTGCAACAGCAGGCGCGAGCTGGCGCGCTCCAACTGGTAGGCCCCGTCGATAGCCGGCAGGTTCTCCTCGACGATCATCCCGACCTGGCGGCCGAGC
The DNA here is from genome assembly GCF_024807335.1 of Aeromonas sp. BIGb0405. Taxonomy (NCBI): domain Bacteria; kingdom Pseudomonadati; phylum Pseudomonadota; class Gammaproteobacteria; order Aeromonadales; family Aeromonadaceae; genus Aeromonas; species Aeromonas sp. BIGb0405. The sequence continues at coordinate 37,651 of NZ_JANUEP010000007.1, forward strand.
CTGTCCCACATCACATAAGCGGTGACCCCCATGCCAAGGGTCAGTATCGTGATGGCGATGAAGGCCAGGGTGAGCCGCCGTCCCAGGGTGCTGGGCCAGCGCAGCCACCAGCCTCTCCCCCTCATGGCTGCGCCGCCTGTTCGACCAGCGCCATGGCCGCATTCAGGTTGTCCTGGGTGAGTTGACGCCATTGATGCAGCATGCGCTCCGCCTGCGGGCTCGCCTTGTCCCCTTCGTAGAAATCGTCAAACAGCGCCAACAGTGCCGGATCCTGCGCCTGCTGTTCGGTAAGCGGCGGTGTGCTGGCCCGCACCCTGGCCTGCGCGATCAGGGCGGCCCTTCTGCCGCTCCCGTTCCCATCGGCTTCGTCGATGCCTCGCCAGGTCAGCCGCAAGCTGGGCAGTTGCTGGGTGATGGTCTGCTCGAACAGCACTTTGAGCAGACTGGCACGGCGATAGAGCAACTCCTTGTCGAGCACGAAGTCCGTCTGCTGCGCCAGTTGCGGTTCGGTGAGTGTCACCTTCGCCATCTCGGAAGTACCGACCACGGCCTGTCCCTCGGCGGAGAGCAGGAAGTCGATGAACTGACCCGCCAACGCCGACTGTTGGCTGCCCTGCATCACCGCCAGGTAGGTCGGTAGTATCGCGCCCTGACGCAGGGGGGTGAAACCTATGTAGTCGAAGTGCGCCTGACTGGTGCGGGCATAGCTCTCTATGACCAGCCCAGCCCCTGCCAGGCCACGGCTGATGCCATCACTGACCCCGAAGCTGCGCGCCGTGATAGCGGAGAGATTGCCGCCGATCTGCATCAGGATGGCCCAGCCCTGCTGCCAGCCATATTGCTGCAAGATGCTCTCCACCATCATATGAGTCGTGCCGGACTGGGAGGGAGAACTCATCATCACATGCCCCATGAACACCGGATCCGCCAGACTCTGCCAGTCGTGCGGCACCGGCAGCCGGTATTTCTCGAGATAGCGCCTGTTATACATGATGCCGATCCCGGAATAGCCGACCACGGCCACCTTGCCGTCCAGGCCGAGAATATGCGGACTCAACCAGGCGGGAGGCTGGGTGTGCACGGGCAAGCGGGCGAGCAGGCCCGCCTTGTCCAGAGAGTGGAAGAAGGTGGGGGAGGAGGAGAGCACCATGTCGACAGGGGCGCCATCCCACTGGCTCAGCAGCCGCTGGGCCGAGAGGGTGCGTCGGTAGATAACCTCAATCTTGACCTCGGGATGACGCTGGGTAAATCCCTCTACCATGGCCTGAGTCGGGCTCTCCGAGAAAGAGGTCAGCACGGTCAGCGCTGCCGCCTGAACCCCACCGCTGCACAGCCAGCAGGCGATAGTGAGTATGAACAACGGTCGGCAAGGGCTCTGCATAAGGGGGGACGCATCCTGTGGTGAACGGATTATGTGCTACAGCTCAAAGATCCGGAACATGGTGAAATATTCGTGGTCGGTGGCATGAGCCACTCCTGACCCATTCCCCCCCATTCATCCCTCTCATTTTCGGTGATCCCCCCAGATCGAACCAGCCGGAAGATGTCATTTATGACTCGCCAAATCAGTCAGTTGAGTCATCTCTGACCCAAATTCTCGGCTTTGCTGACCCCTGTTATCCCTACCTACTATGCCAAGGACGGCAGAGCAACTTTGCACTATGGCAGAACATCTCTGCACTTTAGTACCCAATTATTCACGGAGAGTACCATGTTCAACTTCTTCAAGACGCGAGCCGACCTTCCGGTCATGGACGCCTCGCCGGACAAGATAAGATCCATCTATCGCAAGTATCAGTGGCAGGTCTTCCTGGGCCTGGTACTGGGCTACGCCATGTTTTATGTGGTTCGCATGAGCCTTAACGTGGTCAAGAAACCGTTGCTGGATGCCGGGATCGTCACCCTGGATGAACTGGGTGTCATCGGTTCGGCCTTCCTGTTCACCTACGCGGTCGGCAAGTTCTCCAACGGCTTCCTGTCGGATTACGCCAACATAGGCCGCTTCATGTCGGTCGCCCTGGGCGCCTCCGCCGTCTGTACCATCTTCATGGGCATGAACACGGCCACCTTCTTCCTGGTGCTGATGTGGGGCCTGAACGGCTGGTTCCAGTCCATCGGCTCGGCGCCCTCCTGCGTCTCCATCTTCCAGTGGTTCTCCCCCAAGCAGCGTGGATCCGTCTACTCCATCTGGGGCGGCTCCCGCAATATAGGTGAAGGCATCTCCTGGATACTGACCGCCACCGTCGTCAGCTACTTCGGCTGGCAAGCGGGCTTCATCGGGGCCGGTATTGCCTCCGGGATCGCCGCCATCTTCATGTTCCTGGCCCTGAAGGACCGCCCGCAGACTTATGCGCTGCCCGAGCCTGCCGTCGCCTTCGGTGAAGAGCCGGAGATCGCCAAGAAAGTCGAGCCGGCCGAGATCCGCCGCGCCCAGATGTTCATCCTCAAGCAGCCGACCGTCTGGCTCATCGCCGCCGCCTGCGCCTTCATGTACATGTCCCGTTACGCCATGAGCTCCTGGGCCGTGCTCTATCTGCAAGAGCAGAAGGGATACAGCCTGATCGATGCCGGCTTTGCCATGTCCGCCTACCCCATCGCCGGTTTCGTCGGCGCCATCCTGGCCGGGGTCATCTCCGACAAGGTATTCAACTCCAACCGCCACATCCCGACCCTGCTGTACGGCTTGGCCAACATCGCCGGTATGTGCCTGATGTTCTGGGGCCCCCAGAGCCGCATGATGGACGCCGTCGCCCTCTCCCTGATCGGTTACTCCATCGGTGGTCTGGTGGTGTTCCTGGCCGGTCTGACCGCCTGTGACCTGATGCCCAAGACCGCCGTCGGCGCCGTGAAAGGCTTCATCGGCCTCTGCTCCTACATCGCCGCCTCCGGCCAGGAGCTGGTCTCCGCCGCCCTCATCAAGACCAGCGTGGTCGACGGGGTCACTCACTACGACTTCAGCAGTGCCCAGTACTTCTGGCTTGGTGCTTCGGTCATCTCCATGTTGCTCGCCCTGACGGTGTGGAAAGCCAAAAAAGTCGTCAACTACTGACCATCACGCAAATGAACCCAATAAAAAAGGTGGTCTCTTGACCACCTTTTTTATGTCACGCCCCCAGACAGAGAGTCCACCCCATGCGTAAAACCAAGATTATCGCTACCCTAGGCCCGGCCAGCTCCTCCAGGGAGATGGTGGAAAAATTGATCCTGGCGGGAGCCAATGTGTTTCGACTCAACTTCTCCCATGGCACCAGTGAACAGCATCAGCAACTCGCCCGGCGGATCCGCGAGGTTGCGACCCGGCTCGGGGTGCACATCGGCATACTGGCCGATCTGCAAGGCCCCAAGATCCGGATCGCCAGCTTCGCAGAGGGCAGCATACGGCTGCTGCCGGGGGATGGTTTCATTCTGGATGCCAGTCTGGATCCCGCGCAGGGCAACCAGGAGCGCGTCGGCCTCGATTACCCCGAACTGGTCAATGAGGTCAGGGTCGACAACATATTGCTGCTCGACGATGGCCGCCTGCAGTTCAAGGTGGAGCACATTGCAAAGAACCGGGTCTACACCCGAGTATTGATCGGGGGCGTCTTGTCCAATCGCAAGGGGATCAACGTGCTGGGGGGCGGCCTGAGCGCACCGGCCCTGACTGAGAAAGACAAGCTGGACATCGTGACGGCGCACCAGTTGGGCGCCGACTTCGTCGCCGTCTCCTTCCCGCGCAGTGCGGCAGACTTGCAGGAGGCGCGGCAATTGATCCGGGCCACCGGCAGCAGGGCCGCCATCGTTGCCAAGGTGGAGCGGGCCGAGGTGGTCGCCTCCGTCGAGGCCATGGATGACGTCATCCGCGCCGCCGACATCATCATGGTGGCCAGAGGGGATCTGGGCGTCGAGATAGGCGACGCCAGACTGCCCGGCGTCCAGAAGAGACTGATCCAGCGCTGTCGCCTGCTTGGTCGCCCGGTGATCACGGCGACCCAGATGATGGAGTCCATGATAACCAACCCCATGCCAACCCGGGCCGAGGTGCTGGATGTCGCCAATGCGGTCATGGACGGTACCGACGCCGTGATGCTTTCGGCGGAATCTGCCGCAGGCAGTTATCCGGTTGAAGCCGTTGAGGCCATGGCCCGCATCGCCCTCGGTGCAGAGCAGGAGGCGCTATTCGGGCAGCCACTCTGGCAGAAGATCGGCTCACAGGAGCAACCCGGCCACGGCATGGCGCTGGCTGCCATGATCTCCGCCTTCGGACAGAACAAGGGGTGCGGTATTGCCGTGCTGACCCGCCAGGGCGCTGCCGTCATCGCCCTCTCCCGCACCCATCTCGACAACCCGCTCTGGGCCCTCTCCAGCGATAGGCCCTTGCTCAATCAGATGGCCATGCTGCGTGGCGTGCGTCCCATCTACTTCGAACAGACGCAGACAGATAGTCGCCATGACCACCTGATCGCCACCTTGCGCCAGGCCAACCAGCTGACCGGGCTCGACTCTCTGTTGATCAGCCAACTTGATGCCTTGGAGGGATATGGTCATGAGGATGTCTGTCGCCTGGTGCCCCTGAGCACTGATCCTGTGGCGTTTGCCTGCTGATGGTGAGGCCTGGCTCTGAACAGAGAGGGCCGAATCGCAGGATCCAGAATGCAAAAAACCCCGCCGAAGCGGGGTTTTTCTAAATATGGTCGGTGATAAAGGATTCGAACCTTTGACCCTCTGGTCCCAAACCAGATGCGCTACCGGGCTGCGCTAATCACCGAGAAATTTTGTACTGCCACACAAAAAACGACTTTGTCATCCTTTGCTTACAGTCAGTATGGTGCGAAGAGAGGGACTCGAACCCTCACACCCTAAGGCACTAACACCTGAAGCTAGCGCGTCTACCAATTCCGCCACCTTCGCATACCGAACTAACTGTCACTCTACAGCTTAAATGGGGTGGCTGATGGGGCTCGAACCCACGACAACCGGAATCACAATCCGGGACTCTACCAACTGAGCTACAGCCACCACAGCTGTTTTGTTCCACAACACGCCCGCTAATCAGCGCACGTTTGATGGTGCGCCCGACAGGATTCGAACCTGTGACCTCTGCCTCCGGAGGGCAGCGCTCTATCCAGCTGAGCTACGGGCGCCACGCTGTCGAACGGGGCGGATTATTCATTACCTGAGCCTGCTTGTCTACTCTTTTTTTATTTCATTGATTCAAGTGCTGTTTTTTCAATCACTTGGCAGCATTTGTAACAACTAATCAGCCATTAGGCCTGATTTGGCACCAGGATCCCCTGTTTCTACTGCTTCTACCTCCTTGACTTGCCCTCACATGCCCCTAAAATGAATGAACGTTCATTCAGTGGCATCCCAAGGACCATGAACAAGAAAGAGCGCATCTTCGATGCCGCACACGATATTCTCGCCGAGCAGGGCTTCCATGGGCTCTCCATTGCCATGGTCGCCAAGCAAGCGAAGGTAGCAACTGGAACTATTTATCGTTATTTTAGCGACAAGGAAGATTTGATCCGCCAGCTTTATCGGCACACCATCATGGGGTGCCGTGAGCAGATACTGAATGACGTGAATATAGAAGAGACATCTTTCGAGCAATACCGACAGTTGTGGCTCAATATTCATCACATTTTTACGTCCGACCCGAATGCCATCATCTGCAAACTGCAGTATGAGTGCTCGCCTTTGGCCTCGGAACTGGAACGCGACCCCGTCATCATGGCGCTATGGGAACCATTAGATCGGTTTTTTGAGCGAGGTCGTATAACAGGACTGTTTATCGATTTACCGCTGAGGGTGCTGCAATCCCTCAGCCTGGACAGTGTTGCCCTCTTGCTACAACAATGCAGGGGGCATAAGTTGACCCTGACCGATACACAGCAGGAAGCCGTGATACGTGCCAGTTGGCAAGCCATATTACAACCCTAAAACTTCTCTATCAGGAATCTGTTCATGAAAAAGTGGATGGCCATCATGTTGCTGATCGCGCTGGCCCTGTTTGGCAGTGTTATCGGCTTCAATATGTTCAAGCAGAAGAAGATCGCCGAGTTCATGGCCAACAGGCCAGAACCCGAATTCCCTGTCACCTCCATGGTTATCAAGCCCCAGGACTGGGTCCCGACCATAGAGGCAATTGGCTTCGTCGAACCAAACCAGGGGGTCACGCTGTCGACCGAGCTGGCGGGTACCATAGACAAGATCGCCTTCGAATCAGGCATGGCCGTCACCGCCGATCGACTGCTGATCAGCCTGGACTCCAGTGTTGAGAGAGCCAACCTGCGCTCCTCCACCGCCAGACTGCCTGCCGCCCGAGCCAAGTTCGAGCGCTACAAGAACCTCTATACGAAGAACTCCATCTCCCGTGACCAGCTCGATGATGCCGAAGCCAGTTATCGCTCCCTGGAGGCCGATATTGAGAGTCTGAAGGCGACCATAGCCCGCCGGGAAGTACGCGCGCCTTTCGCGGGTGTCGTCGGTCTGCGTAATGTCTTCCTCGGCCAGTACATGGAACCGGGTACCGACATAGTGCGTCTGGAAGATATCAGCGTGATGCGTCTGCGCTTTACCGTGCCCCAGACCGATATCTCCAAGATATCCCTGGGCCAGACCATCAAGATCAGCGTGGATGCTTACCCGCAAACCGAGTTCAGCGGCAAGATCAGCGCCATCGAGCCAGCGGTCAACTATCAGAGCGGTCTGATCCAGGTCCAGGCGGACATCCCGAACAATGGCGGTAAACTGCGCTCCGGCATGTTTGCCCGCGCCAGCATTGTGCTGCCCACCATCAAAGACCAGGTCGTGCTGCCCCAAAATGCCATCACCTTCACCCTCTATGGTCAGAACGTCTACGTCATCCAGGAGAAGGACGGCGTCAAACGTGTCACCCAACATGTGGTCAAGGTTGGCGAGCGCCGCGGCAATGACGCCCATATCCTGAGCGGCATCAAGGCCGGTGATGAAGTGGTGCTGTCTGGACAGGTGCGATTGAGTAACGACACCAAGGTCAAAGTTGAGAAAAACGATGCCCTGGCCGTCCCGGCACAAGCCCCGATGCTGTAAGCGCGGAGATCTGTAATGCGATTTACTGACATATTCATAAAGCGGCCCGTGCTGGCAATCTCGATCAGTTTTCTGATCGCCTTGCTCGGCTTCCAGGCCATCTTCAAGATGCAGGTGCGCGAATACCCCGAGGTGATCAATACCGTCATCACGGTCAACACCAGCTACTACGGCGCCAGCTCGGACCTGATCCAGGGTTTCATCACCCAACCCCTGGAGCAGGCGATAGCCCAGGCCGACAACATCGACTTCATGACCTCGTCCAGCCAGCTGGGCAGCTCGACCGTGACGGCATTCATGAAGTTGAATACCGACCCGAACGCCGCGCTGTCAGACATACTGGCCAAGGTGAACTCGGTACGTTCCCAACTGCCCAAAGAGTCGGAAGACCCTTCGGTCACCTCCTCCACAGGGTCGACCACGGCGGTGCTCTATCTGGGTGTCACCAGTCCTGAGCTGAACTCCAGCCAGATCACCGACTACCTGGAACGGGTCGTCAAACCCCAGCTGTTCACTGTGGGCGGCGTCTCCAAAGTGGATCTGTATGGCGGTACCGAGTTTGCCCTGCGCGTCTGGCTGGATCCGGCCAAGATGGCCGCCTTCGACCTGACCGCAACTGACGTGATGACGGTGCTCAACAGCAACAACTATCAGTCGGCAACCGGTCAGTCCACCGGCTATTTCATGCTGTTCAACGGGGATGCCAAGACTCAGGTCACCAATACTGCCGAACTGGAGCGACTGGTTGTATCGACTCGGGAAGGCAAGGTGATCCGCCTGTCCGACATCGCCAAAGTCAGCCTGGAGAAGAGCCACGACATCTATCGTGCCACCGCCAACGGCCGCGAAGCCGTGGTGCTGGCGGTCAACGCCTCACCGACCGCCAACCCGATCAACATCGCCCACGATGTGCTAGCGATGCTGCCAAGCCTCAAACGCAACATGCCGAGCACCATGGAGATGAACGTCCTCTATGACTCGACCGTGGCTATCAATGAATCGATCCACGAGGTTATCAAGACCATCATAGAGGCGGCGGCCATCGTATTGGTGGTGATCACCCTGTTCCTGGGCTCGTTCCGCGCCGTGATCATCCCCATCATCACCATCCCCTTGAGTCTCATCGGGGTCGTGATGGTAATGGACATCTTTGGCTTCTCCATCAATCTCATGACCTTGCTTGCCATGGTGCTCGCCATCGGTCTGGTGGTGGATGACGCCATCGTGGTGCTGGAGAACGTGGACAGGCACATCAAGGAGGGTGAGGAACCCTTCCGGGCCGCCATCATTGGCACCCGGGAGATAGCCGTGCCCGTCATCGCCATGACCCTGACCCTGGCTGCCGTGTATGCCCCTATCGCACTGATGGGCGGCATCACCGGCTCGCTATTCAAGGAGTTTGCGCTGACCCTGGCGGGGGCAGTATTTGTGTCGGGCATCATAGCCCTGACCCTCTCCCCCATGATGTGTTCCGTGATGCTCAAGGCCAATGCCAAACCGAACAAATTCGAGAGCACTGTGCATCACCTGCTCGAGCGCATGACGGATCGCTATGACCGCATGCTCCATGCCGTCATGCAAAAACGCATCGTGGTCATCGTCTTCGCGGTCATCGTCTTTGGCAGTCTGCCATTGCTGTTCAAGTTCATTCCGAGCGAACTGGCCCCCTCCGAAGATAAAGGAGTCATGGCGGTGCTGGGTACGGCGCCCTCGAACGCCAACCTGGACTACATAGAACAGACCATGAAGGAGGTGAACAAGGTGCTGGATGATCAGCCCGAGATCGCTTACTCCCAGGTTTTCTCCGGTCTGTTCAATGCCAACCAGGCATTCGGTATCGCCTCCATGAAACCCTGGAGCGAGCGGGAAGCCAGTCAGAAAGAGGTGCTGGATCGGGTCGGTGAAATTGTCAAAAACGTACCTGGCATGTCCATCACCACCTTCCAGTTCCCCGAATTGCCAGGCGCGTCCAGCGGCTTGCCGATCCAGTTCGTCATCACCACACCGAACAGCTTCGAGAGCCTGTTTATCGTGGCGAGCGAAGTGCTGGCCGCCGCTCAGGCCAGTGGTCAGTTTGTCTACTCGGATCTCGATCTGAACTACGACTCTGCCACCATGAAGATCAGCATCGACAAGGACAAGGCGGGTGCCTACGGCATCACAATGCAGGACATAGGCGTCACCATGGGCACCATGATGGCGGATGGCTACGTCAACCGTATCGATCTGGATGGCCGCTCCTATGAGGTGATCCCGCAGGTGGAACGCAAGTACCGCCTCAACCCCGAGTCGATGAAGGGCTACTATGTTCGCGCCGCCGATGGCCGCTCAGTGCCCCTTGGCAGCCTGATCACCATAGATGTGGTCGGTGAGCCACGCGCCCTGCCCCACTTCAACCAGCTCAACTCGGCGACCATAGGTGCAGTACCTACTCCGGGTGTTGCCATGGGTGATGCGATCGGCTGGTTAGAAACGGAAGCGGCTTCCACCCTGCCCCAGGGCTATCGTTACGATTTCATGGGCGAGGCGCGTCAGTTTGTCACCGAAGGCAATGCGCTCTATGCCACCTTCGCGCTGGCACTGGCCATCATCTTCCTGGTGCTGGCCATCCAGTTCGAATCCGTCCGTGACCCGTTGGTGATCATGGTATCGGTTCCCCTGGCCATCAGTGGCGCCTTGATCGCCCTGGCTTGGGGCCTGGCGACCATGAACATCTACTCCCAGGTGGGCTTGATCACCCTCGTTGGTTTGATTACCAAGCACGGCATCCTGATCTGTGAGGTAGCCAAAGAGGAACAGCTGCTGCACGGCAGGAACCGTATGGAAGCGGTGATGCAGGCAGCCAAGGTGCGACTGCGCCCCATACTGATGACCACGGCGGCCATGATAGCGGGTCTTGTCCCGCTGCTGTACGCCGCCGGTGCTGGCGCAGCCCAGCGCTTCAGTATCGGTATCGTCATCGTCGCCGGTCTGGCCATCGGCACCCTGTTCACGCTGTTCGTACTGCCGGTTATCTACACCTTCCTGGCGTCCAAACATGAGCCGCTCAAGGAGTTCGACGAGTCGGTCCCTCCCAAGGCACAGGGCGGTCACTGATCCCCTGCTCCATATGAATGAAAAGGCCCCGCGAGGGGCCTTTTTTCTGGGCGGGAGTTGAGCCTTCAATGCAGGGTCTGCAACAATAAGTGCCGCTCAGGGTCATCCCCGACCATCACCCATAAAAACGGCCACCCGCAGGGGTGGCCGTTTCTCGATGGGTAGCACCCAAGGGGTTTAGCGCAAGGACTTGACCGAGCGGCGCACGATGAGTTCGGGCTGCACCGTCATGGATTCGACTTCCAGCTCCTTGTTGCGGATCCGGCTCACCAGCTGTTGCACCGCCAACAGACCCAGTTCGGCCTTGGGGTGGCGAATAGTGGTGAGCGGCGGGCTGGAGAAGCGCGCCATCTCCACATCGTCATAGCCGATGACGGAGATGTCGTCCGGCACCTTGACCCCGGCCTCCCAGGCCGCGCAAATGGCGCCTATCGCCATGGGATCGTCGAAGGCAAAGACCGCGGTCGGACGCGGCTCGAGCGCCAGGATATGCAGCATCTGGTCGAAGCCGCTCTGACTCTCGTAGTCACCCTCGAAGATCTGTTCATCCTGCAAGGTGAGCCCCTGCTCGGCCAGGGCATCGCGCACCCCATCCAGTCGCTGCTGGGTGGTTGGTTTGTCGAGCTGACCCGTGATGCAGGCGATATTGCGGTGACCCTGCTCCAGCAGGTGGCTGACCGCCATGCGGGCACCGATGCGGGCGTTGTCATTGATGACGTTGGCAAAATCGCACTCGGTTCCCCAATCCAGCACCACCTGAGGCACATTCTTGTGGATGCGCAGCATGTCGCGCAGGGGGGTATCGATGTCGGTGCCCAATACCAGCAGGCCATCGACCCGCTTCTCCATCAGCATTCTCAGATAATGCTGCTGACGGGGCGGCTGGTTCTCTGTATTGCAGAGGATCAGGCTGTAGCCCTGCTCGAAGCAGTAAGCCTCCACCCCGCGCACCACCTCCGCGAAGAAGGGGTTGGCACTGGTAGTGACCAGCATGCCGATGGTCTTGGTCGAATTTATCTTGAGGCTGCGCGCCACCGAATTGGGTGCGTAGTTGAGCTCTGCCACCGCCTCAAGCACGTTTTGGGTTGCTTCTTCGCTGACCCGACGGGTGTGATTGAGTACATGTGAGACGGTGGAGATGGATACGCCTGCGCGCGCGGCGACATCTTTAATAGTGGCCATCTCTGTCTCCTGAATATCAAAAGCGGAACCTTAGCAGATTTCCCGAATAAAGGCTTGAAATTAACGGGAACTATCAGGCGATTGCCGATGCTGGCTAATCTAGGTGCTGCCCAGAGTTTGCGCAAACAGATTTTGAACGAAATGGGAGCCTCATCAGAGTAAAAACTCGTCAGGTTTTTCCGCTATCAAATCAACAAGATTCGAATGTTAACTTTATGTTGCCCACACGAAACAGCATGAAACACCAAGTAAATGTCTATACATAGTAGCAAGCTTCATCTAACCCCCACCTAACCCCCCTTATGCCATATCTTTAACAGCTTGTTATTACTGGGGCAGGAATGATAGAACCTTACCATTGCCGGACAAGCGGGAAGTCTGCCCGGTGTGAAACAATCCACTGATTAAAGGGACGAATCTATGAATAACTGGAGCAAGGTTGCAGTCAGGGCAGCGGTTTCTATGGCGCTGTTTGGTTCTGTTTCCATGGCCTATGCCGCCGATACCATCAAGATTGGCATTGCAGGCCCGGTCACCGGCCCGGTCGCTCAATATGGCGACATGCAATTCACCGGCGGCAAGATGGCCGTCGAGATGATCAACAAGGCTGGCGGCATCAAGGGCAAGCAGATCGAGGCCGTCATCTATGATGATGCCTGCGATCCCAAGCAAGCGGTCGCGGTCGCCAACAAGGTGATCAACGACGGTGTCAAATTTGTGGTTGGCCACCTCTGCTCCGATAACACCCTGCCCGCCTCCGACATCTATGAAGACGAAGGCGTGCTGATGATCACCCCCGCCTCCACCAACCCCAAGATCACCGAGCGTGGCTACCAGATGGTGCTGCGGACCATAGGTCTGGATAGCGATCAGGGCCCGACTGCCGCCAAGTACATCATCGACGTGGTCAAGCCCCAGCGTGTCGCCGTCATTCATGACAAGAAGCAGTACGGTGAAGGCATCGCCTCCAGCGTGAAAGCCACTCTGGACAAGGCTGGTGTCAAAGTCGTGGCCTTCGAGGGTATCACCGCAGGCGACAAGGACTTCTCCGCCCTGATCGCCAAGCTGCAGAAAGAGAACGTCGATTTCGTCTACTACGGCGGCTACCACCCGGAGCTGGGCCTGATCCTGCGCCAGGCAAATGAGAAAGGCTTCAAAGCCAAATTTATGGGTCCGGAAGGGGTAGGCAACAAGGACATCTCCGCCATCGGTGGCAAGGGCTCCGAGGGTCTGCTGGTGACGCTGCCGAACAAATATGACCTGGTGCCAGCCAACGCCCCGATCGTCGCGGCTTTCAAGGCCAAAGGTCAGGACTCTTCCGGTCCCTTCGTCTGGACCACCTATGCGGCAGTCCAGACCCTGGCTGCCGGGATAGAGAAAGCGGGTGAAGACCCGGTTGCCGTGGAAAAGGCCATCAAGAGCAGCACCATAGACACCGTCATGGGCCCCCTCACCTGGGCTGCAAATGGCGACCTGAAAGGCTTCGAGTTCGGCATGTTCGAGTGGCATGCCGACGGCACCTCTACTCAACTCAAATAATAAATCTGCCGGAGGGGGTGAGCATGCTCACCCCCTCACGTCTTTGCGGGCAAGTACAGGGAACGCAGTATGTCCGAACATATTCTTTATTTGGTTCAGCAATTGCTGAACGGATTAACCATAGGCAGTACCTATGCGTTGATCGCCATCGGCTACACCATGGTCTATGGCATCATTGGCATGATCAACTTCGCTCATGGCGAGGTTTACATGATTGGCTCCTATGTGGCCTTCATGGTCATGGCCGCCCTCATGATGATGGGTATAGACACCACCGCCATACTGCTTGGGTCTGCCTTTCTCATCAGTATCATAGTGACCGGCACCTATGGCTGGACCATAGAGCGGGTCGCCTACCGCCCCTTGCGCGGCGGCAACCGTCTGATCCCCCTCATCTCCGCCATCGGCATGTCGATCTTCTTACAGAACATGATGCGCATGGCCCAGGGATCCCGGGACATCGCCATGCCGACCCTGATCAGTGGCGGCTGGAACTTTGGCTCAGAAGATGGCTTCCAGGCCAGTCTCTCCTATATGCAGCTCATCATCTTCGTGGTGACCTTTATCACCATGCTGGCGCTGACCCAGTTCATCAACCGCTCCCGCATGGGCCGCGCCTGCCGCGCCTGCTCGGAAGACATCAAGATGGCAAACCTGCTGGGCATAGACACCCATGTGGTCATCTCCATTACCTTCGTGCTGGGGGCCACCCTGGCCGCCGTCGCCGGTGTGCTGCTTGGCATGTATTACGGCGTCATCAACCCCTACCTCGGCTTTATGGCCGGTCTGAAAGCCTTCACCGCCGCGGTGCTGGGTGGCATCGGTAGCATTCCCGGTGCCGTGATCGGGGGGTTGTTGCTCGGCGTGGTCGAGGCGCTCACCGCCGGCTACCTCAGCACCGAGTACAAGGACGTCATGGCCTTCGCCCTGCTCATCCTGGTGCTGCTCTTTATGCCCACCGGTCTCCTGGGTCGCCCGGAGGTCGAAAAAGTATGATGAAACATGCATATATCATCGGCCTGATGCCGCTCTCCATGGCCAGCACTGGCATCCTGGGTCGCCCGGAGGTCGAGAAGGTATGATGAAACGTCAATTCATTCACGCCTGCGTCGCCAGCCTGGTGCTGATGCTGCTCTCCTTCTGGCTGCTCGGCTTCAAGCTCGAGACGGAAGGCACCCGTCTGCTGGTCATCAGTCGACTCGATGTCTCCCTGATCTGGTTGCTGGGTGGGGCGGCGCTGGTGTTCTGCTTCCAGCTGCTGCGCAGCCAGATCCTGGGACTGTTCAAGGGGTCCACCAGCGGCGTCTCCAAGCTGGTGCTGCCCAGCCCGGAGCAGGCGCCACGCCTCTACAACACGGCGGCCCTCATCGCCCTGCTGCTGGCGGTAAGCTGGCCCTTCATGGCCTCCCGTGGTGCCGTGGATCTCGCCACTCTCACGCTCATTTACGTGATGCTGGGTCTGGGGCTGAACGTGGTGGTCGGTCTGGCGGGTCTGCTCGATCTCGGTTATGTCGGCTTCTACGCGGTCGGCGCCTACAGCTATGCCCTGCTCAACACCTACTTCGGGCTGAGCTTCTGGGAGTGCCTGCCCATCGCGGGGGGCATGGCCGCCCTGTTCGGCTTCCTGCTCGGCTTCCCCGTGCTGCGGCTGAGGGGGGATTATCTGGCCATAGTGACCCTGGGGTTTGGCGAGATCATCCGCATCCTGCTCAACAACCTCACCTCCCTTACCGGTGGCCCAAACGGGATATCAGGTATTCCCAAACCCACTCTGGGTGGCCTGGAGTTCAACCGCACCGTCAAGGACGGCGGCTTCGGCACCTTCCACGAATTCTTCGGCATCACCTACAACGCCAACCACAAGGTGATCTTCGTCTATCTGATGGCCTTGCTGCTGGTGATTGCCACCCTGTTCGTCATCAATCGCCTGCTGCGTATGCCTCTTGGCCGTGCCTGGGAGGCGCTGCGTGAAGATGAGATCGCCTGCAAATCACTGGGGCTCAACCCCACCATCATCAAGCTGACCGCCTTTACCATAGGCGCCTGCTTCGCGGGCTTCGCGGGCAGCTTCTTTGCTTCGCGCCAGGGCTTTATCAGCCCCGAGTCCTTCGTATTCATCGAGTCCGCCATCGTGCTGGCCATCGTGGTGCTGGGTGGCATGGGCTCCCAGATCGGCGTGGTGCTGGCCGCCATCGTGATGACGGTACTGCCCGAGCTGGCTCGCGAATTCAACGAATACCGCATGTTGATGTTCGGTCTGCTGATGGTCTTCATGATGATCTGGCGTCCTCAGGGTCTGCTGCCAATGACTCGCCCCCATCTGGAGCTGCAAAAATGAATCAGAAGTTATTGGAAGTCTCTGATCTGTCGATGCGTCACCTGGCTGGGCTGCTCGTGATGACCCTGGCCCAGCAAGTGGAGCTGCAAAAATGAATCAGAAGTTGTTAGAGGTCTCTGATCTGTCGATGCGTTTTGGTGGCCTGTTGGCCGTCAACGGCGTCAAACTGGATGTCGACCAGGGCGAGGTCATCTCCATCATTGGTCCCAACGGGGCTGGCAAAACCACTATTTTCAACTGCCTGACCGGCTTCTACCGGCCAAGCGGTGGCACCATCCGTTACCGTGGCGAGGAGATCCAGGGGCTACCCGGCCATCTGATCGCCCGCAAGGGGGTGGTGCGCACCTTCCAGCACGTGCGGCTGTTCAAGGACATGACGGCAGTAGAAAACCTGCTGGTCGCCCAGCATCGTCACCTCAACACCGGTTTTATCTCCGGTCTGTTCAAGACCCCGGCTTTTCGCCGCGCCGAACAGGAGGGACTGGATCAGTCCGCCTTCTGGCTGGAAAAGGTGGGCCTCAAGGATCTTGCCAACCGTCCCGCGGGCAACCTGGCTTATGGCCAGCAGCGCCGCCTCGAGATTGCCCGCTGCATGGCCACCAAGCCAGCACTGTTGATGCTCGATGAGCCGGCAGCTGGTCTCAACCCCCATGAGACCGACGAGCTCAACGAGCTGATCGTCGGGCTGCGCGACGAGTTCGGCGTCTCTGTGTTGCTGATCGAGCACGACATGAAGCTGGTGATGGAGATCTCCAACCGCATCTTCGTGGTCAATCAGGGCACCCCGCTGGCTCAGGGTAAACCGGAGGAAATCCGTAATAATCCGGCAGTGATCAAGGCCTATCTGGGCGAGTCGTAAGGACAAAAAGATGTTAGAACTTCGCAACGTATCGACCCATTACGGCAAGATCCAGGCCCTGCACGACGTCAGTGTCGAGGTAAAAGAAGGCGAGATAGTCACCCTGATCGGGGCCAACGGCGCCGGTAAAACCACGCTGCTGATGACGCTCTGTGGCGAACCCAAACCCAGTAGCGGCAGCATCTGGTTCGAGGGAGAAGAGATCACCTCCCTCACCACGGCTCGCATCATGCGCAAAGACATCGCCGTGGTGCCAGAAGGGCGGCGTATCTTCGCCCGACTGACGGTGGAGGAGAACCTGCGCATGGGCGCCTTCTTCGTCGACAAGCATGAGCAAGAGGGTCTGCTGCAACAGGTGTTCACCATGTTCCCACGGCTCCATGAACGGCTGGAACAACGGGCGGGCACCATGTCCGGGGGCGAGCAGCAGATGCTGGCCATCGGTCGGGCTCTGATGAGCAAGCCGCGCCTGCTGCTGCTCGACGAGCCCTCCCTCGGCCTGGCCCCCATCATCATCCAGCAGATCTTCGACACCATTTTGCAGCTGAGGGAGAAGGGCATGACCATCTTCCTGGTGGAGCAAAATGCCAACCAGGCACTCAAGCTGGCGGACAGAGGCTATGTGCTGGAGAACGGCCGGGTGGTGCTGCAAGACTCGGGCGCCGCCTTGTTGTCCAATCCCGCAGTGCGCCAAGCCTATCTGGGCGGCTGACATGGCTCCTTTACCCATTTCATCCTGCTATCCATGGCAGCCATGCCCCGGATATCGCTCGGTGATGAGGTCGTGAGCCACCCCAGGGGCACCCCGGACAGTCACAGGTTCTGGCGTGACCCTGAACTGCCTTTTATCGAGGCGCGCTCGGTGCAAGATGGCCGGCGCGTCTGCTATGACAAACACAGTCATGCCCACTTCTCCATCGGTGCCATTACCGGCGGCCACAGCCACTACCTCAATCAGCGCAGCTGGCAGAGCGTTGGCAGCGGCACGCTGGTGCTGATGAACCCGGAAGAGGTCCATGCCTGCAACCCCGTCTCGGATCAGCCCTGGTCCTATCTGATGTTCTATCTCGACCTCGACTGGCTGAGGGGCCAACAACAAGACGCGGGTCTGGGCAGCGAATTTCGCCCCTTCGACATGACCGCCAGTCGGGATCCCCTGCTCTATTCCCTATTGGCAAGCCTCTATCGCACCCTGGTCGATAGCAGCCAGGATACCCTGGCCAAACAGGTGGCCTGCCACGGATTCGGCCACCAGCTACTGCATCGCCTGACCCCGGCCAAGTGGGATGATCGCCCGCCCCCGCGCCTGCAACGGGCCGCCGAGCTGATGCAGGACGACTGCGCCAATGCGCTCAGCTTGCAACAGCTAAGCGCCGTGGCCGAACTCAGCCCCTCCCACTTCGTGCGCGCCTTCAACCGTCACTACGGCATGACGCCCCACGCCTACCTGCTCAACCAGCGTATTCGCCACGCCCGCATGCTGTTACAGCGGGGGCAATCCCTGGCCGATGTCGCCCTGGCGAGCGGCTTCGCCGATCAGGCCCACTTCCAGCGCCAGTTCAAACGCTTGGTCGCCGCCACTCCGGGCCAGTATCGTGCCCAGATGTCGCGCCAAGACGTCCACTGCGATGAGTGATGAGAAAGCAGGCCAGTGCCCCAGAGTGCTCAAGATCAGGGTTCCATCACCAGATAGAGGCCGCTGAGCAGCAGTAGCGCCGCCATGGCGCGATTGAACCAGCGCAGTCGACGCCGGCATGACAAGGCCTCCCGCAACTGGCTGCCTGCATAAGCCCAGCAGGCAATCGATACCAGACAGATCACCAGGTACAACAAGCAAAACTGCAGTACCTGCCCCAGCCCTCCTAGCGCGCCATAGGCACCAACCCCCATGCTGGCCGCCAGCCACGCCTTGGGGTTGAGCCATTGCATCATGGCGCCATACCAGAATGCCGGAGGCTTGCCCTCCTGAGCACTCAGCGTGCCGTCATCTCGCAGCAGCAACCAGGCCATGTAGCAGAGAAAACCCACCCCGCCCCAACGGATGGCGCTGCCGAACACCGGCCAGCTCGATAAGAGGGTGCCCAGGCCCAATCCCATCAGCAATAACAACAAGATGAAACCCAGGGTAGCCCCGACCACGTGCCGCAGGCTGGCACGAAAGCCATATCGGGCCCCGTTGCTGAGGGCCACCAGATTGACGGGACCCGGGGTAATGGACATGGCCAGGGCAAACCCGGCCATGGATAACAGCAGACTCGTTTCCATCAATGACACTCCAACAAGATGAGAGGAGGCCACCCTAGCGGCCATGACAGGCCCGGGTATTGAAGAAAATTGCGCTCAGGCCCTCGCCGGGGTGCCCAGAGGAGATTGCCCCCTTAGCGCAGGCGCGCTCATGGGGTAAACTGCAACCCTATCGTTACTATCAGGACAAGGTCATGGATCAATTCGCCCACATCAGCGCCCAGGATGCCCACACCAAGCTCGCCGCGGGCGAGGCAAGACTCGTCGATATTCGCGATCCCCAGTCATTCGAGACATCTCATGCGGTGGGCGCCTTTCATCTGACCAACGGCAGTCTGGTGCGTTTCATGGATGAGGTGGACTTCGACACCCCCGTCATCGTCATCTGCTATCACGGCAACAGCAGCCAGGGTGCAGCCCAGTACCTGCTGCAACAAGGCTTCGAGGAGGTATACAGCCTGGATGGCGGCTTTGAGGCGTGGCGCAAGGAGTTCCCCATCCAGGCCGGCGATGCATGAGCGGCGCCGATGAGCACGTCCCGGCAGGCATGATACAGCTGCTGGTACTAGACAACGCCCGCATGGCCCAGGCGCTGGTCGACTACCTCAGCACTCTGGGGATCCCGTGCGAGCTGACCCAGTCAGAGCTTGGCGTCAGTATCTGGCTCGCCGACGAGCAGCGTGTCGCCCAGGCCCAGCTCGAGGTGAAGCGTTTCCTGGCCGAGCCCAGTCACCCCCGCTACATGGAAGCCTCCTGGCAGTCCGGCCGGGCCGATGTCCGCATCGACTACAGCAAGGGCATGACGGATCCCATCACTGATTTCCTGCACCACGCCGGGCCACTCACCCTGCTGGTCATCATCGCCTGTCTCGCTATCTATGCCCTGCAGGCGATCGGCCTGCCCATCTATGACCTGCTGGCATTTCACCCGACACTGGCCCAGTTTGCCGATTGGCAGGCCTGGCGTTACCTGACTCCGGCCTTCATCCATTTCTCCATATTGCATCTGGTGTTCAACCTGCTGTGGTGGTGGTATCTGGGTGGCCAGATAGAGCAGCGCCTGGGCAGTGGCAAGCTGTTTATTCTGCTGCTGGTCGGGGCGGCCCTGCCCAACATCGCCGAGTTCTTCGCCAGCGGCCCGCTGTTTGGCGGCCTCTCCGGTGTGGTCTATGCCCTGCTCGGCTACCTCTGGCTGCGCGGCCGCCTGCAACCGGAGTCCGGTTTCGCCCTGCCACCGGCACTGATGGGCTTCATGCTATTCTGGCTGGTGCTCGGCTTCTTCGACCTGCTCGGTACCAGCACGGCCAACATCGCCCATCTGATCGGCCTGCTGGTCGGTCTGCTGCAAGGCTGGCTGGACCGCCACCACAAGCTGGCCTAGTCGTTGTTGTCATAAGGTTTTTCTCGACCTGCTCGGCAGCCATACCGCCGCCAACATCGCCCATCTGGTGGGTCTGCTGGTCGGTCTGCTGCAAGGCTGGCTGGACCGCCATCACAAGCTGGCCTAGTCGGGCTTCAGCAACATAGCGTCATCAAAAGAGCGCCATAAAAAACGCCGCCCCCGAGGGCGGCGTTTTGCTGGCTGGCTCACTCGAGCCTGCACAGTTACTGCTTGATCAGCGTAGGATCCGTGACCTTGACCGCGGTACCGCCACTCATGAAGAAGCTGGCGAACTGGGTCTGCAGCTCGGTGGTCACCTTGCCGGTCGGATCGAAGTGCTCGTCTGGTGCCAACAGCGAGCTGTGACCACCGGCCAGGATACGCACCGCATGGTGGTTGGCCGCGCCGGTTGCCGTCAGCGGCTGCAAGCCGAGCAGCTTGAGCAGCGGCTCTGTGCCACCCAGCGGCGCAGTCGCAATGCTGTTCGGGATCACCTGATCCGGCAGGCTGCTGGCGCCATCCCCCACGATCTCGGAGGCAAACAGCGGGAAGTCCGTCTTGATGCCTGACACCAGGTTGATGGGATCAGCCGAATCCAGCACCGACTGGGCGGCGAAGCTGTAAGTCTGCAACGTGCTGGCCGCGCTCGCCTGAGTGGCGGCGTCCAGGCTCGGCAGGAACTCGTTGACGAAGCAGCTTGGCACCGCCGTCTGGCAGCTAGGCGCATAGGCGGTAAAGCCAGCCTTGAGCGCCGGGCTGCCTGCGGTCAGCACGCCCATCTTGATGGTCGGGCCGAAGGTCGGCGAGTTGAGCAGCAGGGGCGCTATGCCGCCACCGGGCATGCCCAGGCCGCCGGTGTCGAACTTGAACAGGGCATTTGCCAAGGGGTTGCCGATGTCCTGGTTGGAGACGGAGAGCAGATCGGCTCCCGAGATGGCCCCCAGGGAGTGGCCAAGGAAGTGTACCTTGAGCCCGGCGCCGCCGAGCTGGGTGCCCAGGCCTTTGGCATTGGCCAGCCCCACCGCCAGACGCAGCCCGAGCAAGTCGGCCACGCTCTGTTTCAGGTTGTCCCGTGCCACCGTCAGGTAGCTCAGATTCAGATAGGGGGTTGGATTGCTCTCGGTGGTAACCGAATCCAGGCTGCCGGTCAGGGCGTAGCCGCGCTCCCCGTGCAGTGGATGATCGATGACCACTATGGCCACGTTCTTGCTGGCCTGCAGGCCGGCGCCAATCTGGCTCAGGGCGATGGCGTAGGCGTTCTCCTTCACCGAGGTGACGCCGTGCTGATAGATGATGACGTCGGTGACGGCACTGAGCGGCGCGGCGGAGAAGATGCGCATCGGCACGTCCTGCACCTCGGTCAGGGCCGGCAGCGGGTTGAAGCGGCCTATGTTCTGCTCGGCATCCAGCGGCTTGCCACCCGAGGTGATGGTCGCGCCGATCAGCTTGCTCGCCTCGGCCAGCAACTCGGCCTGACGGGTCGGATCGGCAATCAATTCGCCCAGCAAAGCCGGATCCACGCCCGCCCCCACCAGACCACCGATCACCTCGCTGTCATTGGCCTTGAGCGCATTGGCGATGGCATAGAGGCTGGGGATGGCACCGTGCCAGGACTGAGTCTTCGCCTTGTCCCAGGAGCCGGCGCTGGTTGGTGTTGCCAGGAAGTAAGGCAGCTTGACCGCCCCCGTGTACACCTTGGTCGCAGCCGCGATACCGCTCAACTGAGGGTTGGCGCCAATGACGCTCTCCAGCAGGGACTTCTGCTCGTCCGGCAGGAAGGGCTCACCCGCCAGCTGGGTCAGGAAATCGACCCCGGCATTGAGGCCCGTCATGGTGTAAGTGAGCGGCAGGCTGTCATTGCCCTCGGCATCCTGTTTCCACAGGGCGGCCGCATCCAGGGTCGGGCTCTTGAGAATGGAGGCCGCGGCCCCTTTCACCGCCAGCAACACATCGGCGCCGGACTGGGTACCGAACCAGTCGGAGAAGATGACATGGTCGCTGCTCACCCCGGTAGCGCCCTTGAACAACGCCTCTTGCAGGGTGATCAGGCCATTGATGGTCTGCTCCTGAACCGTGCTGCCTGCACTGCCCTTGAAGTTGCTGTAATCGCTACCGGCCTGCAGTGCCTTGCCATCGCTGTCTTTCAGACTGTCGGTGGCGACAATCATGTAATAGGAAGAGGGATTGAGCGGCTTGAGCGGCACCAGGTTGAGCTTGCCCCCCGCGCTGGCGACCACGTAGTCGCTGCCGTAGCTGAGCAGCTTCTTGACGCCGCTCGGGCGCAAGGTGGCGCTGTCGAACTCCAGCTCCAAGAGATAGAGGGGAGCGACCGAGGCACCGAATTCAGCCGCGGCGGGCGCAGGCACCTGGGTACCCGAACCGGTGACAGGCACAATCTGGATCGCCTGGGTGGTGGACCAGCCATCCAGGGTCGACAGGGCTGACACCGGGTTGGAGCGATCCGCCGTCTCGGTGGAAAACTTGAGGGTACCATCGCTGGCCCGCGCAGCCAGGGCGCTCGGCCGCACCGCATTGGAGCCGGTTAGCAGATAGTCCAGGTAGCTGGAGGTGTCGTCATCCTTACTGTCACTGCCACCGCAACCCGCCAGCAGGGCACTGAGCACGGCTACATAAACAAGCTTCTTTTTCATATCCATGTCTCTTTAGTTGTTATCCATACGAGTCGACGCTTTGTCGCCACCACCAACATATTAACAGGCAAGCAACAATTATCACCCATCTGGTCAGTCATCTGATCTGATTTTTTTGTGTACAAGGTCAAGGAATTGCATTTTAGACAGACTCAATAGGTTATCAGCGGCCACGACTGACCCTGCCCCGACCAGCCAGCCGGATCGGACAGTGTCGCAAAAATCCCCCAGGGTTCGGCAAAGCGGGCAAATAGTCGGTAGAATGGCGCCATCAGATGAGGAGAAGATGTGATGATCGACCCGAAGAAACTGGAAGATATTGCCAAGCAGGTTCAGAACGCCCTGCCCCCCGGCATTCGTACCATGGGCGAAGAAGTGGAGAAGAAGATCCGCCAGGTGCTGCAAGCGCAGCTCGGCAAACTGGATCTGGTCAGCCGTGAAGAGTTCGATGTGCAGACCAAGGTGCTGCTGCGCACCCGTGAGAAGCTGACCGCCCTGGAAGCCAAGCTGGAGCAACTCGAGCAGAAGCTGGGCGGCAAGAGCGAATAAGCCCTGGTCTCTCGCGCCAGAAAATAACAAACCCCAGCCAGGCTGGGGTTTGTTATATCCGCGAACTTATCGGTAAGAACGCTTCATTTAGATAAATTCGTAGGCATCGCCGAAGATACGCTCAGGCTCGGCACCCAGCAGTTTGAACTCTTCCCGCGCCGCGCCCGCCATCTCGAAGCGGCCCGCCACATAGATGTCGTAGTCATGCAGACTCACGAAATCATCCATGATCGCCTTGTGTACCAGACCGATACGACCGCCCCAGTCAGCCTCGGGCTCCTGCACCACGGGGATGAAGGTGAGCGGTTCGTAGCTGGCGGCCCAGCGCTCCATCTCCGCCTGCTCGTAGAGCCAATGGGCCTGACGCACGCCCCAGTAGAGGAAGACGGGACGCTTGCTGCCGTTGGCAATCAGGGACTCCAGTATGGAGCGGGCATAGGAGAAGCCGGTGCCTCCCGCCATCAGGATCAGCGGACGGGGCGAGCTGTCACGCAAGAAGGCCTTGCCAGCCGCCAGCTCCACCTCGATTTCGCCCTGCTCGCGCATGCGGGCCAGCACCTGACCTGCGTAGGCGTTTTCAGGAGTCGCCCCGATTTGCAATTCCAGCACCCCCTCCCGGGTCGGCGAATTGGCGATGGAGAAGGGTCGCTTGTCCGAATCGCTCATCACCACCAGTAGATATTGGCCCGGCTTGAAATTCACCTCTTGCTGTGGCGTCAGGGCCACGTGCCAGATGGTATCGACATATTCACGCAGCTCCGCTACGCGGCACTTGATACGTTGCATTCTATTCCTTGCGACGGGCCGGCCGGCCCGCTCCTTTTATTGATTCAGACTCATGACCCTGGGGTCGCGTCGTCGAAAATATTCAGTTCAGACCAGATGGCATCAATCTTCTGCTTGACGGCTTCATCCTGAACTATCGGCTGACCCCACTCGCGATTGCTCTCCCCCGGCCACTTGTTGGTGGCATCCAGCCCCATCTTTGAGCCCAGGCCCGAGACGGGCGAGGCGAAGTCGAGATAGTCGATGGGAGTATGCTCGATGAGGGTGGTGTCCCGCGCAGGATCCATGCGGGTGGTGATGGCCCAGATCACATCCTGCCAGTTACGGGCATCGATGTCATCGTCGCAGACGATCACGAACTTGGTGTACATGAACTGGCGCAGGAAGGACCAGACCCCCAGCATCACCCGCTTGGCATGGCCCGGGTAGCGCTTCTTGATGGTCACCACCGCCATCCGGTAGGAACACCCCTCAGGCGGCAGATAGAAATCCACTATCTCCGGGAACTGCTTTTGCAGTATGGGGACGAATACTTCGTTGAGGGCCACGCCGAGCACCGCCGGCTCATCGGGTGGGCGGCCGGTATAGGTACTGTGGTAGATGGCATCCCGACGCATGCTGATATGGGTGACGGTGAACACCGGGAACTCATCCACCTCGTTGTAGTAACCGGTGTGGTCACCATAGGGGCCTTCCGGCGCCATCTCACCGGGCTCAAGGTAGCCTTCCAGCACGATTTCGGCGCTGGCGGGCACCTCAAGGTCGCAGCTCAGGGCCTTGGCCACCTCGGTGCGGCTGCCCCGCAGCAAGCCAGCGAAGGCATACTCGGAGAGCGAATCAGGCACCGGGGTCACGGCGCCCAGTATGGTGGCGGGATCCGCGCCGAGGGCCACCACCACCGGGAAGCGCTTGCCTGGATGGGCCTCCTGCCATTCGCGAAAATCGATGGCGCCGCCGCGATGATCCAGCCAGCGCATGATCAGCTTGTTCCTGGCGATCTTCTGCTGACGATAGATACCGAGGTTCTGACGCTGCTTGTAAGGGCCACGGGTGATGGTGAGCCCCCAGGTGACCAGCGGGGCTACGTCCCCTGGCCAGCAGTGCTGGATGGGCAACTTGTCCAGATCCACCTCATCCCCTGCCAGCACCAGCTGCTGGCAAGGGGGCGATGAGACCCGCTTGGTCGGCATGTTGAGCACCTGCTTGAAGATGGGCAGCTTCTCCATCAGCTCCTTGAGACCACGAGGCGGCTCGGGCTCTTTCAGATAAGAGAGCCAGGTGCCGACCTGACGCAGGGCGCTCACGTCCTGCTGGCCCATGCCCATGGCGACGCGATCCGGGGTGCCAAACAGGTTGGTCAGCACGGGCATCGCATACCCCTTGGGATTTTCGAACAGCAGCGCCGGGCCACCGGCCCGCAGAGTTCGGTCACTGATCTCGGTCATCTCCAGGTAGGGATCTATCTCCTGGCTGATGCGCTTGAGCTGGCCTTTCTTCTCGAGCTGCGCGATAAAATCACGCAAGTCCTTGTATTTCATGCGGGTACCGGCTGGATTCAGGAGGTGGGGCATTATAACCCCGGCGGAGTCCCTGTTGTACCCGTATCGGGTGCCAACAGCAGGGAGATGTTCGGCCGCCGCTCCATGCGCGTCAATTCATCGGCCAATCGTACCAGCAGTCTGGGTTCATCGACCTCGAGCAGCAGGCTGGCGACCAAACCACCATATTGGCTGTTGCCGAGTTCGGCCAGCAGGAAGTCCTGGGCCTTGATGGGCAGAGGCGAGAGCTGACTCAGCGCCTTCAGGGCTGGCCGTTTCAGCTTGGGATTCCTGGTCGCGGCGATGAGCAGATCGCTCGCCGTGTCCCCTTGCTGCAGGGAAGACAATGCCTTGAGGGCCACCAGACTGTCATCGTCCACTGGCTGGCGCCACAGCATGAGAAACAGGGATGGCTCGCCAGTACGCAGCAGCAGCTGGCTCAGCAGCCGGTTATCGGGCAGGAATATGTTCAGCTTGCCCAGCGCTTGCGCCTGCTTGTACAGCAAGCCGGCGGGCAACTGGGCTATCGCCTGGAGCAAGGCCTGCTGTTGCTGGGCCAGGAGGGGGTTACGGCTGTTGTAGACGCTCTTCCATTCGAAGCTGCCATTGCTCAGTGCCTGGCGATACTGCGCCTGCCAGTTCTGCTGTTGCCAGTGGGTGAGCAACAGACGGGCCTCGGCGGGAAAGTCATAGGCGGGCAGCTGCATCAGGAAGCCATCGACCTCCCCTTCGACTAGCCATTGAGGTGCCTTGGTTGACTGGGTCTGCACCCAGTATTGCAATGGCGCCGTGGCGGGTATGTGCTGCAGGTCGCTGAGCAGCTGGTAGAGCAGAAACTCACGCTGGCCCAGGCTCAGGGAGGCGAGCAAGGTATCCACCGCATCAAACCGACCGGCCTGGAGCTGCTCCAGCAGATAACGCTGGCTCTCGCGCAGTCCCTCATCGGCGACCAGGGCACTCTTGATCGGGGGTGGCTTGCTGACGGGGGTGGCCATGGCCGTTCCCGCCAGCAGGCTGGCCAGCAATAAAAAAACCAATCCTTTCATGACGTCTCTATCCATGTGACATCCAGGCTTCATAGTACGGCAAATCCTTTACCCAAAACCGCGATCCCACGCGGATTGCGGCATCTTGCGGCCAAATTGGCCAATCCATCCGCCATCTGCCGACAACTCAGGACTCGCTGGCCACGTTTAACCTGCCAGCCCCCTGCGCAACAAGGAGCCAGGGCGCGGATAAACAAAAACCGCGACCAAAAGGTCGCGGTTTGCACAGCACTCGGCGAGCACTTACTTCTGCTGACGACGCATGGAGTCGAAGAACTCGTCGTTGGTCTTGGTCGCTGCCAATTTGTCGATCAGGAACTCGATGCTGTCGATCTCACCCATGGGGTGGATGATTTTGCGCAGGATCCACATCTTCTGCAGCTCGTCGGGAGCGGTGAGCAGCTCCTCCTTGCGAGTGCCGGAGCGGGTGATATCGATGGCAGGATAGACACGCTTCTCGGCAATTTTGCGCGAGAGGTGCAGTTCCATGTTGCCGGTACCCTTGAACTCTTCGTAGATGACTTCATCCATCTTGGAGCCGGTGTCGACCAGTGCGGTCGCGATGATGGTCAGGCTGCCGCCTTCCTCAACGTTACGGGCGGCACCGAAGAAGCGCTTGGGCCTGTGCAGGGCGTTGGCATCCACACCACCGGTCAGTACCTTGCCGGATGAGGGGATGACGGTGTTGTAGGCACGCGCCAGACGGGTAATGGAGTCCAGCAGGATCACCACATCCTTCTTGTGCTCGACCAGACGCTTGGCCTTCTCGATCACCATCTCGGCAACCTGAACGTGGCGGGAGGCGGGCTCGTCGAAGGTAGAGGCGATCACTTCCCCTCTCACCATGCGCTGCATCTCGGTCACTTCTTCCGGACGCTCGTCGATCAGCAGCACGATGAGTTCGCAGTCAGGGTGGTTGTAAGCGATGCTCTGGGCGATGTTCTGCAGCAGCATGGTCTTACCGGCCTTGGGGGGCGCCACGATCAGGCCACGCTGGCCACGACCAATGGGGGACGCCAGATCCAGTACACGGGCGGTGATGTCTTCGGTCGAACCGTTACCACGTTCCATGCGCAGACGCTCGTTGGCGTGCAGCGGCGTCAGGTTTTCAAACAGGATCTTGTTGCGGGCGTTTTCCGGACGGTCGTAGTTGACCTCGTTGACCTTGAGCAGCGCGAAGTAGCGTTCGCCCTCTTTCGGTGGCCGGATCTTGCCGGAGATGGTATCGCCGGTGCGCAGGTTGAAGCGGCGGATCTGGCTTGGGGAGACATAGATATCATCCGGGCCAGCCAGATAGGAGCCATCTGCGCTGCGCAGGAAGCCAAAGCCATCGGTCAGGATTTCCAGCACACCGTCACCAAAGATATCCTCACCACCCTTGGCGTGTGCCTTGAGGATCGCGAAAATAATATCTTTTTTGTGGGCCCGAGCCAGATTTTCCAACCCCATGGTTTCGCCGAGCTTGACCAGCTCAGACACAGGAGTGTTCTTTAATTCAGTCAGATTCATAGTGGTGAAAGTCTGTAAGCAAGGATTGAATGGGGACGAGACAGTCTGCTGGATTGATGCCGATAGGATTGGATTCGCCAGACTGTTGTTAAGCAAAGCGTCAGACAAAACGGTTAGCAAACGAGCGTTAAATTAGCACCAATCGGGGTGAGCGTCTAGGTCATAAAACACAAGGAGCGCATTATTGCAATGCGCTCCTTCTTGATAATTACAGGTTGCCGTCCAGGAACTCTTTGAGTTGGGTCTTGGACAGGGCGCCGACCTTGGTGGCGGCCACTGCGCCGTCTTTAAACAGCAGCAGGGTGGGAATACCACGGATGCCGTACTTGGGGGCGGTCTCGGCGTTGTGGTCGATGTTCAGTTTGGCCACGGTCACACGACCTTCATACTCTTGGGAGATTTCGTCCAGAATGGGAGCAATCATTTTGCAAGGACCACACCATTCTGCCCAGAAATCGACCAGAACAGGGCCAGCGGCTTTGATTACATCTGCCTCGAAGCTGGCATCGCTCAGCTGAACAATCTTGTCACTCATCTCCAACTCCAGTCAGTAAATAAGGCCTTAATTGAGACGTCAACGAAGGCAATAGTTGCCCTATTTGAAATGATCCTGTTTATTATTGCAAGCCTAACCTGATAACCTACCGCCATGAGCAAAACACACTTAACGACCGATAAATTCGCCCAAATGGGCCTCGAACCCGAAGTTCTGGCTGGTCTGGAATCAAAGGGATTTCACTATTGCACCCCCATCCAGGCACTGTCCCTGCCCTTGCTGGTCGAAGGTCATGACCTCGCCGGACAGGCCCAGACGGGTACAGGCAAGACCCTTGCCTTCCTGGCTGCAACCTTCAACTATTTGTTGACCCATCCGCTGACCAAGCCGCGCCTGGTCAACCAGCCTCGCGCCATTATAATGGCACCGACCCGTGAGCTGGCGGTGCAGATCTACAACGATGCCGAGAGCATGTCCGCCTCGACCGGGCTCAAGCTCGGCCTCGCCTATGGTGGCGAGGGTTATGACAAGCAGCTGGCCGTGCTGGAACAGGGGGTCGACATCCTGATCGGCACCACCGGCCGTATCATCGACTACTTCAAGTCCAAGGTGATCGATCTGGGCTGCATCCAGGTTGTGGTGCTGGACGAAGCGGATCGCATGTTCGATCTGGGCTTCATCAAGGACATCCGCTTCCTGTTCCGCCGCATGCCAGAGGCCACCGAGCGTCTGAACATGCTGTTCTCCGCGACCCTCTCCCTGCGGGTGCAGGAGCTGGCCTACGAACACATGAACCACCCGGAACATGTGCAAGTCGAGCCGGAGCAGATGACGGGCGTGCGCATCAAGGAGGAGCTGTTCTACCCCTCCAACGAAGACAAGATGCTGTTGCTGCTCTCCCTGATGGAAGAGGAGTGGCCGGATAAAGCCATCGTCTTCGCCAACACCAAACATGTCTGTGAAGACGTGCAAGCCTGGCTGGAAAACGACGGCCATCGCGCCGGCCTGCTGACAGGCGACGTGCCGCAGAAGAAGCGGATGAAGATCCTGGAAGATTTCACTCAGGGCAAGCTCGACATCCTGGTCGCCACCGACGTGGCCGCCCGTGGTCTGCACATCCCGGACGTGACCCACGTCTTCAACTACGACCTGCCCGACGATGCCGAAGATTACGTGCACCGCATCGGTCGTACCGGCCGCGCCGGCAAGAGCGGTCACTCCATCAGCCTGGCCTGTGAAGACTATGCCTTCAACCTGCCGGCCATCGAGGAGTACATCCATCATGCCATCCCGGTCAGCAAATACGACCGCGATGCGCTGCTGGATGATGCAACCGCACCGAAACGGATCCACCGCAACCGCCAACCGGTGAACCGCAACTCGCGGGATCGCCAGGGTGGTGGCAACAGCAACAACCGCCGTCGCCCGCCTCGCAAGAACTAAGGGCAGCCAAGTTGCACAACTCGCCGCTCTATGCTGCCATCGACCTCGGCTCCAACAGCTTCCATATGCTGGTGGTGCGCGAGGTCGCTGGCGCTTTGCGTACCGTCACCAAGGTCAAGCGCAAGGTGCGCCTCGCCGCCGGTCTCGATCAGGAATTTCGCTTAAGCCAGGCTGCCATGGCCCGAGGTTGGGACTGCCTGCGCCTGTTTGCCGAACAGTTGCAGGACATTCCCGCCGATAACATTCGGGTGGTAGGCACGGCGACCCTGCGTCTGGCAACCAACGTCGATGAGTTCCTGAGCGAGGCCGAACGTGTCCTCAATCACAACATCGAGGTCATCTCCGGCGAGGAAGAGGCGAAAACCATCTACGAAGGGGTCTCCTGGACCTCCGCCGGGGAAGGCAATCGCCTGGTGATCGACATCGGCGGCGCCAGCACGGAGCTGGTGATCGGCGAACACAGCGAAGCCAAGCTGCTCAACAGCCTGCACATGGGCTGTGTCACCTGGCTCAACAATCATTTCGGTGATGGCGAGCTGAGCGAAGCCCGCTTCAACCAGGCCATCGCCGCCGCCAAGGCCGTGCTGACACCGGTCGCTGAGGATTACCGCGCCCTGGGTTGGCGCACCTGTGTCGGCGCCTCGGGCACCGTCCAGGCGCTGCAAGAGATCATGCTGGCCCAAGGCAAGAGCGAGCGGGTTACTCTGCCCAAGCTGCAAGAGCTCATGGAGCAAGCCATCGGTTGTGGTCGCCTCGACAAGTTGCGGCTTGAGGGGCTGGCGGCCGAACGGCTGACCGTGTTCCCCTCGGGTCTCGCCATCCTGATCGCCATCTTCGAGGTGCTCGGCATCGAGAGCATGACCCTGGCGGGGGGCGCCCTGCGCGAGGGACTCATCTACGGTCTGCTCGGCAATAATCATGACTGTGATGCCAGGGATCGCACCGCAGACAGCCTGATCAGCCGCTACCAACTCGACAGGGAACACGCCGAGCGCGTCAGGGATACGGCGGTCGAGGCATTCAACCAGCTGCAACCTGCCTGGCGTCTCTCCAAACGCTACGGTCGCCCCATCTTGCGCTACGCCGCCCTGCTGCACGAAATAGGCCTGTGCATCGAGTACAAGAAGGCCCCTCAGCATGCGGCCTACATCATCGACAACATCGACATGCCGGGCTTCACCCCTGCCCAGAAAAAACTGCTGTCCGCCCTGCTGCTCAACCAGCGGGATGAGTTCAAGCAGGAACCTCTGGACCGCCAGGGTGCCGTCACTGCCCGCCAGGCCACCCGCCTTGCCCGCATACTGCGCATCTCGCTGATCCTCTGCATGCGCCGCACTCAAGGCACTGTGCCCCAGTTCACCCTGACCGCGGACGAAGATGCCCTCACCCTCAGTCTGCCCAAGGGCTGGCTGGACGAACACTACCTGCGTGCCAGCGAGCTGCGGCTCGAGGTCGAGCGCCAGCAGAAACTCGGCTGGCCGACCCAGCTACTGGAACTGGAAGCCTGAAGGCAACCCCAAGGAGAGCGCCATGGCAGACTATCAGCCCATCAGCTGTGACCTCTACGACTGGCTCGAAATTGCCGCACGCTGGCAACTGCCACTGACCCTCACCACCCGGGATAACCGCTGCTGGCAGGACAAGATTGAAACCATTCAGGCTCGGGATGGGGTTGAGTTTCTGTTGCTGGCAAGTGGCGAATGGCTCAGCCTGGCTGAGCTGATCAGCCTCGATCTGACGTGGCAGGGAGAGCCGCGCCATATCCATTTCAAGGCCCAGGCCGACTGATGCGGGACAAGCCTGCGGCGAACGAAGAGAGGGCCAGCGATTGCTGGCCCTCTCTCTTTGTCACTGGGGTAGTCGGGATGGACCCGCTCAGTCGGCGACGACCTGGGTCAGCGCCGCCATCACATAGACATCGAAGCGGTTGTTCTTGGTCTCGATCGCCATGCTGGGTTTGTTCTCATCGAGCCAGCCCGCATAAGATGGCCGTTTCACCACCACCCGTCGCTGCGCCATCTTGAGCGCCGCCGGCAACAGGGCATCCGCATCGAGATCCGCCCCCACCAGGGACTGGAATACCCGCATCTCCTTCTTCACCAGCGCCGACTTTTGCTTGTGGGGGAACATGGGATCGAGGTAGACCACCTCGGGTCGCTCGGACAGGGCCAGCAACTGCTCGGCAGCGGGCCCCTGGATCAGCTGCATCCGCTCGCTCACCCAGGCACCGATATAGGGATCTTGCGCCGCCCGCACCAGACCATCTGCCAGCAAGGCCGCCACCACAGGGCTGCGCTCTATCATGGTCACCTTGCAGCCGAGTGAGGCGAGCACGAAGGCATCGCGTCCCAGGCCAGCGGTCGCATCGACCACGGTCGGATTGGCCCCGGCCTTGAGGCCAACTGCCTTGGCGATGGATTGACCCCGGCCGCCACCAAACTTGCGTCTGTGGGCCACGGCGCCCTCTACGAAATCGACAAAGACGGCCCCCAGCTTCTCTTCATCCAGCTTGCGCAGCTCCAGTCTGGTCTCGGTGAGGACCAGGGCGAAGGGAGCGGCGAAGCTGACCCCGGCCAGCCGTTGATGCAGGTCATGGAGCTCGCCAGCGCGGGCAGGGGCTTCACAGGAAACCAGGATAGGATACATGGGGGCACTCATGGCAGCGGACATGGCGGCCATGATAGCAGAAGCGGCAACTCAGCTCACGATGGGCAGGCTCATGCCGTTCCGATTCAGTTCCAGATAATTGACCAGATCATCGAAGGCCAGCGGCCTGCTGAGCAGATAGCCCTGGGTAAAGGCACAGCCTTTGTGGCAGAGGAAGTTGAGCTGCTCCCGGGTCTCCACCCCCTCGATCACCACCTGCATGCCGAGGTTGTGCACTATGTTGATGATGCCATCGAGCAGCATGCTGTCCTGTTCGTTGAAGGGGATGTGGCGCACGAAGCTGCGGTCTATCTTGACCAGATCCACCGGGAAAGTGCGCAGATAGGTGAGTGCCGAATAACCGGTGCCGAAGTCGTCGATGGCCAGCTTGCAGCCAGCCTGGCGCAGGGCCTCGATGCGGATCCTGTGCTGATCGCTGCTCTCCATCAACAGCGATTCGGTGATCTCGATGATGATGTCGCTCGGGCTCAGCTGGAAGTGCTCAATCACCCTCAACCATTCGGAGGCCTGGGGATCTATGGTCTGGAACTCCAGGGTGGAGCGATTGATGGACATCTGCAGCTCGGGGAAACTCGAGCCCTGCAGGCGAGCCAGATCGCGGCAGGATTGCCACAATACCAGGGCTCCCAGGCTCTGGATCAGGCCAGCTTCCTCTGCCAGGGGAATGAAGTCAGCCGGTGATACCTGCCCCCACTGCGGGTGATACCAGCGCACCAGCGCCTCCAGCTTGGCCACCCGCCCGCTGCGATTGTCCCAGATCGGCTGATACGCCATGGTCAGCTGCTCTTGCTTGATGGCCTCCGCCAGATCCTGCTGCATCTGGTGGCGCTGGCGCACCTCTTCACGCATGGCGGCGCAGTAGCTGTCGAGGGGCCGCCCCTTACGTTTGGCAGCAAACAGCGCCTGCTCGGCATTGCGCAGCAACTCATCGCTCTCGCTGCCATCGCCCGGGCAGAGGGTGACACCTATGGTTGCCGTCACATAGAGCTGCTGATTGGCCAGCATGAACGGACGGGCGAAGCTGCCCTGCACCTGTTTGGCAAACACCTCGGCCTGGCGGCGACTGACGATGCCTGGCACCAGGAAGGCGAACTCGTCACCGCCGATGCGGGCCACCAGATCCTCGGTGCGTACCCGACTCACCAGTCGATCGGAGACCTCCCGCAGCAGGGCGTCCCCCACATGGTGATCCATGCTGTTGTTGACCGCCTTGAAGTTGTTGAGATCCAGCACCATGAGCGCGAAGCGCTCGCCCCGCTCACAGAAGCGGGTCAGGCTGCGGCCAAACAGCCAGCGGTTCGGCAGGCCGGTGAGGTTGTCGTAGTTGGCCTGGGTCGCAATCTTCTGTTCGGCGAGCTTGGTTTGGGAAATATCGCTGGAGATGGCGATATATTGGGTGATCTTGCCCCCTTCGCGCAGGGCGCTGATCATCAGCTGCTGGGGGTAGAGCTTGCCATTCTTGCGCTTGTTCCACACCTCGCCACGCCAGATACCGACCCGGGACAGGGTATGGTACATGTCGGCATAGAAAGCCTCATCATGGAGCCCTGACTTGAGCAGGCTGGGGCGCTGACCACAAGCCTCCTCACTGCAATAGCCGGTGATCCGCTCGAAGGCCGGGTTGACCGAGATGATGCGACTCTCGGCATCGCACACCAGTATGGCTTCGGAGAGATTGTCATAGACCCGGTGGGAGAGCTTGAGCTGCTCGGCATGACGGCGGGCGTCATCTATGTTCTCCAGCAGCAGCATCAGGTGTTCCGGCTCCTGGCGATCATTGCGTACCAGGGTCAGGGTGACCCGGCCCCAGAGGTCATGGCCCTCCTTGTGGCGGTAGCGCTTCTCCAGGGTGACGGCACTGCGCTCCCCACGCACCAGCTCCCCATAGCTCGCCAGGCTGCGCAGCCAATCCTCCGGGTGGTGGAGCTCGGCGGCCGTTCTGTGCAGCAACTCCTCCTCGCGATAACCCAAGATGTTGGCGATGGCCGGATTCGCCCACAGGAGCCGCCCCTGCAGATCCAGCTTGCCGATACCGACCGGGGCATGTGCCAGCATGGCATCCATGGCGGGGGAAGGAAGGAGAGAGGGGCTCGGGGTCTGAGGCAGGCCGAGAGCCAGCTCGCGGCCAGCCAGGGGGGCCAGCAGGCGCAGCACACTCATCACCCTGTCCATGCACTCCTGGCCCTGATGGAACCAGAGGCTGCAGAGGCCTATGGTCTCGCCATGGGCATTCTTGAGGGCGATGCCCGCATAGCCGCGCACCTCATCATGGGTCATGAAGATGGTGGCGAGGGGAAACAGCTGGGGCAAGCGATCGCTGAACCAGGCTTCACCTTGTTGCAGCACTATCTCTCCGGGCGTAGCGGCGATGGGGAACACTTCCCCCCTCATGCCCAGGGTGGCCGGATAGGCGGCATGGATCTCGAACCCCAGACCGCTGCTATCTCGCCCCGCGATCAATACAACGTCTGCCTGTACCGCCGCCGCGAGTTCAGTCACGAAGCTGTCAAAATACCCCAGCCCACTGGTGTGAGACAGGTTTGACATGATCCGGTAGACAGATGTGAGTGCTCGCCTCATGGCAAGATGCATTCTCTCCTTTAAGTATGAAGGGCGACTCTACTCAAGAGCGCAGGTCAGTGCAAATCGGGTCATCGCAAGGCATTCAAATTACGTTAAAAAAGGGACCAAAGGTCCCTTTTTATTACGAAAATCAGGCTGCGATCCCGCTATGGCGTAAAAGTGCATCCACTTGAGGCTCTCTCCCCCGGAAGGCACGGAACAATTCCATCGGCTCCTTGGACCCTCCCTTCTCCAGAATATGAGTCAGGAACGCCTGGCCCGTCTGGGGGTTGAAGATCCCCTCCTCCTCGAAACGGGAGAAGGCATCCGCCGACAGCACCTCGGCCCACTTGTAGCTGTAATAGCCAGCCCCGTAACCACCGGCGAAGATGTGGGAGAAGCTGTGCTGGAAGCGGTTGAAGGCGGGAGGCGTCAGCACGGCGACCTGGCTGCGCACCTCGGCCAGCAACGCCGGGATCTGATCCGGCTTGGCCGGATCAAACTCCTGGTGCAGACGGAAGTCGAACAGGGCAAATTCCAGCTGGCGCAGCATCTGCATCGCCGCCTGGAAGTTGCGGGCCGTCAGCATCTTGACCAGCAGATCCTCGGGCAGAGGGTCCCCCGTCTCATGGTGGCTGGAGATGAAGGAGAGCGCCTCGGACTCCCAGCACCAGTTTTCGAGGAACTGGCTGGGCAGCTCGACCGCATCCCAGGCCACACCGTTGATGCCCGCCACCCCGGCCACATCTATCTGGGTCAGCATATGGTGTATGCCGTGGCCAAACTCGTGGAACAGGGTCACCACTTCGTTGTGGGTGAAGAGTGCCGGCTTGCCGTCGACCGGGCCATTGAAGTTGCAGGTCAGGTAGGCCACCGGGTTTTGCAGTGAGCCATCCTGACGATAACGACGACCCAGGCAGACATCCATCCAGGCCCCGCCCTGCTTGTGTTCCCGAGCATAGAGATCCAGATAGAAGCTGCCACGCAGCTCGTCTTCACTGTCGAAAATATCGAAGAAGCGCACATCCGGATGCCAGGTCTCGATGCCGTAACGCTCGCGTACCTTCATGCCAAAGACCCGGCGTACCACCTCGAACAGGCCATGGACGACCTTGCCCGCCGGGAAATAGGGGCGCAATTGTTCATCCGAGATGGAGAACTTGTGCTGCTTGAGCTTCTCGGCGTAATAAGCGAGATCCCAGGCTGAGAGCTCACTCTGGCCATGATGCTCGGCGGCGAAGGCGCGGATTTCGTCGAGTTCGACCCGCCCCTGGGGCAGGGATTTCTCGGCCAAGTCGGTGAGGAAGCCCACCACCTGTTCCGGTTTGTCCGCCATCTTGGTGGCCAGGGACAACTCGGCGTAATTGGCAAAGCCGAGCAACTGAGCCAGCTCGCGGCGCAAGGAGAGCAGCTCGGTCATGATGGCGCTGTTGTCCCACTTGCCCGCATTCGGGCCCTGATCCGAGGCGCGGGTGCAGTAAGCCGCATACAGCTCTTCACGCAGCGCCCGGCTGTCGGCATACATCATCACCGGCAGGTAGGAGGGAATATCCAGGGTAAACAGCCAGCCCTGCTGCTGCCGCGCCGTAGCCAACTGTTTGGCGGCGGCCAGCACGCTCGCGGGCAAACCAGCCAGTTCGGCCTCGTCGCTCACCAGCTTGCTCCAGCTCATGGTCGCATCCAGCACATTGTTGCTAAAGCGGGAGGCCAGCTCGGAGAGGCGCGCCTGGATCTCGCCGTAGCGCAGTTGCTGCTCGGCGGGCAGGCCGATGCCGGACAGACGAAAATCGCGCAGGGTGTTCTCTATCTCTTTGCGCTGGGCGGCGCCGAGCCGGGGAAAATCATCGCTCTGGGCCAGCTCGCGATAGGCCTGGTAGAGCCCCTCGTGTTGGCCGACATAGGTCTGGAATTCGGATAACAGCGGCAGGCAGGCATCGTGGGCGGCACGCAGCGCCTCGCTGTTCATGACGGCGTTCAGGTGGCTGACGGGTGACCAGATGCGGGCCAGGCGATCGTTGACCTCCTCCAGAGGGGCGATCAGGCTGTCCCAGGTGTGGGATTCCGTCTGGGTCAGTACATCCTGGATCTTCTGTTTGCTATCAGATATCGCCTGCGCCACGGCAGGCTGGACATGCTCAGGCTGAATGCGGCTGAAAAGCGGCAAGGAGTCCATTGTCAGCAAAGGGTTATTCATCCTGTCGTACCTCATCTCTAAGCCCCTGCTGTCCAGAAGCCTTATTATTTTGCTTGGACCATCTAAGATGTAGGCTCCGACAGCAATAATCAAGCCTTTGCCTGCAAACCCTCGGCTCGCGCACAGCTTGTGGCAAACCCCCACGACAGCCGGAAACGAAGCGGTTAGACTGAGCCCCTCACTATCCAGACCGCAAGGACGCCATGTCAGGACTCTTCCCTCAGACCGCAAAAGCCTTTGGCTTTAACGGACTCTCCTATCGGCTGCTCTCTTACATCCTCATCTGCAGCACCGTCCTGGCCTTCATCATCACGGCGCTGCAGCTCGTCTGGGACTACCGCAAGGATGTGGCGCTCATCGAGGGCAGCATTGACCAGATCCACGCCTCCTTTCTCCAACCCATCTCCGCCAGCCTGTGGAACCTGGATGAAGAGCAGGTCAAGGTGCAGATAGAGGGCATCATGAACCTGCCTAACATGCAGTTCGTCATGGTCAAGGAGATGCTGGGCAGCTCGGAAGTACCGCTGCTGACCCAGGGGGCAGAGCGGGACAGCTATGACATCTCCCGCGAGTTTCCCCTGACCTATCAGGGTGAGCTGGTCGGCAAGCTCTTCGTCGCCGCCTCTCTTGACCAGGTTTATCAACGGCTTATAGAAAAGTCCGTGCTAATACTGGTCAGCCAGACCATCAAGACCCTGGTGGTCTCGTTTTGCATACTGTTCATCATTTACTATCTGGTGATCAGGCACCTGCACCGCATCGCCCAGTACACGGAGCAGTTCAATCTGGATCGCCTCGCGATCTCCCTCGCCCTGGAGGGGCGCCCCCTGCCCCGCAAGAAGCCCGATGAGCTCGATACCCTGGTTGCCACCCTCAACGAGATGGGCAGCCGCTTGCAGGACGAACTCATGGCCCGCCATCAATCCGCCGAGCAGTTGCAGCAAGAGCGCGACTTCTCCGCCACCCTGATCAACTCGGCCAACATGGTCATCTGCTGCCTGGATCCCGATCTCACCATCGCCAGCGTCAACCCGGCAGCCATACTGCTCACCGGCTACCACCAGCAGGAGATCCAGGGTCACAACTGGCTGGAGCTGTTCGTGGATGAGGCCCAGCGCGACCCCATCCGGGCCCGCATAGCGGCGCAGGAGAAGATTGAGGATGAAGAGTTGCTGATGCGCGATCAAGACGGCTGCGAGCTCACCTTGCAGTGGACCTTCGCCCCTTTCTATGAGGGAGAAGCGCTCAAGTACTTGATAGGCTTTGGTTATGACATCACCCGACTCAAGCTGATCGAGCGGGAGATCACCGAATTCAACGAGCAGCTTGAAGGAAAAGTGCAGGAGCGTACCCGCAGCCTGAGCGACGCCAACGAGCAGCTGGGTCAGGCCTATGATGACCTGAAGCAGGCCCAGCAGACCCTGGTGGAGTCGGAAAAAATGGCCTCTCTGGGATCCCTTGTGGCCGGGGTTGCCCATGAGATCAACACGCCAATCGGCATCAGTGTGACCGCCTCCTCCTATCTGCAGGAGCAGGTGACCGCCTTCAAACAGCACCTTGATGCCAAACAGCTGTCACGCAGCTATCTCAACGAATTCACCCTCAATCTGGATGAGTCCATGCAGCTGTTGCAGAGCAATCTGCGTCGGGCCTCCGAGCTGATTGCCAGCTTCAAACAGGTGGCGGTCGATCAATCCTCGGAGGCGCGATACAGCTTCAATGTCTCCGACAACCTGCATCAGGTGGTGGTCTCCCTCGGTCACAAGCTCAAGAAGGCCCAGTGCGAGCTGGATATACAGTGCGATCCCAAGCTCAGCCTCTACTCCTTCCCCGGCAGCTTCACCCAGATCTACTCCAACCTGATCCTCAACTCCATCCATCACGGTTTCGACGATTGGGACAGACCCAAGAAGATCACCATCAGGGTAGAGCGCCGGGATGAGAGGCTGGTGATCGACTACTCGGACAACGGCCGTGGCATCCCGGCCGCCATATTGCCGCGCATCTTCGATCCCTTCGTCACCTCCAAGCGTGGCCAAGGGGGAAGCGGGCTCGGTTGTCACATCATTTACAACCTGGTGGTGCAGCTGTTGCGCGGCCGCATTCACTGCAGCAGCGACCCCGGCCACGGTGCCCAATTCCACATCAGCGTCCCCATGCAGGTCAGCTGAGCCCGACCTGGCTGCCCGTTTGATGCTGGCGTTCGATGGCACCCATCGACAGATAACTGGACGCCGGCTCTTGTGAGCCGGTGCTTTTGTCCCCATCATCGGGTATTGCACCCTAAACAAGTGGAGAGCCACACCCATGGCACAGCATTTTGACTATATCGCCATCGGCGGCGGCAGTGGCGGTATCGCCTCGGCCAATCGCGCCGCCATGCATGGCAAAAAAGTAGCCCTGATCGAAGCAAAAGAGCTGGGGGGTACCTGTGTCAACGTCGGTTGTGT
Source organism: Aeromonas sp. BIGb0405 (assembly GCF_024807335.1). NCBI lineage: Bacteria > Pseudomonadati > Pseudomonadota > Gammaproteobacteria > Aeromonadales > Aeromonadaceae > Aeromonas > Aeromonas sp. BIGb0405. The sequence goes on from NZ_JANUEP010000007.1 coordinate 77,234, forward strand.
GCCCAAGAAAGCCATGTGGTATGCCGGCCAGATCGCCGATGCGCTCAGATATGGCGCCGACTACGGCTTCGATACCACACTCAACCACTTCAGCTGGGCCAAACTGGTCGAGTCACGCCAGGCTTACATCAGCCGCATTCACCACTCCTATGAGAATGTGCTCGGCAAGAACAAGATCACCGTCATCAAGGGCTTCGCCCGCTTCATCGATGGCAAGACGATCGAGGTCAATGGCGAGCAGTACAGCGCCGATCACATACTGATCGCCACCGGCGGTCATCCGGAAGTCCCCACTATTCCCGGTGCCGAACATGGCATAGATTCCGATGGCTTCTTCGCCTTGAGCAGTCAGCCCAAACGCGTCGCCGTGGTCGGCGCAGGTTATATCGCCGTCGAGATCGCCGGTGTCATGCAGGCCCTGGGCTCGGAGACCCACCTGGTGGTGCGCAAGCAGGGCCCGCTGCGCAGTTTCGATCCCATGGTCCAGGAGACCCTGGTCGAGATCATGGCCGCCGAAGGCCCCAAGCTGCACACCCATGCCGTGCCCAAAGCCATCATCAAGAACGCCGATGACAGCCTGACCCTGCAACTGGAAGATGGCCGCCATCTGACCGTCGACTGTCTGATCTGGGCCATAGGTCGCGCGCCTGCCACCGACCGGCTCAACCTGGCCGTTGCCGGGGTCACCCTGGATGCCAAGGGTTATATCCAGACCGACAAGTTCCAGAACACCCAGGTCCCCGGCATCTATGCAGTGGGTGACAACACCGGCCGCATCCAGCTCACCCCGGTAGCCGTCGCCGCCGGCCGTCGCCTCTCCGAGCGGCTGTTCAACAACAAGCCAGACGAGCACCTCAACTACGATCTGGTGCCGACCGTGGTGTTCAGCCACCCCCCCATCGGCACCATAGGCCTGACCGAACCCGAGGCCATCGCCCAATATGGTGAAGATCAGATCAAGGTCTATCGCAGCCAGTTCACCGCCATGTATTCGGCGCTGACCCAGCATCGCCAGCCCACCCGCATGAAGCTGGTCTGTGTCGGGCCAGAGGAGAAGGTGGTTGGCCTGCACGGCATAGGTTTCGCCATGGACGAGATCCTGCAAGGCTTCGGCGTGGCCATGAAGATGGGCGCCACCAAGGCGGACTTCGACAACTGCGTGGCCATTCATCCGACCAGCGCCGAAGAGTTCGTAACGATGCGTTGAGGCTGAGTAACGGGGAACAGCGTTCCCCTTCCCATCCCACCAATGCCGAAGAGTTCGTGACCATTCGACAAGGTCCACTTCTGAGTCTCAAACCCGGCCAAGTGCCGGGTTTTTCTTTCTGCCGCACCAGCGATGCACGCTGCGATGAAATTACGTTAACCCTATCTTTTTACGGTAATTTTACGCCAACCACCGGCCACTTTATGGCGCCTTTACGCCCTTGTTCCATATGCTTTCAGGGTCAAATCCGACCTTGGAAATTTCGCTATGGAGTCGCTATGAACTGGCTGTATCTACTGCTTGTCCTCGCCCTCGTCTGTTACTTGGCTCGCGCTCTGACGCGCAGCCATGAGTGAGGAAACCATCATGTGGCAAGCCTATCTCTACCCGGCCGCCTTCGTGCTGCTGGTACTGCTCCCCGCCCCCTGGCTGGGTGCTTATATTCACCGGGTCTTCGAGGGACGGGTCAGCTGGTTGGCCCCCCTCGAGCGCCTCACCCTGGGTTGCTGTGGCACCGATGGCCGGGAGCAGGACTGGAAGTCCTATGGCCTGAGTCTGATCGCCTTCAACGGCGCAGGTGCCGGTCTGCTGTTCCTGATCCTGATGGCCCAGGGACTGCTGCCCCTCAACCCACAAGAGCTGCCAGGGTTGAGCTGGTCCCTGGCCCTCAATACCGCGGTCAGCTTCATGACCAACACCAACTGGCAAGCCTATTCCGGTGAAGCCAGCCTCTCCTATTTCAGCCAGATGGTCGGGCTCACGACCCAGAACTTCGTCTCGGCCGGTACCGGGGCCACTGTGGCCATCGCCCTGTTCCGTGGCTTGTCCCGCCAACAGACCCATCATCTGGGCAACTTCTGGCGCGATCTGGTGCGCTTCTGCCTCTATGTCTTGCTGCCCATGGCGCTGATCATGGCCCTGCTGCTGGTCTGGCAAGGGGTTCCCCAGAGTCTGTCTGCCTACCTGCCATTCCATGGTGTGGAAGGACAGGAGCAGCTAATGCCGCTGGGTCCTGCCGCCTCGCAGATTGCCATCAAGCAGCTCGGTTCCAACGGGGGCGGCTTCTTCGGGGTCAACTCGGCTCATCCGTTCGAGAACCCGACCGCCCTCGCCAACTGGCTGGAGATGGTCACCCTGCTGACCCTGCCCGCCGCCATGGTCTGCACCCTGGGCCGCTACGTGAAGGATGCGGGCCACAGCCGCGCCATCCTGGTGGCCATGACCCTGCTGCTGGTACTGGGGCTCAGCCTCGCCATCAGCCAGGAGCTCAAGGCAGATCCCAATCTGGCGCAACTGAGCAGTCAGGCGGGTAACTGGGAGGGCAAGGAGAGCCGCTTCGGCCCTGTGCTGTCCAGCATCTGGGAAGTGGCGACCACTGCCGCCTCCAACGGTTCGGTCAATGCCATGCATGACAGCTTCACCCCCCTGGGTGGCATGGTCGGCATGATCAACATGTTGCTGGGCGAGGTGGTGTTTGGCGGCGTCGGTGCCGGTATCTACGGCATGATGCTGTTCGTGTTGCTGACCGTCTTCCTGTGCGGACTCATGGTGGGGCGCACCCCCAGCTACCTCGGCAAGCGACTCGGCATCACTGAGATGAAGTGGGTCGTTGCCAGCATGCTGGTCATGCCGGTCGGGGTATTGGTGATCGGTGGCCTCACCCTGCTGATGCCCGGCTCGCAAGCCATCATCGGTCACGATGGCCCCCACGGCCTGTCTCGGCTGCTCTATGCCTACGCCTCGGCGGCGGGCAACAACGGCTCCGCCTTCGCCGGTTTCGGCGCCGCCGACAGCTGGCAATGTGTAGCCATCGCCCTGGCCATGCTGCTTGGTCGCTTTGGCTACATCATCCCGGTACTCGCCATCGCCGGCCAACTCGCCAAGGCACCCACCCAGGAGCGGGGCGACGGGGACTTCCCGGTACGCGGCCCGCTGTTTATTACCTTGCTTATCATCACTGTCCTGCTGATGGGCGGCCTCTCCTTCCTGCCCGTGCTGGCACTGGGACCCGTCGCCGAACATCTGCTGCTAGGAGTTCAACCATGAGCCTATCCAATGCCAATTCGCTGACTGGGGACGCCACCAGCGGCAAGAGTCACTCCTTGCTGGCCCAGGCCGCCATCACGGCGCTGCGGCGCTTCCACCCCAAGGCGCTGCTGGCCAGCCCCATCCTCTTTACGCTCTGGCTGGCGGCGCTGATGGCTACCATAGAGTCCCTGCTTGGCCAGCCCTTCTCCGGGGTAACTGCCAGCCTGGCCTGGCAGCTCACGGCCTGGTTGTGGCTGACCCTCTGGTTTGCCAACTTTGCCGAGGCGCTGGCCGAGGGGAGAGGCAAAGCCAGGGCCGACAGTCTGAAGGCGGGCATGAGCCAGCTTCAGGCACGCTGGGTCAGCTCCCCGGAGGACAGTCTCGGCAGCTGGATCCCCGCCAGTCAATTGGTGAAGGGGGACATGGTGCTGGTCTGCAGTGGCGAGACCATACCGGCGGATGGTGAGGTCATCGCCGGGATCGCCTCGGTCAACGAGGCCGCCATCACCGGGGAATCTGCCCCCGTCATTCGCGAGTCCGGTACGGATCGCAGTGGTGTCACCGGCAACACCCAGGTTGTGTCGGACAGGATCTGGGTGCGCGTCACCCAGAATCCAGGCGAGAGCACCCTCGACAGAATGATTGCATTGGTCGAAGGAGCAAAACGCCAGAAGACCCCGAATGAGATGGCCCTCGATGCCCTGCTGGTCGGACTGACCCTGATCTTCTTGTTGGTGGTCGCAACCCTGCCCTGGTTCCTCGGCTACAACGGCAGCCAGGTGCCCAGACTCTATCTGATCGCGCTCTTTATCACCCTGATCCCGACCACCATCGGCGGCCTGCTCTCCGCCATCGGTATCGCCGGCATGGACCGGCTGGTAAAGCTCAATGTCATTGCCAAATCGGGTCGGGCGGTCGAAGCGGCCGGGGACGTTCGCACGCTCTTGCTCGACAAGACGGGGACCATCACCTTCGGCAACCGCATGGCGGACGAGTTCATTCCGGCGCCCGGCATAGAACCCGCCATGCTGGCTCAGGCGGCCATGCTGGCCTCCCTTGGCGATAACACCCCAGAGGGGAAATCCATCCTGACCCTGGCGGCCAAGAGCCAGACCAGGCCTAGCCTGGACCCGGATGATCGCCTGATCCCCTTCAGTGCCGAGACCCGGTTGAGCGGGCTGGATCGGGGTCATCTTCAGTATCGCAAAGGGGCCGTCGATGCCGTCCTCGCCTATCTGGGAATGACCCCCAAACAGCTGGTCGAGCCAATCCGCCTGGCGGTGGAGAAGATTGCGCGTCAGGGTGGCACCCCGCTGCTGGTCTGCAATCAGGAGAAACTGCTCGGGGCCGTCACTCTCAAGGACATCATCAAGCCCGGTATCAAGGCGCGCTTCCAGATGTTGCGCCATCTTGGCATCCGCACCGTGATGATCACCGGGGACAACCCGCTCACCGCCGCCGCCATCGCCGCCGAGGCCGGAGTGGATGACTTCATCGCCGAAGCAACGCCGGAGAAGAAGCTGGCCTATATCCGTCAGGAGCAGGCGGGTGGACGCTTGGTGGCCATGTGCGGCGATGGCGCCAATGACGCCCCGGCCCTGGCCCAGGCCGATGTGGGTCTGGCCATGAACGAGGGCACCCAGGCCGCCAAGGAGGCGGGCAACCTGATTGACCTGGACTCCAACCCCACCAAGTTGCTGGACGTGGTGCAGGTCGGCAAGCAGTTGCTGGTGACCCGGGGAGCCCTGACGACCTTCTCCATCGCCAACGATGTGGCCAAATATTTCGCCATACTGCCCGCCCTGTTCATTGCCGCCTACCCGCAGCTTGATGCGTTGAACCTGATGCAGCTTGGCAGCCCCCAGAGCGCCATCTTGTCGGCCATCATCTTCAACGCCCTGATCATTGTAGCGCTGGTGCCTCTAGCCCTGCGTGGCGTCAGTCTGAGTGGCAGTGCCGCCAGCCTGCTGCGCCGCAACCTGCTGGTCTATGGCCTCGGCGGGCTGCTGGTTCCCTTTGTCGGCATCAAGCTCATCGATCTCGTCGTCACCGGCTTTGGCCTGGTGTAGCAAAACCCCATGGGGGCCACTGATGCAGGCCCCCGATTCATCGCGTTCGCCGTCACCGGCCGAACGCCAGGAAGAAGGACAAATCATGATAGCCATCAGAACACTGCTCACCCTGACCCTGTTGCTCGGCGCCGCCTACCCGCTGACCGTCACCCTGGTGTCCCAGATCATCTTTCCCTGGCAGGCCAATGGCAGCCAGATTATCAGCAAGGAGAACAAGCTTGTCGGCAGCGCCCTGCTGGCCCAGTCGTTCAGCAAGGAGGGGTACTTCCACTCCCGCCCCTCCGCCAGCGCCTATGCCAGCGTGGGGGGTGGCGGCAGCAATCTGGGGATGAGCTCCCCGCTGCGCGCCGAGTTTGCCCATCAGCAAGCCGCCGCCGGACAGGATAACTCCCCCGCCATGCTGACCCGTTCAGGTTCAGGGCTGGACCCGCAGCTGCCCCTCGATGCCGTGCTGGCTCAGGTGGCCCGCGTCGCCCAGGCCAGGCAACTGGATCCAGAACAGCTGACGGATCTGGTCAAGTCCCGGGCACAAGCTGGTATCCTAGGCCCGCAAATCGTCAATATTCTCGAGCTGAATCTGGTGCTCGATAAGGAAAAGGATGCGTGATGAGCAGAGGGCCGATGCCCTGCTGGCCAGCCTGGCAGAGGAGAGCAAAGGCAGGCTGAAGGTCTTTCTGGGCGCGGCCCCTGGCGTAGGCAAGACCTACGCCATGTTGCAGGCGGCACGGGAACAGGCCAGGGAAGGGACGGACATACTGATAGGTGTGGTGGAGACCCATGGCCGCCAGGAGACCCTGGCCCTGCTCGATCAGCTGGCTATCTTGCCGCGCAAGACCCATCTGCATCGTCAGCAACGGCTCGATGAGATGGACCTCGATGGCCTGCTGACCCGCAAACCCGCCATCGCCGTGGTCGATGAACTGGCACACAGCAACGCCCCGGGGAGCCGCCATGAGAAGCGCTGGCAGGATGTGCAGGAGCTGCTCGATGCCGGTATCGACGTCTATACCACCCTCAATGTGCAGCATCTGGAGAGCCTCAACGATCTGGTATGGCAACTGACGGGGGTCAGGGTCAGGGAGACGCTGCCAGACAGCGTCTTGCTGGAAGCCGACAGCCTGGTGCTGATCGATCTGCCTCCGCGCGAGCTGCTCGATCGCCTGCGCGAGGGCAAGGTCTATGTGCCCCAGCAGGCCATGGCGGCCCTGCACTCCTTCTTCTCTCTCAACAACCTCACCGCCCTGCGCGAACTTGCGATGCAGACCGCGGCCAGTCATGTGGAGGGAGATCTGCAGTTGCAGTGGCAGGCGGCCGGCAAGAGTACCCAGCCCCTGCGCGGCAAGCTGATGGTCTGTCTCGGTGAACAACATGGCCCGGCCCTGGTGCGACACGGCCATCGCCTCGCCCAGCGCCGCCAGCTGCCCTGGTTGGTGGTGCATGTGGATAGTCGCGGGCAGCGGTCGGCCGAACTGGAGCAGGCCCTGGCCCTGGCCGCCCAACTGGGTGCCAAGGTGCTGACCCTCTCCAGCCCGGCGGTAGCCGATACCCTGATGGAGACGGCGGCCCAGCAGCAGGCCTCGCAGCTGCTGCTTGGCAAGCCCCACAAGGCCCCCTGGCGCAGATCCCTGGTGCAGCACCTGTTGCAGCGTGCCAGGGGACTGGAGATTACCCTGGTTGATACGGGCCCCCATCACGGGGGCCCCGTGCTGCGTGAAGCCCCCCCGGGACAGATCGGTCAGTGCCTGCTGGCGGTTGCCATCATGGCCATCACCTCGGCCATTGCCTGGGGTCTGTCTCATTGGTTACCCGCCGCCTCCCTGCCACTGCTGTTTGTGCTGGGGGTGCTGGCCACGGCGCTCACCACCAGTCAGCTGCCCGCCATTCTGGCCGCCATACTGGGCTTTCTCGCCCATAACCTGCTGTTCACCGCCCCCTATTTCTCCCTGACGGTACACAGTCACAGCGACCTGCTGACCCTGTTCGTGCTGTTCATCGTCGGCATAGCGGCAGGGCGACTCGCCTCTCGCCAACGTCAGCAACTGATCGGGTTGCGTGAGACACAGCAGCTCGGCACCGCCCTGCTCTCCCTCAGCCAGGAGCTGGCCAGTGCCAACGGTCCGGAGGAGGTGTTGCGCCAAGGTGCGCAAGCCATCTCCCTGGCCCTGGCCCAACCCGCCTTCGCCATCGATAACCTCTATCAGGATCGCGCAGGTACCATCCCCTACCTGCCTGGCCAGACCGACAAGGCAGCCATCGACTGGAGCCTCTCCCAACAACAGAGCGCCGGGGCCTACACCGCCACCCTCAACGCCGCCGAGGCTCAGTATCACCCCCTCACCCCCGAACTGGCCCTTGGTATCCGTCTGGCCCAACCCCTCTCTGCCTCTGCCGAACACCAGTTGCAGGCCCTGCTGACCGATATCCGTGCCGCCCTTGCCCGTATCGAACTGAATGAGCGGCTGGCCCAGAGCCAGTTGCAGGCGGAAACGGACAGGATGCGAGCCGCCCTGCTCTCCTCCGTCTCCCATGACCTGAAGACACCACTGGCCGCCATCATGGGGGCTGGCAGCACGCTCCTGGAGTACGGCGACAGAATTGGTCAACAGGACAGGGATGAGCTGCTCCATTCGGTGCAGGAAGAGGCGCAACGTCTGCACAGCTATGTGCAGAACCTGCTGGATATGACCCGCATTGGCTCCCCGGACTTCCAGCTCAAGCGCGACTGGGTGAGTCTGGCCGATCTGGTGGAGAGTGCCCGTCGCCGACTCGATACGTCCTGGCGCCAGCATGCCTTGTTGATCCATTTCGATCAGACCCCGCCCCTCCTCTATGTCCACGGTGCCCTGCTCGAGCAAGTGCTGGTCAACATCCTGGATAACGCCTCCCGCTACTCCCCGGCTGGCACGCCTATCGAGTTTCGAGTCATGCTGGCCGAGCCCGATCTCATCATGGATATCATCGACATCGGGGTCGGCATCGCCGCCGCAGACAGAGACAAGATCTTCAATCTCTTCTACACCCAACCCGTGGGAGACAGTGGCAGTCGTGGCACCGGGCTTGGCCTGGCCATCTCTCGCGCTATGATAGAGGCCCATGGCGGTCGTATCTGGGCCTTCGCCGGCCCCAATGGCAACGGCACCTGCATGCGTATCTCTCTGCCTTTGGCCCTCAATACACCCGATGGGCAGGCTGAGATGGAGATGGCCAGACCATGATGGGACAGCAACAACAGGGAGTGAAAATGAACTTCAGGAGAGCAGATGGCCCATATCTTGGTCATAGATGACGAGGTCCCGATCCGGCGCTTTTTGCGCATCAGCCTGATCGCCGAGGGCCATCAGGTGAGCGAAGCGGCCAGTGTGCAGGAGGGGTTAGCCCAGTATCGTCACCTCAATCCTGATCTGGTCATTCTGGATCTGGGTCTGCCAGACGGCGATGGTCTGACGGTGTTGCAAGCCATTCGGGCCCATCACCCCCACCCTGTCTTGATCCTGTCGGCGCGGGATTCGGAGCAGGAGAAAGTCAGGCTGCTGGATGCGGGCGCCAACGACTACATGAGTAAACCCTTCGGCATTGGGGAGATGATGGCCCGGATCAGGGTACTGCTCAGGCAGCGGGCAGGTGCCAGCAGTGGCGACTGCCGCCACTTCCCCCAGTGCGATCTAACTCTGGAGATAGGCAATCACAGGGTAAGCCTGCGCGGCGAGGAGATCACCCTCTCGCGCAAGGAGTTTGCCCTGTTGCAGACCCTGGTCTGCCACCCGGGAAAACTGGTCTTGCAGACCCAGCTACTCAATGAGATCTGGGGCCCCAGCCACAAGGAAGATACCCACTACCTGCGAATCGTCATCGCCAGCCTGCGCAAGAAGCTGGGGGATAACCCCCAGCAACCCAGCCTGATCGAGACGGAGCCCGGGATCGGCTACCGTTTTATCGGCAGCTGACGTTTCACGTGGAACGTCGTCCGCGACACAGTCAAGTAAGCAAACCACAACCCCCAAGCAAAAACCCGAGGTCCTGCACAATCGCAGCCACTGCCAGCCCCGGCTGAGCAGCATAGAGTAGGCCAGTTCGATGAGCATCGAGCTGGATAACCGAATCTGTCTGCTCTCTCCCAGTCAGGCAGCCTGGATCCCCGCGGGCACTCCCCAGTGCTGATGCGTGGCGTGCTCGCCTATCGCTCCTTCTCTTGCACGCCACAGCCCGATCGGCTCAACCGGCTGGCCGAACGGGCAGGTGCCAGTGACAAGAACACAGGTCGCATCTTCATGAGCGATACCGACGTATCAGGCCTGGCGTCAGCAATGGCGCCTGCTACGCGCCCTGGCGCTGCTGGCCAAAGCCATGCCCATCAGCCGGGTGGCCACAGCGCGGGAGTTCTCCAGCAGCAGCGCCTTCATCGCTCTCTTCCGCCAGCACAGGGGACCGACTCCGATGCAACAACTCAGCTGCGGGGAGCGGTCGACACGGCCGGGCTGATCTCTGTCACCAGGGTATCAAGGGGGAGCTGTCTCAGATTGGCCATGGCATCGGCCACCACGGACCGGGAGGCCTGCTGTTGCTGCTCGTGGATCTCTTGCTGCAAACTCGCCAGATCCAGTTCGGGTCTGGCGGCATCATCGGCCATGACAGACAGGCTCAGGGTGCTCAATATCAAGGTAGTGATCAGGCTCTTCATATTCGTTTCTCCGGTGTGAGTCGCTATGACAGCCTGACTATTCCAATTCTCATGCCATAATCACAACGTATTGATATTTATATATTTTACTTAAAAACCTCATGTTTATAGCCAAGCGGAACTCAATCACTGTACAAATTTAAGCCAGATATTGGCGAATCTCACCACCAGGGAAATAGGCCAACTTGTTCCACGTGGAACAAGGGATTTTTTCATCGACACCCGCTTTTAAACTGAGCTAAGGTGCTACATCCCCGTAGCCGATTTTTGGAAGCGTTACCGAATGGAATTTTCTGTATTCGGCGAGAAGTTCACTCGCCACGCCGGTATCACCCAACTCATGGATGATCTCAATCAGGGGCTGACCAATCCGGACGCCATCATGCTGGGGGGCGGAAACCCGGCCCCCATACCGGCCATGCTGGAGCGCTTCCAGCAGGAGGCACAGACCTTGCTCGACAGTGGTGAACTGATCAAGGCCATGGCCAACTATGATGGCCCCCAGGGCAAAGACAGGTTTACCCACGCATTGGCCAAGCTGCTCAAGGCCGAGCTGGGCTGGGATATCTCGGCTCGCAACATAGCCCTCACCAACGGCAGCCAGACCGCCTTCTTCTATCTGTTCAATTTGCTGGCCGGTGATTTCGCCGATGGCCGCAAGAAGAAGATCCTCTTCCCCCTGGCCCCCGAATATATCGGCTACGGTGACTCCGCCCTTGGGGAGGATCACTTCGTTGCCTACAAGCCAACCATAGAGAAGCTGCCGGATGGCCAGTTCAAGTACCATGTCGACTTCGAGAGTCTGCGTGTAGGGGATGACATCGGTGCTATCTGTGTCTCACGCCCCACCAATCCGACCGGTAATGTATTGACCGATGAAGAGATAGAGCATCTGGACCAGATCGCCCGCGACAAGGGCATTCCGCTGATCCTCGACAATGCCTATGGGGTGCCCTTCCCCGGGATTATCTTCAGCCAGGCCAAACCATTCTGGAACCTCAACACCATCCTCTGCATGAGCCTCTCCAAACTGGGCCTGCCGGGCACCCGTTGCGGCATCGTCATCGCCGATGAACCCATCATCCAGGCCATCACCAACCTGAGCGGCATCATCAATCTGGCGCCGGGCAGCCTGGGACCGGCGTTGACCATACCGCTGATCGAGAGTGGCGAGATCATCAAGTTGAGTGAAGAGGTGGTGAAGCCCTTCTATCGCCAGCGAGCCGACCTGGCCGTCAGCTTGCTGCGCGATGCGATCCCGGACTCACGCTTCCATATCCACAAGCCGGAGGGTGCCCTCTTCCTCTGGCTCTGGTTCGAAGACTTGCCGATCCACTGTCAGGAGCTCTACGAGCGCCTCAAGCAGAAGAACCTGCTGATCGTGCCTGGCCACTACTTCTTCCCGGGCATAGAGGATCCGAGCTGGCGTCACAGCCAGGAGTGCATCCGCCTCAACTATGCCCAGAATGAAGAGCTGGTGCGCCGTGGTGTCGCCATTCTGGCCGAGGAGATCAATGCACTCTATGGGGCCGAGACTCGGGCCAGGGCTGGTTGACCCCGCAACGGACAGACACAAAAAAGGCCTGCAAATATGCAGGCCTTTTCATGACTGGTTGGCTTAACTCGGCAATGTCATTGCGTCAGGTTTGCCGATGGGGATGGCGCGTGGCTTGAGCGCTTCAGGCAGCTCACGGGCCAGGTCGATGGTGAGCAGACCATGCTCGAGTCTGGCCCCCTGCACCTCGACATGCTGGCTCAGCTTGAAGGCCAGCTCGAAGTCACGTTCGGCAATCCCCTGATGGAGGAAGTGGCGATCCTCTTTAATGGCCGCCTTGCGGCCCTTCACCTTGAGGGTGCCCAGTTCGGTTTCAAGCTCCAGTTCGTCTTGCTCAAAACCAGCGACGGCTATGGTGATGCGATAGCTGTCTTGCTCCCGCTTCTCGATGTTGTAAGGGGGATACGCATTCTTCTGCTCATGCAGTGCTTTCAGTTCATGAGCCATGCGATCGAAGCCGACGGCATTGGAATTGAGATGAGATAAATCGAGGTTGCGCATAATCCTATCCTTCTAATAAGCAACAGGTCAGTTTTCAACGAGCCCGGTGACGGCACCCGAACAATTCACAGGGTCTCAACCGTTGATGGCAATCTTGCGCGGCTTCATCGCCTCAGGCACTTCACGCATCAACTCGATATGGAGCAAGCCGTTCTTGAGATCTGCCCCCTTGACTCGCACATAGTCGGCAAGCTGGAAGCGACGCTCGAAACCACGCTCGGCGATGCCCTGGTAGAGATAGTTGCGATCGGTGTCGGCCTGCTTGCTCCCCTTCACGGTCAGGAGGTTCTCCTGGAAGCTCAACTCCAGCTCATCCTGGGTAAAGCCCGCCACCGCCATGCTGATGCGGTAGTCATTCTCGCCCAACTGTTCGATGTTGTAGGGGGGATAACCGGCATTGCCGTTGCTGGCCGCCGACTCAATGAGATTGGCCAGACGATCGAAACCGATAGCAGAACGATAGAGCGGAGAAAAATCGATAGAACGCATAAAAGTATCCTCTTTTGAGCGATAGCTTGCTGTTTGCCCTCCCAGTGGACGGGCACCTGGTCGAAACCTCTAGCGAGCGTTTCAGCCTTATCCTCTATATAAGGTCATCAAATCGGCTTTCAAGAGTCGGTCATAAAAGAAATATCACTTTTCCCGTTCAGCAATATTGGCCCGATTGTATCGAATATCGACCCATGGGCCACTGCTGCCGATCCATAGACTCCCCCATACTGGTCGCACATTTACCCATATCACGGAGTCAGCCATGAAGATTACTCAGGTTCGTAATGCCACCCTGCTCATCGACTATGCCGGTACACGCTTCCTCGTGGATCCCATGTTGGCCCCCAAGGGCAGCTATCCCGCCTTCGAAGGAACGGCCAACAGCCATCTGCGCAACCCCTTGGTCGAGCTGCCCCTGCCCATGGCCCAGCTGCTCGATGTCGATGCCGTCATCGTCACCCACGATCACCTCGATCACTGGGATGAGACAGCCCAGCGGCTGATCCCCAAGAGACTGCCTCTGTTCGTGCAGCACCAGAAAGATGCCGAAACCATTCAAGCGGCCGGCTTCGAGGATGTGCGCATCCTGGAAGAGGAGCTGACATTCTCAGGCATCAGCTTGCTCAAGACGGCGGGCCAGCATGGCAGCGATGAGATCATGGGTGCACTGGGAGACAGACTGGGTGAGGTGTGTGGCATCATCTTCAACCATCCCCAGGAGAAATCACTCTATCTGGCAGGAGACACCGTCTGGAATCATGATGTGGCCATGAGCCTGCAGCGCCACCAACCCGAGGTCATCATCCTCAACAGCGGCGATGCCCAGATCCCCGGCCTGGGCTCCATCATCATGAACAAGGAAGATCTCCATGCTGTCTACCAGGCGGCGCCGCAGGCCACCCTGATTGCCAGCCACATGGAGGCGGTCAATCACGCCATGCTATCCCGTGCCGAGCTGAGCGACTTTCTGACAGAGCAGGCAATGACGGACCGGGTGCTGATACCGGCAGACGGTGCAGTGATCCACCTCTAAACAGGAGGGCCATGGCATGCCATGGCCCTTCGACTTTTCCGTCAATCCGCCTATGATGGCGCAAAGAGCCGCCAGGGATCCGCCTCATGCCCACCTCTACTTCCACCACAGTGCCGGTCGTCGCCATCCTGGCCTTCAACCACTTCAGCCCCTTCCACTTCTCGGTACCCTGCCTCATCTTCGGTGACAGCATGTTGCCGGGCCCGCCGTTATTCGAGCTCAGGCTCTGCGCCGGTGAATCTGGTCAACTGCGATCTCCCCAAGGCTTCCTCATCGACAGCCTGCTGCCGCTGGCGGCTGTGGCGGATGCCGATATCATCATCATCCCTTTCTGGCGCAACCCGGCCGAGCGTCCAGAGCCCGCGCTGCTTGAAGCCTTGGTCGCCGCCCGAGCGAGGGGCGCTCAGATAGTCGGACTCTGCCTTGGCACCTATGTGCTCGCCTATGCAGGGATCCTCGATGGCCACAGGGCTGCCACTCACTGGGAGTTTGAACAGGATTTTGTCCAGCGCTTTCCCCGTGTTCAGCTCGATAGCAATGCACTCTACGTGGATGATGATCGGCTGATCTCCTCGGCAGGCACGGCGGCCGGTCTGGACTGCTGCCTGCATCTGGTGCGCCAGCACTATGGCAGCCGCCTTGCCAACAAGCTGGCACGGCGGCTGGTGATCCCGCCCCACAGAGAAGGCGGTCAGGCCCAGTTCATCGAGCGACCCGTACCAGCATCGACCCAGGATGCCCGCATCAACCAGCTGCTCGATCACTTGCGTACCCATCTGGCGCAGCCCCATACCCTCGACAGCCTGGCCGACCACTGCCTGATGAGCCGACGCACCTTTACCCGTCGTTTCCAGCAGGCCACCGGTCTATCCGTCGGGGAGTGGTTGCTTGCCGAGCGCCTCAGACGCAGTCAGGAGCTGCTGGAAGCCAGCACCCACGCAGTAGAGCGCATCGCCGAGCTGGTGGGCTTCAGTACCGCAACCTCCCTTCGCCAGCACTTTCGTGTCCGCTTCGGGGTCTCGCCAAGTGAGTGGCGCCGAACCTTCCGAGGCCGGGATCCGGCGCCCTTGCTCGACAGGGTCTAGGCACTTTCTCACCGCATTGTTCAGCCATTTCGCTGCCCTTTGGCAAACGCCACGCAAACAAAAAGCCGGTCACAGGGACCGGCTTTTTCAGGGTTGCGTTGATGCAACGGGCGTTGCTTAGACGTCGAGGTTGGCGACGCGCAGGGCGTTGGTCTCGATGAATTCACGACGCGGCTCGACCGCATCCCCCATCAGGGTGGAGAAGAGCTGGTCGGCACCGACGGCATCTTCTATGGTGACGCGCAACATGCGACGCGCTTCCGGATCCATGGTGGTCTCCCACAACTGCTCCGGGTTCATCTCACCCAACCCTTTATAGCGCTGGATGTAGATGCCACGCTTGCCTTCGCCCATCAGCCACTCGACGGCTTCCACGAAGTTGTCGACCGGCTTCACCTTCTCGCCCCGCTTGATGAAACCACCCTCCTCGATGAGGTTGGCGATCTCCTTGCCCAGGGAGACCAGCTGGCGGTACTCATTGGACTGCAGGAAGTCATAGCTGATCGGGTATTCGCGATCGACACCGTGCTGACGTACCACGGCGTGGGGTACGAACAGACGACGCTCTTCGTCACGGCGCACCTGGATCTGGTACTGGATGCCATGGTTGCTCTCGTTGAGCACGAGTTCCATGGCTTGGCACCAGGCCAGCAGATCGCTCTCGCTGGCCAGCAGGGCTTCGTTCAACTCAGGCTGATAGATCAGCTGGGTCAGCACGGCATCCGGGGCGCGGCGGGACATGCGCGTGATCAGGTGAGACACGGCACGGTGCTGGTTGACCAGTCGCTCCAGCGCCTCGCCACCGATGGCCGGTGCAGACTCGTTGACGTGCAGGGTCGCACCGTCCAGCGCCATGGCAGTCTGGTACTGCAGCAGGGCGCTCTCGTCTTTCAGATACTGCTCCTGCTTGCCCTTCTTGACCTTGTAGAGCGGCGGCTGGGCGATATAGACATAGCCACGCTCGATGATTTCCGGCATCTGGCGATAGAAGAAAGTCAGCAGCAGGGTGCGGATGTGCGCACCATCGACGTCCGCATCCGTCATGATGATGATGTTGTGATAGCGCAGCTTGTCCGGGTTGTACTCGTCACGACCGATGCCACAGCCCAGGGCCGTGATCAGGGTGCCCACCTCTTGGGAGGAGATCATGCGATCGAAACGGGCCCGCTCCACGTTCAGGATCTTGCCCTTGAGCGGCAAGATGGCCTGGTTTTTACGGTTGCGACCCTGCTTGGCGGAGCCGCCAGCAGAGTCCCCTTCCACTATGTAGAGTTCGGAGAGGGCCGGGTCTTTCTCCTGGCAGTCTGCCAGCTTGCCGGGCAGGCCGGCGATGTCCAGCGCGCCCTTGCGACGGGTCAGTTCACGGGCCTTGCGGGCGGCCTCACGGGCACGGGCCGCATCGATGATCTTGTTGACCACGATCTTGGCATCGCCCGGGTTTTCCAGCAGGAATTCGCTCAGCTTCTCACCCATCGCCTGTTCAACGGCGGTCTTCACTTCGGAAGAGACCAGCTTGTCCTTGGTCTGGGAGGAGAACTTGGGATCAGGCACCTTGACCGAGATGACCGCAATCAGACCCTCACGCACGTCGTCGCCACTGGCGGCCGACTTGGCCTTCTTGCTGTAGTCCTCTTTGTCCATATAGGTGTTGAGGGTACGGGTCAGTGCGGTACGGAAGCCCACTAGGTGGGTGCCGCCATCGCGCTGGGGAATGTTGTTGGTGAAGCAGTACACCCCTTCCTGATAGGCGTCGTTCCACTGCATGGCGACTTCGACACCGATACCGTCCTGCTCGGTGGTGAAGTGGAACACCTTCTGGTGGATCGGCGTCTTGTTCTGGTTCAGGTATTCGACGAAGGCCTTGATGCCCCCCTCGTAGCAGAAGTGCACCTCACGGCCATCACGCTCATCTTCGAGGCGGATAGAGACCCCGGAGTTGAGGAAGGAGAGTTCCCGCAGACGCTTGGCCAGAATATCGTAGTGATACAGGGTGTCGCTGAAGATGGTCGAGCTCGGCCAGAAACGCACTTCGGTACCGGTGCCGGACGAGCTGTCGCCGATCTGCTTGAGCGGCGCCTGCGGCTCACCCAGGTGGTAGGTCTGCTCATAGACATGGCCGTTGCGACGAATGGTCAGCAGCAGCTTGTCAGACAGGGCGTTCACTACGGAGACACCCACGCCATGGAGGCCGCCGGATACCTTGTAGGAGTTGTCATCGAACTTACCGCCGGCGTGCAGTACCGTCATGATGACTTCGGCAGCGGATCGACCCTCTTCTTCGTGCATGTCGACCGGGATGCCCCGACCATTGTCACGCACGGAGACGGAGCCATCGGAATGGATCTTGACCTGGATATCGGAACAGTAGCCAGCCAGAGCTTCGTCAATGGAGTTATCGACGACCTCGAACACCATGTGGTGCAGACCCGAGCCATCGTCCGTATCGCCGATATACATCCCCGGGCGCTTACGGACTGCATCCAGCCCCTTAAGCACCTTGATATTCGAGGAGTCGTAAGTATTTTCACTCATAGCTTACTCTCTGCCTTCTCTAGCGTTTCGGAGATCTTGCCTTGTTCCACGTGGAACAACTTGCAGTCATTCGCATCCATCATGTCTGCGAGCTGGCCGGTATCGATGGCGGTGATAAACACCTGAGTCGCACACTGCTTCAGCCTTGCGGCCAACAGACGGCGTTTGTCGATATCCAGTTCAGAGGCAAAATCGTCAATTAAAAAAATACAGCCACGGCTGCTATGTTGATTCAAATAGAGCCCTTGGGCCAGTCGCATGGCACAGACCAACAACTTCAGCTGACCCCGGGACAAAATATCCTGAGCGGGTACTCCATTCGCCTTGAGGCGCACATCGGCCTTCTGGGGGCCAACGCCGGTATAACCCAGGTTTTGATCCCGCTCGAATCCCGCCGCCAGCAGATCGCCGAGGGGGGTATCCTTCTCCCAGCCGCGATAAAAGCCGAGGCTGATATCGAACTCCGGCAGAAAATCCGCCGTCATCTCCTGGATGAGCGGCGTAATAGCCTGACAATAGCTGGCGCGAAAGCCTGCTAATTCATCACCTAGCCGAGCCAGTTCCTGATCCCAGAATGCCAGCTGGCGATACTGGGTCGCAGTGCGCAGCAGGGCATTGCGCTGCTTGAGCAGCCGCCGTACTCGCCCCCACAAGGAGAAGAATCCCGGCTGCTGGTGAAACACGCCCCAGTCGAGCCAGGCACGACGTGGCTGGGGACCGCCGGTCAGCAGGTCGAAGCCATCGGGATGGATCAACTGCACCGGCAGCAGCTCGGCCAGGTCAGCCAACCGCTGGGCCTGGGCCCCGGCGATTTTGAGCTGGGTGTCGCCGTTTTTTTCCTTGGCCAGACCGATAGGAACGGTGCGCCCGTCGAGCTCGCACTGGGCGAACAAGACAAATCCCTTCTCGCCCTGACGGACAACTCGCCCAGTGAGATGAGTGCGAAAGGAGCGGCCCAGACCAAGGTAGTGAATAGCCTCCAGCACGCTGGTCTTGCCGCTGCCGTTACACCCCACCAGGATATTGAGTCCGGGGGACAGCTTGAGACTGGCTTGCTGGATATTGCGAAAGTCGTTGAGCTGGAGCTTGACCAGGGACACGACTAGATCCGCATCGGCATGACCACGTATTGAGCGTCCTGACTATCAAAATCCTCAATAATGGCACTGCTGATGGAGTCACTCAGGCTGACCCGGATCTGGTCACATTTTAACGTATTCAGCACGTCGAGCACATAGGAGACGTTGAAGCCGATCTCCAGCTCGCTGGCGTCATATTGTACGTCAAGCAGCTCCTCGGCTTCTTCCTGTTCCGGGTTATTGGCGGTGATCCGCAGCAAATGCTGCTGCAAATTAAGACGCACCCCACGGAATTTCTCGTTGGAGAGAATGGCGGCCCGGGAAAATGCCTGGCGCAGATCTTCTCGTCCGGCGATCAGGGCCTTGTCGCTGCCACGGGGGATGACACGGCGCCAATCGGGGAAGCGGCCATCCACCAGCTTGGAGGTAAAGATAAAACCATCGAGGGCGGCGCGCAGGTTGCTGCGACCAATCTGCAAGCGTACCGGTTTGTCTTCCGCCTCCAGCAGCCGCACCAGCTCCAGCACCCCTTTACGGGGCAGGATAACCTGATGATCGGGCAGCGAATCTTCCACGACCTCCCGGCGGCAGGTGGCGAGACGGTGACCATCGGTCGCGACGGTGCGCAGGCCGTGGCCCTCGCTCTCGAACAGCATGCCATTGAGGTAGTAACGCACATCCTGGCTGGCCATGGAGAACTGGGTCGCCTCGATCAGTCGCTTCAGCTCCAGCTGACTGATGTCGAATTCGAGCACGGATTCCCAATCTTCGATATTGGGGTATTCGGTCGCCGGCAGGGTCGACAGGTTGAAGCGGGAGCGACCGGAACGAATGATGAGTCGCTCGCCTTCGGTATTGAAGCGTATCTCAGCCCCTTCCGGCAGGCCGCGGCAGATATCGAGCAGCTTGCGAGCCGGCACTGTCGTGCGGCCATCCTGGCTTGCGCCTTCTAGATGGACCTGGCCTATCATCTCGACTTCGAGATCGGTGCCGGTCAGCGACAGCAAGCCATGGCTCACCTCGAGCAGGACATTGCCGAGGATGGGCAGTGTCGGTCGGCCACCCAGGGCGCCGGACACCAGTTGCAGGGGACGTAACAGGGCCTCGCGGCTAATTTCGAGCTGCATCTGTGCTCTCCGTTGTGATTAGGAGGAAAAGATTCGGATCAGGTTGGAATATTCGCGCTGCATCTGTGCACTCCGTTCCGTGATCAGGACGAAAGGGTACGGATCAGGTTGGAATAGTCTTCCTTGATGTCGTGACTCTCCTCCTTCAGCTGCTCTATCTTGCGGCAGGCATGAAGGACTGTGGTGTGGTCACGGCCACCGAAGGCATCCCCTATTTCCGGCAAACTGTGGTTGGTCAGCTCCTTGGCCAGGGCCATGGCGAGCTGACGAGGGCGGGCCACCGAGCGGGAACGCCGCTTGGAGAGCAGGTCAGCCAGCTTGATCTTGTAGTACTCGGCCACCGTCTTCTGGATGTTGTCGATGGTCACCAGCTTCTCTTGCAGCGCCAGCAAGTCGCGCAATGCCTCACGCACGAAGTCGATGTTGATGGCCCGGCCGGTGAAGTTGGCGTTGGCGATGACCCGATTAAGGGCGCCTTCCAGTTCACGGACGTTGGATCTCAGTCGCTTGGCGATAAAGAAGGCGACCTCGTCCGGCAGATGGACCTGGTTCTCGTCCGCCTTGCGCATCAGAATGGCCACCCGGGTCTCCAGCTCCGGCGGCTCGATCGCCACCGTCAGCCCCCAACCGAAGCGGGACTTGAGGCGATCTTCGACCCCGTTGATCTCCTTGGGATAGCGATCCGAGGTCAGGATGATCTGCTGGTTACCTTCCAGCAAGGCATTGAAGGTGTGGAAGAACTCCTCCTGGGAGCGCTCCTTGTTGGCGAAGAACTGGATGTCATCGATGAGCAGGGCATCGACGCTACGGTAATAACGCTTGAACTCTTCAATGGCGTTATTCTGCAGCGCCTTCACCATGTCCTGGACGAAGCGCTCGGAGTGCATATAGATGACTTTGGCATCCTTCTTGCGCTCCTTGATGGCATTGCCAACGGCGTGCAACAGGTGGGTCTTGCCCAAACCGGTGCCGCCATAGAGGAACAGGGGGTTATAGGCCCCGCCCGGATTATCGGCCACCTGACGGGCCGCCGCACGGGCCAACTGGTTCGACTTACCCTCGACGAAATTCTCGAAGGTGTAGTTTACGTTGGTGTTGCTCTTGTGGTTCGGTTCCGGCTTGGCGGCGTCCTTGCTTTCCCAGCTCTTCTGCAAGTTATTCACAGGCGCGGCGCCGCGCACCGGGGCTCTCGCAACGGCGACGGGGTGGGGACGATTGCCTATATCAAAACGCAGGGTGGGGCCATCAACACCACAGATCTCGGTGATGATGCCATTGACCCGGAGCAGGTACTTGTCACGTACCCAGTCCAGGACGAAGCGATTCGGTGCATACAGGGTCAGAGTATTGTCACTCAACTCCGCTTGAAGCGGCCGGATCCACATGCTGAATTCTGCCGAGGGCAATTCATCTTGCAGCCGGTGAAGGCACTGCTGCCATAGCGAAGCAGTCACTCTGGACTCCCGTTTATTGATTAGCTAAAGACCGGCTATTCTACGTTTTTAGCCGGTGGATCTCTAGCCGCCAGCTCGCGGATCCAGCAAATAAGATCCTTGACTTTCAAGGATCCGACGGCTCAGGATCCCATTTCATCCCCAAACTTACCCACAGCATGAACGAGGCAGGATCCGGGGTGATTCAGGGTTATTTGATATAACCAAATATGATTTATTTTTCAGAACTTATTCCAATAACATTCACTCACTTTCAGTCATTAAAACTAGAAACACAGAACAACAGAGAGAGGTATACCCATGTCTTCATCTATCAAGCTGGTGTCCGGCGCCGCCATATTGTTGGCCATGCTCTCCGGTCAAGCCGTCGCCCAGGAGACCATCAAGGTCGGCATGTCTGGCAAATATTTCCCGTTCACCTTCGTCAAGCAGGACAAACTGCAGGGCTTTGAGGTCGACATGTGGAACCAGATCGGTGAGCGCACCGGCTACAAGGTTGAATTCGTGACCGCCAGCTTCTCCGGCCTGTTTGGCATGCTGGAAACCGGTCGGGTCGATACCATCTCCAACCAGATCACCATCACAGACGAGCGCAAGGCCAAGTACGACTTCTCCCAGCCTTATGTCTATGACGGTGCCCAGATCGTGGTTCGCAAGGGCAACAGCACCATCAATGGTATCAAAGACCTGGAAGGCAAGAAGGTTGCCGTCAACCTGGGCTCCAACTTCGAAGAGCTGCTGCGCAAGAACGATCCTGACCACAAGATGGACATCCGCACCTATGACTCCGCCTTCGAGCAGGATGTCGCCCTGGGCCGTATCGATGCCTTCGTGATGGACCGCGTCTCCACCGCTCAGCTGATCAAAGAGTCCAAGCTGCCGCTGCAACAGGCTGGCAAGCCGTTCGAGACCATCGAAAACGCCCTGCCCTTCCTGAAGACGCCCAAGCAGCAAGCCCTGCTGGCCAAGGTCGATGAAGCCTTGACTGCCATGCGCAAAGACGGCGCTCTCAAGCAGATCTCCGAGAAGTGGTTCGCGGCGGACATCACCAATAAATAAATGATGGAATTCGATCTCGATTACACGCTGGGGCTGTTTCCGATCCTGCTCAAATACCTGGGCACGACCATGGAAATGGCCCTGTGGGGATTCGTACTGGCACTCGTCCTGTCGCTGATGTTGGCGATAGTGCGGGTGTTTCGCGTTCCCGTCATTCACTGGTTGGCCATGCTCTATATCTCGTTCTTCCGAGGTACCCCGCTGCTGGTCCAGCTGTTCCTGCTCTATTACGGTCTGCCGCAACTCTTTCCCATCTTCGTGGGAATGGACGCTTTTACCGCATCCATCGTCGGCCTGACCCTCCACTTTGCCGCTTACATGGCCGAGTCGATCCGTGCCGCCATTCTGGGTATCCACAAGAGCCAGATGGAAGCCGCCCTCAGCATCGGCATGAGCAAGCTGCAGGCCATGCAGCGCATCATCTTGCCCCAGGCTGCCCGCATCGCCACACCCTCGCTGATGAACTACTTCATCGACATGATCAAGAGTACCTCCCTCGCCTTCACCCTGGGCGTGGCCGAGATCATGGGCAAAGCGCAGATGGAAGCCGCTTCGTCGTTCAAGTTCTTCGAGAGCTTCATGGCGGTGGCCCTGGTCTACTGGGTAGTGGTCATCTTCTTCACCCGCATCCAGCACCTGCTGGAAGTGCGCCTCAACCGCGCCTATTAAGGAGAGACAACTCATGATCAAACTGAGCGGCCTCACCAAGGCATTCGATGGCAATGTTGTGCTCAACAACATTGATCTGGAGATAAAGAAGGGCGAAATCGTGGTCGTCATAGGGCCGTCAGGCACCGGCAAGTCGACCCTGCTGCGCTGCCTCAATCTGCTGGAAACCCCGGATGCCGGCACCCTGGCCATCGACGATATCCAACTCGATCTGGCCAAGGCGAGCGAGAAAGAGGCGATAGAGCTGCGCAAGCGCGCCTCCTTTGTGTTCCAGAACTATGCCCTGTTTGCCAACAAGACGGCGCTGGACAACATCGCCGAGGGGTTGGTGACCGTCTGGAAACAGCCCAAGGCGGAGGCTCGTGCCACGGCGCTGGCCATCCTCAAGGAGATAGGCCTCACCGATAAGCAGGATGCCTACCCGGCATCGCTGTCCGGCGGCCAGCAGCAGCGGGTCGGCATCGCCCGCGCCATGGCCGCCCACTCCAAGGTCATACTGTTCGACGAGCCCACCTCGGCCCTCGATCCCGAATGGGTTGATGAAGTGCTGGGTCTGATGAAGCAACTCGCCCGCCGACACCAGACCATGGTGGTGGTCACCCATGAGATAGAGTTTGCCCGGGACGTGGCGGATCGGGTGATCTTCATGGAGGGAGGACGGATCGTCGAGCAGGGTCCACCGGATCAGATACTGGTCGATCCCAAGGATCCCCGCACCCGGGAATTCTTGCGCAAAGTGCTGAAGTAGCACACCACAGGCGGCCTGGCCGCCTTTTTTAATGAAGGATCCTTGTTTAACCAGGGCATGCCAGTATAATCCTGAGCCCGCGATCCTCCGGATCTTGTGTCGGCCCTCTACTTATTTTGCAGTTGGTGACCGATACCGGCTTAGGCGGATTGACTAAAAGCCGAACTCTGTTTAGAATTCGGCCTCTTTTGCTAGTCGTCACACGCTATAGCTGGCGCGTCGGCTCAGTGTGACAATCAAAACTGTACAGAAATACGGAATCTAATCATGAGTAAACGTACTTTTCAGCCGTCCAACCTGAAGCGCAAGCGCTCTCACGGTTTCCGCGCCCGCATGGCTACTGCCAACGGTCGTAAAGTTTTGGCCGCTCGTCGTGCCAAGGGTCGTGCCCGTCTGGCAGCTTAATGCCCACGCCGCACACCTTCGCTCGGGAGTTACGTCTGTTAACTCCCGAACACTTCAAACGCGTTTTCGCAGAGCCTGTCCGGGCCGCTTCCCCGCAAATAACGCTTCTCGCCTGTCCTAATACTCTCGAACATCCCCGTCTTGGTCTCGCTGTGCCCAAAAAAGCACTCAAGCGCGCCGTGTGGCGTAATCGTGTCAAACGAGTGGTACGGGAAAGCTTTCGTCTCAATCAAACCAACCTGCCCGCTATCGACATCGTCGTGATCGCCAAGGCCGGTGTGAAAGAGATGGATAACGAGGAACTCTTCAAGTTACTGGAAAAGCTATGGCGCACCCTGTCACGCCGTTGCAATGGGTAGCTATCAAACTGATACGCCTGTATCAGCTAATCATTAGTCCCCTGCTGGGGCCGCGCTGCCGTTTTACTCCAACTTGTTCCCAATTTGCGATAGAAGCTCTCCGACTTCACGGTTTCATAAAAGGCGTTTGGTTAGCCAGCAAACGTCTATTAAAATGCCATCCCTTATCCGAGGGTGGTTATGACCCGGTTCCGCAACCAAAGCGAAGAAACTGAAGACTATGCAATCACAACGCAATCTACTCCTGATCGGTTTGCTGTTCGTGAGCTTTCTGCTCTGGCAACAGTGGGAGTCCGACAAGGCTCCGAAGCCGGCCCCTGTGGCCCAAACTGAACATTTCGTGCCTGAAGCCGGTCAGACCGGTGATATTCCTCAGGTTTCCGAGCAAGCAGCCGATGCCAATGCCGTCCGCAAGCTGATCACCGTCTCCTCTGACGTGCTCAAACTGACCCTGGATACCCAGGGTGGCGATATCGTTTCTGCCCAACTGCTGGCCCACAAGCTGCAAGAAGGCATGGATGAGCCGTTCACTCTGCTGACCAGCCAGCCCCAGTTCATCTATGTCGCCCAGAGTGGTCTGGTCGGTCGTGATGGTCCGGATAGCCGACCCGAAGGCCGCCCCACCTACGAAGCCGCCCAGACCAGCTTCCAGCTGGCCGAGGGTCAGGATCAAATCGTGGTGCCGATGACCTGGACCGACAGCAAGGGTGTGGTCTTCACCAAGCGCTTCGTGCTCAAGCGTGGTGACTATGCCGTTGGCGTCGATTACCAGATCGACAACAAATCCACCGAACCGGTACAGGTGCAGTTCTACGGTCAGCTCAAGCAGACCGTGACCACGCCCAAGGATCAGGAAGGTCATGCCCTGGTGGCGAGTGCCTACCGCGGTGGTGCCTTCTCCAGCGAAGAGAGCCGCTACAAGAAGTACACCTTCGATGAGATGAAGGATGCCGACCTGAACAAGACCACCAAGGGTGGTTGGGTCGCCATGCTGCAGCACTACTTCGTCTCCGCCTGGGCACCGAACGCCAGCGACACCAACAGCTTCTATAGCCGCACCATCCCTGGCAAAGACCAGGCGATCATCGGCTACAAGGCGCCCATGGTTGACGTGGCTGCCGGCCAGCAGAGCGAAGTGACCAGCAAACTGTGGGTCGGTCCGAAATTGCAGGACAAGATGGCCACGGTTGCCGAGCACCTGGATCTGTCCGTCGATTACGGCTGGCTCTGGTTCATCGCTCAGCCGCTGCACTGGTTGCTGACCGTGTTCCACGGTTTCGTGGGTAACTGGGGTGTGGCCATCATCATGCTGACCCTGCTGGTTCGCGGCATCATGTTCCCGCTGACCAAGGCCCAGTACACCTCCATGGCCAAGATGCGCATGCTTCAGCCCAAGCTGGCCGCGCTCAAGGAACGCTTCGGTGACGATCGCCAGAAGATGTCCCAGGGCATGATGGAGCTGTACAAGAAGGAGAAGGTCAACCCGCTGGGCGGCTGTCTGCCTATCCTGGTCCAGATGCCGATCTTCATCTCCCTGTACTGGGCACTGATGGAATCGGTCGAGCTGCGCCACGCGCCGTTTGCCCTCTGGATCACTGACCTGTCGGTCAAGGACCCCTTCTTCGTACTGCCAATCCTCATGGGCGCCTCCATGTGGTATCTGCAGAAGATGAGCCCGACCACCATCACGGACCCCATGCAGCAGAAGGTGATGCAGTTCATGCCCATCATCTTTACCTTCATGTTCCTCTGGTTCCCGGCTGGCCTGACCCTGTACTGGTTGGTGAGTAACGTCATCTCCATTACCCAGCAGACCATCATCTACCGTCAACTGGAGAAGAAAGGGCTGCACACTCGCACCTGATCTTCACAGCCATGACGAAAGAGGCGGCCTTAGGGCCGCCTTTTTTATTACAATGTCCGCAATGACAGAACCCGTTCCCGGATGAGTGAGCCCAAGCAAGATGACAACAGATACCATAGTGGCCCAGGCCACCGCCCCTGGCCGTGGCGGCGTCGGCATAGTGCGGGTCTCAGGCCCCGCTGCCGAACAGGTGGCCGAGATAGTACTCGGCAAGCGACCCCGGGTACGCTATGCCGAATACCTGCCGTTCAAGGATGAGCAGGATCAGCCGCTGGATCAGGGCATTGCCCTGCTGTTCAAGGCCCCAAACAGTTTCACCGGCGAAGATGTGCTGGAGCTGCAGGGCCACGGCGGCCCCGTCATCATGGACATGCTGGTGCGCCGTATCTTGCAGATCAAAGGGCTGCGCCCCGCCCGCCCCGGCGAGTTCAGCGAACGCGCCTTCATGAACGACAAGCTGGATCTGGCCCAGGCCGAGGCCATCGCCGATCTGATTGAAGCCTCCAGCGAGCAGGCCGCCCGCAGCGCCATGCACTCCCTGCAGGGTCAGTTCTCCAGCAAGATACAGCATCTGGTCGAGAGCCTGATCCACCTGCGCATCTATGTGGAAGCCGCCATCGACTTCCCGGACGAGGAGATAGACTTCCTCTCCGACGGCAAGGTGTCGGGGGACTTGCACGCCATCATGACCGAGCTGGACGGGGTGCGCGCAGAAGCCAAACAGGGTGCCCTGCTGCGCGAAGGGATGAAGGTGGTGATCGCCGGTCGTCCCAACGCGGGCAAGTCCAGCCTGCTCAACGCCCTGGCCGGTCGCGAGTCAGCCATCGTCACCGAGATAGCCGGCACCACCCGCGACGTGCTGCGCGAGCACATTCACCTGGATGGCATGCCACTGCACATCATCGACACCGCTGGCCTGCGCGACACCCAGGATCAGGTGGAAAAGATCGGCATAGAGCGGGCCTGGGCCGAGATAGCCCAGGCAGACCGGGTGCTGTTCATGGTGGATGGCACAACGACCAATGCGATAGACCCGCGGGAGATCTGGCCGGACTTCGTCGATCGCCTGCCAAAAAACATCGGCCTCACCGTGGTGCGCAACAAGGCCGATCTGACCGGCGAAGACTTGGCCCCGAGCCAGGAGCTGGGTCACGCGGTCTACCGCATCTCCGCCAAGACAGAGCTGGGGCTGCCTGCCCTGCGGGATCACCTCAAGGCCTGCATGGGCTTCCAGGGCAACACCGAAGGGGGCTTCATGGCTCGCCGTCGCCACCTGGATGCCCTGGAGCGCGCCGCCGAGCGGCTGCTGGTGGCCAAGGAGCAACTCGAGGTCTATGTCGCCGGTGAGCTGGTGGCCGAGGAGCTGCGCCTGGCACAAGAGTCCCTGTCCGAAATCACCGGCGAGTTCAGCTCGGACGATCTGCTGGGCCGCATCTTCTCCAGTTTCTGCATCGGCAAGTAAGTCCCTGCCCCAGCCAACAAAAAGCCCAAGGCACTGCCTTGGGCTTTTTCATGGTAAAAAACTGTCATTCGCAACCTTAGAGCCGGCGCAGACACCACATAAAGTAAGCGCCCCCTAACAAGGTAGAGACCAGCCCGGCAGGGATCTCCATTGGGAAGAGCAGTTGCTGACCCGCCCAGTCCGCCAGCACCATCAACAGGGCGCCGCACAGGCTGGCGCCGAGCAGATGAGCACGTGCCCGCACCAATCCCATCAGCTTGGCCATGTGGGGGGCGAGCAAGCCGACGAATGAGAGTGGCCCTATCACCAGGGTGGCACTGGCGGTGAGCAGGGCCACCAGCAGCAACATAATCAGCTGAGCGCGCTGGGTGTTGACCCCCAGCGATCCGGCTGCCGCCCCCCCCAAAGGCAGAATATCGAGCCAGCGTCCCAGGGCCAGGGCTCCTGTCAGCATGATGCCTGCCAACAGGGCGAGTCCCAGCGCCATGGGGCTTGTCACGTAATAGGTAGACCCCGAGACCCAGGCCAGCAGCAGTTGCACCCTGGGATCGCCGTTGGCCAGGGCGATGCTCTGCACTGGCTCCAACATGGCGGTGATGGCGATGCCACATAGCAGGATCCGCTCGGGCTGAAAGCCACTGCGCCTGTTCAACGCCAGCAACAGCACGAGTACCAGCACAGCCCCGGCAACCCCCGCCAGCAACATCAGCGGCAGTGGCAAGGCGGGTAGCAGGAAGGCCGCCAGCAGTAACCCCATGACAGTGCCACCACTCACCCCCAGCAGCTCGGGACTCGCCATGGGATTGCGGCTGACCCTTTGCAGCAAGGTTCCCGCCAGCGCCAACAAGATACCGGCAGCGGCCGCCGCCAGGGTGCGGGGCAATCGCCACTCCCATTGCGCCTGCCAGCGTGCCAGCGATGGCCAGCTCCAGCCATTGACGCCCTGCCCCAGCGCCAGTGAGCCTATCAGGGCCAGCAGCAGCGCCAACCCCAGCCCCCACAACAGCCGGGATGGGTGAGGATGGCGCGGTATGGTCAGGGCGGCAGTCACCTTGGGTTGCTGCTTGTACAGAGCGAGCCGGGGGATGAGCCAGAGCAACAGGGGCGCACCCAGCAGTGCCGTCATGGCCCCCGTCGGTATCATCAGTGGCCAGAAGCGACTCGCCCCCTGCAACAACAGATCCGTGAGACTGAGCAACAGGGCGCCCAACAGCGGGGCCCACAACAGACGTTGGCCGAGGGAGCGAGCCCCTAGCAATCTGACCATGATGGGGGCAGCCAGACCGATGAAACCTATGATGCCGACCACGCTCACCACACAGGCGGTGACAAATACCGCGACGCCCAATCCGGCAAAACGCAGCTTCTTGAGGGAGACCCCCAGGCTGCGAGCACTGGCATCGTCCAGCTCCAGCACAGCCAGGGGGCGAAGCAAGACGGCGGCCAGGCCCAGCCCCAGCAGCAGGCGGGGCAGCAGATAGCTCACCCCCTCCCAGCTATCCTGAGCCAGGGCACCACTGCCCCACACCAGCATGCCCTTGAGCTCTTCCTGATGAAACAGCAGCAGCGCCAGACTGATGGCCCCCAGATAGAGGTTGATCACCAGACCCGCGAAGACGATGACCAGGGGATTGAGATCCCGTCGCCAGGTGAGCATGAAGACCAGGGCCATGGCCCCTGCCCCTCCCGCCATGGCGATCCACTCCCGCGCCACCAGCAGACCAGGGGCTAGCAAGGTTGCCAGCAGGAGCGCAAGCTGGGCCCCCGAGGCGACCCCGAGGGTGGTGGGCGAGGCGAGTGGATTGCGCAACACTTGTTGCATCAGGACGCCAGCCAGCGCCAGCCCGGCTCCCGCCAGCAGCGTGACGGCGAGTCGCGGCAGCAGGCTAAAGTGCATCACCGCCTGACGGGCATCCCCATAATCCGGGTTCAGCATGGCCTGGGGCCAGAGGGAAAAAGGTAACCAGTGGCTCAATACCCACCCGGCGACCGCGCTGGTCAGCAGCAACAATACCAGGCAGAGCAAGGCCGCGGGGCCCGGTAGTACGCCCCGGTTCAGGGGGCGTTGTGACAGGCTATTCATGGGGTACTCCGGCATCGGTGGTCAGAGCCAGGCTCAATTGCTGGGCGAAACGGCGAGCCGACAACACGCCACCGAAACTCCACACGGGAGGAAGATGCAGCGGCTTGGCGCGCTGTACCAGGGGCAGATGTTGCCAGAGTCCGGGGGCCGCCAGCTTGGCGGCCACGCCACTTGGCAAGGGGTCGACGATGACCAGTCGGGCTTCATCCATGGTGGCTAAGCTCTCTATGCTGACCGAGGCGAATCCCCAGTAATTGGTTGGCGCCTGCCAGGCATTGCGCAGCCCCAGCTTGCCCATCACGGAGTCATACATGCTGTGCTGCCCGAACACCCGCACGTGGCGCTCATCGATAAACTGCACCAGCAATAGCGGGGGCAGGTGTTTGGGCAACCCGGCCTTGAGTTCAGCCAGCTCCTCATCCAGCCCGGTCAGCAAGCTGTCCGCCTCCGCTGACTTGTCGACCAGGGCGGCAATGTCCCGGGTCGCGCCAGCGAGCTGAGCCCAATAATCCCCCTCCGGGGAGTAGAGGGTAATGGATTTGACCGGCGCTATCTGGCTCAGGGTGGGGGCCAAGGGGGCGGCCAGGGGCGAGATGAGGATGAGATCAGGTTCGAGTTCGGCCAGCAGCTCACGATTCGGTTGGGCCCGCAGACCGAGATCCACCACGGATGACGGCATCACGGGCTCCGTCACCCAGGCGCCATAAGAGCCCATATCCCCCATGCCCGCCGGGGTAATACCCAGGGCAAGCAGGGTCTCGGCGATGGTCCAGTCAACGGTCGCGATACGGGGTTCAGCCTGCACGGAAGAGACAAGAGAGGTCGGCAGGCAGATGAGCCCCAGCAAGGCGATGCCCAGCGATTTGAATCTGTTCACAACGACCTCACAATATGGCGATGGAGTGGCTCTGCGCCGGGTGACGCATCACAGCCATGGGAATGCCGTAGACAGACTCCAGGGTCTCGCTGGTCATGATGGATTCCGGCTCCCCTTGTACCAGCACCGACCCCGAGTGCAGCGCCACCAGATGATCGCAGAAACGGGCCGCCATGTTGATGTCGTGGATGACGATGATGACCCCCAGATCCAGCTGCTGGCAGAGGGTGCGGATCAGGGTCAGCACCTCCACCTGATGGGCCACATCCAGTGCGGCCAAAGGTTCATCCAGCAGGATGAAACGGCTCTCCTGGGCCAGCAACATGGCGAGCCAGACTCGTCCCCGCTCTCCGCCTGAGAGGGTATCCACCAGCCGATCGGCAAAGGCCTGGGTGTGGGTCAGATTGATGGCTTGCTCGACCTTCTCCTTGTCCTGCTGGCGATGACGGCCAAAGAGGCCACGCCAGGGATAACGGCCAAACTCGACCAGCTCGCGGCCCAGCAAGTTATCGGTACTCGGCAGGTGCTGGGGCAGATAGGCAACCTGGCGTGCAAACTCCTGATGGCCCCAGTCGGCCAGGGGGCGGCCGTCAAAGCAGATCTCGCCGCCATGGTAATTCTGCTGGCGAGCCAGCAACTTGATCAGGGTCGATTTGCCGGAGCCATTATGGCCGATGAGGCCATAGACCTTGCCCTGCTCGAAGCTCAGGCTGGTGGGTTGCAGCAGCGTCTTGCCCTGAATGGCAAAACCGGCGGATTTCATCTCAAACATCAGCAGTCCCGTTGGTGATGGCGCCCCATGGCAGAGGCGCCCTTGACATCTCGTGGGATGGGCTCCGCTCGACACAAGCCCGGCATACCCGGACGCAGAGCGGATCTGGTGCCCTCCCCTTTAGCTCTCTTGCGGCTCGGCCAGACGGCCCACTACGTCAAGGCTGACTCTGTCGCGCTCGGCACCGACCAGTTCGCTGAGCTGGCCCTGGCGCATCTCCAGCAGGCGGTCGGCCAGCGGGAAGTAGTGATCGTCATGGCTGATGGCGATCACCGTCTTGCCCATGGCGTTGAGACGCGGCAGCAACTCGCGGTAGAAGATGCGTCTGAATTCCGGATCCTGATCCGCCGCCCACTCATCGAACAGCATGATGTCGCGCTGCTCGGCAACCGCCAGCAACAGGGCGACCCGCTTACGCTGCCCCTGGGAGAGCTGGATATTGGTGACATGAGCCCCATCGAGCACCAGCTTGCTCTCCATCTGCAACAGATGCAGCCATTGCTGGACCCGCTCGGGATCCGGCTCTTCACCGTCAGGCCCCATCAGGCGATCGAACAGGTGATAATCGGTGAAGATGGCGGAGAAGAGACCAAGATAGGCCTCCCTGTCGGTGACGGGCTCGCCATCGAGCAAGATCTCACCGCTGACCGGTCGATAGAGCCCGGTCAGCAGCATCGCCAGGGTCGACTTGCCCGAGCCATTGCCGCCGATGACGAACAGCTGCTCGCCACGGTGGATCTCAAGGTCGATAGGACCGACGCTGAAACCGGCCCGACCGCCCTGGCCATCATGATGGAACACGACCTGCTTCAGGCTGAGGGTCTGCCACTGTGCCTGCCCATCCTGAGGCGAGACGGCACGCACCGCGAACTCGGGTTCATGGTCGGCCAGTTCCAGGGATCTGAGCTTGTTGAAGGCAACCTGAGCCGCCAGCAAGGTGGGCAAGGCGCCGATCGCCTGCAACAAGGGGGTACGCAGGAATAGCAGGGTCAGGGCATAGGTGGCCGCCACATTGGTATTGGCCCAGCCCAGCCCGTTCGCCAGGAAGAAGGAGAGGCCGATGGCCCCCAGCATCATGATATTCGACCAGTTGATGGCGCTGAGATGGAAGGTATCGGCCCTGATGATGTGGTGGCGATAGTCGAGGGCGTTGGGTTCATATTGCTGCTGATAGAGATGACGGGCTCGGTCCCGGTTCAGGGCCAGCTCCTTGTTACCCTCTATCATGGCCTGATAGTCGCGATAGAGGCGATCCTCTGCGGCACGCATCAGCCCCAGATGACTATAAACCCGTTTGACCAGCAGCCAGCCGATCAGCATGGTGGCGCCGACCCAGAGCGCGGTCCACAACAGCATACCGAGCGAGAGCCAGCCGAGGTAAATGGCCGATCCCAGGGTCAAAATGGTGCCCTGGATAAGCTCGGGCAGGCGCACGAAGGCGATGGTGATACTGCCAATATCACTGGAGAGGGAGGCGAGCAGCGGCCCCTGGCCGATGCGTTTTACCTGGGCGACATCGGTATCGAGCAGTTGCTTGAGCAACTTGCCACGCAGGTGATAAACAAAATGGTGACCGAGGGTGGTCAGTGCCAACTGCGAACTGAGCGTGACAATCATGAGCGCCAGGATAAGGCCGAGCAGCTGGAAGATAACGGAAACAGGATCGCCAACTGATTCAATCAGATAGCTATTGATAAAGGCGATGACCCCGATCCCGAGCAGGGCAGAGCCCAGGCTGAGCAGGGTAATGGCGATGAATGGCCAGCGATAGTGGCGATAGACGAGGTAGAGCAGCTCCATGAAATTCTCTGTCGGGTATGAAAGGGAAACGGGTTGCCCTGAGGGCAACCCGAGTCAGATTACCAGCGGTAGTTGACGCTACCTACCACACTGCGGGGCTCACCGTAGTAGCAGTAGTAGTCACAGCTGGCGACATAGGTGTCATCGAGCAGGTTGTTGACGTTGATCTGGGCACGCCAGTTCTTGGCAAAGTCATACCCGATCATCGCATCCCATACCGTCTGGGCCGGCACCTCGGCCGAACCGTAGATGGGGTTGTAGTTGGCATCCACGGCGCCTATGCCGACGCTGGAGCCGATATAGCGCACCCCGGTACCCACTTCCAGCCCGGAAACAGGGCCTTGCTGCACCTTGTAGTTACCCCAGAAAGAGGCCTGGTGACGCGGGATCAGGCTGGCGCGACGATCGCCATCCCCGGTGTCATTGGTCTTGGCATCGGTATAGGTGTAAGCCCCGGTCAGGCGCAGCGCCGCGGTCGCCTGCACGCTGCCTTCCAGCTCTATGCCCTGGGAGGTCACTTCACCCGCCTGGGTCTGCTGGCCGGAACCGGTGGAGACCAGCGAGTTGGTCTGCTCCAGATCGAACAGCGCCAGATTGATGTAGCCATCGAGGAAGCTGGGGGCGTACTTGATACCGGTCTCGTACAACTTGCCTTCCAGCGGCTTGTAGGAGTTCTTGGTATTGGGATCGATGCCCGGCAGCACTTCAAATGACTCGGCATAAGTGAAGTAAGGGGAGAGACCATTGTCGGCCAGGTACATCAGGCTGCCGGAGAGGGAGAGGTTGTCATCATACTGTCTCTCGTTCTTGCTGGTCGCTTCGCTGATGTTGTGGGTCTCCACATAGTCGAAGCGGCCACCGGCGGTCAGCAACCAGCGATCATCCCAACGGATCTGATGCTGGGCATAGAGGCCGCTCTGACCCTTGGTGCTCTTCTGATAGGTGGCCGTTGACTCATCAAAGCCTGGGAAGTTGCCATGATCCGGGTGCATGGTATCGATGGATCCCATGCCGTAGTTGTCGGCCTCATCCCCTTCATTGACGTGGCGCTGCAGATCGACCCCCAGCAGCAGGGTCTGCTCGGTGCGATCCGTACTCCAGTAGCCCACCATCTGGTTGTCCATGTTGATACTCTTGGTATCGCCATCACGGTAGATCAGACCACGGTAAGCGGTGGTGCTGTCGTAGGTTGGGAAAATATAGGTCTGACGCAGCAGCAGGTCGTTGTAATTGAAGCGGACGTTCTGCTTGAACTCCCAGGTCTGGTTGATCTGGTGGGAGAGCTCATAACCGGCGGAAATCTGGGTGTTGCGGTTGCGATCGTAGTCCGGCTGGCTCAGGTTGGTGCTGGGATCTATCTGGCCCTCTTCGGTATTGAGGGTGCCATAGACCGGGAAGAAGCCGTTGGTGGGCACCCCTTCGTCATGCTGGAAGCTGGCCAGCAGGGTGAGACTGGTGCTATCGGAGATATCCAGGGTCACGCTTGGCGCCACATAGGCACGCTCATTGTAGGTACCGTCCAGCACGCCATCACGCTCGTTGTAGAGCGCAACAAAACGATAGCGGCTGTCGTCGGTCAGCTGGTCGGAGACATCCACCCCCACCTGACGATGATCCCGGTCGCCCAGTTGCAGATTTACCAGCCCTTGCGGCGTGGCGGTAGGACGCTTGCTCATGGCATTGACCACGCCACCGGGAGGCGCCTCGCCATACAGAATGGAGGCGGGTCCCTTCAATAACTCCACACTTTCCAGGCCGAAAGGCTCCGGGGTCCACACATAGTAGCCGGTGCTGAACAGGCGGTTACCGTCCAGATAAGAGGCTGCATCGAAGCCACGCACCTTGAACCAGTTGGTGTTGTTATCCGAGCCATAGAGGCCGGAGAGCACGCCGGAACGATAACGCAGGGATTCGTCGAGTTGCAGCACGGCGTGCTGATCCAGCTCCTCGCGATCCACCACGGAAACGGCGCGAGGGGTCTCGGCCATCGGCACCTCGACCTTCATGGCGGTACCCGTTACCACCATGGTTTCGCTCGCCTTGGGCAGGGCGTCTTCAGCAATGGCTGGCAGCGCCCCAAACAGGCAGGCCAGGGGGATCAAGCGACCGAGAATGGATCGTTGAGGAGTAAAATGATTGGCTAGTAGTGTCATGTTTAAGTCTCAAGTTTTCTATGAGTCAGGCTTAGTTTTTATGGGTCGAGTCTGGGCTCGCTCTGCCGTCAAAGCGGCCAATAATGCAGCGTCATGCTACTACAGGAGGGTTTTCGAATCGATTCAATAATTGCCAATCATTTGCATCCGCATTGACATTAAACAAAGAGATCCTGTCGATTATTGATAAACAGGACACATAAGGGTCTAGGTAGAATTCCTCTATATAAAGGAGGGGGCCATGATGGGCCCCCTTCGATGATCCGGATCCGGATGCCGCCAAAAAATAAATCGCGCGAATTTCCCCGATTCTTATCCATTTTTATCCACATGCATTGGCGGTAGAATCCGGATCCTCAACGCATTCAAAAGGCATACCCCCATGGCCAAATTCAACCTCATCGTCGGCTCTATGTTAGGTGCTGCCGAGTACGTCGCCGACCATGTCGCCGATCTGCTCAATCAAGCCGGTCATCAGAGCGAGATCCATAATCCCGCCCGGCTCGCCGCCATAACCGCCGAACCGGACGCCATACTGCTGGTGGTCACGTCCACCCATGGTGCCGGGGAGGTGCCGGACAATCTCCAGCCCTTCCTTAAAGATCTTTATGAACAAAAACCGGATCTTGGCGCATTTCGCTATGGTGTGATCGCACTGGGTGACCGCAGTTACGACACCTTTTGTGCGGGCGGCAAGACCCTGGATCAACGGCTGGCCGAATGCGGTGCCAGCCGGATCGGTGAACGGCTTGAGATAGACGTGACCCAGTACGAGATACCGGAAGATGCCGCCGAAGCCTGGATCCAGCCCTGGATGGCTTCGATCTCCTGATCAACCCGGGAGATCCCTTTTCAAAGCCGGATCTCCCCTGCCCCGCCTCGATTTACTATCCACCAGGTTATTCACAATCCGATCCCACTGACTTGTTCTACAAGGTTACCCACAACAACTGGGGGTAATGTGGATAACTATGCTTGAAACCTATGTAAAACCTATAGTTATCCTATGTACCAGATCCGGGCGGTTGAGGGCCTGTGTATAAAAGCACTGGTTGTCCCCCGGTTCACGGGGCCAGGATCCAAGCTTTTCCACAGGCTGGGATCGCCTTTAAGAT
This sequence comes from Aeromonas sp. BIGb0405, assembly GCF_024807335.1. Taxonomy (NCBI): domain Bacteria; kingdom Pseudomonadati; phylum Pseudomonadota; class Gammaproteobacteria; order Aeromonadales; family Aeromonadaceae; genus Aeromonas; species Aeromonas sp. BIGb0405. The sequence goes on from NZ_JANUEP010000007.1 coordinate 113,443, forward strand.
AATGATCTTTATGATCAAAAAGTGCTTATCAACAGAAACGCTGGATCCTAATAAAAGATCTAATAAGAGATCGATCTAAAGATCCTTAAGATCTACTAACGGATCCTGATCCCAGAAAGGGCGCTAACTAGACGTTTCACTGATCACGGGAAACAGATAGAATGTTTGCCCCCTTAACGCGGGGATGAAGACGGCAAACAAACGATCTCAGGCGTGCAGATCAAGGTGATCCCAATGCAATACCATGAACAATTTGATGTGATCGTCGTCGGTGGCGGTCATGCAGGAACCGAGGCCGCAGCAGCATCTGCCCGTATGGGCATGAATACGCTGTTGCTGACTCACAACATCGATACCCTGGGCCACATGTCGTGCAACCCGGCAATCGGTGGGATCGGTAAGGGACACCTGGTCAAGGAAATTGACGCCCTCGGTGGGATCATGGCGCGAGCCATCGATCTTGGCGGGATCCAGTTTCGCACGCTCAACTCCTCCAAGGGCCCAGCCGTGCGAGCCACCCGCGCTCAGGCGGATCGTCTGCTCTACAAAGCGGCCGTGCGAGAGATGTTGGAGAACCAGCCGAATCTGAAGATCTTCCAGCAGGCTTGCGATGATCTGATCATGGACGGGGATCGTGTCGCCGGTGTCGTGACTCAGAGCGGGATCCGTTTCAGTGGCAAGACGGTGGTGCTCACAGTGGGTACCTTCCTGAACGGTTTGATCCACATCGGTATGGATAATTACAAGGGCGGACGGGCTGGAGATCCTCCCTCGATCGCTCTGGCGCAGCGTCTGCGTGAACTGCCGCTGCGCATCGACAGACTCAAGACCGGGACGCCGCCACGCATCGATGCTCGCAGTGTCGATCTCTCCGTGATGCAGGAACAGGCCGGCGACACCCCGACCCCGGTGTTCTCCTTCATCGGCGAGGCGAGCCAGCATCCGCGCCAGATCTCCTGCTACATGACGCATACCAACGAGCGCACTCATGAGGTGATCCGCAATAATCTGGATCGCAGCCCCATGTACGCCGGGGTGATCGAGGGCATAGGGCCGCGTTACTGCCCATCGATCGAAGACAAGATCACCCGCTTCGCCGACAAGACGGCGCACCAGATCTTCGTCGAGCCGGAAGGCTTGACCACCCACGAACTCTATCCGAACGGCATCTCCACCAGCCTGCCATTCGATGTACAGATCCAGATTGTGCGTTCGATCCGGGGCTTCGAGAATGCCCATATCACTCGACCCGGCTACGCCATCGAATATGACTTCTTCGATCCCCGGGATCTCAAGGCGAACATGGAGAGCAAGTGCATCCCCAATCTGTTCTTCGCCGGACAGATCAACGGCACCACGGGCTACGAAGAGGCCGGTGCCCAAGGGCTGCTGGCCGGTCTGAACGCCGCACTGCGGGCGCAGGACAAGGATGCCTGGCATCCCCGTCGTGATCAGGCCTACCTGGGGGTCATGATGGATGATCTCTCCACCCTGGGGACCCGCGAACCCTACCGCATGTTCACCAGCCGTGCCGAATATCGCCTGCTGCTGCGTGAAGACAATGCGGATCTGCGTCTGACGGCTGCTGGCCGTGAACTGGGTCTGGTCGATGACGACCGTTGGGCCAAATTCAATACCAAGCTGGAATTGGTGGAGCAGGAGCGTCAACGGCTGCGTTCGACCTGGATCCACCCCCAGCATGTCGCCGTACCCGGTATCAATGCCCTGGTAAATACCCCGCTCAGCCGTGAACACAGTCTGGAAGAGCTGATGCGTCGCCCCGAGGTGACCTACGATGCGCTGATGGCGATCGAGGGGGTGGGGCCTGCTCTCGAGGATCCGGCCGCCGCGGATCAAGTCGAGATCCAGATCAAGTACGCCGGTTACATCGAGCGTCAGCACGACGAGGTGGAGAAACAGCTTCGCAACGAGAACACCCTGTTGCCGCTGGAGATGAATTACCGCGACGTGAACGGCCTCTCCAACGAGGTGATTGCCAAGCTGAGCGATGCCAAGCCGCAGACCATAGGTCAGGCCTCCCGCATCTCCGGCATCACACCGGCGGCCATCTCCATCCTGCTGGTCCATCTCAAGAAAAACGGCCTGCTGCGTAAAACTGCCTAGAGGATCCCCATGCTGGAAAGATTGAACGGCCTGCTCGCGCAGGCCGATATCGTTATAACAGAGACTCAAAAGACCCAGCTTATCAAGCTGGTTGAGTTGCTGCACAAGTGGAACAAGGCTTACAATCTCACCTCGGTGCGTGATCCCGATGCCATGCTGGTCAAGCACATCCTCGATAGCCTGGTGGTGAGCCGGCACTTGCACGGCGAACGGTTCATCGATGTCGGTACCGGCCCGGGCCTGCCAGGCTTACCGCTGGCCATCATCAATCCGGACAAGCAGTTCGTGTTGCTCGACAGCCTCGGCAAGCGGATCAACTTCATCCGCCAGGTGATCCAGGAGCTCGGTCTCACCAATGTGACCCCTGTGCTGAGCCGGGTGGAAGAGTACAGACCCGAACAGGGCTTTGATGCGGTGCTGAGTCGGGCGTTTTCCTCCCTGGAGGACATGCTGCGCTGGTGTCATCATCTGCCGTCCGAGGAGGGCAGCTTCCTGGCACTCAAGGGACAGTATCCCGCACAGGAGCTGGCCCAGTTGCCGGCCAATATCCGCCTGGTGGCATCCCATCAACTGGTGGTGCCTGAGCTGGAAGGCGAGCGTCACCTGCTGGAGTTTAAAACTATCTAGGCCCGCTTGGGCTGCCGTTTCATTGAGGGGATCTTGTGGGAAAAGTCATTGCCATCGCCAACCAGAAGGGGGGGGTCGGAAAAACCACCACCTGTGTGAACCTGGCGGCTTCCATGGCAGCCACTCGCCGCAAGGTGCTGGTGATCGATCTGGATCCCCAGGGTAATGCCACCATGGGCAGCGGCGTCGACAAATACGACGTAGAGCGCACCGCCTATGAGCTGCTGATCGAAGATATCCCGGTGCGGGACGTGATCGTCACCGAGACCTCGGGGGGCTATCACCTCATCGCCGCCAATGCCGATGTGACGGCGGCGGAGATCCGGCTGATGGAGTTCTTCGCCCGGGAGATCCGGTTGCGCAACGCCATCGCCTCCGTGCGCGACAAATACGATTACATCTTCATCGACTGCCCCCCCTCCCTCAACATGCTGACCGTCAATGCCATGGCCGCCGCCGATTCGGTACTGGTGCCCATGCAGTGCGAGTATTACGCCCTGGAGGGGCTGACGGCCCTGGTCGATACCATCAGCAAGCTGGCGGCCGTGGTCAATCCGGATCTCAAGATTGAAGGGGTGCTGCGCACCATGTTCGATCACCGCAATCGGCTGGCCAATGATGTGTCCGATCAGCTGAAACAGCACTTCGGGGACAAGGTCTATCGCACCATCATCCCCCGTAACGTGAGATTGGCCGAGGCGCCCAGCTTTGGTGCCCCGGCCATGCACTATGACAAATCATCGGTGGGCGCCAAGGCCTATCTGGCTCTGGCTGGCGAAATACTGCGCCGCCAGGAGCAGGAGTTCCAGCCGACCACCGCAGATCGAGAGAGCATATGACCCTGAAAAAACGTGGACTGGGCAAGGGGCTGGATGCCCTGCTCAGTACCAGCACGGCTGCGCGCCAGAAGCAGGTGATGAGCGATCAGCGCACCGAACAGGCCATGGCTCCGGCCCCCCAGGGCGAGCTGCGCAAGCTGCCGCTGGAGTGGCTGCGCTCTGGCAAATACCAGCCGCGCAAGGATATGTCGCAGGACGCACTGGAAGACCTGGCCAATTCCATTCGTGCCCAGGGGGTGATCCAGCCGATCGTGGTGCGCCCCCTCGGCGAGCAATCCTTCGAAATCATCGCCGGTGAGCGGCGCTGGCGCGCCTCCCAGCTGGCCCGTCTCGAGGTGGTGCCCTGCATCGTCAAGGACGTGCCCGACGAGGCTGCGGTCGCCATCGCGCTGATTGAGAATATCCAGCGCGAAGACCTCAACGCCATCGAGGAGGCCGTGGCGCTGCAGCGTCTGCTGACCGAATTCGAACTCACCCACCAGCAGGTGGCCGAGGCGGTGGGCAAGTCACGCACCACAGTCACCAACTTGCTGCGCCTCAACCAGCTCAACGACGATGTGAAGCGTTTCGTGGAGCATGGCGACCTCGACATGGGCCATGCCCGCGCCCTGCTGGCACTCAGTGGCCCGGCCCAGTCAGAACTGGCCAAGCAGGTGGCCCAGAAAGGCCTGACCGTGCGTGATACCGAGCGCTTGGTGCAAAAATCGCTGGAACCGGTAAAAACCAAAGCCGACCCCGTTCGCGATCCACAATTTGCTTACATTGAACGCCAGATTGCAGAAAAAATTGGCAACAAGGTACAACTTCAACAAGGCAAACAGAATAGCGGCAAGTTAGTAATAAGTTACGAGAACTTGGCGGAATTGGACCGGGTATTGGGCTATTTTGGCCTATCAGAACAGTGATTTTTACGCTTTTTGTAGTAATAAAACATCCATTCCTTTCGATATGAACATAACCTTAATTTTGTGCGGAAAGCCGCAAAAATTAAGGGTTTTTGCCATGTTGCAATAGCCGTCTTCACGGGTATAATTTGACCGGCTTTTAGGGCTGTGAATTCGGGGTCTCTGGAACCCGATTTTTTACAGTTCTGTAATGTTCAGAGGTGAGTTGGTGAAACAGAAAATAGCCTTGGAAGGTTTAACACTGGCCTTGGCGATGCTCGTTTGTCAGCTCGTCCTGATCCTGGCGATAGCTTCAGTCTGGTTTTATCAGGCCGGGGCTCACGCCGGATATTCCTCCCTCTACGGAGGGGGGATGTATTGGGTTCCTCAGGCCTTGTTCACACTCTGGGTTCTGCGCCGCAAGGTGACGAAAGAGAGTGTGGGGCTGGTGTTGCGGGACTTTTATGGTGGGGCAGGGATTAAGCTCATTACTACAACAGGACTCTTCGCCCTGATGTTTGGTGCAGGGATCGAGATAAACACCATCTCCTTCTTCGCCACTTATATCCTCGCCCTCGTTGTACAGTGGATAGTCTCATTCACGCTTAACAACCACTATTAGGAAAACTCATGGCTGCAACCGGAGAAGTCCTGACTCCTCAGGAATATATCTCCCACCATCTGACCCATCTGCAAGTAGGGTCTGGGTTCTGGACAGTGAATATCGACTCTATGATATTTTCTGTTCTGTTGGGCACCCTGTTTATCTGGTCGTTCCGTCGTGTTGCCGTCAAGGCCACCAGCGGTGTGCCGGGTAAACTTCAGTGCTTCGTGGAGATGCTGGTCGAGTTTGTGAATGGTAACGTCAAGGACATCTTTCACGGTCGCAACAAGGTCATCGCACCTTTGGGGCTGACCGTGTTTGTGTGGATCTTCCTGATGAACTTCATGGATCTGATCCCCGTTGACTTTATCCCTCATGCTGCACAATTGATGGGTGTTCCCTATCTGCGTGTGGTTCCCTCTGCTGACGTTAACATCACCATGTCCATGGCTTTGGGCGTGTTCTTCTTGATCCTGTACTACAGCATCAAGGTCAAGGGTATCAAAGGGTTTGTGAAGGAGCTGACGCTTCAGCCTTTCAATCACCCTGCGGCCATCCCTGTTAACTTCATCCTTGAAACCGTCACGTTGATTTCCAAGCCAGTCTCTCTGGGTCTGCGACTGTTCGGCAACATGTATGCTGGCGAACTGATCTTTATCCTGATTGCGGGTTTGTTACCCTGGTGGTCACAGTGGATCCTGTCCGTGCCTTGGGCAATATTCCACATCCTGATCATCACCTTGCAGGCATTTATCTTCATGGTTCTCACCATCGTCTATCTGTCGATGGCGCAAGAAGACCATTGATGAAGCAACTCAAATAAAACTTTTTCAAACAACCAATTACCAAAAAATAAATGGAGATCCTCATGGAAAACTTGAACATGGACCTGCTGTACATGGCTGCTGCTTTGATGATGGGCCTGGCCGCGATCGGCGCCTCCATCGGTATCGGTATCCTGGGTGGTAAATTCTTGGAAGGTGCTGCTCGTCAGCCGGATCTGATCCCTGTGCTGCGTACCCAGTTCTTCATCGTGATGGGTCTGGTTGATGCGATCCCGATGATCGCCGTTGGTCTGGGTCTGTATGTGATGTTTGCGGTTGCCTAAGTCGTTACGACTCACGCAGAACCCATTAACTAACTTAAGAGGAAATCGGCTGTGAATATCAACGCCACCCTCCTCGGCCAAGCAATCGCTTTTTTCTTCTTCGTAGTATTTTGCATGAAGTACGTATGGCCGCCGCTGATCGCTGCCATTGAAGCCCGCCAGAAAGAAATTGCTGACGGCTTGTCTTCCGCAGAACGCGCCAAGAAAGATCTGGATTTGGCCAAGGCCAATGCCACCGATCAGCTGAAAGAAGCCAAGCGCCAGGCTGCTGAAATCGTCGAACAGGCTAACAAACGTAAAGCCCAGATCATCGATGAAGCCGCAGTTGGTGCCCAGGCAGAGCGGGAAAAAATCCTGGCTCAAGGCCGTGCCGAGCTTGAAGCTGAACGTCATCGTGCCAAAGAAGAACTGCGCAAGCAGGTTGCTGCTCTTGCCGTCGCCGGCGCAGAGAAGATCCTGGCACGCCACATCGACCAGGCTGCCAACAGCGACATCGTCGACAAACTGGTAGCAGAACTGTAACGGGAACGGGGCTATGTCTGAACTGACTACAATCGCTCGCCCCTACGCCAAGGCTGCTTTCGAGTTTGCCGTTGAGCACAAGGCGGTTGACCAGTGGCTGGAGATGCTCGGTTTCGCGGCGCAAGTCGTGGAAAACGAGACAATCCACACCCTGGTAAACGGCTCTGTGGCTGCCGAAGAACTCGCAAACCTGTTTGTGAGTGTCTGCGGTGAGCAACTCGACGAGCATGGCCAGAACCTGATGCGGGTGATGGCTGAGAATGGTCGCTTGGGTGTGCTGCCGGCGGTCGTGACCGAATATGTACTGCTCAAGGCTGAACTCGACAAAGAGATTCAGGCTGAGGTCATTTCGGCCCATGTACTGACCGACCAGCAGAAGGCCGCTATTCAGGCTTCTCTGGAGCAACGTCTCGCACGCAAAGTGAAGCTGAATTGCAGCATGGATGCGTCCTTGATGGCCGGAGTGCTCATCAAGGCCGGAGATCTGGTTATCGACGGCACTGTCCGCGGTAAGCTGGATCGCATGGCCGACGCGCTGCAATCTTGATTGGGGTATTAGAGCATGCAACTGAATTCCACTGAAATCGCCGAGCTTATCAAGCAGCGCATCGCGCAGTTTGATGTTAAGAGCGAAGCGCGCAACGAAGGCACCATCGTCTCTGTGAGCGACGGTATCATTCGTATCCACGGTCTGGCCGATGCCATGCAGGGTGAAATGATCGAGCTGCCGGGTAACCGCTTCGCTCTGGCATTGAACCTGGAGCGTGACTCCGTTGGTGCCGTGGTCATGGGTCCCTACGCCGATCTGGCCGAAGGGATGAAAGTAAAAGGGACTGGCCGCATTCTGGAAGTGCCGGTTGGTCGTGGTCTGTTGGGCCGGGTGGTCAACACCCTGGGTCAGCCTATCGACGGTAAAGGTCCCATCGACAACGACGGCTTCTCGCCGATCGAAGTTATCGCACCGGGCGTTATCGAGCGTAAGTCTGTTGACCAGCCTGTCCAGACCGGCCTGAAAGCCATCGATGCCATGATCCCTATCGGTCGTGGCCAGCGTGAGCTGATCATCGGTGACCGCCAGGTAGGTAAGACCGCCATCGCCATCGACACCATCATCAACCAGAAAGACTCTGGTATTAAGTGTGTGTACGTCGCGATCGGTCAGAAGGCCTCCACCATCGCCAACGTGGTGCGCAAGCTGGAAGAGCACGGTGCTCTGGCCAACACCATTGTGGTCGTAGCCTCTGCCTCCGAAGCCGCTGCCCTACAGTACCTGGCGCCTTATGCCGGCTGCTCCATGGGTGAGTACTTCCGTGACCGCGGTGAAGACGCGCTCATCATTTATGATGACCTGTCCAAGCAAGCGGTGGCCTACCGTCAGATCTCCCTGCTGCTGCGCCGTCCGCCAGGACGCGAAGCTTACCCAGGCGACGTCTTCTATCTGCACTCCCGTCTGCTCGAGCGCGCTTCCCGCGTCAACGTCGAGTACGTCGAGAAGTTCACCAAGGGTGCCGTGACTGGCCGGACCGGTTCTTTGACCGCGCTGCCGATCATCGAAACCCAGGCCGGTGACGTGTCTGCGTTCGTTCCGACCAACGTGATCTCCATCACCGATGGTCAGATCTTCCTGACCACTCAGCTGTTCAACTCCGGTATTCGTCCGGCGGTTGACCCGGGTATCTCCGTATCCCGAGTGGGCGGCGCGGCTCAGACCAAGATCGTCAAGAAATTGTCCGGTGGTATCCGTACCGCTCTGGCCCAGTACCGCGAGCTGGCGGCCTTCGCCCAGTTCTCTTCCGATCTGGATGAGGCGACCCGCAAGCAGCTGGATCACGGCCAGAAGGTAACCGAGCTGATGAAGCAGCAGCAATACTCCCCGATGAGTGTGGCTGCCCAGGCTCTGGTGCTGTTCGCCGCCGAGAAGGGCTATCTCTCCGACGTCGAAATCGCCAAGGTTGTCGATTTCGAAGCCGCTCTGCTCTCCTACGCCAATACCCAGCACGCTGAGCTGATGGCAGACATCAACGCCACAGCCGACTACAACGACGCGATCGTTGGCAAGCTGACTGCGTTGCTGGATGACTTCAAAGCAACCCAGACCTGGTAAGCGAGTGTGGCAGCGCAAGCTGCCACCTGAAGGAGAGTAAGAGATGGCCGGCGCAAAAGAGATACGTACCAAGATCGGGAGTGTGAAGAACACTCAGAAGATCACCGGCGCTATGGAAATGGTGGCAGCAAGCAAGATGCGCCGTGCGCAGGAACGCATGTCTGCCAGCCGTCCGTACGCTGAAACCATGCGCAAGGTGATCGGCCATATCGCCCAGGGGAACTTGGAATACAAGCACCCCTACCTCATGGAACGTGAGGTCAAGCGAGTGGGTTACATCGTCGTCTCCACCGACCGTGGCCTGTGTGGGGGTCTGAACATCAACCTGTTCAAGGCTGCCCTCAATGAGATGAAGGACTGGAGCGCGAAAGGTGCCAAGGTTGACCTGGCACTGATCGGTAACAAGGCTTCCGGCTTCTTCCAGCGGCACGGTGCCAAGGTGCAAGCCCATGTCTCCGGACTGGGTGACAACCCGAGCATCAGTGACCTGATTGGTTCAGTCAAGGTCATGCTGAAGGCTTACGACAATGGTGAGATTGACCGTCTGTACCTGGTGTACAACAAGTTTGTAAACACCATGGTGCAACAACCCCGAGTCGATCAATTGCTGCCTTTGCCCGTAACAGAAGACAGCAAGCTCGCCAAGAAACACCATTGGGATTACCTCTATGAGCCGGATCCCAAACAGCTGCTGAACACCCTGCTGATTCGCTACGTCGAGTCCCAGGTGTACCAGGGCGTGGTGGAAAACTTGGCCAGCGAACAGGCAGCCCGAATGGTTGCCATGCAAGCCGCGACTGACAACGCCGGCAACCTGATTAACGATCTGCAACTGGTGTACAACAAGGCCCGTCAGGCCAGTATTACCCAGGAACTGACAGAGATCGTATCGGGCGCTGCTGCGGTGTAAGGCAAGGGTTATCAAAGATTTAGAGGATTTGACATGAGTAATGGTTTCATCGTCCAAATCATCGGCGCTGTAGTGGACATCGAGTTCCCGCAGAATGCCGTACCCAAGGTGTACGATGCGCTGTGCGTCGTCAGTGAAGGTCAAGGCCAGGGTCTGGTGCTGGAAGTTCAGCAGCAGATCGGTGGCGGTGTCGTGCGCTGCATCACCATGGGTTCCTCCGACGGTCTGCGTCGTGGGTTGGAAGTAGTTAATACCGGCAAGGCAATCCAGGTACCGGTTGGTACCTCGACCCTGGGTCGGATCATGAACGTACTGGGCGAACCCATCGATGAGAAGGGTCCGATCGGCGAAGAAGAGCGTTGGTCCATCCACCGCGAAGCTCCCAGCTACGAAGATCAGTCCAACAGCAACGATCTGCTGGAGACCGGCATCAAGGTTATCGACCTGGTTTGCCCGTTCGCCAAGGGTGGTAAAGTCGGTCTGTTCGGCGGCGCCGGTGTTGGCAAGACCGTCAACATGATGGAGCTGATCCGTAACATCGCGATCGAACACAGCGGCTACTCAGTGTTTGCCGGTGTGGGCGAGCGTACCCGTGAGGGTAACGACTTCTACCACGAGATGATGGAGTCCAACGTACTGGACAAAGTATCCCTGGTTTACGGTCAGATGAACGAGCCGCCCGGAAACCGTCTGCGCGTGGCGCTGACCGGTCTGACCATGGCCGAGAAGTTCCGTGACGAAGGTCGTGACGTGTTGTTCTTCGTGGATAACATCTACCGTTACACCTTGGCCGGTACCGAAGTATCCGCACTGCTGGGCCGTATGCCCTCCGCAGTAGGCTACCAGCCGACCCTGGCCGAGGAGATGGGTGTTCTGCAAGAACGTATCACCTCCACCCGGACCGGTTCCATCACCTCCGTACAGGCCGTTTACGTCCCTGCGGATGACTTGACCGACCCGTCCCCGGCGACCACCTTCGCCCACCTGGATGCGACCGTCGTTCTGTCCCGTCAGATCGCGGCACTGGGTATCTACCCGGCCGTTGACCCGCTGGACTCCACCTCCCGTCAGCTGGATCCGCTGGTGGTTGGCAAGGAGCACTACGACACCGCTCGTGGCGTTCAGACCGTACTGCAGCGCTACAAAGAGCTGAAGGACATCATCGCCATCCTGGGTATGGATGAACTGTCAGAAGAAGACAAACTGACCGTATCCCGTGCCCGTAAGATCGAGCGTTACTTGTCCCAGCCGTTCTTCGTGGCAGAAGTATTTACCGGTTCACCGGGCAAATACGTGCCGCTGAAAGAGACCATTCGTGGTTTCCAGGGCATCCTGAAAGGCGAGTATGACGATCTGCCTGAGCAGGCGTTCTACATGGTTGGCGGTATCGACGAAGTCGTCGAGAAAGCCAAGAAACTGTAAGCCTCGATAGGAGGACCCATGGCTGAGATATCCTTTCACCTGGATGTGGTGAGCGCAGAGGGCAAACTGTTTGCCGGCCGTGTTCAGACCGTACAGGTTTCAGGCTCCGAAGGTGAGCTGGGTATCCACCACGGTCACGCGCCGCTGCTGACTGCCATCAAGCCGGGCCTGGTCCGCTTGATCAAGCAGAATGGTGGCGAAGAGGTGATGTACGTTTCCGGCGGCATGCTGGAAGTACAACCCGAAGCCGTGACTGTGCTGGCCGATACCGCAATTCGTGCCGACGATCTGGATGAGGCGAAAGCCCAGGAAGCCAAGCGTCGTGCCGAGGAGCGGATCAACAGCTCCCATGGTGACATCGATTACGCCCAGGCCGCTACCGAGCTGGCCAAGGCGATGGCCCAACTGCGGGTTATCGATATCGTCAAAAAGAATTACCGTTAATAGCGGTGATGCAAAAAGCGACCTTCGGGTCGCTTTTTTTTTATCCGTTGGATAGACTCCGCCGAGCATTTCCTCAAGTTTCAAAGGCTGGCTATGTCTCTCAACGTCGTGATCCTGGCTGCGGGTAAAGGTACTCGCATGCGCTCCTCCTTGCCAAAAGTACTGCACCCTGTCGCCAACAAGCCCATGGTCTCCCATGTCATCGACACCGCTCGCCAGATAGGTGCCGAACAACTGCACCTGGTCTATGGCCACGGCGCCGAGTTGCTCAAGGAGCGGATCGCCGCGCCGGATCTGAACTGGGTGCTGCAGGCCCAGCAGCTGGGCACCGGCCATGCGGTGGCCCAGGCGATCCCGTTCTGGCAAGACGAAGACGACGTACTGGTGCTGTACGGCGATACCCCGCTGATCCAGCCCGAGACCCTGCAACGACTGCTGGCCGCCAAGGCCGATGGCGGCATGGCGCTGCTGACCGTGGTGCTGGACAACCCGACCGGCTATGGCCGTATCGTCCGTGAGAACGGCCAGGTGGTCGGCATCATCGAGCAGAAGGATGCCAACGCCGAGCAGCTCGCCATCCGCGAAGTGAATACCGGCGTGCTGGTGGCCAAGGGGGCGCAGTTGCGTAGCTGGTTGTCCCGTCTGGACAACAAGAATGCCCAGGGCGAGTTCTATCTCACCGACGTCATTGCCATGGCCCACGGGGATGGTTGCGCCATCGCCGCCGTTCATCCGGACAGCGCCATGGAGGTGGAAGGGGCCAACAACCGGGTGCAGCTTGCGGCATTGGAGCGCAGCTACCAGCAGATGCAGGCCGAACGGTTGATGATCGCCGGTGTGACCCTGATCGATCCGGCCCGCTTCGACTTGCGCGGCGAACTGGAGGTGGGTGAAGAGGTGGTGATCGACGTCAACGTCATCATCGAGGGCAAGGTCAAACTCGGCAACCATGTGCGCATCGGTGCGGGTTGCGTGCTGAAAGATTGCGAAATCGGCGATCACAGTGAAGTGAAACCCTACTCCGTCATCGAGGGGGCGCAGGTTGCTGACCAGTGCTCGGTCGGCCCCTTTGCCCGCCTGCGGCCCGGTGCCGTGCTGGAACAGGATGCTCATGTGGGCAACTTCGTCGAGATGAAGAAATCCCGGCTCGGGGTTGGCTCCAAGTGTGGTCACCTGACCTATCTGGGAGACACCGAGGTGGGTGCCAGGGTGAACATAGGTGCCGGCACCATCACTTGTAATTATGATGGGGTGAACAAGTTCCAGACCATCATAGAGGATGACGTCTTCGTCGGCTCCGACACCCAGCTGGTGGCGCCGGTGCGCATCGGCAAGGGCGCGACCCTGGGGGCGGGCTCGACCATCACCAAGGACGTGGCCGAGCACGAACTGGTTATCACCCGGGTGCCCCAGCGCCATATCCAGAATTGGGCGCGTCCGGTCAAGAAGAAGTGATGCCCGATCAATCCCTACCCATGAAATAAAGGAAACCGGCGCCTTGTGGCGCCGGTTTTTTTATGGCCTGGACTCCGTGCTCTCCATGACCCTGTACCAGTCCAGCTTGCGGGTCAGCATCATGATCAGCGCCAGTATGGCAAACAGCAGCAGGGCGCCGAGCAGTAACGCGCTCTGCTCTGCTTGCAGCAAGCCATAGAGGGTGGCATAGACAACCCCCAGCAGGGCCGCGAAGCCGAGCCCTTGCTTCAGGCCCCCCAGCACATGGCTCAGGTAGAAACCATTGAGCGCCACGCTGGCCAGCGCCGCCAGCAGGTAGGCGAGGGCGAAGCCCAGATGCTCGGTCAGCGCCAGCAGTAGCAGATAGAAGATGACCAGCCCCATACCGACCAGGGCGTACTGGATGGGGTGGACCCTTAGCCCTTTGAGCAGCTCGAACATGAAGAAGCTGATGAAGGTGAGGCCGATGAACAGCAGGGCGTACTTGGCCGCTCGCTCGTTGAGTCGGTATTGATCCACAGACTGCACCAGACTGACGCTGAAGGCGGGCAGTGCTTGCTCCTTGCCACTCATGCTGCGCAAGAAGCGGGTCTCCATGTCGGTGGCGAACCAGCTGGTCTGCCAGTTGGCATTGAAACCCGCCTCATCCAGTTTGCGACTGCCCGGCAGGAAATCGCCGATGAAGTTGGGATGAGGCCAGTTGCCGGTCAGTTGCAGCCTGCTCTCCCGACCGAGGGGCACCAGCTCCAGGCTGTTCATACCCTGCAAGTTCAGCTCGATATGAAACTCACCCTGTTCGCCCGGCAAGGCGTCGAGCGGCGCGTGAATACCCGCCTGATCCTCTCCCAGCAGGGCACCGGGGACGAAGGGGATGTGGCGATCTCCCAGTTGCAGCACCGGGACGCTGTTGATGCCACGGGCGTCAGACAGCACCAGGCTGAGGTAGGGTTTGCCCGGGACCAGGGCGGGATCCGCGGCGTCGAAGCTCAGCTCCGGGTTGCTGGCCAGCAGTGCCTTGTCCGTCAGGGTATCGGGCAGGCGACCGGACAGGGTGATGGTGGAGTGGTAGATCTGCGCCTGATAGATGCCGAGCTTGCGGGGGGTGACCACCATGTTGGCGCGCATATCCAGCTGTTCCGGCAGCAGGTAGCGATAGAGCCGCTCCTGACGCACGAAGCGCTTGCCATCCTGCTCCACGGTAACGGCGCGGCTATAGGGTTGCACCAGCACTGGCCCCAGCAGCCGCTGCGGGCCGCTGCTGCTGGCCATCATGCTGCCGATGGCCTGACGCTGATAGCTCTGGCGCTCGTGATTGAGATCCAGAATGGATTGTACCGGCAGCATCAGCAGCAGGCCGAGCAGCAGTAGCAGGAAGATCTTGTGGGTGACAATCTGTTTGACCATGACGGGCTCCTTGTTATCGCAAGCCAGTCTCCCCGGGCTGGATGAAGGGGAGATGAGCCCCTGTGAAGTGAGGGTGAAGGAGAGAGAAAAAACCGACCTCCGCTGAGGTGGGGGATGGGAGCCTGATAGGTGTGTTCGCCGGTTGCCTGCCCGAGGCTTGGCTCAGGGGTTAACCATGGCTGGGCAGCCAGAGTTCGGCCAGTACCCCGCCTTGCTGGCCGTTGTGCAACGTCAGGCTGCCTCCATGTTGGCGGGCCACCTCGGCGGCGAAGCTGAGCCCTATGCCGCTGCTCTTGGCGCCGTTTGGCCTGGGCAGGGAGTAGAAGCGCTCGAAGATGCGCGGCAGGGCGAAATCCGGGATGCCAGGCCCCTGATCCTTGACCCGGAAGCGGTAACCCTCCTGCACCGGTTCGCCCTCTATCACTAACAGGCCTCCGCTTGGACTGAAGTCGAGGGCATTGTCGATCAGATTGCCCAGCGCCTGCCCCACCAGCAGTCGATCCCAGCGTTGTGGCTGGGCTGGTTTGAGGCGGTGGCTGAGGGTGATGCCGCGCCTGTCGGCCACTATCTGGCGCGCCGCCACCGCCCCTTCCCCCAGCTGCATCGGATCCACCGCCTGACGTTCATGCTCCTGGCCCGACTCGAGGCGAGCGAGCTGCAACATGCGCTCGATCAGCTGCTGCATCCGGGTCGACTCCTGATTGATATTGTTGATGAATCGAGTCGCGACCTCGGCAGGGGGCGCCTCCGCCAGCAGCTCTCCCGCCCCGCGAATGGCGGCCAGGGGGCTCTTGAGTTCATGGGTCAGGCTGTGAACGTACTGCTCTATGTAACGCTTGCCATCGAGCTGGCGGCGCATCGTCTCGAGGGAACGCCCCAACCTGTCCAGCTCCAGACTGTATAGATGGGGCAACTGGGCCGGCTCCCCCTGGCTGACCGCCTGGGCGTAGCTTTCCAGCTTGCGGATGGAACGGTTGAGCCACCACACCAGCAGAGCGCCGATGAGCAGGGCGATGAATAGCATGAGGGCGGCAGCCTGCAATAGCTGGCGCTCACCACGCTCTATCATCGGCAGCAGGGTGTGATTGGGTTTGGCGACGGTGAGGGAGCCCAGTATCTTATTCCCTTCGCGCAGCGGCGCCGCCACGTGCATCACCGAGCTGGTGGGATCGTCCGGGTCGCTGCGGGTGCTGCGGGCGCCATATTGACCGCGCAGGGTCAGGTGGACGTCGTTCCAGCGGGAGTAGTCTTTGCCCAGATCCTGGCCAGAGGAGTCGTAGATAACGCTGCCATTAGCATCAACAACATAGATGCGATACTCGGCCTGCTGCTTGAGGTGGCCGTCGATCAGGGCATTGATGGGGCTCTGGTTGAGGCGAGTGAAGGCATGGGCCAGTCGCCCATTGGCCATCTTGCCATCCTGCAAATCGTCCAGGGCCAGGGGGGCCAGTATCTGGGCCATGTCGACCAGGGTATCTTCGGCGGCGCTGCGCACCCCGGGCTTGATCTCCTCGACGAAGATCTCCAGTACAAACCAGGCGGCCAGGGCGAAGATGAGCAGCAGCCCGGCCAGCAGTTGCAGTCCAATCCTCATACCCGTCCCTGACAGCAAGCTAGTTGCCGTTCTATTGTTCTCATGGCAGATCCCGGTGATCGGGCTGTTGCCGTTCAATGGTCATATTTCGTGTCTCATATTTAATGCCAGCCCAGGCTGCGCGGCAGTTGCAGTCCCATGCACATCGGTCATGCCAGCTCCAGGCTGTAACCCAGCCCCCTGTGGGTCAGGATCAGATTGGCATCGGGATCCCGCTCCCGCAGCTTGGCCCTCAGGGTCTTGATATGGGTATCGACGGTGCGATCCAGGCTCTCTTCGGCCCCGCTCCACACCCGATCCATCAACTGCTGGCGGGAGTAGACCCGACCCGGCGCCTGCATCAGCGTCTTGAGCAGCAGGTATTCGTAGCGGGTGAGGCTCAGGGGCTGACCGTGGAAACAGATGCGGGCCCGCTCCTCATCCAGCAGCAAACCATTGGCCTGTGAGGGGGGCTGCCGCTCGCTGCGGCGCAAGATGGTGCGTACCCTGGCACAGACCTCCCGGGGCGAGAACGGCTTGGCCACATAGTCATCGGCGCCAATCTCCAGCCCGATCAAGCGGTCTATCTCCTCGCTGCGGGCGGTGAGGAACATCAGCGGGGTGTCGCTGTGCGCCCGCACCCGCTTGCACAGCTCGAAGCCATTGATGTCGGGCAGACCCACATCCAGGATCAGGAAGTCAGGTTGCGTCTGTTCCAGTCGCGCCAACATGGTCTCGCCCAGGTTGAACCAGATCACCTCGAACCCCTCGGTCTGCAGGGCATAGATCAGGGTGTCGGCGATGTTGGCTTCGTCTTCTACCAACCATATCAATCTCTTGTGCATGGGATCCTCTCACTCTCTGCCGGTCTATTTTGGCAGCTAAGTGATGGGGATCCTATTTTGTCCGCTTGTTTTTCCCGCAAAGCTTGCTAATATCCCGCCATTCTTTCGAATCGAAACTTAGAGATGACAAAACGAAACACTCAACAGCGCCGCCACACCATAGTGACCCTGGTGCAAGAGCAGGGCGAAGTGAGCGTCGATACCCTGGCCAAGCACTTCTCCACCTCGGAAGTGACCATCCGCAAGGATCTGGCGGTGCTGGAAACTGGCGGTCTGCTGCTGCGTCGTTATGGGGGCGCCGTGCCGCTACCGAGCGAGATGGTCGTGACGGATAACCCGGAACAAGTTTCGAAGCGAAAGCTGGCCATCGCCCGTGCAGCTGCCGACCGGATCCGCGATCACAATCGCATCATCATCGACAGCGGCAGTACCACCAGCGCCATGATCCCCATGCTGGGCAACAAGCGTGGCCTCATCGTCATGACCAACTCCCTCAATGTGGCGGGTGCCCTGCGCGAGCTGGAGAACGAACCCACCCTGCTGATGACCGGCGGCACCTGGGATCCCCACTCCGAGTCCTTTCAGGGCCAGGTGGCGGAGCAGGTGTTGCGCTCCTATGACTTCGACCAGCTGTTCATCGGCGCCGATGGCATAGATCCCGAGCGGGGCACCACCACCTTCAACGAGCTGGTGGGCCTGTCCCGGGTGATGGCCGAGGTGTCGCGGGAGGTGATCGTCATGGTCGAGTCAGAAAAAATAGGCCGCAAGATCCCCAACCTGGAGTTGCCCTGGGCGCAAATCCATACCCTGGTGACGGACGAAGACTTGGCCGACGAGACCCGGCAACTACTCGAATCCAAAGGGGTGACGCTGATCTGCGCCCCCCTCGCAGGCTGACGCTCGCCAGCTCATCCCATTGTTAACAATTCAATTTTAAGGAGAAGTCTATGTGTGGCATCGTCGGGGCAGTCGCCCAACGTGATGTGGCTGAAATTCTGGTGGAAGGCCTGCGCCGTCTCGAGTATCGCGGTTATGACTCCGCCGGTGTGGCCGTGTTCAGCAGCGAGCACCCGTTGCAACGGGTGCGCCGTCTGGGCAAGGTGGCCGAGCTGGCCAAGGCGCTGGACGAACAGTCCGTCCATGGCGGTACCGGCATCGCCCACACTCGCTGGGCGACCCACGGCGAGCCCTCCGAGCGCAATGCCCACCCCCATGTCTCCGAGCATATCGTCGTGGTGCACAATGGCATCATCGAAAACCACGAAGAGCTGCGGGCCGAGTTGCAGGGGCTGGGCTATGAGTTCAGCTCAGACACCGACACCGAGGTGATCGCTCACCTGGTGCACCACGAACTGAAATCCGCCCCCAGCCTGCTGGTGGCTATGCAAGTCGCGGTGAAGCAGCTGCGCGGCGCCTACGGCACAGTGGTGATGGACAGCCGTGACGACAGCCGGGTGGTGGTGGCCCGCTCCGGCTCCCCTCTGGTGATCGGTCGCGGCATCGGCGAGAACTTCATCGCCTCCGATCAGATGGCGCTGCTGCCGGTGACCCGTCGTTTCATCTTCCTGGAAGAGGGTGACGTGGCCGAGGTGACCCGCCGTGACGTGCACATCTTCGATACCCAGGGCAACGCCGTGGTGCGCGAGGAGCTGGAATCCGAGCTCTCCCACGACGCCGGTGACAAGGGCGAGTACCGCCACTACATGCTCAAAGAGATCTACGAGCAGCCCAAGGCCATCACCAACACCCTGGAAGGGCGGCTGGGCAGCGATCATGTGGTGGTCGAGTCGTTCGGCAATGGCGCCCGCGCCATCTTCGACCAGGTCGAGCACATCCAGATCATCGCCTGCGGTACCTCCTACAACTCCGGCATGGTGGCCCGCTACTGGTTCGAAGAGATCGCCGGGGTGTCGTGCGACGTGGAGATCGCCTCCGAATTCCGCTATCGCAAGTCGGTGGTGCGCCCCAACAGCCTGCTGGTGACCCTGTCCCAGAGCGGCGAGACCGCCGATACCCTGGCCGCCCTGCGTCTGGCCAAGGAGTCCGGCTACATGAGCTCCCTGGCGATCTGCAACGTACCGGGTTCCTCCCTGGTGCGGGAATCGGATCTCGCCTTCATGACCCGGGCCGGTACCGAGATTGGCGTCGCCTCCACCAAGGCTTTCACCACCCAGTTGGCCGGCCTGCTGATGCTGGTGACCGCCATCGGTCATTGCCGTGGCAACCTGAGTGCCGCCGCCGAGGCTGAGCTGGTCAAGGCGCTGAAGACCCTGCCGCAGCGCATCAAGGAGAGTCTGGCGCTGGCCAAGGAGATCGAAACCCTGGCCGAAGAGTTTGCCGACAAGCACCACAGCCTGTTCCTGGGTCGCGGCAGCCAATACCCCATTGCCATGGAAGGGGCGCTCAAGCTCAAAGAGATCTCCTACATCCATGCCGAAGCCTATGCGGCCGGTGAGCTGAAGCATGGCCCGCTGGCGCTGGTGGATGCCGAGATGCCCATCATAGTGGTGGCGCCGAACAACGATCTGCTGGAGAAGCTCAAGTCCAACGTCGAAGAGGTGCGCGCTCGTGGCGGCATTCTCTATGTGTTCGCCGATGCGGCCGCCGGCTTCAAGAGCGACCAGACCATGCGGGTGATGAACCTCAGCCATGTCGAGGAGGCGATCGCCCCCATCGTCTACACGGTGCCCTTGCAGCTGCTCTCCTACCATGTCGCCCTCATCAAGGGCACGGACGTGGATCAGCCGCGCAACCTGGCCAAGTCGGTTACGGTTGAATAAGCCAAAGATGATCCCATGAAAAAGAGCCGCAAATGCGGCTCTTTTTGTTGCTGCTGAACAGATTACGACAGCCGCAGGTTGGTGATGGTCACATCGGTCAGGGAGGGCACAATGATGCCGCTGGAGATCCCCTTGGCGATGGCCTGACTGCGGTTCTTGGAGTCCGTCTTGTTGGTCACCTGATTGAGGTGGAAATTGACGGTCCGTTCGCTGATGCCGAGTATGGTGGCTATCTCCCAGGAGGTCTTGCCCTCGCTGGCCCAGAACAGGCACTCCTTCTCCCGGTCCGACAGCTCGGTCAGATACTTCATCAGATCCGGTCTGGCCTTGATGAGGGTCAGGGCCGAGTTGAAGATGTAGCTGGCACAGAAGGAGAGCATGGGCACGTTGTCGAACATCAGCTCGGAATCGGATTTTTCCTTGGTAATAAAGGAGAGGATGCCGTGTTCACCCTGGGGGGTGTGCAGCGGAAAGGAGACACCGTTACGAACGCCGAAGTCGGCGGCCAGGTTCATCACTTCCTGACTGGCGCTGGGTAGCCAGGGAGAGGTGCAATCAAGCTGATTCCAGAAGATGGGCTGAGTCTGTTTGAGGCCAAGATGCACCACAGGATCCTGAGTCAGGAACTGTTTTTCCGTATAGGCATTGAACCAGCTGGTTGGGCAATTATTGAACAGGGCGACGTGGGATTTTTGCATGCTGATGGGAAAAATAATCAGCAAACGAAAATAATCGAAGCCCATCTGGTGGCTAAAACGTTCCAGAAGCTGCTGGATGTCGCTTGTTTTCTTGGCCCTGGTAAACCTGTCTATGTGTTCCCATATGGCGTCGTTAAACATCTTTCTCTCCTTTTTCGATCCCTATCTTGCTGATCGAAAAGATATTTTTTAGTTATAAATGTGGTGTTGCTTCTACCAACGCCAGTACATCCCGTGTTTGTCTAAAAATTATCCTGTTTTTTTCCCCCTAGGCCAAGGACTGATGTCGATTGCTACTGGTCCCATGATTTGAAATAATGAGAATAGTTATCATTGATAAGATCTATTTCATGAACAAGTTATGGTGTCTGGCCCTGTTGCCATTATCGATCTCCTTGTCAGTTTCTGCCGATGAACTGGTCAAGCCTGCTCTCAAGGCGAGTATTGCCGCCGGGCAAGCATCCCAGCTGCGGGTGGAGAAAGCGGCCGATGCCGCCCTCGCCGCTCGCCAGGAGTTGCAGAATGCCGAATTGCAACTGCGCGACCTCGAGGCTTACAACAGCTATATGCAGTCTCTGGTCGCCGATCAGCGCAAGGAGCTGACTCGCCTCAATACCCAGCTCGGCGCGGTGGAAGAGACCCGTCAGGGCCTTAT
This sequence comes from Aeromonas sp. BIGb0405, assembly GCF_024807335.1. Classification (NCBI taxonomy): domain Bacteria; kingdom Pseudomonadati; phylum Pseudomonadota; class Gammaproteobacteria; order Aeromonadales; family Aeromonadaceae; genus Aeromonas; species Aeromonas sp. BIGb0405. Next base: position 134,441 of record NZ_JANUEP010000007.1, read on the forward strand.
TCCCCTGATGCTGAAGATGCAGAGCGACCTGGCGTCGCTGGTGCAAGATGATATTCCCCTGCGCAAGGAGGAGCGGTTATCACGGGTGCAGGGGTTGAAAGCGACCCTGGCGCGCAGCGACGTGAGCGAGGCGGAGAAATTTCGTCAACTGTTGCAGGCCTATCAGATCGAGGCCGAATACGGTAACCGGCTCGATGCCTATTCGGCCGAGTTGACCCTGGATGGCACGCCGCGCCGGGTCGAGGTGTTGGCCGTGGGCCGGGTGGCCCTGCTCGCCATGACGGCGGATCACAGCCTGGCCTGGCGCTGGTCGGCACAACAGAAAGCATGGCTGGCGCTGGATGAACAGTGGCTGAGCCCGCTCGGCGAGGCATTCGCCATGGCAAAAGAGAAGGGCGTCCCCCAGTTGTTGCAACTGCCGCTCTCCGTGGCTCTGCAGGAGACCCAGTCATGAGACAACTTCCCCTTCTTGTCGCTCTGACACTGGGCATGATGCAGCCAGCGTTGGCCAATGAAGACTGGCAGGCACAGGAGCAGGCCCGCGAACAACAAGCGAGTCAGGATCTTGGTGAGGTCAGCAAGACCCTGGCGAGCGCCCGTGCCCGGCTGGGTGCCGCCCAGCAGCAGAGCAAGCAGCTGGCGAGTGAATTTGCCGACAATGAGAAAAAGCTGGGTGAATTGAAATCCCAGTGGCAGCAAGCGGCCAGCGACATGGACGAGGTCTTTGCCGTGGCCCGCCAGGGAGCAAACGACGCGACCAGGTTGCTCGGTGGCTCGGCGCTTCAGGGTCAATATGGCGATCGCTTGCAACCCTTGCAGCAGATGAGCAAGGAGCAGGATGTGCCGGACCGCACCGCCCTGGCTCAACTGCCAAGTCTACTGATGCAAGAGATCACCGGATCGGGCCAGGTTACCCGCTTCGACGCCAATGTGCTGGATGGCCAGGGCGCCGCCAGCCGCCAGCCGGTGACCCGCATCGGCAGCTTCATGTTGCTGGGGAAAGAGGGTCTGCTCCAGGTGGAAGCAGATGGCCTGACTCCTGTGCTCGGTCTGCCCGCCAGTCTCAATCGTGCCGCCCATGCATACCAGGGTCAGGAGGGCGAGGCCGTACCGCTCGATCCCTCCCATGGCGTCCTGCTTGCCATGCAGGCCCAGGCCCCTGGTTTCTGGCAGCAGCTGCAGCAGGGAGGAAAAGTGGGCGCCATCATCATACTGCTGGCCCTGATCGGCCTGGGCATCGCCGCGGTGCGGCTGTGGAGCCTCTCTCGCGAGCTGGGCCGGGTGCGTCGTCAGCTGGCTAGCGGTGACTATCATGCGGACAACGCCCTCGGCCGGGTACTGCTGGTCGCGGACAAGCACCCGGAGATCGCCATGGAGACCCTGGAGCTGAGGCTGGATGAGGCCATCTTGCAGGAGACGCCGCGCCTCGAGCGGGGGCTGGGCATGGTCAAGGTGATCGCCGCCCTGGCGCCCATGCTGGGTCTGCTCGGCACGGTGACCGGCATGATTGGCACCTTCCAGGCCATCACCCAGTTCGGTACCGGCGATCCCAAGATCATGGCCGGTGGCATCTCGATGGCGCTGATCACCACCGTCATGGGGCTGGTGGCAGCCATACCGCTCATCCTCTCCCATAGCTTGCTGCAGTCGCGTTTCGTCGAGCTCTCCAATGTGTTGGAGCAGCAAGTGGCCGGCATATTGGCCGAGCGTGCCGAAGGCGAAATACGGGAAGGGCGCGCGGCATGATGCTCGACATCTGGCATCAGTTGCAGAGCTTCATGGGCCGAGGTGGCCCTGTGCTCTGGGTCATACTGGCCATGCTGGCGCTGATGTGGATCCTGATCATTGAGCGGTTGCTGTATCTCAATCTGGGCTATGGCGCATTGCAGCGCCGTCTGCAAGCCGACTGGCAGGCCAGAGCGGAACAAAGCAGCTGGCATGCCCGCGCCATCCGTGGTCGCTGGCTGGCTCAGGCCGAGCTGGAGCTCGGTCGCCATCTGATCATCATCCGCACCCTGGTCGTGCTCTGCCCCATGTTGGGGCTGCTTGGCACAGTGACCGGCATGATAGGGGTGTTCGACACCCTGGCGGCAGCCAACCGTTTTAATCCAGAGAGCATGGCCGGCGGCATCTCCCGCGCCACCATACCCACCATGGCGGGCATGGTCGTTGCCTTGCTCGGCGTATTGTTACTCAGTCGTCTCGACAGCAAGGCCAAACGGGCCTTGGCACAAACCCGGGACGGACTGCGCGAAGAGAAGGTATTACCATGAGACGCCAATCCAAGCGCGTGCGTGATGAAGTGCAGATAGACATGACCCCCATGCTCGACATCGTCTTCATCATGTTGATCTTCTTTATAGTGACCACCTCTTTCGTGCGTGAAGCCGGGCTCGAGGTCAATCGTCCCCAAGCGAGCAATGCCAAGGCCCAGAAGTCCTCCAGCATCATGTTGGCCATCGGTGAACAGGGTCAGATCTACCTGGATCGCAAGCCGGTAGACATAGAGCGGGTGCAAGCCAGCCTGGCGCGCATGTTGGCCGAACAGCCCGAGGCCAGCCTGGTGATCCAGGCTGACGAGCGTGTGCCCCATGGCAAGGTGGTGAGGGTGATGGATGAGGCCAAGGCCGCCGGGATCACCAGCATAGCGGTAGCGGTGTCTGCCCCATGAAGTTCAAGCTGATGAGCCTGGGGCTGGGTCTGCTGCTCAGCCTGGGGATATTGCTGTTCATGGCCGCCCTGGTCGAGCCACCCAAGGAGCGCAGCCAGCGCGATGAACAGGATCCTATCGTCATCCGGATGCAGACGGAGCAGAGCGAGGTCGCGCAGCGAGAGCGCCCTGTCCCGCCTAAACCCGAGCCCCTGCCCGAACCCCCGGCCGCCCTCTCCCTGAGCCCCATGCCCACCCCGGTAACGCCCCCTCTGCCTTCGGTACAACCCAGCCTGGATCTGGTGGCTGATCTGAGTCCTGTGCAGGTTGCCGCCCCCGGTGTACTGGCCGCGCCAGCACCGGCTGCCGTGGCAGCGGGGAATCCCCATGGTCAGCTGGGCGGTGTTGGCAGTAGTGACATTTTGACCCCGCTGCAGCGCATCGAGCCTGCCTACCCCTACCGGGCGCAACAGGCTGGTATAGAGGGTTTCGTGACCCTGAGTTTCGCGGTCGATGCCCAGGGACGGGTACAGGATGTGACCGTGGTCGAGGCCAAACCCAGGCGTCAGTTCGAGCGAGCCGCCATCCAGGCGGTGAGCAAGTGGCGTTATCAGCCAAGACCCGGGGCGAGTGACAAGTTGCCCCAGGTGATCACCCTCAAGTTCAAGTTGGAGTCATGACTATGTTGCGGATCTGGATCTGCCTGTTGGCCCTGGTGAGCGCCGGCAGTTGGGCCATGGAGGTGAGCCCGCTCTTCTCCCGCCAGCTGGCCCCCGTACTCAAGCTCTATCAGTCCGGCCAGTTCCAGCAGGCCCAGAGCCGGGCACGGGAACTCAAGCCTGGCTCCGAGGCTGAGCAGGCCTGGTTGGCTCAGCTCAATGCCTCCCTGGCTGCCAACTTGCAACAGACGGCCCAGGCGAGCCGTTATGTGGAGCAGGCTCTGACCTATAAAGAGTGGCCGGAGCAACAACGGCTCCAACTGCTGCGCCTGCATGGCGATATTCAAGCTCAGCAATCCAACTGGCGTGGCGCCATTGCCAGCTACCAGGCCGTGCTTGCCAAGCAGCCAAGTGACGAGCTCAGGTTGCGCCTGGCGGGTCTCTACTACCACAACAAACAGTACGCAGAGGCTATTAGCCAGAGCGATCAGCTGCTCAAGAAGGGGTGGCAAAAACCGGTGGCCCTGATCCGGCTATCGGCCCTGACTGCCTTGCAGCGTTATTCCCAGGCGGCCGACCAGGCCAGCGAGCTGATCCGCCGTGAACCGACCGAGCAACGCTGGTGGCAACAGGCCGTGGCCCTCAATCTTTCCGCCAAACGGGGCGAGCAGGCCCTGGCGTTGCTGCAAACAGCCATAGACCGCAAGCTGATGGATGATGTGGATACCCGGAGCCAACTGATCCGCTTGTATGCCTGGCAAGGATTACCCTATCGCGGCGCCCGTTTGTTGGAAAACGCCATGAAAAAAGGACAGCTCAAGCAGAGCCCGGAAAATCAGCGCCTGCTTGCCCAGCTTTGGGAAGGCGCGAGAGAGTGGCCCAAGGCCATCGAGAGCTGGCAGACCCTGGCCCGACAGCCCTCCCAGAGCGATGCGGGTTTACGGGCAGCGGAACTTCTGCTGTTGCGAGGCAAAACCGAGGCCGCCATGAGTCAGTTGGCGGCTAGCGGGCAAAACCGGAGCGAGCAGGGACGCAGGGTCAAGGCCCAGCTGGTACAAGCCCTGCTGAATCAAGAGCAATATTCGAAAGCCATGGTGCTGGCTCAGGAGCTTAAAGCCGAAGGTGGCACGGCCTGGCAGGTACGCGCCGAGCGCTGGCTTAGCTATATAGAAGCACGCCAGCATGAATCGGATAAAGATTCGGCGTAATGTCGGCTAATTCGGCGCTTTTGATGGTTTGAGGCTAAAAAGTGCGCGGTCGCGCTGTTTGGATGAGAAAAGCCTTGCCAGCGCGGCTGCCATCCCTATAATGCGCCCCTACCAGCACGGCACAACACGCCGGACTGATGAGCTAGCTTCACAGTGAAGTGGGCT
>NZ_JANUEP010000008.1:0-112199 GCF_024807335.1 Aeromonas sp. BIGb0405
ACCGAGATGGAGCTGCAGGCGGTCAATGGGGTCGGTCAGCGCAAGCTGGAGCGCTTCGGCGAGGCCTTCATGGATCTGATCATCGACTACTGCCGTCGCTAGGCTCGACCTTGGTGGAGATTGGGTCAGCGGCGATGCCGATGACCGAGATGGAGCTGCAGGCGGTCAATGGGGTCGGTCAGCGCAAGCTGGAGCGCTTCGGCGAGGCCTTCATGGATCTGATCATCGACTACTGCCGGCGCTAGGGTCGATTAGCGCAGCGTAATCGACCGCAAAAGTGCCGGGTCTGATTGATGTAGCGACAGGGATGAGGCGCCCGTCTACCGGGCGCACAAGGTCACTTCAAGCTGGCGTAGTAGGCGGCGAGGTTGTCGATATCCGCATCGCTGAGCATGGCCATGAAGGGTGCCATCAAGGGTTCCTTGCGATCGCCATCGCGAAACGCCTCCATCTGTTTGGCGAGATAAGCTGCGTTCTGACCCGCCAGATGCGGGTAGCTGGCGACACTGGCCTTGCCATCGATGCCATGGCAGGCGGCGCACACCACCGCCTTCGCCTTGCCCGCCTCGACATCGGCCGCCTTGGCCTGATGTCCCCATACCAGTGCCAGCAGGGGCAGGGCATATAGCCATTTGTGCATCTTCTTCTCCTTGAAATGAAATTGGACCATCGCCCGTTGGCCGGATTGGGCCGACGGCGGTATAACAGAGTGACACGAGCATACGCAGGGACGAATCGCACCACCATGAAGCTTATCAATACTTTTGCCACCGAATTGCCCTGGGCCTGCGAGCCGGTAACCCCCCAGCCCCTGGCCAATTCTCGCCTGCTGCACCTCAATCGCCCCCTGCTCGCCGAACTGGGGTTGGCGGGGGTGACGGATGCCGACTGGCTTGCCTGTTGCGGTCAGGCCAAGCCCTTGCCGGGCATGGCGCCGGTGGCCCAGGTCTATGCTGGCCATCAATTCGGCGGCTACAGTGCGCGCCTCGGTGATGGCCGCGCCCTGTTGCTCGGCCAGCAGCAGACCCCGGACGGTGAGCTTTGGGACCTGCATCTGAAGGGTGCTGGCAAGACCCCCTTCTCCCGCTTCGGAGACGGGCGCGCCGTATTGCGTTCCAGCATCCGCGAGTACCTGGCCTCCGAGGCGCTGCATGCCCTCGGCATCCCCACTACCCGTGCCCTGGTACTGGTCGGCAGTGACGAGCCCGTCTATCGCGAGACGGTGGAGACGGGGGCGACGGTACTGCGCACCGCTCCCTGCCATATCCGCTTCGGCCAGTTTGAATACTTCGCCTGGAGCGGCCAGGGGGAGAAGATCCCGGCTCTCATCGATTACCTGCTGCGCCACCATTTCCCCGAGCTTGAGAATGGCGCCGAGTTGTTCGCCGAGGTGGTGCGGCGTACCGCGCGGCTCATCGCCAAGTGGCAAGCCGTTGGCTTCACCCACGGGGTGATGAACACGGACAACATGTCTATCCTGGGGCTGACTCTGGATTACGGTCCCTACGGCTTCATCGATGGCTACGAGCCCGACTTTGTCTGCAATCACACCGACAGTGGCGGCCGTTATGCCCTGAGCCAGCAGCCTGCCGTGGGTTACTGGAACCTGCAGAAACTGGCCCAGGCCCTGGCGGATCATGTGGACGGCGAGGCCATGGCCGCGGCACTGGGTCAGTATGAACATCATCTGATGCTGCACTACTCCGAGCTGATGCGCGGCAAGCTGGGGCTGACGCAGTGGGAGGAGGAGGATCCCGCCCTGTTCCGCCAGATGTTCCAGCAGCTGGCGGCGGACGGGGTTGATTACCACCTCTTCCTGCGCCGTCTGGCGCTCGTCGAGCCGAACGGCCCCTGGCCTGCGTCCCTGCTTGCCCTGCTGCCCGATGCCGCACTCTGGCAAGGTTGGCTGACAAGCTATCGTGAGCGTCTCGCCCGGGAGGGGGAGGAGAGCGGGTCGCGTCGCGCGCGCATGAATCAGCTCAATCCCAAGTACGTGCTGCGCAATGCCCTGGCCCAGCAGGTGATAGAGGCGGCAGAGCGGGGGGATATGACCCCCTTCGAGCGCCTTTATGCTGCGTTGCAGCATCCCTATGCCGAGCAGAGCGAATTCGAAGATCTCGCCACGCCGCACCCCAGCTGGTATCAGGGGGAGGCGCTCTCATGCAGCAGCTGAATCAGTGCCCAAGCCGACAACTCAATCGGGTAGGAGATCATGGATGGGGACGTCTATGTCATTGAGCTGGCAGTTGGTGGGCATGGATGAGGCGAGCGGCACCCTGCTGCTGACCCATCCTGATCTCGATTGGGACAACTTTCCGGCGCTGGCAATCAGTCTGCTGGATGAGTGGGAGCTGGCGCTGCTACAGCAAGATAGCGGCGCCGATCGCCACAGTTGGCAACTGACGTTTGAAGAGAGCCGCATTTGGCTGCACTTCGAGCATCATAGCGGCTGCTGGCTCAGCGCCGATGACGAGGAGGGGCGTGCAACCCTGCGCTGGCTGAGTCGACGGTACAAGGATTGAACTATGGCGCGGGGGGCGTATAATGCCGCCCCTCGATCACTGCCGTATTAGCGCCATGGTGGCGCTATGGGTTCCCTAACCCCATTAACCAAAAAGGTCACAATATGAATCTGACCCCTGCTCAGCACCAGACGGCGCTGACGCGACTCGCGTTGTTCCACATCCTGATCATCGCCAGCAGCAACTACCTGGTGCAATTGCCGATCACCATTTTCGGCTTTCACACCACCTGGGGAGCCTTCAGCTTTCCGTTCATCTTCCTTGCCACCGATCTGACTGTCCGAGTCTTCGGCGCCGGTCTGGCGCGCAAGATAATCCAGCGAGTCATGCTGCCAGCCTTGCTGGTCTCTTATGTGCTGTCCGTGCTCTTCTTCGAGGGCAGTTATCAGGGCATCGCCAATCTGGCGACCTTCAATCTGTTCGTGGCCCGGATTGCCCTGGCCAGCTTCATGGCGTATCTGATCGGTCAGTTCATGGACGTGATAGTGTTCAACCGCCTGCGGCTGCTCAAGGCCTGGTGGGTGGCACCGGCGGCATCGACTCTGATCGGCAATCTGGTCGATACCCTTGCCTTCTTCAGCATCGCCTTCTGGCGCAGTGATGATCCCTTCATGGCGGAGCACTGGGTCGAGATAGCGACCGTGGACTATGTATTCAAGCTGCTGATAAGCCTGGGTTTGTTCGTACCACTCTATGGCGTCTTGCTGCGCTACCTCAGCCGCAAGCTGGTGGGGGATCCCAATCCTGCTGCCCTGCAGGGCGAGGCGCGCAATGCCTGAGTTCCCGGCTTGTCAGCAGAGATGATCCAGTTGGCCACCCCAGGGTGGTCAATTTTTTTGCACATTTTTTGAAATATCGGCAAATAACAGTTGCCAAGTTAAATGAGAATGATTATTGTTAACTTGCGTTCCGGGATAGGCCCCATCAGTTCCAACATGGTGACTTCTTGTGAAAGCACGACATTGCTCACATTGCTTCCAGTTATAGGGCCAGTTCTTCTGGCCCTCTTTTTTTGTCTGTTTTCCCCGATTTTCTAGCCATTTCCCCCGAATTTTCCCATAAAAAATGGGAGCCAAGGCCCCCATTCTGCAAACATGGATCAGCTTATTCGATATCCAGCGGATCCGGGGAGAGAATGACCCCGGTGGTATCGGCATAGAGGTGATCGTCCGGCAGGAAGGTGACCCCCCCGAAGTTGACCGGCAGATCCGTTTCTCCCACATCCTTGCTGTCGGCGCCGACTGGAATGGCGGCCAGGGCCTGAATACCGAGATCCAGATCCTCCAGCACATCGACCTCGCGCACGCAGCCGTAGCAGACGATCCCTTCCCACTCATTCTGGGCCGCCGTAGTGGCGATCTCGCCGTCGATCAACGCCCTGCGCATGGAGCCGCCGCCATCGACCAGCAATACCCGGCCTATGCCGTTCTCTTTGACGATTTCACGGATCAGACCGTTGGATTCGAAGCATTTGACAGTGGTAATGACACCACCGAAGGAGGCGCGTCCGCCGAAGGAGCAGAGCATGGGTTCGAGCACATCGACCATGTCCTGATAGATGTCGCACAGTTCTGAAGTATTGTATTCCATTGAGTCAGTCCACCGCTGGAAACAGGTGGATCCAGTATAGGGACTGGGCCCGGCATTTCAATGAATATTCCTTGAACAACAAGTGACTGGCGGCTTCCATCGCGCCATCTGCGTCGCGATGTTCAGCATAGAACGCGGCCACGGGAGCCGCGTTTTTTATGACGCGAATCGAGGTGGCTAATCCTCAGGCCGAGGCCTTTTCCTCAGACGCCGACTGTCCGAACCAGGCGAGCTTGTCCGCCAGGGTGACGACCGAGCCGACCATGATGAGGGCCGGGCTCTCGACGCCGATGGCCAGCTCCGGCAGCTGGTCGAGGGTGCCGCGGATGACCCGCTGGCTCGGCTGGGTGCCGCGCTCGATCAGCGCCACCGGGGTGTCGCCCCCCTTGCCGTGAGCCAGCAACTGCTCGCGGATCACGGCGCAGGATGAAAGCCCCATATAGAACACCAGGGTCTGCCGATCCCGGGCCAGCAGAGGCCAGTCGAGATCCTGGGCGCCGCCCTTGCCGTGGGCGGTGACGAAGCGCACGCTCTGGGCGTGGTCGCGGTGGGTCAGCGGAATGCCCGCGTAGGCGGCGCAGCCACTCGCCGCCGTGATCCCCGGCACCACCTGAAAACCCACGCCGCTGCCCACCAGGGTCTCCAGCTCCTCGCCGCCGCGGCCGAAGATGAAGGGGTCGCCCCCCTTGAGCCGCACCACCCGCTGCCCCTTCTTCGCCTCCTCCAGCAAGAGTTGGTTGATGCCCTCCTGGGGCACGCAGTGGTTGCCCGCCTGTTTACCGACGAAGATGCGTCTGGCATCCCGCCGCACCAGCGCCATCACCTCGTCCGAGACCAGCCTGTCATAGACCACCACATCCGCCTGCTGCATCTGGCGCAGGGCGTGCAGGGTGAGCAGGCCGGGATCGCCGGGGCCGGCGCCCACCAGGATCACCTCGCCCTTGGCGCCGGCATCCTCGGCAAAGAGCGCGTCGGCCAGCTGGTTGGCGGCAGCCTTGTCGCCGCGCGCCAGCGCCTGACCGAGGCGGTCGGCGCCGAGCAGCCGCTCCCAGAACTGGCGTCGCTCCCCCATGCTAGGGAAGCGGGCCTTGACCCTGTCTCTCAGGCCGCCGGCGAAGGCCGCCACCGCGCCGAGGTGCTGGGGCAGCAGGGCCTCCAGCTTCTCGCGCAGCAAGCGGGCCAGCACCGGGGCCTTGCCGCCGGAGGAGATGGCCACCATCAGGGGTGAGCGGTCGATGATGGACGGCATGATGAAGCTGGAGCGTTTCGGGTCATCTACCACGTTGGCAAAGATGCCCGCCTGGTTCGCGCTCTGATAGACCAGCGCGTTGACCTCGCGCCGATCGGTTGCGGCCACCACCAACCACTTGCCCGTCAGCTGCGCCGGCTCGAACTCGGCGGTGAGCCAGTCGATGGTCCCGTCGGCGGCCAGCCCCGCCAGCTCGGGGTCGAGCGTGGGGGAGACCACCGTCAGTCGGGCGCCGGCGTCCAGCAGCAGGCGCGCCTTGCGCTCCGCCACGTCACCGCCGCCAACCAGCAGCACGGGTTTGTTGTCGAGTCGGCAAAAGATGGGCAAGTAGTCCATGGGGCCTCCGGATCAGGCGGTTTGGGTCTGGCTGGCGGTGGCGGCGTCGGTCACGGGGACGGGACGCTCCGCCTTGGGGGTGGCATACCAGTAGCCGAGGCCCATGAAGAGCGCGCCGGAGACTGTGTTGCCCAGGGTCACCCACAACAGGTTGTGGCCTATGCCGCCCAGGGTGTAGGCCTCGGAGTGGGCGCCGAACCAGGAGAGGGCGAACAGGGTCATGTTGGCGATCGAGTGCTCATAACCGGAGGCGATGAAGGCCAGCAGGCACCACCAGATGGCGATGAACTTGGCCGCGCCCTCGGTGCGCAGCGCCATCCAGATGGCGAGGCAGACCAGCCAGTTACACAGCACCCCCTTCATGAACAGGGTCAGGGCCGGGGCCTGGGTCTTGGCCAGCGCCACCTTGTGGGCCAGGCTGCCCGCGTCCGGCAGCAGGCTGCCGCCGTAGGAGTAGATCAGCGCCACCGCTATGGATCCGAGCAGGTTGCCGGCCCAGGTCTGGGGCAGGATGCGCAGCAGATCCCCCATGGAGATCTTGCCCGTCTTCACCCCGAAGGTGAGGAACATGGTGTGGCCGGTGAACAGCTCGGAGCCGGCGATGATCACCAGGGTCAGGGCGATGCCGAAGGTGGCCCCCATCACCAGCGGACGGATGCTGGGATCCACCAGATTGCCCAGGGTGAAGATGAGGATGATGCCAAGGCCCACATAGGCCCCGGCCATGGCGGAGCTGAGCCAGAAGCCGAGCTTGTCACTGCGCTCGAAGCGGTTGATGCGGGCCGCGTTGGCGGCGCACTTGTTGATGGTTTCGGTATACATGCTGGTTCTCTTTAAGCGGGCCGCCCGCAGGCCGCCCTGATGTGTATGGGATTAGACGGCGACCCAAACCTGCTGGTCGCGCACTTCAACGGGATAGCTCTGTACCGACATGGCGGCATTTTCGAGGCAGTGGCCGTCGCTCAGGCGAAAGTGCTGCTTCTTGAGCGGGCTGGCGACCCAGAGCGCGCCGTCGTGTTCACCTACGATGCCGCGCGACAGCACGTTGGCGGCGAAGAAGGGATCCCGGTTGTCGATGGCGAATACCTCGGCCGCTGCGCTTGGGCGGAACAGTGCGATCTGACGCCCTTCGATCAGGGCGCAGACGCCGGTGCCAGGGAGTATGTCGTTGAGTTGACAGGCTAATTTCATGATTGAACCTCCACATCGAGCGAAACAGGCATATTCTGGCGACCTTCAATGAGGGCGCAGACGCCGGTGCCGGGGAGTATGTCATTGAGTTGACAGGCTAATTTCATCACTTTGCCTCCACTTCGATCTGGTAGACGGGGATGCGCTCCGCCGGGGTGGCGGGCCTGTGCTGGTCACGCTCGCTGACGAACTGCACGTCAGGGTCGCGTTTGCCGCTGTTGATGAAGTGGCTGAAGCGCTTGAGCGCCTCCTCTTCATTCAGGGTGCGGGACCATTCGCACTCGTAGCCGTCGATCAGCACCTGGATGTCACGTTCCAGGGTCTCGGCCAGCCCCAGCTTGTCGTCGACTATCACCTCGCGCAGGTAGTCGACGCCCCCTTCCAGATTGCCGAGCCAGACAGAGGTGCGCTGCAGTTTGTCGGCGCTGGTGACGTAGAACATCATGAAGCGGTCGATCAGCTTGATCAGCGTCTCGCGGTCTAGGTCTGAGGCCAGCAGATCGGCGTGGCGCGGCTTCATACCGCCGTTGCCGCCCACATAGAGGTTCCAGCCCGCGTCTGTGGCGATGATGCCGACGTCCTTGCCCTGAGCTTCCGCACATTCGCGGGTACAGCCGGAGACCCCGAACTTCATCTTGTGCGGGGTGCGGATGCCCTTGTAGCGGTTCTCGAGGAAGACCCCGAGGCCGACGCTGTCCTGCACGCCGAAGCGGCACCAGGTGCTGCCGACGCAGGTCTTGGCCATGCGCAGCGCCTTGGCGTAGGCCTGACCGGTCTCGAAGCCCGCGGCCAGCAACTTGCGCCAGATGGCGGGCAGATCGTCCTTCTGGGCACCGAACAGGCCGATGCGCTGGGCGCCGGTGATCTTGGTGTAGAGCTGGTAGTCTCGGGCCACTTCGGCCACCGCCAACAAGCCTTCCGGGGTCACCTCACCACCGGCCATGCGCGGGATGACGGAGTAGCTGCCGTCCTTTTGCATGTTGCCGAGGAAGATGTCGTTGGTGTCTTGCAGTTGGGTGTTCTGCGGGCTCAGCACATGGTCATTCCAGCAGGAGGCGAGGATGGATCCGACCGTGGGTTTGCACACCTCGCAGCCGTAGCCCTGACCGTGCTTGCGCAGCAGCTCGTCGAAGCTCTTGATCCCTTCCACCTTGACCAGGTGGAACAGCTCCTGACGGGAATGGGAGAAGTGGCCGCAGAGGTGGTTGTTGACCTCGATGCCCTGCTTCACCAGCTCGGCGTTGAGCACCTGGCTGATGAGCGGCACGCAGCCGCCGCAGCCGGTGCCGGCCTTGGTGTGCTGCTTGATGGCGGCCAGGGTGGTGTGCCCCTCGGCGACCGCCTGGGCGATATCGCCCTTGGAGACGTCGAAACAGGAGCAGATCTGGGCGCTGGCCGGCAGGGCGTCCACCCCCAGGGTCGGCTTGGCACCGGCGTAGGCTGGCAGGATCAGGGTATCCGGGTGGGCTGGCAGCGGCATGGCGTTGAGCATCAGCTGCAGCAGGTTGCCGTAGTCATCCACGTCACCGACCAGCACGGCGCCGAGCAGGCGGCTGTTGTCTTCGCTCACCACTATCCGCTTGTAGACCCCGGCCTGATCGTCCTGGAACACATAGCTGTGGCTACCGGGGGTGCGGCCATGGGCATCGCCGATGGAGCCGACGGAGACGCCGAGCAGCTTGAGCTTGGCGCTCATGTCCGCCCCTTCGAAGCGGCTGTCGCCGCCGAGCAGGTGATCCACCGTGATCTGGGCCATCTTGTAGCCTGGTGCCACCAGGCCGAAGAAGCGACCCTGCCAGGCGGCGCACTCGCCGATGGCGTAGATGTCAGGGTCTGAGGTGAGGCAGTGATCGTCGATGAGCACACCGCCGCGCTCTGCTATGGCCAGTTCGCTATAACGGCCCAGGGTGTCCTGCGGGCGTATGCCGGTGGAGAAGACCACCACATCCACGTCAAGGGCGCTGCCGTCGGCGAAGGCGAGGCGGTGTTTGGCCTCCTTGCCGCCGTGCATCAGGATCTCGCTGGTGCTCTTGCTGGTGTGAACCTGCACCCCCATGGACTCTATCTTGCGGCGCAGCAGCTGGCCGCCCTGACCGTCGAGTTGCTCCGCCATCAATACCGGGGCAAACTCCACCACATGGGTCTCGAGGCCCAGTGCCTTGAGGGCGCCTGCCGCTTCCAGCCCGAGCAGGCCGCCACCGACCACCACACCACTCTTGCCGCTCTTGGCGGCGCTGCGGATGGCTTTCAGATCTTCGATGGTGCGGTAGACGAAGCACTCGTGGTGCTGACTGCCCTGGATGGGTGGCACCCAGGGGTAGGAGCCGGTGGCCAGCACCAGCTTGTCATAGCCGACCACAGTGCCCTTGTTGGAGTGCACCTCGCGGGCCGCCCTGTCGATTTTTTTCACCGCTTCGCCGAGCAGCAGGCGGATGCCGTGCTTTTCGTAGAAACCGGGTTTGACGAGGGAGAGATCTTCGCTGGTGTGGTGGGAGAAGTAGGAGGAGAGATGGACACGATCGTAGGCGGGACGCGGTTCTGCACCGAAGACGGTGATCTCGAACCGGTCCGGATCGGATCGCTCGATCAACTCTTCGATGAAGCGGTGCCCCACCATGCCGTTGCCGATGACGGCCAGCCTGACTTTGCTCATGAGTGCCTCTGATTTGGAGTTATAAAACGTCATATCTGAGCCAAGGCTAACCAGTGAGCAGTGGTGGGCTATTGATGCAAATCAAGTGTCTATTTATATATCTCCTCAGGGGTAAGTTGGTGAAATAGGAAGCTATGCATAAATAGGTATACCAGTGGTGCATTCTGGACTTTGGCTGTCATGAGGCCAGGAGGTGCAAGAGGAGCTGGCTCGCCTGGCCAGGCATCATGAAAAAAACACCTCGGCAGAGGTGCTTTCACTGTGTGGCATCTGGTTGGTGCGCCTGGCTATGACGGCGCAGATCACTGCTTTTTCGGATTGGCCTGATAGGGGGCGCGGGCGCAGGTTTCGCGGATGAGGGTGCGCAGCCAGCGGTGGGCCGGATCGGCGTCCAGCCGAGGGTGCCAGAGCAGGGCCAGGGTGATTTTTGGCAAGGGGAAGGGCAGGGGCAGAGTCACTAGATCGGCGTGCAGGGCGGCGCAGTGCAGGGCGGGCACCGTCGCCACCAGATCGCTGCCCCGCACCAGCGCCAGCGCCGTGGCAAACCCCGGCACCAGGGTGGCGATGGTGCGTTCCAGCTTGAAGACGGCGAGCGCCTCATCGACGGGGCCGTGCTCCTGAGCGCGCCGTGACACCATAATATGGCGGGCGTCGGCATAGCGGGCGGCGGTCAGTGGGCCTTCGCACAGGGGGTGACCGGGACGCACCACGGCGACGAAGCGATCCTGAAACAGCGCCTGGGTGTGCAGCTCGGGCGCCGTGTTGGCCCCGATCACCCCGGTCTCGAAATCCAGCTCACCGCCGCGCAGGGCGTGGCTCTCCTTGTCGGGCTTGGCCATGAAATGCAGCCGCACCCCGGGCGCCTCGGTGGCGAGCCGTGCCAGCAGGGCCGCCCCGACACTCTCCACGAAACCGTCGCTGGCCCTCAGCCGGAAGGTGCGCACCAGGCTGGCCGGATCCACCTCCTGCTGGGGGCGCAGCACGGCCTCGGCCTCCTGCACCAGCTGGCTGACCCGTTCGCGCAGGGCCAGGGCGCGGGGGGTGGGCACCAGCCCCCGGCCCGCGCGTACCAGCAGGGGATCCCCGGTGGTCGCGCGCAGCCGGGCCAGGGCCCGGCTCATGGCGGAGGGGCTGAGTTTCAGCCGTCTGGCTGCGCCGGCCACGCTGCCCTCATCGAGCAGCGCCTCCAGGGTTAGCAGCAGATTGAAATCGGGTGTGCTCATGATCTTGCCTCGCCTAGCCTTCAGGGTGACCGCCTCATGGCGGTGCCTCTCGCCTCATCATACGCGAGGATCCGGCTCTTCATATGGCGTGTCGTGCAGCTATAAGTTGCAAGTCGTGCGTCTTCCGCTGCTTTATCCCTCCGGCTAGCCTTGTCGATATCCTCTGCTGCCGAGACTCTGCCCATGCCCAATTCCATCGCTCCTACCTCATCCGCTAGTCGCCGTGCAGGTTTGCTGGCACTCGGCCTCGCCACCCTGCTGCCCATGCTGGCGGGGAGCATGGCCAACATGGTACTGCCCGCCCTGGGGCAGGTGTTTGCCGTCCCCTTTGCCAGCGTGCAGTGGGTGCTGGTGGCTTACCTGCTGGGGATCACCTGCCTGACAGTGGTGGCCGGGCGGCTTGGGGACAGGTTTGGCCGGCGGCGTTTGCTGCTCTGGGGCATGGGCCTGTTCGCATTGGCGTCCCTGCTGTGCGCCCTGGCACCCACCATAGGTTGGCTGATTGCGGCGCGGGCCCTGCAGGGGGCCGGGGCGGCCTGCATGCTGGTGCTCGCGCTGGCCATGGTGGGCCAGCTGGTGCCACCAGAGCGGCGTGGCTGGAGCATGGGACTGCTCGGTACCCTGTCGGCCTGCGGTACAGCCCTTGGCCCCTCGTTTGGCGGTCTGTTTATCGACGGGTTGGGCTGGCAGGCTCCCTTTCTGCTGCTGGTACCCCTCAGCCTGCTGGCGCTGGGCTGTGCCCGGCTCGGTCTGCCCCGGGACGGCTCCTCGCCACAGAAGGAGAGGATGAACCTCGCTAGCCTGTCACTGCTGGTGGCTGCCCTGCTCTGCTACGGCCTGGCATTGACCCTGGGGGGCTCCCTGGCCCTCTGGTGGGGGGCGGGGGCCTTGCTTGTCACTGCGCTGTTCATTCGCCGCGAGCGCCTCGACCCCTCTCCCCTGTTGCCACTGGTGCTGCTGGCCGCCCCCCGGCTCAGGGGGGGCTTGCTCGCCAGTGCGCTGGTGGCCAGTGTCATGGTGCTGACCCTGCTGATCGGCCCCTTTTACCTGCGCGGTGTGTTTGACCTCGATATGGCGACGGTCGGGCTCATGATCTCGGGGGGGCCCCTGCTGGCCGCCTTGACGGGCATGCCTGCCGGCTGGCTGGTAGACAGGCTGGGTGCGCGGCAGGTGGTCCGGCTGGGGCTGGCAGTCATGGGGACAGCGGCCCTCGGCTTGGCCGGGGCGGCGGGGCAGTTCGGCCCGCTCGGCTATCTGCTGCCCATACTGCTGCTGACCGTCGGTTATGCATTGTTCCAGACCGCCAACAACAGTGCCGTGGTGGGGGAGGCGAGTGAGCAGACCCGGGGCGCCGTGGCCGGTCTGCTGACCCTGTCGCGCAATCTGGGCCAGTTGACCGGGGTGGCCGGGCTCGGCGGCCTGTTCGCCGCCCTGGTGGGAGAGCAGGGCCTGAATATGGCCAGCGAGCTGGTGTTCGGCACCCAGGCCCTCTTTGCCCTGAGCGCCCTGCTGATTGGCCTGGCGCTATGGCTGGTGGGGCGCCGCCGGGAGGAGACGCTGGCGGTGGTGTGAGGATCATGGGACACAAAAAAACGCCTCCGCGAAGGGAGGCGTTTGTCTAACGGGAGGGGGCGAGCTTACAGAATGTAGCGGCTCAGATCCTCATCTTCGATCAGGGCCCCGAGGTGAGCATTGACGTAGTCGGCATTGATGACGAAGGTCTCGCCGGACTTCTCGGAGGCATCATAGGAGATGTCTTCCATCAGACGCTCCATCACGGTGTGCAGACGGCGGGCACCTATGTTCTCGGTGCGTTCGTTGACCTGCCATGCCGCTTCGGCCAGACGGCGAATGCCATCCTGAGTGAACTCGATCTTGACCCCTTCGGTGGCCATCAGGGCTTGATATTGATCGGTCAGGGAGGCGTTCGGTTCGGTCAGGATGCGCTCGAAGTCACCCGTGGTCAGCGCGGTCAGCTCAACCCGGATCGGCAGACGGCCCTGCAGCTCGGGGATGAGATCGGAGGGGCGCGCCACCTGGAAGGCGCCGGAGGCGACAAACAGGATATGGTCAGTCTTCACCATGCCGTGCTTGGTGTTGACGGTGCAACCCTCGACCAGGGGCAGCAGATCCCGCTGTACCCCCTCGCGGGAGACGTCGGGACCTGAGGATTCACCACGCTTGCAGATCTTGTCTATCTCGTCGAGGAAGACGATGCCGTTGTTCTCGACCGCATGGATCGCTTTTTGCTTCAGCTCTTCCGGGTTGACCAGACGAGCGGCCTCCTCTTCGATCAGGGCCTTCATGGCCTCCTTGACCTTGAGTTTGCGCTTCTTCTTCTGACCCTGGCCCAGGTTCTGGAACAGCCCCTGCAGCTGGTTGGTCATCTCCTCCATGCCGGGAGGAGCCATGATCTCGACGCCCATCTGCTGGGCGGCCAAGTCCAGCTCTATCTCCTTGTCATCCAGCTGACCTTCCCGCAGTTTCTTGCGGAAGATCTGGCGGCTGTTGGAGTTGTCGGCCTTCTCCTCTTCACCCCAGCTGTTGCGGGGGTTGGGCAGCAGGGCGTCGAGGATGCGCTCTTCGGCGGCTTCCTCGGCGCGGTATTTGTTCTTCTCCATCTCGGATTCACGGATGAGCTTGATGGCCACATCGGTGAGATCGCGGATGATGCTGTCCACTTCCTTGCCGACATAGCCGACTTCGGTGAACTTGGTCGCTTCCACCTTGATGAAGGGGGCGTTGGCCAGCTTGGCGAGACGACGGGCGATTTCGGTCTTGCCGACCCCGGTCGGGCCTATCATCAGAATATTTTTCGGGGTCACTTCATGACGCATCTCCTCAGAGAGCTGCATGCGGCGCCAGCGGTTGCGCAGGGCGACGGCCACCGCACGCTTGGCATCGGCCTGGCCGATGATGTGTCTGTCCAGCTCGTGGACGATTTCTCTCGGGGTCATCTCGGACATGATGAAATTCCTGTATCCGGGGCGGGCAGGGCCCACCCCGTGCAAAATGGGTCGCTTTACTCAGGCATGGCTAGTGGCGCGTTATTTAGCGGCATAGTCCAGCACTTCGATGGTGTGGTTGCCATTGGTAAAGACGCAGATGTCGCCCGCAATCTTGAGGGACTTCTCGACGATGGATTTGGCATCCAGCTCGGTATTTTCCAGCAGGGCGGTGGCCGCAGACTGGGCGAAGTTGCCGCCCGAGCCGATGGCGATCAGATCATGCTCCGGCTGCACCACGTCACCGTTGCCGGTGATGATGAAGGATTTGTGCTCGTCGGCGACCGCCAGCAGGGCCTCGAGGCGGCGCAGGGCACGGTCGGTACGCCAATCTTTGGCCAGGGCCACGGCGGCGCGCTCCAGATTGCCCTGATGAGCCTGCAGTTTGGCTTCAAAGCGCTCAAGCAGGGTAAAGGCGTCGGCGGTACCACCGGCGAAACCCGCCAGCACCTTGCCGTTATAGAGACGATGGACCTTGCGGGCGTTGCCCTTCATGACGGTGTTGCCCAGGGATACCTGGCCATCCCCTCCGATCACGACTTGGCCGTTGCGGCGGACTGAAACTATGGTCGTCACTTTACTTACCTCACTTGAGCCGGTTCACGGCCATGACTGTGCATGAAAATAGAGATGGGGTTGCCGATCCGGCTTTTCAACCCTCATTCCGTTTCGAGAGTGGGTCGACGTTTGGCAGGGGATTGGGCTGTCTGTGATGGAGGGCGGCCGTCAGGGCGGGTAAAAAACGGATAAAAAAACGCGGCGCCGTGTTGCCACGGCGCCGCGTTTTTTATGGTGGGTCGTCAGCCCTTCTTGGGGATGCAGCCGCTGATGCCGGCACCTTGCAGCTTGCGGTTGGCCGCATCGGCCGCCGCCTTGCCGTTGAAGGGGCCCACCATCACCTTGTAGATGGCGCCGTTGGCGGTATTGATGTTCTGCAAGCTGGCACTCAGGCCGGCGGAGAAGGCAATACGCGCCTTGAGAGACTCTGCGGAATCCTGCGAACGCAGAGCCGCACACTGCATCATGTAACGGCCGCCATCGGTCGAAGCCGTCTGGGCCGCTTTGGCTTTCTGGGCCTGATCCTGCGCCAGCTCGGCACGCAACTCACGCTCCATGCGCTCCCGTTCGGCCTTGCGGTCGATGGCCTGCTCCTGGGCGCTGGCCACAGGGGCGCCGACCGGCTTGGGCTGATAGGGCTGCACTTGGCCTATGGGGGTACCAGGCTGGGGTATGCTGGTTTCCACCGGCTTGGGCAGCTTCTCGGGTTGCAGGGTCAGGGTCGCCGCTGGCGGCGGGGGCAGCACCCCGGGCTGGGGTGGCGGCTCCACTATGTCGACCTGCTTGTTCTCGAGTCGTTCGATATAGCTCCACTTCTCCTGGGGGAGAGCATGGCCATCGGACTTGGGTTTATTGGCGCGCACCTGCTCCTCGATGGTCGGGCCATCGGCGGCCTTGCCATTGATGAGGTAGAGGAAGGCACCAAAGCCGACCACCAGCGCCCCCGCCAGCAGGACGGGGATCAGTGGAAAGCGGCGGCGAGGTGGCGCCTTCTTGGTATTGCGACCACCGGCTCGTCTCCTTGAGCCACTCCCCACATAATCCCGTGTCGCCATGAATTACATGCGCTCCAGGGTGTGGATGCCCAGTACGCCCAGGCCCAGCTTGAGTACCTTGGCGGTGGCGGCACAGAGCAGCAGACGGCTCTGACGTGCCTCCGGCTCTACCCCGTCCTTGTTGATGGGGCAGGCTTCATAGAAGGTCATGAAGTTGCCGGACAACTCGTACAGGTAAGTACAGAGCAGGTGAGGCATGCCACGCTCGGCCACGCCGTTGACCGCATCGGAGAACTGGATCAGCTTCTGAGCCAGGGTCAGCTCGGCATCCTCGTTGAGCGAGATGTTGCCGCTGAGGCTGCTCACATCGACACCGGCCTTGCGGAAGATGGACTGGATGCGGGTGTAGGCGTACTGCAGGTAAGGGGCTGTGTTGCCCTCAAACGACAGCATCAAGTCCCAGTCGAAGATGTAGTCTGTGGTGCGGTTCTTGGAGAGATCCGCATATTTGACCGCACCGATGGCGATGGCGTGCACCACCTCGGCTTTCTCTTCGGCGCTGAGATCGCTGTTGCGGTTCTCCAGCAGGGCGGCAGCGCGCTCTTCGGCTTCGTTGAGCAGATCGACCAGCTTGACGGTGCCGCCGGAGCGGGTCTTGTAAGGGCGACCATCCTTGCCCAGCATCATGCCGAAGGCGTGGTGCTCGAGGGGCACGGATGCCGGCACATAACCCGCCTTGCGGGTGATGGTCCAGGCCTGCATCAGGTGCTGGTGCTGACGGGAGTCGATGAAGTACATCACCCGATCGGCCTTGAGGGTCTCGTAACGGTACTTGGCGCAGGCGATGTCGGTGGTGGTGTAGAGGAAGCCGCCATCGCTCTTCTGGATGATGACGCCCATGGGCTCGCCATCCTTGTTCTTGAACTCGTCGAGGAACACCACGGTAGCGCCTTCGCTCTCGACCGCCAGTCCCTGGGCTTTCAGGTCGGCCACTATGCCGGGCAGCATGTCGTTGTACATGGACTCGCCCATGATGTCCTTGTTGGTCAGCAAGACATTGAGGCGGTCGTAGTTGCGCTGGTTCTGGGCCATGGTCAGGTCGACCAGCTTCTTCCACATGGTGCGGCAGTACTCATCGCCCCCCTGCAGCTTGACCACATAGTTGCGGGCGCGCTCGGCGAAGGCCTGGTCTTCGTCATACAGGCGCTTGGCCTGGGTGTAGAAGGCTTCGAGATCCTTGAGCTCCATGTCGCTGGCGTGCTCGTTCTCCATCTTCTCCAGATAGGCGATCAGCATGCCGAACTGGGTGCCCCAGTCGCCGATGTGGTTGGCGCGGATCACCTTGTGACCCAGGAACTCCAGGGCGCGGGCCGCCACGTCACCGAGTACGGTGGAGCGAATGTGGTGTACCGCCATCTCTTTGGCCACGTTGGGGGCAGAGTAATCCACCACCACGGTTTGCGGGGTCGGCAGCTTCACGTTGGCGTTGGCACAGGCCACCATGGCATCGACCTGCCCGGTCAGCCACTGCTGATTGAAGAAGAAGTTGATGAAGCCGGGACCGGCAATCTCGACCTTGGCGATCAGGTCAGAGGCGGGCAAGTGTTCTATGATGGCGGCGGCCAGCTCACGGGGGTTCTTGCCGGCCGGTTTGGCGAGCAGCATGGCCAGGTTGGTAGCCAGGTCACCATGAGCCTTATCCTTGCATCGATCTACCAGCACTCGGGCTTCCAGCTCCGCTGGCAGCAGGCCTGCGGATTTGAGGTTGGCTACCGTCTGTTCAAGTAGATGATGAATATGCTCTTTCATGACTGACCACCGAGGTTATGCGTCGAAATATGACTGATATATAAGGGCGTGAATTTTACCCGCATCGGGCCGAGAAAACTATAGGGATGACCCTCCACCCCTGAGGCGGCGGATATTTCACTGCTTGGTGCGCAGATTTGCAGAATATTGCGTTGTTGTCTGCGGCTTATCCATTTCTACTGCATATTGAAGCAGCTTGTCCAGGCTATTTTCCCCTAATAGTAATAGGGGTTTTTATTCCTACTCGGTCTGAATGATCTGACCACTTTGGGGTGTCGTATCAGGAGAAGGCACACGAAATGGGATGCAAACATGAAACTGGCGCTCTTTCCCCTCTCCGCTCATTTGCTGCCCGGTGGCATCATGCCGCTGCGCATCTTCGAGCCCAGATACCAGCGGATGATCGCCGAGGCGGGGGACGCCGGCTTTGGGCTCTGCATGTGGGATAGCCGCCAGGGGGATGAGTTGCGCAACATGTACCCCATCGCCACCCGGGTGCGCATCATCGACTTTGACATGCTACCGGACGGCCTGCTGGGCATCACGGTGCAAGGGGTGGAGCGATTGCGTATCCAGCGTCTCTGGCAGGAGCCGGACGGCCTGCGGGTCGGTGAGGTGGAGCAGTTGCCGCTCTGGCAGTGTGGCCGTCTGCCACGGGATCAGCGCAATCTGGCCCAGGCCCTGCGCGAGGTGTTCAGTGACTACCCCGAATATGCCGCCCTCTATCGCGAACCTGACTGGGACGATGCCTGCTGGGTCGCCCAGCGCTGGATAGAGGTACTGCCCATTCCCCCGGAACAGAAGCAGTGGCTGATGGCCTGCGAGGACTATCACCCCGCCCTCAGTTTGCTGAGCAACCTGCTGGTTGCCAGTCACTGATCGCGGCCTTGCCCATCACTTATCTCCCCCGTTGGTGCTTGCCCGATGCGAGGGCGCGTCCCCTCCTTGACCAGAAAGAGTCAGGCGTCGCTGATCCAGACGGAGTCTCTGGCCGTATTGACCTGCACGGTAGCAACCAGGGTAAGGGCTATGACATATACTGGCCAGTCACAACGGACTCACAGCAGGATCTCGCCCCAGATGGACACAGTCATAGGCGTTCCCGACCTGAAAACCCAGCTGATAAGGGTCGCCGAGTCTGCCGACAAGGTAGCCTTTGCCGCCCTGTTTCGTCACTTCGCGCCGCGTATTCGCAACTATGGTTTGCGCCATCTTGGCAGTGACGCCAATGCCATGGAACTGGTTCAGGAGACCATGCTGCTGGTCTGGCAGAAGGCACGGCTCTATCACCCTGAGAAAGGGGCGCCCAGCACCTGGATCTACACCGTCATGCGCAACCAATGCTTCGACATGTTGCGCCGCCGCCGTGCCAGTCGTGAAGATCTGTGCGCCGAAGAGATCTGGCCCCTGCTGGAGTTTGGGGCCGACTTGCCCCAGGGACCCGGTGGCGAGGATGCGGTGCTGACACGGCAGATGGCCCATTACGTCAGCGTGCTGCCTGAGCCGCAGCAGCAGGTAGTGCGTGGCATCTACCTGCAGGAACTCTCCCAGCAGGAGCTGGCCGAGCGACTCGGCGTACCGCTTGGCACCATCAAGTCCCGGCTGCGACTGGCCCTGCAGAAACTCAAAGAGCAGGTGGAACGTCATGATGCATAGCCTCGTCATGACCAGGAGCGACCCTGTGATGGGTGGTGCCCCGGGGCCAGGCTCATATCGATCGCACATATTTATGGAGCAGTATCATGATTAAATCCCATCCGACCGAGCAGATGCTGCGTGCCTTCGCGGCCAACGAGCTCCCCCTGCCCCTGGCGGTCGGGGTATCGGCCCATTGCGAGCTCTGCCCCGAATGTGCCGCCCGGGTGACGTTGTGGGAGGCGCAGCTGGCCGAGGCACTCGAGGCCGCCCCCCTGCCGGATCAGGTCGCCCCCGAGCTGGACGCCATGCTGGCCATGATAGTGCAGCAACCCCTGCCCGAACTCATCCCTGTGTCTCACACCGACACCCAGCTTGAGGTAGCGGGTCGGTGTTATCGGTTGCCGAGGGTGCTGGCCCGTTACCGCTCCCCCAAGTGGCGGCATTTTGGACCCGTTCGCCAACATAGCCTGCCCCTGGGGGAGTTGGGGGTGCGGGCCAGCCTGTTGCACATCGATGCGGGCGGTGCCATTCCCGAGCATACCCATCAGGGCTATGAACTGACCTTGCTGCTGGCGGGCAGCATGCAGGATGGCGATCAGCGCTACGGGGCCGGTGATTTCATCTGGCGAGATAGTCGCCATGCACACAGTCCGCACACGGTCGATGGCTGTCTCTGCTACACGGTGCAGGATGCCCCCATCCAGTTCACCAAGGGGCTGTCGCGCTTGCTCAATGGTATCTCTGGGCATCTCTATTGAGGCCAAGGGCTCGGCGGGGCAGCACCGCCATTCACGCATCAAAAAAGGGACCCTGGGGTCCCTTTTCACATTCAAGCCTGATTCGTCACGGCAGATTAATGCACGAACACCATGTAGACGGCGAAGGCGACGACGAAGCGATAGATGGCAAAAGGCACGAAATCGAGGCGACGGATCAGCGCCAGGAAGGTGCGGATGGCGAACATGGCCACCACGAAGGCGGTGACAAAACCGACCGCAAACATGGGGAAATCGGTCATGGAGAGGAAGTCCCGGCTCTTGTAGAGATCCAGGCCGCTCGCCGCGATCATCATGGGGACCGCCAGTATGAAGGAGAACTCGGCCGCCGCCTGGCGACTGATCCCCATCAGCATGCCGCCACTGATGGTGGCTCCCGAGCGGGAGAAACCGGGCCAGAGTGCCAGACACTGGAACAGACCTATGCCAAAGGCTTGCTGGTAGCTGATGTCATCCAGGGTTTCGGAGCGCACCGCAGGGCGTTTCCATTCGGCGATCAACAGCAGTATGCCGCCGGCGACCAGGGCATACATCACCGTCTGGGGGCCGAACAGATTTGCCTTGATCCAGCTATGAATGGCGAGGCCTATCACCACGGCGGGCAACATACCGAGGATGATGTGCACCAGAGAGAGGGTGGCGTGATCCTGAGGGGGCTTCTGGCCAAAATGAATGCCGATGAGGCCGAACAGTCGGCGCCAGAACACGACGACGACTGCCAGGATGGAGCCCAGCTGGATCACCACCTCGAAGGTGGCGGCCTTGGGGCCTTCGAAGCCCAGCAGATGGCCGACGATGATCAGATGGCCGGTGGAGGAAACGGGCAGAAACTCGGTCAGGCCTTCCACTACGCCTAACACGAATGCGACAAACAGGGTGTAGTACTCTGTCATGGATCGGATCTCTTGGTTGTCTGGATATGATGCGCCCCCGCAAGCGGGGGCGCGCCAATGATGGCGGAAAACCACGCAGGCAACCAGAGAATATTGCCGCTGGCTCAGTCGAGGGCGGTCAGGATCCGCTGCTGCCAGGCTGTATCCAGAGGGGGCTGAGCCAGGGCCTGAACGGCGCTGACGATCTGTTCTGGCCTGCTGGCGCCAATGAGGGCGCTGCTGACCACTGCATCGCGCAGCACCCACTGCAGCGCCAGCTGTGACAGGCTCTGTCCGCGCTCCTCGGCCAGGGTGTGCAGGGCACGTATCCGGGCCAGTTTTTCCGCCGTGAGCTGGTCCGGCTTGAGGAAGGGGCTAGGGCTGGCGGCGCGGGAATCGGCAGGAATGCCCGCCAGGTAGCGGTCGCTGAGCAGGCCTCCCGCCAGGGGCGAGAAGGCCACCACGCCCATGCCTTGTTCACGGCAGACCGGCAGGGTCTGCTCTTCAATCTCCCGCTGAAACAGGGAGTATTTGAGCTGATTGACCAGGCAGGGAGTGCCCAGCTCTGCCAGCCGGATCGCGGCCTGACGGGCCAGCTCGGCGGGATAGTTGGAGAGACCGACATAGAGCGCCTTGCCCTGACGCACCATGAGTGCCAGGGCCTGACAAGTCTCTTCCAGGGGCGTGTGCGAGTCCGGCCTGTGGTGATAGAAGATGTCCACATAGTCGAGGCCGAGGCGGCGCAGGCTCTGGTGCAGGCTGGCAAACAGATACTTGGCACTGCCGCCATCGCCATAGGGGCCATCCCACATCACGTAGCCCGCCTTGGTACTGATGATCAGCTCATCGCGATGGGCGGCCAGATCCTGCTTGAGCAGGCGACCGAAGCTTGTCTCGGCACTGCCCGGCGGCGGCCCGTAGTTGTTGGCCAGATCGAAGTGAGTGATACCCAGGTCGAATGCCTGACGCACCATGGCGCTCATCTGCTGGGGGGCAGCCTCTGCCCCGAAGTTATGCCAGAGCCCGAGGGCGATGGCGGGCAGGCGCAAGCCGTGGCGACCGACGGCGCGATAGGGCTGCTGCTGGTAGCGAGCCGGGTTGGCCTGATAGGGCTGATCCATACAAGTTCCTTTTGAATATCAATGTCATCGATTTCAGTGGCTCGGGCCAGTCATGCCCGACATGGCAGACCTCTCCTGCTCGCTCAGGGTCAGCGCCTCTCGCTGACCGCTCAAACCCGTGCTGGTTCAGCGAGGCTCAAAGCGGTAGCGGGTGAGGTGGTGATAGCGCTGACCCGGCAGCAGCCAGGGATCCCCCAGCTCGGGTCTGTTCGGGCTGTCCGGCAGCTGCTGGGCCTCCAGGCAGAGGCCGTCGTAATCCTGATAGCGCTGCCCGTCACGACCCTGGGTCTTGGCCAGCCAGTTGCCGGTGTAGAGCTGCAGCGAGGGCTGATTGGTATGCACCTCCATCGCCAGCTGTCCGTCACCCGAGACCAGCAGGGCGGCCCATTCCGATGGTGGCCCATTGAGCAGGAAGGCGTGATCGTAGCCCTTGGCCTGACGTTGCTGGGGGTGGCTCAGCCACTCATCCCCAAGGAGGCGACCGCCACGAAGATCGAAGGGGCCCTCGACAGCGTGGGGCGCCAAGGGCAGGCCGCTGGCATCCGTGGCGAGGAAGCGGTCCGCCTTCAGGGTGAGCTTGTGATGACGCACATCTCCCCCCCCATCGAGGTTGAAGTAGGCGTGGCTGGTCAGGCTGACCGGGGTCGGCGCATCGGTACTGGCCCAGCACTCCACCACCAGATCCCGCTCCTCGAGCCGGTATTCCAGCGCTACCCTGAGGTTGCCGGGAAAGCCCTGATCCCCATCCGGGGAGAACAGGCTGAGCCGCACCCGGCTGGCCTCCAGGGTTTCAATCTGCCAGGGTTGGCGATGAAAACCCCCCGCCCCCCCATGGAGGGTGTGGGGAGGCTGATTGGCATCCAATGGCCAGCATTGGCCGTCTCGCGCAAGGGTTGCGCCCCCGATACGGTTGGCAAAACGTCCCGCCACCGCCCCCAGCCACACCTGCTGGGTCGGATAGTCGGCGTCGGAGCAGCCGAGCAGCAGCTCTCGCCTCATCCCACCAACCGGCAGGCTCAGGGAGCTCAGGGTGGCACCAACATCGAGGCCGCGTAGCCGCAGCCCGCACTCATTTTCCAGCTCGAAGGATCTCACAGCCGACCCGCTCCGGCGCTGGCGCGGCAGACATAGCTGTCGGCCTGCAGGCCAAAACGGGCGGGATATTCGACGTCGATGGCGGCGATCACCTCATTCAAGCGCTCCGGGCGCAGCAGGGCGACCACGCAACCCCCGAAGCCACCGCCGGTCATGCGCACCCCGCCTTCGCTGCCAATCTTTGCCTTGATGATCTCCACCAGGCCATCGATGGGGGGCACTGTGATTTCGAAGTCATCGCGCATGGCGGCATGGGACTGCGCCATCAGTTCGCCGAGGCGTACCAGATCCCCTGAGGCGAGCGCCTCGGCGGCGGCCAGGGTGCGGCCATTCTCGCCGACGATGTGGCGGGCACGGCGATAGCAGGCCTCGTCCAGCCCGGTTTTATTCGCCTCCAGGGTGGCGGCATCGAGGTCGCGCAGCGCCTTGACGCCGTAGTGACGGGCCGCGGCCTCGCACTGCTGGCGGCGCAGGTTGTATTCGCTGTCCACCAGGCCACGGCGCACGTTGGAGTTGATGATGAGCACAGCGAGATCCATCGGCATGGGGATGAGCCGACTCTCCAGGCTGCGGCAATCGAGCAGCAGGGCATGGTCCGGCTTGGCGCAGGCCGAGATCATCTGATCCATGATGCCGCAGTTGCAGCCGACAAACTGGTTCTCCGCCTGCTGACCGTTGAGGGCTATCTCGGCCTGGCTGATGTCGAGGTTCAGCGCCTCCTTGAAGGCCTGGCCGATGGCCACCTCCAGGGAGGCGGAGGAGGAGAGCCCGGCCCCCTGGGGCACATTGCCGGAGACCACCAGATCCAGGCCGCGCAGGGGCTGGCCCCGCGCTTGCAGGTACTTCACCACGCCACGGATATAGTCGCTCCAGCGCTGGTCCGGGTGGTGCTCGATGGGAGCATCCAGGGAGAACTCGTCGTGCTCCTCCCCGTAGTCGGCGGCGATGACCCTCACCCTGGCATCCTGGCGCAGGCCGATGGCGACGCAGGTCTCGTAATCGATGGCGCAGGGCAGCACGAAGCCGCCGTTATAGTCGGTGTGCTCGCCGATGAGGTTGACCCGACCGGGCGCGCGTATCATCAGGTCGGCGGCCCGGCCAAACACCTTGTGGAAGAGGGTGCTGGCCCTGTGGCTGGGGTGATTCATGGGGTGGATCCTCGCATCTTGTAGTGGATGGGGCTCAAGGTACGCAGTCGCTCGGCGGCCTGCTCCGGGGTGAGATCGCGCTGGGTCTCGGCCAGCATCTCGAAGCCCACCATGAACTTGCGCACAGTGGCAGAGCGCAGCAGGGGCGGGTAGAAGTGGGCATGAAGCTGCCAGGCCTCTGGGCAAGTCGAGTGTGGCGGCGCGAAGTGCCAGCCCATGGAGTAGGGAAAACTGCATTCGAACAGGTTGTCGTAGCGGCTGGTGAGCTCCTTGAGCGCCACCGCCAGATCCTCTTGCTGCTCCCGGGTGAGATCCAGCAGGGAGGGCACATGGGCCTTGGGCAGCAACAGGGTTTCGAACGGCCAGGCGGCCCAGAAGGGCACCACCGCCAGCCAGTGTTCGCTCTCCACCACGATGCGGGATCTATCTTTCAGTTCCCGTTCCACATAGTCGAGCAGCAGGGGGCGGCCATGCTCGGCCAGCCACTGCTGCTGGCGCTCCTGCTCCCTGGCTATCTCGTTGGGCAGAAAATCGCTGCCCCAGATCTGACCATGGGGATGAGGGTTGGAGCAGCCCATGACGGCGCCCTTGTTTTCAAAGACTTGCACCCAATCCCACTGCTGGGAGAGCTCGGCCACCTGGTCGCGCCAGGTCTGGATCACCGCCTCTATCTCGGGCAGGGCCAGCTCGGGCAGGGTCTTGCCGTGATCCGGCGAGAAGCAGATGACCCGGCTGGTGCCACGGGCAGCCTCCAGTTGCAGCAGCTGATCCTGGCCCTCCTGCGCAGCCGGGGTGTCCTGCATCAGGGCGGCGAAGTCGTTGGTGAAGACGAAGGTGTGGCTGTAGTCGGGGTTCTTGTCGCCACTGACACGGGTATTGCCGGCGCAGAGAAAACAGTCGGGATCATGGGCGTGGCCCGGCGCCTCGCTTATCTTCTCAATCTGGCCCTGCCAGGGGCGCTTGGCCCTGTGGGGGGAGACCAGCACATACTGGCCGGTCAGGGGATTGAAGCGGCGGTGGGGGTGATCCAGGGGATCGAACATCATCACACCTCGTGACTGTCTGTCATGGAAAGGGAGGCTATGGCACCGGGCCGTAGCGAGCGGGTAGCGGCGGTCAGCAAGCGGCTCATTGGTCATAACCCTGGGGGTTGAGGGATTGCCAGCGCCAGCTGTCGGCGCACATGGCCGGGAGATCCCGGGTGGCATGCCAGCCCAGCTCACGTTCGGCCTTGGCGGGATCGGCCCAGCACTCGGCGATGTCTCCCGGGCGCCTTGGTTCCAAGGCGTAGGGAACAGGTCGGCCGCATGCCTGCTCGAATGCCTGAACCATTTGCAATACGCTCTGGGGCTGGCCCGTTCCCAGGTTATAGGCATGAACGCCGGGGCGACTGACGCAGTGTTGCAGCGCCTTGACGTGGCCCTCTGCGAGATCCATCACATGGATATAGTCGCGAACACCTGTGCCATCCAGGGTGGGGTAATCGTTACCAAATACCGATAATTGCGGGCGTCTGCCGATGGCCACCTGAGTCAAAAAGGGCATGAGATTGTTGGGTATGCCCTGGGGATCCTCCCCCATGGTGCCGGATGCATGGGCACCAACCGGATTGAAATAACGCAGTTGCGTCATGCTCCACTGGGGTTCGGCGGCCTGCAGATCCTCGAGGATCTGCTCGATGATCAGCTTGGATCTGCCATAGGGGTTGGTGGCCGAGCGGGGGAACTCCTCGCGGATCGGCACGCTGGCCGGATCGCCATAGACAGTAGCCGAGGAGCTGAATACCAGGTTGTGCACCTGGGCCTGCGCCATGGCCTGTAGCAAATCCAAGGTACCGGCGACATTGTTCTGGTAATAGGCCAGCGGGATCCGGGTCGATTCTCCCACTGCCTTGAGTGCGGCAAAGTGGATGACGGCGTCAATCTCATGCTCGGTGAAGATGCGAGCCAGCAGGGCGGAATCCCTGATATCCCCTTGATAAAAAACAGGCTTCTGACCAGAAATGGTGGCGATGCGATCCAGCACGGCCAGCTTGCTGTTGCAGAGATTATCCAGGATCAGCGGTGTGATACCCGCGGCCTGCAGTGCGAGGCAAGTGTGGCTGCCTATGTAGCCGCAACCGCCTGTGACCAATACCTTCATCCCTTGTCTCCGGTAAAGGGGGTGTGGATCAGGAGTCTAGCCGAGCCTCTGATGGCTAAACTGTGAGCGGGTTAACAATATCGTGTAAACGATTACACTCTTTTGTTTATAGCCGACTCGGGGGCAGTGCGCTTTTCCCCTGTTATCAAAGGGATTGCTGGTTATAATGGCCCGGTCGCGGTCAGTGAAAAGAGTGAAAACAGCATGAGCACCATCAAGGATGTCGCCCGTCTTGCCAATGTCTCGGTGGCAACGGTTTCACGGGTGATGAACAACTCTCCCAAGGCGAGTGCCACCTCGCGCGCCCTGGTCCAGCAGGCCATGGCAGAGCTGGGTTACACCCCCAACGCCAACGCGCGGGCCCTGGTCAGCCGTACCTGTGACACCATGGGAGTGGTGGTCAATGATGTGGCCGATCCCTTCTTCGGCGCCCTGATCAAGGGGGTGTCCGGGGTCGCCGTGGAGCGGGGCTTGCACCTGCTGATGGGTAATGGTTTTCACAATGCGGAGCAGGAGCGGGGCGCCATCGAGCTGCTGATCGGCAAACGCTGTGAGGCCCTGGTGGTTCACAGCAAGGTGCTCAGTGACGAAGTGCTGATTGATTACGCCATGCGAGTACCAGGCATGGTATTGATTAATAGAGATATTCCCGCCTTGAAGGGGCGCTGTATCTCCCTCAACAACAGCTTGGGGGCCGCCACCGCCACGCGCCATCTGCTGGAGCTGGGTCATCGCCGTATTGGCTTCCTCGGCTCGGATCACGCCATCGAAGATGCCAGCTCCCGGTTGCAGGGCTATCGCGACGCCCTGAGCGATGCGGGGGTGGTGGCAGATGCCGAACTGGTGGAGTGTGGCACCCCCAATGAAGAGGGGGGAGAGCGCGCCATGCTCAATCTGCTCGCCAAGGGGCTGAAGGTGACCGCTCTGGTGGCCTACAACGACGCCATGGCGGCCGGCGCCATCTCCGTGTTGGCCGATAACGGCTTCAAGGTGCCGGAGGAGGTGTCCGTGGTCGGCTTCGATGACATCATCTACGCCAGATACCTGAGACCCAAACTCTCTACCATGCGCTACCCCATCGAGCTCATGGCGGCCCAGGCGGCCAAGTTGGCGCTGCAGCTGGCCGCAGGTGAAGGTGAGGCGCAACAGAGCCGCATCTATACACCGACCCTGATCAATCGTCACTCGGTCGCCCCCCTGCGCAGTTAAATCCCGACCTTGGCCTCGTTTAGACAGCAGACCCGCCATCAGGCGGGTCTGCTGTTTCTGGCATATTCAGCGATGCCACCGTGGCAGGAGGTTGAGGGATCTGCGGTCAGCTCCCCCGATCGATAGGACAATGCGGGTTGCTCGCATGATGACTATTGTGACTCTCACCCCGCATTATTCTGGCCTTATCTATCGAAGTGTAATCGTTTACATCTTTGTGAGGCAGATCGCCGTTTCCCCATAAAAACTTCACTACACTGCAGCTGTTTTCCGAATAATCAGGGAGAGGAAACATGCTCAGGGAGATTCTGGCGCGCCGAGACTGGCAGAACCAAGGGGTAACCTCGGTCAATCGCCTGGCGGCGCATACCCCCCTCGCCAGTTGGCGCGACGAAGAGGCGGCACGTGCCGATCTGCCCTCCGACTCCCGCTTGCTGCTCGACGGCGACTGGTACTTCTCCTTCTTCGAGACTCCCGAGCTGGTGCCCGAACAGTGGGTTCAGCAGGATCTGGCCGATGCCTGCCTCATCCGGGTGCCCGGCAACTGGCAGCTAGATGGTGCCTATCCGGGCACACGGCCGCAGACCGATGGCCCCATCTACACCAATATCAAGTACCCCTTCCCCTGTGATCCCCCTCGGGTGCCAAGCCAGAATCCGACCGGTTGCTACTCTCGCAACCTGCATTTACCCGCCAATTGGCTGGCCTCGGGACAGACGCGCATCATCCTGGATGGCGTCAGCAGCGCCTGCCATCTGTTTTGCAACGGCCACTGGGTCGGTTATTCCCAGGACAGCCGCCTGCCCGCCGAGTTCGACCTGACTCCTTGTCTGCGCGAGGGGGAGAACCGGATAGCCCTGTTGGTGCTGCGCTGGTCCGATGGTTCTTATCTCGAGGATCAGGACATGTGGTGGCTTTCCGGCATCTTCCGCTCGGTCACGCTGCTCCATAAGCCTGAGCGCCACATCGCCGATCTGCGCATCACCCCGCTGCTCGATGCCTGCTACCGGGATGCGCGGCTCACGCTGGCGGTGCGGGTGGCGGGTGGCGCCGGACTGAGTCTGAGAGCCACCCTCTATCAGGGTGATCAGCCGTTGACCAGCCTGGAGCAGGGAGTGGGCACGGCCATCATCGATGAGAAAGGGAGCTTTGAGGACCGTGCCGAACTGATCCTGAAGGTGGACAATCCCGCCAAGTGGAGCGCCGAGACCCCGCATCTCTATCGTCTGACCCTGACCCTGCTCGATGAGCGGGGTACCCCCATAGAGAGCGAGGCCCATGATGTGGGCTTTCGGGCGGTGGAGATCCAGGGCGGCCTGCTGCGGCTCAACGGTCAGCCCTTGCTGATCCGTGGCGCCAATCGTCATGAGCATGATCCCGCCCGGGGTCATGCCATCGATGTGGCCAGCATGGCGCGGGATCTGACCCTGATGAAGCAGCACAACTTCAACGCGGTGCGCTGTGCCCATTACCCCAACCATCCCGAATTCTACCGGCTCTGTGACAGGCTGGGTCTCTATGTGGTGGATGAGGCCAATCTGGAGACCCACGGCATGAGTCCCATGGGGCGCCTGGCGCAGGATCCTGACTGGAACGGGGCCTTTTTGGAACGGGTCACCCGGCTGGTCGCTCGCGATTTCAACCACCCCAGCATCATCATCTGGTCCCTGGGCAATGAGTCCGGCTATGGGGCGGCCCACGATGCCATGTATGCCTGGGTCAAGCGGGCAGACCCGAGCCGACCGGTCCAGTACGAGGGGGGCGGTGCCGACACCCCGGCCACCGACATCATCTGCCCCATGTATGCCCGTACCCATCAGGATCAACCCTTCCCGGCGGTGCCCAAGTGGGCGCTGACCAAGTGGATCGGCCTGCCTGGCGAGCAGCGGCCGCTGATCCTGTGCGAATACGCTCACGCCATGGGCAACAGCCTGGGTGGCTTCGCCGAATATTGGCGGGCATTTCGTGACCATCCTCGCCTGCAGGGTGGCTTTGTCTGGGATTGGGTCGATCAGGGACTCGACAAGTTGACCGAGGATGGCCGCCATTTCTGGGCCTATGGCGGTGATTTTGGCGATCTGCAGAACGATCGCCAGTTCTGCATCAACGGCTTGCTGTTCCCGGACAGGACGCCCCATCCCGCATTGTTCGAGGCCAAGCGGGCCCAGCAGCCATTCCGCTTCGAGCTGCTGTCACACAGCCCTCTGGTGGTGCGCATCGAGAGCGATCTGCTGTTTCGCGTGACGGATAACGAGCGGCTACGTTGGCGGTTGTGCGAGCAAGGGGTGGTGCTGCAAGAGGGTGAGTGCCCACTCACCTTGGCGCCTCAGGCGGCGCTGACCCTGACCCTGCTGCCCACTCTGCCTGCTTTCGCTGCCGGCACGCTGGCCTGGCTGGATCTCTGCATCGAGCAAGTGAATGCCACCCCCTGGTCAGCCCCGGATCATGACGTAGGGCGCCAGCAGTTTTCCCTGCCGACCCCTCTCGCACTCCCTCAACCCCGGACATCGGCTCGATTGATGGAGCAGGCCGAGAGTTGGCACGTGCTGGCCGGTGAGAGCCAATGGTGTCTGGACAAGGAGAGTGGCCGCATCACGGGCTGGCGCAAGGGTGGCCGTGAGCGTCTCCTCGGGGAGCTGGCGGATCACTTCTACCGTGCGCCACTGGATAACGACATCGGCACCAGCGAGGCGGATCATCAGGATCCCCACTCCTGGATTGCTCGCTGGCAGCAGGCCGGGCTCGGCGAGCTGAGCCACCGTTGCCTGGGGATAACGCGAGTGGGGGAGGCCAGCTTGCAGGTGGAACATGGCTACTTCGTCGGCGAGCAACTGAAGATCCTGACTCACTGGCGCCACGACTTCGAGGCAGGCGGCGCCATGAGGCTTGCCATCGACGCCCTGGTGAGTGATGACTTCCCCTCCTTGCCCCGGATTGGCGCCAGCCTCTGGCTGGCGGAGACAGTCGACAGTATCGAGTGGCTAGGCCGTGGCCCTCATGAGAACTATCCGGATCGCTGTCTGAGCGCGGACCTCGGTCGTTGGCAACTGCCCATTGCCGCGTTGCACACCCCCTATATTTTCCCCACCGACAATGGCCTGCGTACTCAGGTTCGGGAGTTGCAGCTCGCCGACCTCAGGGTCGAGGGGGAGTTTCACTTCAGCATCAGTCCCTACCGTCAGTCGCAGCTGACCGAGGCCCGCCATCAGACCGACCTGATTGCAGAGGGGGGTCTGCACCTGTGCCTCGATGGTTTCTATATGGGGATCGGGGGGGATGACTCCTGGAGCCAGAGCGTGCGCCCTGAATATTGGCTGACACCGGGGAGATACTATTGGAACTCTGTACTAAGCTGACTTCGGCGACAGAAGCTGACATTTACCCCAGTGACAGAAAGGTTCAAACAGGCCTCAAGTTAATATAACCATTTGTTTTATATCAAACAAATCACAATGTAACAGAGTGTAAACGTTTTCATTTTGTCGTCAGGATCACAGATTAAATGACAACAACCTGATTACATTAGAGTTACACCAGCTCGATTGGTGTACAGCTTTCCTACAAAACAGATAGACACACCGGAGCATAACAATGAGAAAAATCACGACAGTTGCCGCCCTGCTGATGGGACTGACGGCAGGCGCCACCGCCCACGCTGAAACCCGTATCGGGGTTACCGTCTATAAGTACGACGATAACTTCATGGCAGTTGTTCGCAAGGCGATCGAGAAGGAAGCGGCGGCGACCCCGAGTGTGGAACTGCTGATGAATGACTCCCAGAATGACCAGTCCAAGCAGAACGACCAGATCGACGTGCTGCTGGCCAAGGGCGTCAAGGCCCTGGCGATCAACCTGGTCGATCCGGCCGCAGCCCCTGTCGTGATTGAGAAGGCCCGTGGCGAAGAGATCCCGGTTGTGTTCTACAACAAGGAACCGAGTGCCGCCGATCTGGCCAGCTATGACAAGGCCTACTACGTGGGCACCGACTCCAAGGAGTCAGGCATCATCCAGGGTCAGCTGATCGCCAAACACTGGAAAGCTCACCCTGAGTGGGACTTGAACAAAGATGGCGTCATCCAGTTCGTACTGCTCAAGGGCGAGCCGGGCCACCCGGATGCGGAAGCCCGTACCACCTACGTCATCAAGACCCTGAACGATGGCGGCCTCAAGACCGATCAACTGCACATGGATACCGGTATGTGGGATACCGCCATGGCCAAAGACAAGATGGATGCCTGGATCTCCGGCCCCAACGCCAACAAGATTGAAGTCGTCATCGCCAACAACGATGGCATGGCAATGGGCGCCGTCGAGTCGCTGAAGGCGCAAGGCAAGTCAGCGATTCCGGTATTCGGTGTCGATGCGCTGCCCGAGGCGCTGGCTATGGTCAAGAGCGGTGCCATGGCAGGTACAGTGCTGAACGATGCGGCCAACCAGGCGAAAGCCACCTTCGATCTGACCAAGAATCTGGCTGAAGGCAAACCGGCCGGGGAAGGTACCAAGTGGAACATCGTCGACAAGGTCGTCCGTGTTGCCTACGTGGGTGTAGATAAAGACAACCTATCTCAATTCGAGTAATCCCCCCTCCAGGGCAAGGGAGATCCCCTTGCCCTTTTTTCAACCAGATGTGATGGCTGATATGACAACACAGCAACAATCAGAATGGCTGTTGGAGATGATTGACGTCAGTAAGAGTTTTCCTGGCGTCAAGGCACTCGATAATGTCAATTTACGGGTCCGTCCTCATTCTGTGCATGCGTTGATGGGCGAGAACGGGGCAGGTAAATCCACGCTGCTCAAATGCCTGTTCGGCATCTATGAGAAAGATCAGGGCAAGATCTTCTTCAAGGGACAAGAGATCAACTTCACCTCCTCCAAAGAGGCGCTGGAGAACGGCGTCTCCATGGTGCACCAGGAGTTGAACCTGGTATTGCAACGCACCGTGATGGACAACATGTGGCTCGGCCGCTACCCCACCAAGGGTTGGTTCGTCGATCACAACAAGATGTACCAGGACACCAAACACATTTTTGACGAGCTGGATATCGACATCGATCCCCGGGTCAAAGTGGGCACCCTGTCGGTGTCCCAGATGCAGATGATCGAGATCGCCAAGGCATTCTCCTACGATGCCAAGATTGTCATCATGGATGAGCCCACCTCCTCCCTGACCGAGAAAGAGGTCAACCACCTCT
The DNA here is from genome assembly GCF_024807335.1 of Aeromonas sp. BIGb0405. NCBI lineage: Bacteria > Pseudomonadati > Pseudomonadota > Gammaproteobacteria > Aeromonadales > Aeromonadaceae > Aeromonas > Aeromonas sp. BIGb0405. The sequence goes on from NZ_JANUEP010000008.1 coordinate 32,328, forward strand.
TCAAGATCATCAACAAGCTGAAAGAGAAGGGCTGCGGCATCGTCTACATCTCCCACAAGATGGAGGAGATCTTCCAGCTATGTGACGAGATCACCATATTGCGGGATGGCCAATGGGTGGCGACTCAACCGCTCAAGGGCATGACCATGGATCAGATCATCGGCATGATGGTTGGCCGTGAATTGACTCAGCGCTTCCCGGAAAAAACCAACCAGCCGAAAGAGGTGATCCTCGAGGTCGAGCACCTGACGGCCAAGAACCAACCCTCCATTCAAGACGTGACCTTCAACCTGCACAAGGGCGAGATCCTCGGTATCGCCGGGCTGGTGGGGGCCAAGCGCACCGACATCGTCGAGACCCTGTTCGGGATCCGCGACCACAGCGAAGGGGTCATCAAGCTTCATGGCAAGCAAGTGGCGAACCATACGGCCCACGAGGCCATCTTGAACGGTTTCGCCCTGGTGACGGAGGAGCGCCGCTCCACCGGTATCTATTCGCGCCTCGATATCGCCTTCAATTCCCTGATCGCCAACATGGACAGCTACAAGGGCTCCATGGGGCTGCTCAGCAACAACAAGATGAAGAGCGACACCCAATGGGTCATCGACTCCATGCGGGTCAAGACCCCGACCCAACAGACGCAGATCGGCTCCCTGTCCGGCGGCAACCAGCAGAAGGTCATCATCGGCCGCTGGCTGCTGACTCAACCGGAAATTCTGATGCTGGATGAGCCGACTCGCGGCATTGATGTGGGCGCCAAGTTCGAGATCTACCAACTCATCCTGGAGCTGGCCAAGAAGGACAAGGGCATCATCATTATCTCGTCAGAGATGCCTGAGCTGCTGGGGATCACAGACCGCATCATTGTCATGAGCAATGGCCGGGTCGCCGGGATCGTCAATACCAAAGAGACTGACCAGAGCGAGATATTGCGCCTGGCCTCTCTGTACCTCTAGAGACAGGAAGATATTTATGGAGTCGGCTAAAAATTTCAATCTGATGCAGGCGCTCAAAGAGAACGCCATCTACTTGGTGCTGCTGGTGCTGCTCATGATCATCGTGATCCAGGAGCCATCCTTCCTGAGCCTCACCAACCTCAGCAACATCCTGACCCAGTCTTCGGTGCGGGTCATCATAGCGTTGGGTGTGGCAGGTATCATCATCACCCAGGGCACCGACTTGTCGGCGGGTCGTCAAGTTGGCCTGGCGGCGCTGATCGCGGCCACCATGCTGCAGTCGCTGACCAACGTCAACAAGGTGTTCCCCGCCTTGGGGGAGGTGCCCATTCCCATGGTGATCCTGCTGGTCTGTGCCGTGGGTGCCCTGATAGGCCTCGTCAATGGCCTGATCGTGGCCTACCTGAACGTGACGCCCTTCATCACCACCCTGGGCACCATGATCATCGTCTACGGCATCAACTCGCTGTACTTCGATTCCGTGGGCGCCTCTCCGGTGGCGGGCTTTGACCCCCGCTTCTCCAGTTTCGCCCAGGGGTTCATCAGGATAGGCAGCTTCAAGCTCTCCTATCTCACCTTCTATGCGGCCATCGCCAGCGTCTTCGTCTGGGTGTTGTGGAACAAGACCCGCTTTGGCAAAAACATCTTCGCCATCGGCGGCAACCCCGAAGCCGCCAAGGTGTCCGGCGTCAACGTGGCCGTCAACCTGGTGATGATCTATGCCCTGGCCGGTGTCTTCTACGCCTTCGGCGGCATGCTGGAAGCGGGTCGGGTCGGCAGCGCCACCAACAACCTCGGCTTCATGTATGAGCTCGATGCCATCGCGGCCTGCGTGGTGGGCGGGGTGTCGTTTGCCGGTGGTGTGGGCACGGTTGCCGGGGTGATCACCGGGGTGCTCATCTTCACCCTGATCAACTACGGCCTGACCTATATCGGCGTCAGCCCTTATTGGCAGTTCATCATCAAGGGCGGCATCATCATCTTGGCGGTGGCGCTGGACTCGATGAAGTACGCCAAGAAGAAGTAAGCAGATTGGCAGCTAGAAAACGCAGGTTCGCCCTGCGTTTTCTTTTGGAGGTACGATGGCTTTTAAGATCAAGATATATGCGCTCCTGCTTCTGGCCATTTTGATCACGGTCGCCACCTCCTGGGTGAGCGTCAATCACTTCATCAGCGGTTACATCCGTGACCAGGCAAGCCACAACATCGATGAGCAGATAACCCTGGTCAAAGAGAAGCTGGCGGGGGACATCAATCAGAAGATAGTGCTGGCGGCCAACCTCAACTTCGGGGTGACCAACGTCAAGAAGACCTTGGAGGAGACGGGGTTCCTCAACATCGTCAAGGTGATTGGGGACATGGCCTTCGACACCAACGGCGTCATCAAGGAGCCGGCCCGGGTCGAGGCGCTGCGCCAGCTGATCCCCCAGGCCCGCAATCAGATCCAGGTGAGCGGTTTGCAACAGATAGAGGGCAAGCCTGCCATCTCCATCCTGGTGCCGCGCGGTGATGATTCTGCCTACATCTATTACCTCGACATGAGTGAATTCAGCGCCCTGCTGCAGAAGATGAGTGGCGAAGGACGTCACTTCGAACTGGCCGATAGCCAGGGGCAGCTGCTCTATAGCGACAAACCGGATGGCGAGTCCCTCCCCAAGCTGCATGAGCTGGACATTCGCGGTCAGCCATGGCGACTGACCGGCTTCGTCGACCAGGCCTACATCCGGGCCATGACCCAGGCCATCAACGGCAAGATCACCCTGGCTCTGCTGGGGGTGGCTCTGGTGGTGATGGTGCTGGCTATGGTGGCGTTCAACCTGGCTTATAGACCTATTTTGTCCTTGAAGGGATTGGTGCTGGCCCTCTCCGAGGGGAATGGGGATCTGACCCGGCGTTTACAGGTGACAAGCCATGATGATCTCGGTCAGATCTCGGCGGGCATCAATCGCTTCATCGCCCAGCTGCAGGAGATGATGCAGGAGGTGAGCCAGGCCAGCGGTCAGTTGCATAGCGAGATAGGGGGACTGACCGGGCAAACCCAGGCAGCTCAACGGCTGCTGGCAACCCATGTCAGCGAGACGGAACAGGTCGTCACGGCAGTCAACGAGATGAGCGCCACCGCCGTCTCAGTCTCCCGTAGCGCCGCCGATACTGCCACGCTCACTCGCCAGAGCGAGCAGCTTGCCAATGCCTCACGGGCGGTGGTGGATGATGCCATGCGCAGCGTCATGGCCCTGGTGGACGAGGTGGAAGCGACCTCGGGTTCGGTACAAGCCATGCAGCAAGAGGTGCAGCAGATTGGCTCTGTCTTGGGCGTCATCGGCAGCATTGCCGAGCAGACGAATTTATTGGCGCTCAATGCCGCCATTGAAGCGGCGCGTGCCGGCGAGCAGGGGCGGGGATTTGCGGTGGTGGCCGATGAGGTTCGCTCCCTGGCGGCACGCACTCAACAGAGCACGGCAGAGATACAGGCCATGCTGACCCGTTTGCAGCGCGGCAGCAGTGGGGTGGTTGAGGCCATGTCCATGACAAGGCAACGCTGCCAGAGCGCCGCCGAGAACACGACACGGGTCAATGAGTCTCTGGATACGATGATGGGCGAGGTGGTGGAGATCAATGGCCTCATCACTCATATCGCCACTGCCGCTGAGCAGCAGAGTGCCGTCGCTGAGGAGATCAATCGCAACATGAGTGCCATCGCCGAGGTGATCCGCCAACTGAAGGGTAATGGTGAGGCGACGGTGGCAAGCTCGGGGGCCATGAAGCAGACTTATGACCGGCTGGGCCGGATAGTGGCGCACTTTCGTCTGGCGTAGCCAGAGGGGAGATAAGCAGAAGAGTGAGTAGGCATCACGGAGTGATGAGCGGGGTGGCGAAAGCCGCCCTTTACTATTGATGCGGGGAGCTTATGGCAAAAATCCAAAAAAGATGGGGGCGACTTGCGTCGCCCCCGATAGTCTTATCGTTCATATCCGTGAACGAAGTTGCTCCCTGCAATCCCTGACTATACCTCTTCCTTTAGGTTTCCCCTTCCCAATCCTTTGGGGTGTCCTTTAGCCATCATGGCCTGACGAGTCATCCATTCCCGTCGCACTTTCTCCATCCTGGGAGGTGTCCTTTACCACATCCTGTGGTGAGTCCATTTGCCCAACCCTGGCAGCCAATCTTCCTGATTGACTTCGACTGCGTCCGTGCAGGAGTAACTATAAGGATTTTCGACTGGCTCACAACGCCATCTTGAAAAACGTTTTAGTTGGTTGCCTTGTCATTCATGTTTTGTTGTGTTTTTTTTATTACAAATCAATCGATTAAAGTTTACTTGTGCTGTTTATAAGATCTATCAATCCGATTATACCTGTCCAGAAATGGGCGTATTGCTCACTCATTCAATGGCGAATATCTCACAATCTCTTCAAGCCAGTCTCAGTCGGGCTCACTCGAATGGATTAAGCCACAGGATCTGCATCTGTTGGTGCGGGTGATGACGTCGGGAGCAGCTGCCATGGCGACATGGGTTGTGGGGCTTGGCGCCCGGGTTCTTGTTCAGGATACCGGGGTGAACCGCCAGGCAAGTTTCAGCAAAGTGCCTCTCAAGACGGGGACGGCGAGCGATGCAGCCCGTGCCATGCCGGTCACCATGGCGACAGGAGGCGAGGGGTAGCCGTCGGGGGACGCAGGGCGCTCTGGCAGCAAATGGCAGGGCAGGCGCGTAACGATCGGATATGGCTATTGGGGGATGGGGAGAAGATGCAAGGGAAGGCTCGCCTTCCCTTGCATTGCAGCTTAGTAGTGTTGAGTGCCACCGCGCCAGATGCAGACATATTCGGGTACCAGCATTTGCGGCATGTTGTCGACATGGCATACCACCAGCGGCATGGCGGGGGCACCGTCTGCCTGAGCCAGGGTTGGCGTCATGGGCAGAACCAGCGCGGCAAGCAGAAGCAGGGGTTTGATGTTCATGGAGCTCTCCTTGATGACATTTATGACGGAAGCGTTAACGTCATATGGATACCGTTGTGATCCGGATCACTTTTCTAGTTAAGTTGAGCAAACCCCCACTGCAAGGATTTGTCATAAATTCAACTAATGAAAAAAGTTTCAAAATAGTGGAAGTCGATGTCATGGGAGGGACAAGCCGCAAGATGCGGTTTTATTGCATAGTCAGCCGGACAGCCCCATTTCTCTTGGGGCCAGCAGCCCTTCCCCCACTATCCTGAGTCCCTTGCTTTGATCCAGAACAATAAAATATCTATGCACGAAATCGTAGGGAGATGACTTTTTATCTCGCTGAGCTCCCCGCAATGGCGAGTGAAAAATTCAAACTCTTGCATATAAAGCCAGGCATGGCTGAGCGTCACATTTAAGTTGTTGTATTAATTTAATTAAAATTGTATTTGGTACTTATGTAATATGAGTTTACCCCATGGCAACCTGGCCGAGAAAAGGAATAAAAGCGTATGGAAATGAATGATTATGCGATGCATCCAGGGGATTAATTGCTGGTTATGTCGGTGGGGTCAAATAAATGCGCTGCATTTTATTCAGCTATAGCTCGATGTGATCTAAGTCTGGTTTTTCATGTTTTCACAGACCTAATCTCTACCTCGAAAGGCAGAGGCAGGATAGAACACAAGCCGAGTACCCTACAAAAAGAATATCCCGCCTTGGCCATGAGAAAGAATAGAAGGAGTCTATTCAATCACTCGCATGGACCCCAGAAAGACGGAATATAACCATGAGCAAATTTTATGTAGGTTCTGAAGTTGGCCAACTGCGTCGTGTCATGTTGCATCGCCCCAATCTCAGTCTCAAGCGTCTGACCCCTTCCAACTGTCAGGACCTGCTGTTTGACGATGTCCTCTCTGTTGAGCGGGCTGGCGAGGAGCATGACAAGTTCGCCCAAGTGCTGCGCGATCAGAATGTCGAAGTCTTCCTGCTGACCAACCTGCTGGCCGAAACCCTGGATGTGCCAGAAGCCAAAGCCTGGCTGCTGCAACATCAGGTCTCCGATTATCGCCTCGGCACCGCCTTGGCCAATGACGTGCGCTGCTTCCTGGCTGACATGCCGCACCGCGAGCTGGCCCGCATCCTCTCCGGCGGCCTGACCTACGCCGAGATGCCCTTCAGCGGCGTCAACATGGTAGTGGGCATGCACGCTCCGACCGACTTCATCATAGAGCCGCTGCCCAACCACCTTTTCACCCGTGATACCTCCTGCTGGGTTTACGGTGGCGTCTCCATCAACCCCATGGCCAAGGCCGCCCGTCGCCGCGAGACCAACCATGTGAAGGCCATCTACCGCTGGCACCCGCAGTTTGCCGGTCAGGACTTCATCAAGTACTTCGGTGACGAGGATCGTGACTACGACAACTCCACCATCGAAGGCGGTGACGTGCTGGTCATCGGCCGTGGCGCCGTGCTCATCGGCATGTCCGAGCGCACCACGCCGCAAGGGGTGGAGCACCTGGCCCGCGGCCTGTTCAAGCACGGTCAGGCCAAACAGGTCATCGCCATGCAACTGCCGAAACACCGCAGCTGCATGCACCTGGATACCGTCATGACCCACATGGACATAGACACCTTCTCCGTCTATCCGGAAGTCATCCGCAAGGATGTGAACTGCTGGAGCCTGACTCCTGGCGGCGCCACCGGCATGAACATCAAGGAAGAGGGTTACTTCGTGACCGCCATCGAGAAGGCACTGGGCGTGGATCAGCTCAAGCTCATCACCACAGGTGGTGACAGCTTCGAGGCCGAGCGCGAGCAGTGGAACGACGCCAACAACGTGCTGACCGTGCGTCCTGGCGTGGTCGTGGGTTACGAGCGCAACACCTACACCAACGAGAAATACGACAAGGCCGGCATCACTGTGCTGTCCATCCCGGGTGAAGAGCTGGGACGTGGCCGCGGCGGCGCCCGCTGCATGAGCTGCCCGATGGAACGTGACGGCATCTAACAAGACGGCGTGGCGCCGGCAGAGGCTGGCGCCACCTACCCCAAGATTCGAGAGTAACACTCATGAAAAAACCAACTGTCGTCGTCGCCCTGGGGGGCAATGCCCTGCTCCGTCGCGGTGAGCCACTTGAAGCGGATATCCAGCGCAAGAACATCGCCACCGCCGCCAAGACCATCGCCCGGATCGCCGAGGAGTACAACGTGGTACTGGTGCACGGCAACGGCCCGCAGGTCGGTCTGCTGGCCCTGCAAAACAGCGCCTATACCAAGGTCTCCCCCTATCCGCTGGATGTGCTGGGCGCCGAGACCCAGGGCATGATCGGCTACATGCTGATCCAGGAGCTGAAAAACCTGATGCCGAGTCGCAACGTCACCGCGCTGCTGACCCAGGTGCAGGTCGACCCGCAAGATCCGGCCTTCGCCAATCCGACCAAGTTCATCGGTCCCGTCTATGAAGAAGCCGAAGCCCGCGCCCTGGCGGCCGAGAAGCAGTGGAGCGTCAAGGCCGACGGCAAGTTCTTCCGCCGCGTGGTGCCGTCCCCGCTGCCCCAGCGCATCGTCGAAGGCGACGCCATCGAAACCCTGATCGCCCAGGGTCACCTCATCATCTGTACCGGTGGTGGCGGCATTCCGGTGACCTGGGATGGCCAGTGCCTGACCGGCATCGAAGCCGTCATCGACAAAGACATGTCTGCCGCCTACCTGGCCAGACAGATCAAGGCCGACGCCCTGCTGATCCTGACCGACGCCGATGCCGTCTACCTGGATTGGGGCAAGCCGACCCAGCACCCGCTGCGGGTCACCAGCCCGGCCGAGCTGGCGGGCGTCCAGTTCGATGCAGGCTCCATGGGGCCGAAGATCGAGGCGTCCTGTGAATTTGTCAAAGCGACCGGCGGCATGGTCGGGATCGGTTCCCTGGAAGATGGTCTGGCCATTCTCAGGGGCGAGGCGGGCACCAATATAGTCGCCACCCATACCGTGAATGCCTGAGTAACCGAACAACTTTGAACTGTGTACTGCGTAGTCAGTAACACCGCCCGAATGCGGCCTGAACAACTTTGTAATGTGTATGCGTAGTCAATAACACTGCCCAAATTGGTCTGAACAAATATAGAGAGAACTCATCATGGCTTTTAATCTGCGTAACCGTAACTTCCTGAAACTGCTGGACTTCACCCCGCGCGAAATCCAATACATGATCGATCTGGCCATCGACCTGAAAAAAGCCAAATACGGTGGCTATGAGCGCAAGCATCTAAGCGGAAAAAATATTGCCCTCATCTTCGAGAAGACCTCCACCCGCACCCGCTGCGCCTTTGAAGTGGCGGCCTTCGACCAGGGCGCCCAGGTCTCCTACCTTGGCCCAAGCGGTTCCCAGATCGGTCACAAGGAGTCCATGAAGGACACCGCCCGGGTGCTGGGCCGCATGTATGACGGCATCGAATACCGTGGCTACGGCCAGGAGATAGTCGAAGAGCTGGGCGCCCATGCCGGCGTCCCGGTCTGGAACGGCCTGACCAACGAATTCCACCCGACCCAGATCCTGGCGGACTTCATGACCATGCTGGAGCACGGCAAGGGCAAGCGTCTGGATCAGATCAAGTTCGCCTACCTGGGTGACGCTCGCAACAACATGGGCAACTCCCTGATGGTCGGTGCCGCCAAGATGGGCATGGACATTCGTCTGGTTGCTCCCAAGGCCTTCTGGCCGGAAGAGGAGCTGGTCGCCAAGTGCCGCCAGATCGCCGAAGAGACAGGTGCGCGTATTCACCTGACCGAAGATGTGAAAGAGGGCGTGCTGGGTACCGACTTCCTCTACACCGACGTCTGGGTTTCCATGGGTGAAGCGAAGGAAGCCTGGGATCAACGGGTGAAACTGATGACCCCCTATCAGATCAACATGGACGTCATCAACGCCACCAAGAACCCGGATGTGAAGTTCATGCACTGCCTGCCGGCGTTCCACAACGATGAGACCACCATGGGCAAGGAAGTGGCTGACAAATATGGCATGAAGGGTCTGGAAGTGACCGAGGACGTGTTCGAATCCGAGCACAGCATAGTCTTCGACGAGGCCGAAAACCGGATGCACACCATCAAGGCAGTGATGGTGGCTACGCTGGGCGACTAAGGTCGCAGTAGTGGTGCCGGGGGGTGACCCCCGGCTTTTCGACCATGTGACGGCGGCATAACACCTCTAACCCTACGACCCGCAGATACATGGATACCACACCACAGAAGGAAGCTGGACCATGACCAAATTCAAGTTCCCGTCAGCCTACACCATATTGTTTGTGCTGATCGCCCTGGTGGCCGCCCTGAGCTGGATAGTGCCGGCCGGCAAATACGACATGGTAATGAATGAAGCCCTCGGCAAGGAAGTGCCGGTGGCTGGCACCTACAAGCTGGTAGAGGCCAATCCCCAGGGGATCGTCGACGTGCTGCTGGCACCCATCGATGGCCTCTACAACCACGACACCTATGAGGCAGGCGCCATCGACGTCTCCCTCTTCATCCTGATCATCGGCGGCTTCCTTGGCATTGTGACCAAGACTGGCGCCATCGATGCCGGTATCGAGCGCGTCACCGATCGTCTGCGTGGCCGCGAGGAGTGGATGATCCCTATCCTGATGGCGTTGTTCGCCGCAGGGGGCACCATCTACGGCATGGCCGAAGAGTCGCTGCCCTTCTACACCCTGCTGGTGCCGGTGATGATGGCCGCCCGCTTCGACCCCGTGGTCGCCGCCGCGACCGTATTGCTCGGCGCCGGTATAGGGACGCTGGGTTCCACCATCAACCCGTTCGCCACCGTGATTGCCGCCAACGCGGCCGGCATCTCCTTCACCGACGGCATCTGGCTGCGGGTCGCCATGCTGGTGGCCGGCTGGCTGCTGTGCGTGGCCTATGTGATGCGTTACGCCAAGATGGTGCGCAACGACCCCAGCAAGTCCCTGGTGGCCGACAAGTGGGATGAGAACCGTGCCCACTTCCTCGGCAACAAGAGCGACCAGATGCTGGAGTTCACCCTGACCCGCAAGATAGTGCTGGGTATCTTTGTGGCCGCCTTCGCCGTGATGATCTACGGGGTGGCCGTGCTCGGCTGGTGGATGGCGCAGATCTCCGGTGTCTTCCTGGCCGCCGCCATCATAGTCGGCCTCATCTCCCGCATGAGCGAGGAGGAGCTGACTTCCAACTTCATCGACGGTGCCCGTGACCTGCTCGGCGTGGCTCTGATCATTGGTATCGCCCGCGGTATAGTGGTGGTGATGGACAATGGCATGATCACCCACACCATCTTGAACAGCGCGGAAGGCATAGTGACCGGCCTCTCCACAGTGGTGTTCATCAACGTGATGTTCGTGCTGGAAGTGGTGCTCTCCTTCCTGGTGCCGTCCTCCTCCGGTCTGGCGGTGCTGACCATGCCGATCATGGCGCCCCTTGCCGACTTCGCCAACGTGGGCCGCGAGCTGGTGGTGACCGCCTACCAGTCCGCCTCCGGCCTGGTGAACCTGGTGACCCCGACCTCCGCCGTGGTCATGGGTGGCCTGGCCATCGCCAAGGTGCCTTATGTGCGCTGGCTGAAGTGGGTGGCACCGCTGCTCGGCATACTGACTGTGCTGATCGTGGTCTGCCTGAGCCTGGGGGCCCTGCTGTCCTAAGCCTTACCCTTGTGATGAAACGGGAGCCGCTGGCTCCCGTTTTTTATGGCTGGAAAAAGTGGCTGGCCATTTGCCGTGGAGCAATTTGGACGGCGTGGGGGAAAACGGCAGCGGCGGATGATGATACGAGCGGCGCTCAGGCAAGAAAAAGGCGACCCAGAGGTCGCCTTGCTGCATTCGGGGCTGGTTTAGCGCGCCTGGGCCAGGGTGCGCAGCACGGCTTCATGAGCCTGATGGGTGCGACTGATGTGGCGCGGGGCGACCAGCACCACATCATTGCCCGCGACGGCGCCCAGGATCTCGGGATTCGCATGACGATCCAGCAGTCGAGCCACCACGGTGGCGGCGCCCGGGGTGGTGTGGATCAGCACCAGCTGGCGGTTATGGTCGACGGAGCGCACCATGTCGTGCACAGAACGGCTGCAACCGGCAGGCTCCAGTTGATCCTCCACTAGCGTGTAAATCTTCTTGCCGCTGGCATTCTGGGCCTTGGCCACGCCGAGACGGCGCAGCAGCCGGGAGATGGTGGACTGGCTGATGTCGGTGAAGCCCTGTTTGGCAAGCTCGTGGCGGATCTCTTCCTGGGTGCTGAAGCAGTGTTGGCCTATGATGCGGCGGCAAGCATCGAGCTGAGCCGTGTCTGTTTCCTGCTCCAACGGGTGGAAATGGGTCTTGACCAAGATGGATGTCCTTTGCCCTTGTCATCAGTGAGATCTATGCCAGGGCGTGACAACACTGGTGGGATCGACTGACAAGAAAGTATCGGGTAGTGGATCCATGGGGCTAACCATGGCTGAGATGGCAAATTATAGCTAAACGACAGCTGCGGGCTGTGACCCGTATCAAAAATGGGCCCCTTGGGGCCCAGTCGAAGATGGAACATTCCTCTTGCCAGGCCCAGTGGCCCGGATATCAGTAACGCTCGCTGACGATATCCTGGGTGAAGGACTTCTCGCAGTATTTGCACTTCATGCGTACAGCACCCTTGACCTCGCGCACGCTGAAGTAGCTATCCACCGGCTCGTTGTGGGAGATGCAGTTGGAGTTGGGGCAGTGGAACACCCCGGTGATGAACTCCGGCAGGGCCAGCTGGTGCTTCTTCACCACGTTGAAGTTTTCGATGATGTTGACGGTCGCATTGGGGGCGAACAGCGCCAGCTGGTTGGCCTGCTGCTCGGTCAGGCGGGTGTTCTCAATCTTGATGAGATCCTTCTTGCCGAGGGCACCGGATTTGAGGTTGAAGCCGACGGTGATCCGCTCCTGGGTCTCGATCAGCTGGAACAGTTTCAGGATCTTGATGCCCTGACCGGCAGGGACGTGGTCGATGACGGAGCCGTGACGGATGGCTTCGACTTGCAGTTGGTTCTTGTCAGGCATGATATTCCCCTCAGACGAATTCATTCAGCACCAGTGTCTGGCGCGCAATAGAGTGACGGATTGCCGCTGGCCGGGCCAGGAAGCGCTCCTTAAACGGTTTCGTTCAGCACCAGAGCAAGCAGTGCCTGGCGCGCATAGACCCCATTTTCCGCCTGCTGGAAGTAGTAGGCGTGAGGGGTCTTGTCGACGGCGACGTCTATTTCGTCAACCCGGGGCAGGGGGTGCAGTATCTTCATGCCCGGCTTGGCGCCGGCCAGGGTACTGAGATCCAGCACGAACTTGGCGGCCATGTGCTTGTATTCGGTCTCGTCGAAGCGCTCTTTCTGGACCCGGGTCATGTAGAGGATGTCCAGCTCCGGCATCACCTCTTCCATGGTCTCGTGCACGCTGAACTGGATGCCCTTCTCTTCCAGCTCTTCGCACAGGTAGTCCGGCATCGCCAGGGCCTCGGGAGAGATGAAGAAGAAGCGGCAGTTGAACAGGCTCAGGGCCTGGGCCAGGGAGTGCACGGTGCGGCCGTACTTGAGGTCGCCGACGAAGGCGACGTTGAGGCCGTCCAGCTTGCCTTGGGTCTCCCGGATGGAGAAGAGATCGAGCAGGGTCTGGGTCGGATGTTGATTGGAGCCGTCACCGCCGTTGATGACAGGCACCCGGGAGAACTCGGAGGCGAGGCGGGCAGCCCCTTCCTTGGGGTGACGCATCACCACGGCATCGGAGTAGGAGCCGATGATCTTGATGGAGTCGGCCAGGGTCTCGCCCTTCTTGGCGCTGGTGTTGCCGCCGTCGGCGAAACCGATGATGTTGCCGCCCAGGCGCTGTACAGCGGTCTCGAAGGAGAGTCGAGTACGGGTGGAGGCTTCGAAGAAGCAGCTGGCGACCAACTTGTTGTGCAACAGCTGGGTGTTGGGTTCGGCCTTCAACCGCTGAGCGGTCTCGACCACCAGTTCCATCTCGGCGCGGGTCAGATCCGAGATAGAGATGACGTGTTTGTTATAGAGTGGATTGGTCATCGTCTGCATTCCCTTTGGCATCTATGAAGGTTTTTCTGGCACAAAAAAAAGCCCCTGAAACAGGGGCTCTTCTCAAAATAAGTTGGGGATCTGTGGGTCGGGAACCGGAAACAACGGGGCCGCTCTGGTGCGCTCCACCCGTCTGCAAGGCTGTTTTCTTGTTCAAAAACTGCATCGTCATGTCCCGACCTTTTTCAAAACCGGACAGATTATAGAGTCGCTTTTTGAATTGTCAAAAATTTATTTCAGAGGCACTTTTACGGCAAAAAAACGTTTAACTGTTGCGAATGGGGCGACAAAGCCAGATCTGGTGCAGAGGCTGCTGCGAGGCCCCCTCGAAGGCCATGGCCCGTAAATAGGCGAGCCGGTGATGTCCCTCCAGCAGACAATAGGGGGCAGGCATGGCTCGGCCATCCGGGTACCGGCTCTGCTCATCGGTCGCCAACACTATGATGGGCTCGGGCCAGCTGCCTTGACTCAACATGTAGTCACCGAGCCAGGAGCGGCGCACGTAACTGTTGTGGTTGAGCAGCTCCTGCCAACGTGCGATCGCCTCCATGTGGCGGGAGCCGACCTGGGTGACAATCTGCGCCGTGGGCCAGGCTTCACACTCGAATCGGTGCTGGGCGAGGTCGATAAAGCTCCAGTTGGACTCAAAACCGCGCCAATGACGGTAAATCCACTGGGCCAGCACATTTTGGGGAATGAAGGGCACCAGTGGGGCGACCCGATCGAGATAGTCGGGCAAGGACTCGGTGTTGCGTTCATCCCTGAAGTTGAGCGGTGCAAGTTGTTGAAGTAATCGGTAATTGAGCATGAGTAGCCTCCTCTTGCCAAGATCCACCCTACCCCCATTAGTGGGCCTTTCCTACCCTGGCAAGGCTGCAAATACAGCAAGTTACCCGGTGAAGTTGTGCAAATAACCCTGAGTTGCTCGTCATTTGTGCAATCGCATCGAAAGTGAGAAAAAAAGCCTTTACCTTTGATCCCGGCTTTGTATAATTCGCCTCGTTTGTTGCAGGGGCGTAGTTCCAATTGGTAGAACAGCGGTCTCCAAAACCGATGGTTGCGGGTTCGAGTCCTGCCGCCCCTGCCATTTTTAGAAAGGCCAGCTCATTGAGCTGGCCTTTCGCATTTCTGCGTTTCCTGCTCTCCAGGGCGACCTTGCTCGTTTGTCTCCCCTGACGCCTGCTGCTCACCCCCGGTGTCCCCTGCTTTTCAGGCCAGGTCGCCCTTCGCTCGTCCTTGTTGCCGTTTTCTACCCTGCCGTTTCCGGCAATGGTGCCATCCGTTTCCTTGCGCGACACCACATGGACTGTGCCACCCAGTGCCGGGAGGTTGCGTGAGCGGTTCGTCGGCCTGGCTGCTCCAGCCGCAGGCGGGCGGGCGGCCTCATTGTGCGTTTTGCTCTTCGGTGGGCGTGGTGGCGGGCACCGCCTATTGACCTATCAAAAATTAAGCAGTGGCGGTTCATGGTCGGGTGTTTCCGGTCGATATAGACCACATAAGGTGTGCAGTTTTTATTTGACACCCTCTCTACCGTTATGAGGAGTTTCCATGAACCTTTCCCTTCGCGGCAAGTTGCTGGCGACCAGTTTGGGGGTCGTAGTGCTGACTGTCTGCCTGCTGGGCTCGATCGTCTACTTCAGCCTGAAGAGCCAGACCCTGAATGCCATCGACAGCGAGGCACGCAACTACGCTGGCGCCTACGCGGAAGGGATAGGCAACTGGATGCAGGACAGGCGGGAGAGCCTCAGTGCCCAGGTGGATGTGATAGCCCGCTATCCGGAGGCGGATCTGGTGTCTCATCTGCAGCAGACCCTGCGCTCCGGTGGCTTCGGCCTGGCTTACTATGGTTCGACCGAGGGGGTGATGACCCGCAACGACCCAGCCCTCAACAAGGGGGACTACGACCCCAGGGAGCGACCCTGGTATCAGGATGCGGTCAAGGTGGGCGGGCTCATCATCACCGAGCCCTATGTCAGCGTCACCATGCAGCAACTGGTGGTCACTTTGGCCGCGCCCGTGATGCAGCAAGGCAGGCTGGCTGGCGTGGTCGGTGCCAACCTGGCATTGGACAAGCTGATCAAGGACGTGCTGGCCATGCAGGTGCACGGAGATGGCTACGCCATGTTGCTGGACAAGAGCGGCCTCATCGTCGCCCATCCCGACCAGGCGCTGACCCTGAAGCGGAGCCAGGATCTGGATGCCAATCTGGATGTCGCCCATCTGCAGGCCATGAGTCAGCAGGGGTCACTGCAGGAGGTCGAGATAGGTGGCCAGGCCAGCATGGTGCTGGTGCGGGCTATTCCCAATACCGACTGGCTGCTGACCATGGTCATGAAGCGGGATGTATTGCTGGCCCCCCTCGACAGCCTGCTCTGGCAGTTGGTGATGATAGGCGGCGGCCTCTTGCTGCTGTTTGGCCTGATCCTGACCAGCACCTTCAAGTACCTGTTCCAGGATCTGGGTCGGGTGGCGAGCGCCCTCAATGACATCGCCCATGGCGAGGGCGATCTCACTGTCCAGATCCAGACTCGCAGCCAGGATGAGGTGGGCCAGCTTGCCCGCAGCTTCAACCAGTTTGTGGCCCGGTTGCACGGTATCGTCAGCCGGCTGCGGGAGGTGGGTCAGCAACTGGCCGAACAGTCTCGCAGTCAGGCAGCCGGTGCCCAGGCCCGCAGCCAGCAGGTGCGTCAACAGCAGGACGAGATCGTCATGGTGGCCACGGCCGTGACCGAGATGGCGTCAGCCACCCAGGAGATAGCGGGTAATGCCGAATTTGCTGCCACCACCTCGGGGGAGGCGGTCAAGCTGGCCGTCGCCGGTCAGTCCCAAGTCGGTCAGAGTCAGCGCAGCATCACCGGGCTGGCGGACGAGGTGGCCGATGCCAGCCAGATCATCCACGAGCTCGATGCCCACGCCCAGAAGATCAGCGGCATATTGGCGACCATCAGCGGCATCGCCGAGCAGACCAACCTGCTGGCGTTGAACGCCGCCATCGAGGCGGCCAGGGCCGGTGAGCAGGGCCGTGGCTTCGCCGTGGTCGCCGACGAGGTACGGGTACTCTCCAAGCGGACCCATGACTCCACCGACGAGATCCAGCAGATGATAGAGACACTGCAGCAGACCACTCGCCGAGCGGTGAGCGGCATGGAGACCAGTCGTCAGCTGGCGGGCACCAGCGTCGAGGATGCGGAATCGGCCAACCAGAGCCTGAGCCGGATCAACGAGGCCATCGGCACCATCAGCGACATGGCGACCCAGATAGCGGCGGCAGCGGAGGAGCAGACCTCGGTCACCGGCGAGATCAGCCGCAACACCGAAAATATCCGCCATGTCTCCCAGGAGCTGGCCGAGCAGGCGCAGGAAGAGGCGGCTCAGGCCGCCGAGCTCAAGTCGTTGACCGAGCGCCTGGCCGAGGAGTTGGGGCGCTTCCGGCTCTAAACCGGCAAGCAAGAAACAGGGCAGCCCGCGGGCTGCCCTGTTCTATTTCGGCGTCGGGGCAGGGGCCTGCCTGACCCAAATAAGCTGGTCGGTGGCAAAGCCCAGCCCCCTGGCCTTGGCGATCAGCGCATCCACCTTGGCCTTGGGCGGCTGGGGGGAGCGGGAGAGGATCCACAGGTAGTCGTGGTTGTAGCTGGTCACCAGGGAGAGCTGGTAGTCGGGGTCCAGATCGATGACGTTGTAGCCGCCGTAGAAGGGGCCGAAGAAGCTCACCTTGAGCCGCGCCTCGGTAGGCTTGTCCACGAAGTAGGCCTTGCCTTCGGCCTCGCGCCAGCTGCCATCGCTCTGCAGGCCGCGGTTGAGCACCTTGACGCCGCCGTCGTCACGCAGGCTGTAGGTGGCGCTCACCCGCTCCAGCCCCCGCTCGAAGCTGTGGTCGAGACGGGCGATTTCGTACCAGGTGCCGAGGTAGCGATCGAGCTGGAAGCCGGTGACGGGGCGGATGCCGTCGGCGAGGCCGGTACAGGCCGTCAGTAGCCAGGCGGTGAGCAGACAAAGCAGTGAACGCATGGGGGATCCCTCTCTGTTAGCCTTCGATGATGTGCAACTGGCCTTCCCGGAAGCGGGAGGCCTGATCCGTCGGCGTGCTGCCGAAGAAGCGCTTGTACTCCCGGCTGAACTGGGAGTTGCTCTCGTAGCCGACCCTGGCCGCCGCCGCCCCCGCCTTGATGCCGTCGTGCAGCATCATCATGCGCGCCTTGTGCAGGCGAAACGACTTGATGTACTGCAGGGGCGAGGTGGCGGTGACCGCCTTGAAGTGGTGGTGGAAGGCGGAGACGCTCATGTTCACCTCCCGGGCCAGCTCCTCCATGGTCAGGGTGTCGGCGTAGCGCGCCTCTATCATACGCAGCACCCGGGCTATCTGGCCCACATGGTTGTGACGATTGGCCAGCGCCTGCAGCGCCGGGCCACCCCCCTCGTGCAGGGCGTAGAACAGCATCTCCCGCACCGTCTGCGGCCCCAGCACCCGGGCGTGGTGGGGCTTGTCCATCAGATCGATCAATCGCTCGGCGGCACAGAACATTTCTTCGGACAGGGGGACAGAGTGCACACCGCTCTTTTGCACAGCCGGGGCGGGCAGGGCATCCCCCAGTTCCAGCAGCAGTTCCTGCAGGGTGGCGACGTTGATCTCCAGGGAGAAGCCGATGAGGGGCTGCTCGGGGGAGGCGAAGCACTCGCACTCGCAGGGTAGCGGCAGTGTCATCAGCAGGTAGTGGCTGGGGTCGTAGCGAAACACCTGATCCGCCAGATAGCCCACCTTGTGTCCCTGCAGTATGACGATCATCCGGGGTTGGTAGAGCACGGGCGTGCGGCCGTGATACTCGGTGGTGTAGATGAGGTTCACCTGATCCACCGGGGAGGGGGTGATGCCCGGGGTGGTGACGTGGCGGGCCAGCCTGGCGGCGAGATCGGCGTAACGGTTGGACATGGTCGCTCCGGGTGGATTCTGATGATTTGTAGAAATAGGCAAGCAATGTGCAGAATGTTGCCTTGATGGTAGGCGTTGCCTGTAGAAAAATGCAATCAACATTTTGCGGCCAGGCCGCCGGACTATCAGAAGAAGGCAATGTCGATGAACAATTTTACTCTCCATACCCCCACCAAGGTGCTGTTCGGCAAGGGCCAGGTGGCCCAGCTGCGCGGCCAGATCCCGGCCGACGCCCGTGTCCTCATCACCTACGGTGGCGGCAGCGTGGTGCGCAGCGGCCTGCTGGCGCAGATCCGCAGCGAGCTGGCGGGCCTGACCCTGTTCGAGTTCGGCGGCATAGAGCCCAACCCGGCTTACGAGACCCTGATGGGGGCGGTCGAGCTGGCCCGTGCCGAGCAGATCGACTTTCTGCTCGCCGTCGGCGGCGGCTCGGTGCTCGATGGCACCAAGTTCATCGCCGCCGCCGCTCACTACGATCTGGCCAGGGAGCCCTGGCACATCCTCGAGACGGTCGGTGGCGAGGTGGCTTCCGCCATTCCCCTGGGCGCCGTGCTGACCCTGCCGGCCACCGGCTCCGAGATGAACATGGGGGCCGTCATCACTCGCAGGAGCAGCGGCGACAAGCAGCACTTCTTCTCGCCGTTGGTGATGCCGCGCTTCGCCGTGCTGGATCCCGTGCTCACCTATACCCTGCCGGCCCGCCAGGTGGCGAACGGCGTGGTGGATGCCTTCATCCACACCCTGGAGCAGTACCTCACCTACCCGGTCAACGCCAAGGTGCAGGATCGCTTTGCCGAAGGCCTGCTGCTGACCCTGGCTGAGGATGGCCCCAAGGCGCTGGTGGAGCCGGAAAATTACGAGGTGCGCGCCAACATCATGTGGAGTGCCACCCTGGCGCTCAACGGCCTGATCGGGGCCGGCGTGCCCCAGGACTGGGCCACCCACATGCTGGGCCATGAGCTGACCGCCCTGCACGGCCTCGACCACGCCCAGACCCTGGCGGTGGTGCTGCCCGCCCTGCTCGCTGCCAAGCGTGAACAGAAGCACGCCAAGCTGCTGCAATACGCCGAGCGGGTCTGGGATCTGCGCAGCGGCAGCGAAGAAGAGCGCATCGACGGCGCCATCAAAGCCACCCGCGACTTCTTCGAGCGGATGGGGGTCAAGACCCGGCTGCGGGACTACGGCCTGGCCGACGCCAATATCGACACCCTGCTGGCCAAGCTCGAAGAGCACGGCATGACGGCGCTCGGGGAACACGGCGACATCGACCTGGTGCAGAGCCGGCATATTTATGAAGCCGCCTGGTAAGGGGAGCATTCACCTTACCACCGCACTAAACGACTGACAGTAGGGGCCGGATCCTGCCATTTTGGCGGGGGATCGGCCCCTTCCTTGTTACGAAACCGTTACTTTTACCCTGTTCACTCCGATATCTGCGATTGGAGTGAATTTCGTAAGAACAAAAAGCGCTAAGATAGAGGGCCAGCAAAACATTTTTTTTGACTGGTTGGATCACTTTTTCCAGTGCTTTTTACTGGTATAAGTCGCTAATTTGGTTTGTTTTTTTAAATCACGGTCCTGGATGGGCTGATTTCTGTACGCGTACCATCCGGACGGCGGTTGTAATAAAACTCCAAAATTTGATACTAATCACCTTCGCACCTGAAAAGCGGGGGCCTGACCATGACAGGAGGTTGCGGAAGAGCCTGCTGATTTTCATAACAAAGAGTCCTTGGCCTGCAATTTGGCCGCGCCTTGTTTCGCGAGAGATGAGACACTAGGTCGCGATTATTTATTAACCATCAGGGAATAGTCATGCAGATTGGAATACCGAGAGAGAGTCTCGCCGGTGAGACCCGGGTCGCAGCGACCCCGGCCACCGTTGAGCAGCTGAAAAAGCTCGGCTTCGAGGTTGCTGTCGAGACTGGCGCCGGCCAGCTGGCCAGCTTCGATGACGCCGCCTTCGAGGCTGCCGGTGCCAGCGTGGTGCCGAACGTCTGGCAAGCCGACCTTATCTTCAAGGTCAACGCCCCGACCGACGCCGAGATCGCCGAAATTAAAGATGGTGCCACCCTGGTGAGCTTCATCTGGCCCGCTCAGAACCCCGAGCTGGTCAAGAAGCTGTCGACACGCAACATCAATGTGATGGCGATGGACATGGTGCCGCGGATCTCCCGTGCCCAGTCCCTCGACGCCCTCTCTTCCATGGCCAACATCGGTGGCTATCGCGCCGTGGTCGAAGCGGCGCACCAGTTTGGTCGCTTCTTCACCGGTCAAATCACCGCAGCTGGCAAGGTACCCCCTGCCAAGGTATTGGTGATCGGCGCCGGTGTGGCCGGTCTGGCTGCCATCGGCACCGCCGGTTCCCTGGGCGCCATAGTGCGTGCCTTCGATACCCGTCTGGAAGTGGCCGAGCAGATTGAGTCCATGGGGGGCAGTTTCCTCAAGCTCGACTTCGGCGGCGAAGATGGTGCCTCCAGCGATGGTTACGCCAAGGTCATGTCCGATGAGTTCATCAAGGCCGAGATGGAGCTGTTTGCCCAGCAGGCCAAGGAAGTGGACATCATCATCACCACCGCCCTGATCCCGGGTCGTCCCGCTCCCAAGCTGATCACCAAAGAGATGGTCGACAGCATGAAGCCGGGTTCGGTGATCGTGGACTTGGCAGCGGCCACCGGTGGCAACTGTGAATACACCAAGCCGACCGAGTTGTTCGTGACCCCGAACGGCGTCAAGGTGATAGGTTACACCGACCTGCCTGGCCGCCTGCCTGCCCAATCCTCCCAGCTCTACGGTACCAACCTGGTCAACCTGATGAAGCTGATGTGCAAGGAGAAGGACGGCCAGGTTGCCATCGACTTCGAGGACGTGGTTCAGCGCAACATGACGGTGATCCAGGCCGGTGACGTGACCTTCCCGCCCCCCGCCATTGCCGTCTCTGCCGCGCCGCAAAAACCGGCAGCCGCCCCGCTCAAGAAGGCCGAAGCCAAGAAGCCATCCAACAAGAAGTATGTGTTTGGTGCCCTCGGCATCGCCGCCTTCGGTTGGGTCGCCGCCGTGGCACCTGCCGCCTTCTTGTCCCACTTCACCGTATTTATCCTGGCCTGTGTGGTCGGTTACTACGTGGTGTGGAACGTATCTCACTCCTTGCACACGCCGCTGATGTCGGTCACCAATGCCATCTCCGGCATTATCGTGGTCGGTGCCTTGCTGCAGATTGGTCAGGGTTCGACACTCGTCACCGCGCTCTCGTTTGTCGCCGTGCTGATTGCCAGTATCAACATCTTCGGTGGCTTCACCGTGACTCAGCGCATGCTGAAGATGTTCCGTAAGGATTAAGGGGGTTTAACGTGTCTCAAGGACTGGTAACAGCATCCTATATCGTTGCCGCCGTGCTCTTCATCCTCAGTCTCGCCGGACTGTCGAAGCAAGAAACGGCCAAGCATGGCAACCTGTTCGGTATCGCGGGGATGGCCATCGCCCTCGTCGCCACCGTACTCAACCCGGAAACCAGTGGTGTGCACTGGATCATTCTGGCCATGGTCATCGGCGGCGCCATCGGCGTGCGGCTGGCACTCAAGGTCGAGATGACCGAGATGCCCGAGCTGGTGGCGGTGCTGCACAGCTTCGTGGGCATGGCGGCGGTGCTGGTGGGCTTCAACAGCTTCATCGATCTGCACCCCTCCGCACCGGCGGCTGTCGTGGTCTCTGTCGGTTCCAATCTGGATGCGACTCTGGCCGCGGCCCGGGCGGCGTTCGAGCAGGCGGCCAGTGCCGCTCAGGCCGAGCACCTCACCGGCGCCATGCTGAACATCCACCTGGTGGAAGTCTTCCTCGGTATCTTCATCGGCGCCGTGACCTTCACCGGTTCCATCGTGGCGTTCGGCAAGTTGCGTGGCCTGATCTCCTCCAAGCCGCTGATGCTGCCCCATCGCCACAAGCTGAACCTGCTGGCCGTGCTGGTCTCGCTGGCGCTGATGGTGCACTTCGTCAACGCCGGTGGTTCCACCATGGCGGTGGTGCTGATGACCCTGATCGCCTTCGCGTTCGGCTGGCATCTGGTGGCCTCCATCGGTGGCGCCGACATGCCGGTGGTGGTCTCCATGCTCAACTCCTACTCCGGTTGGGCGGCGGCGGCGGCGGGCTTCATGCTCTCCAACGACCTGCTGATCGTGGTCGGTGCCCTGGTGGGCTCCTCCGGTGCCATCCTCTCTTACATCATGTGCAAAGCGATGAACCGCTCCTTCATCTCGGTCATCGCCGGTGGCTTCGGCTCCGACGGTGTCGCCTCTACGGCTGATCAGGAGATGGGTGAATACCGCGAAACCAACGCCGAAGATGTGGCCGACATGCTGAAGAACGCCAGCTCCGTCATCATCACCCCGGGCTACGGCATGGCGGTGGCGCAGGCCCAGTACCCGGTGGCCGAGATCACCCAGAAGCTGCGGGATCGCGGCGTCAAGGTGCGCTTCGGCATCCACCCGGTTGCCGGTCGTCTGCCAGGCCACATGAATGTACTGTTGGCGGAAGCCAAGGTGCCGTATGACATCGTTCTGGAAATGGACGAGATCAATGACGACTTCACCGATACCGACGTGGTACTGGTGATCGGTGCCAACGACACCGTCAACCCGGCCGCCATGGAAGATCCGGGCAGCCCCATCGCCGGCATGCCGGTGCTGGAAGTGTGGAAAGCGCAGAACGTCATCGGCTTCAAGCGCTCCATGAACACAGGCTATGCCGGTGTCCAGAACCCGCTGTTCTTCAAGGAGAACACCCAGATGCTGTTTGGCGATGCCAAGGCCAGCGTCGAGGCTATCCTCAAGGCGCTCTGATCCAGGTCACAGCAAGAGTATTCAAGGGGGCCAAGGCCCCCTTTTCTGTGCCTGCCGTTTGGCGTTCTGATGGCGTCGGGCCCTGTGGTGCCTTGCCCTGAGCATGTCTCATCGCCTGACAGACGCCAGGTGGTGGCCTCGTTGAAGTGGATGGCCAAACGCGATAGCCACTCGGCCCTCACTGCCGATTCTTCAGATTTGATCCCGCCATTATTCCCTGGGCTTGGTTGTGGTAATCGCTCAAAAGTCGGGCATAATGCCTGCCATCACGCCGGGGTTTATCAACTAATTTTTAGTTTTCCCGCAATATTTAGTATGTCTGACATAGAAGAGGCGCCGCGCCAGACCATGGAGCACTTGCAGATGAAGTCACAATGGATCGAATTTATTGCCCTGCTCAAGCGTGAGGTCGTGCCGGCCCTGGGCTGCACCGAACCCATGTCGGTGGCCTTGGCCGCCGCCAATTGCCGCCGTCTGCTGGGCCAGACGCCGCAGCGCCTGAGCGTCTGGGTCAGTGGCAATCTGTTCAAGAACGGCATGGGGGTCGGGGTACCCGGCACCGGCATGATAGGTCTGCCGGTCGCCGCCGCCGTCGGCATCACGGGGGGTAACCCCGATGGTGGGCTGGAGGTGCTCAAGCAACTCACTCCGGCCCAGGTGGAAGCCGCCAAGGCGTTGCTGCCTCTCATCAAGGTCGATGTGAAGGATGTGCCGGACGTGCTCTACGCCGAGGTGCTGGCGGAGGCCGATGGTCACAGTGCCCGGGTGGTGATTTGCACGGATCACACCCGCATCGTGCTGATGGAGAAGGATGGCGAGGTGTTGATGGAGCAAGCCAGCGCCCCCGGGGTGCAGATCCAGCCAGCCAGATCGGCCAAACCCGCCCTGACCCTGAAGGAGATAGTCGAGTTTTCTCTCGAGGTGCCGCTTGCCGACATTACCTTCATTGGCGAGGCGGCCAGCATGAACCAGGCCCTGGCTGACGAAGGGTTGCAGGGCTATGGCCTGAGCATCGGCAAGATGCTGACCGATCAGGTGGAGCGCAAGCTGCTCTCCGACGATCTGATGACCCTGGCCATGCGACTGTCGTCTGCCGCCTCCGATGCGCGCATGGACGGTGCCATGCTGCCCGCCATGTCCAATTCGGGCTCGGGCAACCAGGGCATTGCCGCCACCATGCCGGTGGTCGCCGCCGCCCGCTTCCTCGCATCGAGTGAGGAGCAGCTGATCCGGGCATTGGTGATGAGTCATCTGGTGGCCATCTACATCAAGATGCATCAGAACAAGCTCTCCGCCCTCTGCGCGGCCAGTACCGCTGCCATGGGGGCGGGATCCGCCATCACCTGGCTGCTGGGCGGCAAGTTCGAACAGATAAGCCACTGCATCAACAACATGATTGGCGATGTTTCCGGCATCATCTGTGACGGCGCCGGCAGTGCCTGCTCCATGAAGGTGTCGACCTCTACCTCGGCGGCGGTCAAATCCTCCCTGATGGCGATCAACAACCTGCGGGTGCCTCAGAGCGAGGGCATCGTCTCGGACGACGTGGATCAGACCATTGCCAACCTGGGTCAGCTATCCAGGAAGGGCATGCTGGATACCGATATCGAGATCATCAACATCATGCGAGCCAAGCAGCGCAACTGAGTCAGTCGTGTGGCGGGGCGCGAGTTGTAGGCTGCTGTGCCCCTACTCGAAGAGGATACTGCCGGGCAGCATCGGATCGACAGGCAAAAAAAAACCGATGGCCGGGGCCATCGGTTTCTGTTCGGGTAGAGGTGATCAGCCCTTGGCGTGCCGGTTTTCCGGGTAGTTCTTGCCAAGCACTTCGCGGGCGTGCTGGGCCAGAGTTGGCATCTTGAGGGTGTCGTAGGACTCGATCATGATCTCCAGTGCCTCTTCGGTCTCCGGTGTGTCCGGGTAGGTCTCAACCACCTGCTTGGCGCGGTTGGCGGCGGCGATCAGCGCATCACGCTTTACATAATATTTGGCCACGCTCAGATCGTAGCGCGCGAGGCGGTTTTTCAGGCCTATCATGCGCGCACGGGCATCGGCGGCGTAACTGCTGTTCGGATAGTTCTGCAGCAGGGTCTTGAAGTCCTGGAACGCCTGACGGGCGTAGGAGGGATCCTTGTCATCCCGCGCTATGCCGAGCTGATCCTGGAAGAAATTGTAATCGCCCGCCATGTTGGTCAAGCCACGCATATAGAAGACGTAATCTATATTTTTGTGCGCGGGATTGAGGCGGATAAAGCGGTCGATATTGGCAGTCGCCTGGGCGGTATCATCCTGCTTGTAATAGGCATAGATGAGGTCGAGCTGCACCTGATTAGAGTAGGCGCCGAAGGGGTAACGAGAGTCCAATGCTTCCAATAACTCGATAGCATTCACATAGTTACCGGCATCCAGCTTGAGGCGTGCTTTCTGGTACAGGGTCTCCGGCGGTTCGTCGGGTACCTTGGGTTTGGTGCTGGAACAGCCAGTGATCAGGGTAGCGACCAAGGCGAGCGACATCAGCAGGTGAGACTTCTTTCCCATCAACAACATCCGGTCCATTTCCACGAAATTGGCAAAGTATCCGTTATGCTTGGCTAAAAGAAAAGCTAGAATACCCGGATTATTTCGAATTGAAACCCCCGCTCAAGAGACCATACATGAGCCAGCATATTGAATTAACAGGCGAATTCCAGGATCACCAATTCGGGCAGCGACTCGATCAGGCTCTGGCAGAAATATTTCCCGACTACTCCCGCACCCGGATCAAGGAGTGGATCCTGCAAGACAGAGTGACCCTGGATGGTCAGGTTGCCAACATCCCCCGTGAGAAAGTCATCTCGGGGCAGCAGGTCCATGTCACGGTCGAGCTGGAAGACGACACCCGCTGGGATGCCCAGAATATAGCGCTCAACATCGTTTTCGAAGATGAGCATATTCTGGTGATCGACAAGCCGGCTGGTCTGGTGGTTCACCCGGGGGCAGGCACGCCGGACGGCACAGTGCTGAACGCCTTGCTGCACCTCTATCCCGAGATAGCCGAAGTGCCTCGCGCCGGCATTGTCCACCGTCTGGACAAGGACACCACTGGCTTGATGGTCATCGCCAAGACAATCCCGGCGCAGACCCATCTGGTGGAGGCGCTGCAGGCCCGCCAGATCACCCGTGAGTATGAAGCGGTTGCCATCGGTCACATGACCGCAGGCGGTACCGTGGATGCGCCCATAGGCCGTCATCCTACCCAGCGTACCCACATGGCTGTCATTCCCAATGGCCGTGATTCCGTGACCCACTATCGGGTGCATGAGAAGTTTCGTGGCCACACCCGCCTGCGACTGCGACTGGAAACCGGTCGTACTCACCAGATCCGGGTACACATGGCGCACATCAAGCACCCGCTGGTAGGCGATCCCGCCTACGGTGGTCGCATGCGTCTGCTGCGCAACGGCACCCCCGAGCTGACTGCTGCCCTGCGCGGCTTCCACCGTCAGGCCCTGCACGCCACCATGCTGCAACTGGCTCACCCCATCACCGGCGAAGTCATGCAGTGGCACTCCTCAACGCCGCAGGACATGCTGGATCTGATGGAGGCAATGCGTGCCGATACCCTGGCCAATCCGGATGATCTGATCTGGGGCTAAGCGCGTCGACCAGGCCGGATGATACGGAGTGGTCCAAGAGAGTGCGAAGGGCGGGGTACCCAGTGGGTGCCCCGTTTTTTATGGTATTTTTTCATGATTGATAAGGAGTCAGTGATGGAGACGATAGTACCGAACTGGCCTGCCCCGGCGCGGGTCCGGGCCCTTTCCACCACCCGGGATGGCGGCCTGAGCCAAGGCGCCTTTGCCGGTCTCAACCTGGGGGCCCATGTCGGGGATGACGCTGCCTTGGTCGAGGCCAATCGTGGCTTGTTGCAACAAGCCGCCGGGATCCCGGGTCGGCTCAACTGGCTCAATCAGGTGCACGGCATCGCCGTCCAC
This sequence comes from Aeromonas sp. BIGb0405, assembly GCF_024807335.1. Taxonomy (NCBI): domain Bacteria; kingdom Pseudomonadati; phylum Pseudomonadota; class Gammaproteobacteria; order Aeromonadales; family Aeromonadaceae; genus Aeromonas; species Aeromonas sp. BIGb0405. The sequence continues at coordinate 59,030 of NZ_JANUEP010000008.1, forward strand.
CCCGTCAGCAACGAATACGACGGGGCACCGGAGGCCGATGCCGCCTGCGCCCACGAGGCGGGGTTGGCCTGCATAGTGATGACGGCCGACTGCCTGCCGGTGCTGCTGTGCGACCGGGCGGGCACCGTGGTGGCTGCCGCCCATGCCGGTTGGCGTGGTCTGCAAAATGGCGTACTGGAGGCCAGCATCAAAGCCATGGGCTGCAAGCCCGCCGAGATACTCGCCTGGCTGGGCCCGGCCATAGGGCCCAGTGCCTTTGAAGTCGGTGGCGAGGTGCGCGACGCTTTTCTCGCCGAGCAGGCCGAAGCCGTTGCCGCCTTCATCCCGTCTGCCAACGAGGGCAAGTGGCTGGCAGATATCTACCAGCTGGCCCGGCTGCGCCTGGCCCGCGCCGGAGTGAGCGCCGTCTATGGGGGCGAGCACTGCACCTTCAGCGACCGCGAGCGTTTCTACTCCTATCGCCGGGATGGCCAGACCGGCCGGATGGCCTCCCTCATTTGGCTGGCAGAGTAGACAGGTGGGCGCTCAGCGAAGCCGGTGAGCGCCCACCTATGAATGCCTGTCCCTCTGGCCGGAACAGCGCACCGGCTCGCCCCTTGCCGGATAACGCGCCGCCCTCTCTGAAACCGCCATTGAGGAAAAAATAAACAACCACTCCCCTTGAAATCCTGGCCGCAGACCTCATCTTCCTTATCAGAAAGTTCCGTTGTTGCCGCCCAAGGCGGCGTCTGTTTCAAAGGGAGGAGTGCAATGCGCCTCGATCGCCTGACCAGTAAATTCCAAGTAGCTATTTCTGATGCCCAGTCCCTCGCACTGGGTCGAGATCATCAATTTATCGAACCCGTCCATCTGATGACCGCCCTGGTCAATCAGGATGGTGGGTCTAGCCGTCCCTTGCTGACCCTGTGCGGGATAGACATCAATGCCCTGCGCTCCCGCCTCGGCGAGGAGCTCGACCGCCTGCCCAAGGTGAGCGGCGTCGAGGGCGATGTACAGCTCTCCAATGGCCTGGGTCGTCTGCTCAACGTCTGTGACAAGCTGGCTCAGCAGCGCAAGGATCAGTTCATCTCATCCGAGCTCTTCCTGCTGGCGGCTCTCGATGAGAAGGGCAACCTGGGCGAGCTGCTGCGCAGCCAGGGTCTGACCAAAGAGAAACTCGAGCAGGCCATCGACAAGGTCCGTGGCGGCAAGAAGATCGATGACGCCAATGCCGAGGAGAATCGCCAGGCGTTGGAGAAGTACACCATCGATCTCACCGAGCGCGCCGAAATAGGCAAGCTTGACCCCGTGATCGGCCGGGACGAAGAGATCCGTCGCACCATCCAGGTGCTGCAGCGCCGTACCAAGAATAACCCGGTGCTGATCGGTGCCCCCGGGGTCGGTAAGACTGCCATCGTCGAGGGGCTGGCTCAGCGCATCATCAACGGTGAGGTGCCGGAAGGGCTCAAGAACAAGCGGGTGCTCTCCCTGGATATGGGGGCCCTGGTCGCGGGCGCCAAGTATCGCGGTGAGTTCGAAGAGCGCCTCAAAGCCGTGCTCAGCGATCTCGCCAAAGAGGAGGGCAACGTCATCCTCTTCGTCGACGAGCTGCACACCATGGTCGGCGCCGGCAAGGGCGAGGGGGCCATGGACGCGGGCAACATGCTCAAACCGGCCCTGGCGCGCGGTGAGCTGCACTGCGTCGGCGCCACCACCCTTGATGAATATCGCCAGTACGTGGAGAAAGATGCCGCGCTGGAGCGCCGCTTCCAGAAGGTGCTGGTGGAGGAGCCCTCGGTGGAAGACACCATCGCCATACTGCGCGGGCTGAAGGAGCGTTATGAGCTGCACCACCATGTGCAGATCACGGATCCGGCCATAGTCGCGGCGGCTCAGCTGTCCCACCGTTACATCGCCGATCGCCAGCTGCCGGACAAGGCCATCGACCTCATCGACGAGGCGGCGGCCAGCATCCGGCTGCAGATCGACTCCAAGCCGGAGTCGCTGGATCGGCTGGAGCGGCGCATCATCCAGCTCAAGCTGGAGCAGCAGGCGCTGCTCAAAGAAGATGACGACGCCAGTCGCAAGCGCTTGGAGTTGCTCAGTCAGGAGCTGACCGAGAAGGAGCGCGACTACAACGAGCTGGAAGAGATCTGGAAGGCGGAGAAGGCGGCGCTGGCCGGTACCCAGCATATCAAGGCCGCGCTGGAGCAGGCCCGTCAGGATCTCGACGTCGCACGCCGCGCCGGGGACCTGGCCCGCATGTCCGAACTGCAATACGGCCGCATCCCCGAGTTGGAGAAGCAGCTCGATCTCGCCACTCAGGCCGAGATGCAGGAGACCAGCCTGCTGCGCAACCGGGTCACCGATGTGGAGATCGCAGACGTGCTGGCGCGCTGGACCGGGATCCCGGTGGCGCGGATGCTGGAAGGGGAGCGCGACAAGCTGCTGCGCATGGAAGAGCAGCTGCACAGCCGGGTGATCGGCCAGGAAGAGGCGGTGGAAGCCGTCTCCAACGCCATTCGCCGCTCCCGGGCAGGTCTGTCCGATCCGAACCGCCCCATCGGCTCCTTCCTGTTCCTCGGCCCGACCGGGGTGGGCAAGACCGAGCTGTGCAAGGCGCTGGCGGAGTTTCTGTTCGATACCCAGGACGCCATGGTGCGCATCGACATGTCCGAGTTCATGGAGAAGCACAGCGTGGCGCGGCTGGTGGGTGCGCCCCCCGGCTACGTGGGTTACGAGGAGGGGGGTTATCTCACGGAGGCGGTACGCCGTCGCCCCTACTCGGTGATCCTGCTGGATGAGGTGGAGAAGGCGCACCCGGATGTGTTCAACATCCTGTTGCAAGTGCTGGACGATGGTCGTCTGACCGATGGTCAGGGCCGCACCGTCGATTTCCGCAATACCGTGGTGATCATGACCTCCAACCTCGGCTCGGATCTGATCCAGGAGCACTATGCCGAGAAGGACTATGAGGAGATGAAGGCCCTGTTGATGGAGCTGCTGACCCGCAGCTTCCGACCGGAATTCATCAACCGGATCGACGAGACTGTGGTGTTCCACCCCCTCGGCGAGGATCACATCAAGTCCATCGCCCGGATCCAGCTCAAGAGCCTGATGGGCCGTCTGGAGTCCCAGGGCTTCGAGGTGGAGGTGAGCGAGGAGTTGCTGACCAAGCTGGTGCATGCCGGTTTCGATCCCGTCTACGGGGCGCGACCCCTCAAGCGGGCTATCCAGCAGAAGGTGGAGAACCCCTTGGCCCAGGCCCTGCTCAGTGGTCGGGTTGTCCCAGGCAAGCTGTTGAGCCTAGGGGCCGACAGCCAGGGTCTCACCATCTCGCAATGAGGCCAGTGATCTCATCCGTTATAACAACGCCAGCCCTCGGGCTGGCGTTTTCTTTGGCCAGATCGGACCACTGGAGAGCAGCTATGCTATGGCTACCCCTCTTCGATAGGGGGTGTTACCCTGACAAGTAATATGGATTTTACCGCTGTTGATTGGAGATACATCCTTGTCGATAAAGATGCGAGCACTGCTCACCACCCTGTTGACCTGTCTGGTGCCCCCTTTGGCCCAGGCCGCTCAGGCAACCCAGGATGTACCCCAAATCTGTGGCACCTGCCATGGTCTGAATGGCGTGCCGAAAGAGTCCAATATTCCCAGCCTCTGGGGACAATCAGAAGCCTATCTGACTGAGCAACTGCACGCCTTTCGCAGCGGAAAACGGGTCAGCGACTTCATGAATCCCATCATCTATCAACTCAGCGACGAGCAGATAAAGCGTGCAGCCAACCACTTCGCCAGCCAGTCGGCGGCCAAGGAAGTGGCGCTGCACTGGAGTGGGGAGAAATGGCCGGGAGATATGGACGCTGGTGAGCGGCTGGCTCTGGCGGGTAAACCGGATCGTAACTTGCCTGCCTGTGTTGCCTGTCATGGGCCCAGTGGCATTGGCGTCATGCCCCTGTTTCCACGCCTCGCCGGCCAGGATCCTGCCTACCTCAAGCGTCAGCTGATGTATTGGAAAGCGGATAAGCGTCCGGCGGGCGCCATGGGATCCATGTCTGCCATCGCCAAGTCGCTTAGCGAGTCAGAAGTGGAGGCCGTAGCCAACTACTTCGCCGCCCAGGGGGTGACGAAATGAAATATCTCTATCTGATGAGCTGCCTGCTGGCTGGGCTGGTCCATGCCGAATCCTTTGATGATCAGTTCAGCGTCCCCCTTGGAGAGAAGGCGCCGGATGGCAACTATCACAAGGTGCCCGACTGGTCTGCGGTGCCGGATGGTGAGATGGGTGCCGCCATCAAGCGGGGCTACAGCCTGTTCGTCAACACCCAGCAGCTCAAGGGGCAGGGTCAGCCCGGTAATGGCCTGCAGTGCAGCAATTGCCATCTGGGTTCCGGCATCATTCCCGGCGCCAGTCCGCTGTGGGGTGCCTATCCTTCCTATCCCGCCTATCGCAAGAAGAACAACAAGGTGAACACCTATGAGGATCGGCTGCAAGGCTGCTTCCTCTATTCGATGAATGCCAAGGGGGGGCAGCCTCCCGCCTATGACAGCCCTGCCATCCGCGATCTGGTGGCCTACTCCTACTGGCTGGCGAGCGGTGCCCCCATCAGTGACAAGCTGCCGGGTCGCAACTTCTTCACCATCGCCACCCCTCCCCAGTCCCCCGACTTCAAGCGGGGCCAGAGTGTCTATGCCGAGCGCTGTGCCGATTGCCACGGCGCCGAGGGGGAGGGCAAGAAGGTAGCGGATCGCTACGTCTTCCCGCCACTGTGGGGCAAGGAGAGCTACAACTGGGGCGCGGGCATGCACGGTATCGACAAGGCGGCCGCCTTCATCAAGAGCAACATGCCGCTCTCTCAGGGGGGAAGCCTGAGCGACCAGCAGGCTTGGGATGTGTCGCTTTACATCAATAGTCAGGAAAGGCCCCAGGATCCCCGCTTCAAGGGCGACCTTGGCCAGACCACCAAGGCGTTTCATGGCAAGAACTCCCAGTACGGCTTACCCTCGCCGGTCGATGGTCACTTGCTGGGCAGCAAGGCATATTGAGCCCTCATGGGAGACAAGCTCGCTGAGACGCTATGCGCAGTGTCAGTGAGCCGCCAGGGGCAACGTTAGTCTGACAAGCGTCGACACTATCCGCCGTTTTTCGCATTGCAGCGAAAGACGGCGGATTTTTTCATGGCATTGCCAAGCCCGGAAGGGGGCCGCTGTGTGCTGAGTCGCTGTCGTTGGGATCATGCTGAGGCTGGCAAAGGAGGGGCTTGAAATCGCAGCATGGCGGGCCCCCCTTGTGGCTGGGGGCCAGCCGAGCTCAGGAGAAATCGAGCTCCTTGAGCTTGCGGGTGAGGGTGTTACGACCCCAGCCGAGCAGGCGAGCCGCCTCCTGCTTATGGCCATGGGTATGCTCCAGCGCCGTCTCCAGCATGATGCGTTCGAACTGAGGCATGGCATCGGCCAGTATGTCAATCTCTCCCAGAGCCAGCTTGGCGGCGACCCAGTCGCGCAGCTGTTGCTGCCAGCCACCGGCCAGTGCAGGCTGCCCCGGCTCGGCGACGCTGGTGATCGGGGTCAGCAGCTCGGGAGGCAGATCGGCGACCAGCACCTCCTGTCCCGAGGCCATGACGGTCAGCCAACGGCAGACGTTTTCCAACTGACGGACGTTGCCAGGCCAGGGGAGCCGGCTGATGAACACCTGGGTATCCGGGTGCAGACTCTTGGCCTCGACGTTGAGCTCCTTGGCAGCTCGCAGCAGGAAGTGGTGCGCCAACTGGGGGATATCCTCACGGCGCTCCTTGAGGGCCGGGATATGGATGCGGATGACGTTGAGGCGGTGGAACAGATCCTCCCGGAATTCGCCATCGGCGACCCGCTTCTCCAGATTCTGGTGGGTGGCGGCGATGATGCGCACGTCCACCTGTACCGGCTGATGGCCGCCGACGCGATAGAACTGGCCATCGGCCAGTACCCGCAACAGCCGGGTCTGCACATCGAGTGGCATGTCGCCGATTTCATCGAGAAACAGGGTGCCGCCATCCGCTTGCTCGAAGCGGCCATGGCGAATGTTGTTGGCCCCGGTGAAAGCGCCCTTCTCATGGCCGAACAGCTCAGATTCGATGAGATCTTTCGGGATGGCCGCCATGTTGAGGGCAATGAAGTTCTTGTGGGCACGCGGGCTGTGGCGATGGAGGGCGTGGGCGACCAGCTCCTTGCCGGTGCCGCTCTGGCCGTTGATCAGCACCGAGATGCTGGACCGCGACAGCCGGCCTATGGCGCGAAACACCTCCTGCATGGCAGGGGCTTCACCGATGATCTCCGGGCTGCTGCTGGCGTCTTGCGGGCGAGTCTTGCGTTTGGTGCGCTGCTCTTTCAGGTGATTCTCGGCGCGGCGCACCAGGGTGACCGCCTCCTCGATATCGAACGGCTTGGGCAGATATTCGAAGGCGCCACGCTGGTAGGCGTTGACGGCGGAATCGAGATCCGAGTGGGCGGTCATGATGATGATGGGCAAGTCCGCCTGACGACGATGGATCTGTTCCAGCAGGCTGAGGCCATCGATGCCGGGCATGCGGATGTCGGACAGGATCACATCGGGAGATCGTGCCTCCAGGGAGTGCAGCAGGGCCTCGCCATCGGCGAAACTCTCGCACTCGAAACCCTCGTTGCCCAGGGTGCGCTCCAGCACCCAGCGGATCGAACTGTCGTCATCGACGATCCATACTTTTGCGGTCATGACGTTCCCTTATTTGCGAAGCGGTAGATAAACGGTGAACTCGGTATGTCCTGGCCAACTGATGCAGTCGATACGGCCCTTGTGCTGATCGATCAGGTTCTGGGCGATGGAGAGGCCGAGCCCCGTTCCCCCCTCTTTACCGGTGATCATGGGGTAGAAGAGGGTGTCACGGATGGCATCCGGGATGCCGGGTCCGTTGTCGATGATCTTTATCTCGGCGGCGAGCCGGTAACGCTGGCCATGGATGGTGATCTGGAACACGGTGCGGGTGCGCAGGCTGATCAGGCCTGTCTGGCTGATCAGTGCCTCGGCGGCGTTGCGCACTATGTTGAGGAAGGCCTGTTGCAGCTGATCCGGTTCCATCTCGAATTCGGGAATGCTGGGGTCATAGTCCCGCTCTATGCGGATCCCGGCGGGCAGTTCCAGCTCCACCAGGCGGCGAACCTGCTCCAGTACCGAGTGGACATTGTGAACCTGATGGCGGCCGGGACGCTGGGGGCCAAGCAGGCGATCGACCAGCAACCGCAACCTGTCAGCCTGCTCGATGATGATGCCGGTATATTCACGCAAGGCCGGATCCGGCAGCTCCTTTTGCAGCAACTGGGCCGCACCACGCAGGCCACCCAGGGGGTTTTTGATCTCGTGGGCCAGACCGCGCACCAGCTCTCTGGCCGCTTGCTGTTGAGCATGCTGCTGCAACTCCTGACTGATCTTCTTCTGCTGGTCGATTTTGCGCAGCTCTACCACGATCAAACGCTGTTCATGGTCGGCCAGGGGGCTGGCACTGAGTTCGACCAGGCGAGGTTCCCCTTCCACGACCAGGGTCACCTCGCTGTCGGTGAAGCCTTGCCCCGAGATGAGGCACTGACGAAAGCGTTGCAAGTCGAGGGAGATGTGCTCCAGCAGATGGGGCAGCTCCAGCCCGATCAGCCGGCGTTGACTGAGGGAGAGCAGCTGTTCTGCCGCAGGATTGACGTGCTGAATGCAGAGACGTTCGTCCATCAGGATGACGGCAGTCAGCAGGTTGTCGAGTAATGTCTTGGCTTGATCCGAGCGGACTGGCACAGGTTTCTCCCTAAAACGGTGCTACACACCGGTAATGCACCAATATAGTGCATTCAGTCTACCCGCATAGGTGCAGAGGATCACCCTTTATGAGGCGTAGGGCCCGGGGTGGCTGCCTGATTGGCTCTGGTTCTGTGCAGATAGAAAGTCACAACTTCTGATTTAGCAAGGATCGTACCGTCTTTTGCCAGTAGCTCGAGCTGCACCCTATGGGTGCCCCGATCCAGGTTTTCCAGGCGGATGATCAGCGTGTTGTGGATCCGGACCCGCTCCTTGCCATCGAGCAAGAGACGCAGGTCGAACTGGGGTGGAGGGACTGGGGTGACCTGGGCTTCGAACACTATGTTGCCCGTGTTGTCGCGCAGGGTGCTGTCTGGCTCGGGGGAGAGCAGGGAGATGGCCAGTTCGGCCTGTCTGACATCGGCGCCAATGAGGTGGTTGTAATTATCGACCTGTACCGAATGGGTGCTGGTGCCGACCAGGGGGGCGACTCGCAGATCGATCTCCTGAGTTTGCTGACCGGCGGGAGGGGTGCTGGTGTAGTGGGTGATCCCCCTGCTGTCGATCCAGGAGTAGATCTTGGCCCCCTGGGCGTTCAGGCAGATCAGCAGCAAGAACCCGGCATAGCGGCTCATTCTCATCCATCTCTCCTTGGTGGGATCTCGCCTAAAGCCTATCAGAGAAAAAACCCGCCATGAGGCGGGTTTTTTCTCTATTGGGTTCTGACTGTATCTGTTAGACAGAGTAGTACAGTTCAAACTCCAGCGGGTGCGGGGTCATGCGGACGCGGTCCACGTCGTGCTGCTTCAGCTCCAGGTAGGAGTTGATGAAGTCATCGCTGAACACGCCACCGCGGGTCAGGAACTCGCGATCTGCATCCAGACCTGCCAGGGCTTCGTCCAGAGAGCCGGCAACGGTCGGCACTTCTGCGGCTTCTTCCGGCGGCAGGTCGTACAAGTTCTTGTCCATGGCATCGCCCGGATGGATCTTGTTGATGATGCCGTCCAGACCAGCCATCAGCTGGGCCGCGAAGGCCAGGTAGGGGTTGGCAGCCGGATCCGGGAAGCGCACTTCGATGCGACGTGCTTTCGGGCTAGGTACGACCGGGATACGGATGGAAGCGGAACGGTTACGGGCGGAGTAAGCCAGCATGACCGGGGCTTCGTAGCCTGGTACCAGACGCTTGTAGGAGTTGGTGGTCGGGTTGGCGAAGGCGTTGATGGCCTTGGCGTGCTTGATGATGCCGCCGATGTAGTGCAGTGCCATCTCGGACAGGCCGCCGTACAGGTCACCGGCGAACAGGTTGACGCCGTTCTTGACCAGAGACTGGTGGCAGTGCATGCCGGAGCCGTTGTCGCCAAACATGGGTTTTGGCATGAAGGTGACTGTCTTGTTGTAGGCGTGGGCCACGTTGTGGATCACGTACTTCAGCACCTGGACTTCATCAGCCTTCAGAGTGAGGGTGTTGAAGCGAGTGGCGATCTCGTTCTGACCGGCGGTAGCCACCTCATGGTGGTGGGCCTCGACGACCTGACCCATCTCTTCCAGCACCAGACACATGGCGGCGCGAATGTCCTGGGAGGAGTCAACCGGTGCAACCGGGAAGTAACCACCCTTGACGAAGGGGCGGTGACCCTTGTTGCCGTGCTCGTAGGCGGTACCTGAGTTCCAGGCGGCTTCTTCGGATTCAATCTTGACGAAGCTGTGGCCCATGGTGTTCGAGAAGGTGATGTTGTCGAACATGAAGAATTCGGGCTCTGGTCCAAACAGGACGGTATCGGCGATGCCGCTGGACTTCAGGAAGTCTTCGGCACGCTTGGCGATGGAGCGCGGATCGCGATCGTAGCCTTGCATGGTGGCCGGTTCCAGGATGTCACAGACGATGTTCAGGGTGGTCTCTTCGGTGAACGGATCCAGCTTGGCGGAGGCCGCATCCGGCATCAGCACCATGTCAGACTCGTTAATACCTTTCCAGCCGCCGATGGAGGAGCCATCGAACATCTTGCCGTCTTCGAAGAACTCTTCGTTGACCTGGTGGGAAGGGATGGAAACGTGCTGCTCTTTACCCTTGGTGTCGGTAAAGCGCAGGTCGACAAACTTGACTTCATGTTCCTGGATCAAGGCCATTACGTTCTGAGCTGACATGCTAAGTAACCTCCGGTGTTAAAACTCTTTGGGTGAATTCGTCATCACATTCACATAAGCGAGTATCGTGCCAAGTTTGTGACAGCATGATTTCAGGGCAGTTGCCGCATCTTGGCGTCCCAAAATCTGCTGCTTCCGCCCTACATTGCACCAATTTGGTGCTACCTGGGATCTTTTTGGTGCGCCAAACAAGTGCAAGAGGGCAGGAACCCCCATATAAACAGGCTTGTTGGCGCGGGTCTATGATCCAGATCCATTGCAGTGCGTGAATCTACTGCGATTCTGCTAGGCAGATCACAAAGGCGAGAGTACAATTAGCGCCCAATTTTACCCGGTGATTGAGGCGAGAATGTTAGAGAATTTACGCAATATTGCGATTATTGCGCACGTAGACCACGGCAAAACTACCCTGGTTGATAAACTGCTGCAGCAGTCTGGAACCCTCGACCGTACCACTGATGGTCAAGAGCGTCTGATGGATTCCAACGATCTGGAAAAAGAACGTGGTATTACCATTCTCGCCAAGAACACTGCAATCCGTTGGAACGACTACCGCATCAACATCGTTGATACCCCGGGTCACGCCGACTTCGGTGGTGAAGTAGAGCGTGTCATGTCCATGGTTGACTCCGTGTTGCTGCTGGTTGACGCCGTTGACGGCCCAATGCCGCAAACCCGTTTCGTCACCCAGAAAGCATTCGCCCAGGGTCTGAAGCCGATCGTCGTCATCAACAAGATCGACCGTCCGGGTGCTCGCCCTGACTGGGTAATGGATCAGGTCTTCGATCTGTTCGACAACCTGGGTGCCACCGATGAGCAGCTGGACTTCAAAGTTGTCTACGCCTCTGCACTGAACGGTTGGGCCACCATGGACCAAAGCGTTGAGTCCGACAACATGGAACCCCTGTTCCAGGCCATCGTTGACAACGTGGAAGCACCTGCGGCTGATGTCGACGGCGGCTTCCAGATGCAGATCTCCCAGCTGGACTACAACTCCTACGTCGGTGTTATCGGTATCGGCCGTATCACCCGTGGTCGCGTCAAAACCAACCAGCAAGTCACCATCGTCGGTGCCAACGGCAAGAACCGGACCGGTAAAGTGGGTCAGGTACTGGGCTACCTGGGTCTGTCCCGTACCGAAGTGGCCGACGCGCAAGCGGGCGACATCATTGCCATCACCGGTCTGGGCGAGCTGAAAATCTCCGACACCATCTGTGACAACAATGCTGTCCAAGCCCTGCCGCCGCTCTCCGTTGACGAGCCGACCGTGAACATGACCTTCCAGGTCAACACCTCACCGTTCGCCGGTAAAGAAGGCAAGTTCGTGACCTCCCGCAACATCATGGAGCGTCTGACCCATGAACTGGTCCACAACGTGGCCCTGCGCGTGGAAGAGACTGAAGATCCGGACAAGTTCCGCGTCTCCGGCCGTGGTGAACTGCACCTGTCCATCCTGATCGAAAACATGCGTCGCGAAGGTTACGAGCTGGCGGTATCCCGTCCGGAAGTTATCCTGCGCACCATCGACGGCGTCCTGCACGAGCCGTTCGAAACCGTTACCGTGGACGTGGAAGAGACGCACCAGGGTTCTGTCATGGAGCAACTCGGCCTGCGTAAGGGCGAGATGACCAACATGACCCCGGATGGCAAGGGTCGTGTCCGTCTTGACTTCATGATCCCGAGCCGTGGCCTGATCGGTTTCCAGACCGAATTCCTGACCATGACCTCAGGTACCGGTCTGCTGTACCACACCTTCGACCATTACGGCCCGCACAAGGGTGGCAGCATCGGCGAGCGTCAGAACGGCGTGCTGATCTCCAACGCCACCGGTAAGGCCCTGACCTTCGCCCTGTTCGGTCTGCAAGACCGTGGTCGTCTGTTCATCGGTCACGCGACCGAAGTGTACGAAGGCCAGGTGATCGGTATTCACTCCCGTTCCAACGATCTGACAGTGAACTGCCTGAAGGGCAAGCAGCTGACCAACATGCGTGCCTCCGGTACCGATGAAGCTCAAGTGCTGACTCCGCCGATCCGCATGACCCTGGAACAGGCTCTCGAGTTCATCGACAACGATGAATTGGTAGAGATCACTCCCAAGGCAGTACGTATTCGTAAGAAGCTGCTGACCGAGATGGATCGCAAGCGCTCCGGTCGCGCCTGATCTCTCTCCCATCATGCCGCTAATCCGGCCTGATGGTGGTGATAAAAAATCCGAACACCTCTGGTGTTCGGATTTTTTTATGGGTGCATGCCAAGGAAGGAGCCGGGAATGGGGTGGTGATCCGGGATTGTCGACCCTCATCGGGGCAGTCGCCGAGATGACGCCGCCGGGTCGGAAACAGGACTCATTTTATCTGGGATCGGGCAATCCCCTGGCGAGTCTGACACAATAGGGGGCAGAATCAGTCTCGTAGGACGTTACTATGCAACATCACTTTCGCCAGCAACTGGCGCACGCCTCCGCGTTCTTGCGCCATGATGGCCGCCACTTTGCCCACTTCGTCTGGGGTCGTTTTCAACAAGACCGGCTGACGGTCACCGCGGGCTATCTGGCGTATGTGACCCTGCTCTCCCTGGTGCCCATGATAGCGGTCGTGTTTGGCATGATGTCGGCTTTCCCGGTGTTTGAAGGGATCAAGCAGGCGATGGAGCAGTTCGTCTACGCCAACTTCGTGCCGACGGCGGGAGATGCCCTCAAGCAGTACATCGATGGCTTCGTTGCCAATGCCACCAATACCACGGCCGTGGGGATAGGGGCGCTGGTGGTGGTGGCGCTGATGCTCATCTCGGCCATCGACAAGAACCTCAACTACATCTGGCGCTCTACCCGGGGCAGGCCCCTCGGCCAGGCATTCGCCATGTACTGGATGATCCTGACCCTGGGCCCTGTGCTCATCGGGGCCAGCATTGCCGTCTCCTCCTATATCATCTCGCTGCGGATCTTCCAGGGAGAGGCGCTGTTCGGGGTCGGTTACTGGCTGCTGCGGGGCCTGCCTTTCCTCTTCTCCGTCATTGGTTTTCTGCTTATTTATACTGTGGTGCCCAACTGCAAGGTGCGGCTCTCCCACGCCCTGGTCGGTGCCCTGGTCGCGGCCGTGTTGTTTGAGTTAGCCAAGCGTGGCTTTGCGCTCTACATCACCAATTTCCCCTCTTATCAGGCCATCTATGGTGCCTTGGCGACGATCCCCATCCTCTTTGTCTGGGTGTACTTAAGCTGGCTGGTGGTACTACTGGGCGCCGAGACTACCGCCTGCTTGGGAGAGTACGAGAAGCCGGGCGCTGAAGAGCTGGGCTAGCTCGACAGGCGCCCTCCGGGCCTATCCTGTTTGTCTGGCTATGTGAGCTTGTTCAGCTCGCTGCCGAGACCACGGCCTGTCTCGGGGGGATGAGAAGCCGGCCATTGAGGAACTGGGCTGACTCGGCCTCTTGTTGGTAACATGGACGACCGCCCCGGGGCGGTCGTTTCATTTCAAGCTGTACCAGGCAAAGGAGTCGCGGATGATTGCATTGATTCAAAGGGTTAGCGAGGCCAGCGTTACCGTTGAGGGAGAGGTGGTTGGCGCCATAGAGCAGGGCTTGCTGGTGTTGCTCGGGGTGGAGCAAGGTGATGATGAGGGCAAGGCCGACAAGCTGCTGCACAAGGTGAGCGGCTATCGCATCTTCTCCGACGAGAACGGCAGGATGAATCTCAATGTGAGCCAGGTGGGGGGCAGTCTGCTGGTGGTATCCCAATTTACCCTGGCGGCGGACACCGGCAAGGGGATGAGGCCCAGCTTCTCGGGGGGCGCCAGGCCGGAGGAGGCCAACAGGCTCTATGAATACTTTATCGACCAGGCCAGGGGGGCGGGTCTGCGGACCGAGACCGGGCGATTCGCCGCCGACATGAAGGTGGCACTGCTCAACGATGGCCCCGTCACCTTCTGGTTGCAGGTATGAGGCTTCTCAGGCTTGGCGAGCATGGACTATCTGGTTGATGCAACCCGGCACTCCTCTCAACTGCGGCTGGCCTATCCAGCGCTCGACCAGCAGCAGCACCTGATCCAGCTCTCGTCCGGTTCTGGGCAGCAGATTGATGATGAGTTCACCGCGCAGTCGACTCGCCAGGGCTTGATAGAAGTGGGGGCTGAACAGCAGGGGCGGGTTGCCGTCCTGACTGAACAAGTCCACCAGGATGAGATCGTAGTCACCGCTCTGTTCGAGCAGGAAGGCGAGGGCATCGGCCTGATGCAGGCACTGGCGCTCCGCACTTCCCGTCGTCATGAAGAAGTCGCGATAGAGGCTGATCACCTCGGCGTCGAGATCCACGCTGTCGAGGCTGGCCTCTGGCCAGCGACCCAGCAGGTGACGGCCTATGTCGCCGCCGCCGAGACCCAGCTCAAGTATGCGTTCGGCCCTTGCTGGCAGCAGGTTGGCGATGGCTTGCTGGTGGGGCAGACAGAGCTGTTGCGGGGCGGTGCGCACCATGGCGGATTGCACCACGCCATCTATCTCCAGCCAGCGATGAGCGCTATTTTGCTGAACGCAGATACGGCGGCTCGGACTGACTCCCAGATGTAATAACTGTTCGGCCTGATACGTCTGTAGATTGAAGTCCATGAAATTGCACGGCAAGATGGCTTTCGACCAGTGTAACCCAAGGATGTCGCTATGTACCGGGTGGTAACCCCTCAAACAGAGTCAGAGCTGGATGCTTATTACCAGCTGCGCTGGGAACTGCTGCGCAAGCCATTCAACTTTCCCCCTGGCTCCGAGCGAGACGAATATGACTCAGTCGCCATTCATCGCATGATGCTGGCCCCCGATGGTACCCCCATCGCCGTGGGCCGCCTGTTCGTGGGTGGGGACGAGGCCCAGATCCGCTTCATGGCCATGCTGCCCGAGTACCGTGGTCAGGGGCTGGGGATGCGCATGGTCGCGGATCTGGAACAGCTCGCCTGTGAGGAGAAGGTCAAGCGACTGGTGATGAATGCCCGCCAGGAGGCGGTGGAGTTCTATCGCAGATGCGGCTTCATCGAGGTGGGTGAGGGCCCCGTCTCGTTCGGTCGTATTCCCCACCGTCAGATGATCAAGTCCCTGAGCCCGCTGCAGACCATAGAGTACAGACCCCAATGGTGCCAGGATCTCACCACCCGCTGGGCGAGGGGCATTCCCATCAGCGAAAAGATGGGGGTACACATCACCCATTACGACGGCCAGACCTTCCATCTCAAGGCCAATCTGGCGGCCAACCTCAATGTCCATGAGACCATGTTCGCCGGCAGCATCTATAGCCAGTGCGTGCTGGCAGGCTGGGGCCTGATCTGGCTGCAACTGAAGGAAGAGGGACTGGTCGGTGATACCGTGCTGGCGGAGGGAGATATCAAGTATTACCGCCCGGTGACAAAGGAGCCGGAGGCCAGGGTCGCTCGTGAGGGGATGCCCGCCGTGCTGCAACCGTTGCGGGAGGGGAAATCGGCCAAGTTCAGCCTCAAAATAAAGCTGTTCAGCGGCAGCCAGCTCGCCGCCGAGTTCCTCGGCCGCTATGTGGTGCAGCCAGCGAAGCGCAGCTAGGACGCAAGCACAGAGGCCTCCCCTGGGAGGCCTCTGTGCTGATGGGGAGAGCATCTGCAGGGCTCAGCCACCTGAGTTCGTCGCCGACGGACTATCGGGGGTTGGGGGGCGATGGAGCGGGGTGTCGCGCCCCTGAGCAGGGTAGCTGACCCCAACCTGCCAGTCGCAATTTGCCTTGGCTGCACTGAACTGCCAGGCGAGTTCGGGGGCCGCGAGCGGACCGCGCCATTGACCGATGAGCTCGGCGCACCCCTCTCGATTGAGGGCGCCTATGTCGAGTTGCCACAGATCGCCGCCCAGATCCAGACCGCCGCTCAAGGCGAGCAAGTGGGTGATGGTGGAGGCGCCGCCGCGGGTCAGTTGTAGCTTGCCCCCCTGAATCGTTGCGGCCAGGGCTAGCTGGTAGAAGGGGGTATCGCCCCCCTGCATGGCTTGCCAAAGGGCGTCCTGACTCAGGCCCGGGGGCGTGGCTTGGGCAAACCACTCATCGAGGAGAGGATCCAGTTTCACACCGTCCCAGAAGGGGTCCTTGGCATCCAGGCTCAGGGTGCCGCTCAGGCTGGTGCGCCACTCTGGCAAGCTGGCTTGCAGATCCATGGCGAGATCGGCCTTGCCGGCAAAGGAGAGCGGGCTGTGGAGCAGCTTGCCCCATTGAGCCAGATCCAGTTTTTCGCCCTTGAGGGTGAGGCTGGATGGGACTTGCGCCTCGCGGCTCCACTGGCCATTGATAGCCAGACTGCCCTCATCGGGCAACTGGCTGCTGAGCTTGCTCAGCTGCCAGAGCCCGGGGGCCGCGCTGAGGGCCAGCTGACCATTGCGGGCCGAGAGGCCATCCCAGGCCAGCTCAATCCAATCGCTGTTGAGCGCACCCTGCTCGCTCAGGGCCAGGGGCTGTCTGCCATCCAGCCCCAGCTGCTGCAGATCCAGGTTCCAGCCGCTCAGGGAGAGTGGCAGAGCCTCATCGAAGGAGAGCACCCTCAGCTTGTCGAAGTGAAGCTGGCTTATCTCGAGCCGCGCTGGACGCGCGGCCTGCCAGGCTTGCCACCACCCCTGGGGCAGGCTGATGTCCATGCCAGTCAGGCTCAGCTGGCGCAGGCGCAACTGCTGGCGATCGGGATCCAGGCTGAACATGGCGTCGAAGCTGCCGTCATAGCCTTTGCCCTTGAGAGTGGCGTTGATCTGCTGACCGGAGAAGCTCAGCTGCCCCTCGATATCTTCCAGCTGAAATAGGCCGCGCCCCGCATCTCCCAGACTGCCGAGCAGCTGGCCGCTGGCCGCGCTGCCCCTCTGCCACTCGAACTGGCTCAATTCACCATTGAAGTCATTGAGGGAGAACTCGTCGGTCAGGGAGTTGAGACTGACATGCTGGAAGTCGCCGCGATCCAGACTGACCCGGCGCAGGGGCCAGGGTTGGTCGCCAAGGTCCGCCAGCTCGATGCGCAATCCCCTGGCCTTGAGATCCTGCAGGCGCAGGCTGCGGGCGGGCCAGTCCAGCACCACGCCAGCCTCGGCGACACCGTCAAACAACTGAGTCACCAGTCGATCCGTGGTCAGCACCTGGCCCTGCAGCTTGCCAGCCAGCGCCAGGCGGGTCAGGGTCAGTTTGGGCGTCTCCAGCCGGTTGATGTTGAGCGAGAGATCCGCCAGCACGGGTTGGCCCGGGCTGAGCAGCTGCCAGTTGCTCAGGGTGGCGCTGGCCCCCTGCAGCTTGAGCCCATCGCTGATGAGGTTGAGCCCGTCAATCTTGCTGTCTTGCACTGTGAGGGATCGCAGCGGCAGGCTCGGCAGCTGGTTGGGCAGTGGCCAGCGGATGCTGGGCTTGATCAGGTCCAGATGGGCGAGGCGCACATCCCGGCTGAGCCAGTCTATGCTGTCGACCTCGATGTAGACCTTGTCAAACTTGACCGCCTCGCCATAGCTCACCTGTTCCGCCAGCAGGGTATAGGGGTGGAGCGGGTTGAACACCAGCCGGCCTATGGCCACGGGTTCACCGGTCTGGCGGCTGAGCCAGTTGGCGATGGGGTCCTTGGCACGCTCGGCATCGAACAGCCCCAGTCCCATCCAGACGAACAGCAACAGGAAAGCGAGCGTGTAGAGCAGGGCGCGTAACCAGGCATTCATGAGTCACAGCCTCCTTGGCATCAGATTAAGTGGCAACAGAGTGGGGCTCCCCGGGGTCAGGCATTGGAGTAGTGATCCCGCAGACCCAGCCAGCGGCGGATCAGGGGCTCGACATGATCAGGGTGCTGATCCATCAGATAGCGGGCCAGCTTCTGCACCTGGGGAATGAGCGCCTGGTCGCGTACCAGATCGGCTATCTTGAGATCCGCCAAGCCGGTCTGGCGGGTACCGAGCAGCTCGCCGGGGCCACGCAACTCCAGATCCCGCTGGGCGATCAGGAAGCCGTCATTGGTCTCCCGCAACACCCCGAGCCGGCTCTGGGCCGTCTTGGATAGCGGGGCGTGATAGAGCAACACGCAGTGGGAAGCAACCGATCCCCGGCCGACCCGGCCCCGCAGCTGATGCAACTGGGCCAGCCCCAGTCGCTCCGGGTTCTCGATGATCATCAGGCTGGCGTTGGGCACATCCACCCCCACCTCGATGACGGTGGTGGCGACCAGCAGCTGCAATATGCCCGCCTTGAACTCCTCCATGACCCGCTGCTTCTCGATGGGGCGCATCCGGCCGTGGACCAGACCGATATGCAGGCCGGGCAGCAGGGTCTGCAGCTCGCTGGCGGTATCCTCGGCGGCCTGGCACTCGAGCACCTCGGACTCCTCGATCAGGGTGCAGACCCAGTAGGCCTGCTTGCCCTCCTGGCAGGCGAGCTTGACCCGCTCTATCACGTCGCCACGGCGGCTGTCCGGCAGGGCGACAGTGGTGACTGGAGTGCGGCCCGGCGGCAGTTCATCGATGACGGAGGTATCGAGATCCGCATAGGCGGTCATGGCCAGAGTGCGGGGAATGGGGGTTGCGGTCATGATGAGCTGGTGGGGGTGGACCCCCTCCCGCTCTCCCTTCTCGCGCAGGGCGAGGCGCTGATGCACCCCGAATCTGTGCTGTTCGTCTATGATGACCAGCCCGAGGCGCTCGAACACCACCTGCTGCTGGAAGATGGCGTGGGTGCCGACAATCATGCGCACGCTGCCATCGGCAATGGCGGCGAGCGCCTCCTCCCTCGCCTTGCCTTTCTGCTTGCCCGCCAGCCAGCCGACCTGGATCCCCAGGGGAGCCAGCCAGTGATTGAAGTTGATGGCGTGTTGTTCGGCCAACAGCTCGGTCGGCGCCATCAATCCCACCTGGCAGCCGCTGCCGATGGCCTGCAGTGCCGCCAAGGCCGCCACCAGGGTCTTGCCCGAGCCCACGTCCCCCTGTACCAGCCGCATCATGGGATGGCTCTGTTGCAGATCGTGGCTTATCTCCGCCACTACCCGGCTCTGGGCGCCGGTGGGGCTGAAGGGCAGGGCACCCAGCAGACGCTGAACCAGCTCGGGGGCGGGCGCCAGGGCGTGGGCATGCTGGGTCTGGGCCTGGGCCCGAACTTTCAATATCGACAGGTTGTGGGCCAGCAGCTCTTCGAGCACCAGACGGCGCTGGGCCGGATGTTGACCGCTGTCGAGTTGATCCAGGGCGACCGAGGGGGGTGGCCTGTGCAGCAGTTGCAGGGCGGCAGCCAGATCCGTCTGCTGGGGATAGAGACCGGCGGGCAACAGCTCTTCCACCCCGTGTTGCGCCAGCAAGAGCAAAGCCTGATCGGTGAGATTGCGCAGGGTGAGCTGACGCAGCCCCTCGGTGGCAGGATAGACGGGGGTGAGCGCCTCTTCGGTCTGGCCAGCCTGCTCCTCACCGAGCAGCTTGTATTCGGGGTGGGCCATCTCCAGGCCGAACTTGCCGGGTCGGGTCTCGCCGAAGCAACGGATGAGTCTGCCCTGGGCCAGGCTGTTTTTCTGGGCGGCGGTGAAATTGAAGAATCGCAGGGTGAGGGAGCCGGTGCCGTCGCTGATGCGGCACACCAGCATGCGGCGACGGCCCATCACCAGCTGGGTATCCTGGATCTCTCCCTCGACCGCCCCATGTAGACCGGGAATGAGATCGCCGATGGGCCACACCTGAGTGCGATCTTCGTAGCGGTGGGGCAGGTGGAACAGCAGATCCTGCACGGTGGCCAGTCCGAGCCGCTCGAACTTCTCCTGCATCTTGCTGCCGACGCCCTTCAGGCTATCGAGAGGAATTTTATCCAATTTCATCAATTAGATGCCCGCGAATACTGTAAATATGTCCAGATGATAGGGGTTATTGAGGTTGCGGTGCAAGCCGCGTTGCAGCGACAAGCAGCCAGCCGCCATGACAAAGGCCTGCCGAAAACGGCAGGCCTTTGGTGTTAGGCGCAGCATGGGCAGGGGATCAGATAATGCGTTTCAACAACAGGTGCGCCTTGACCCTGTGGATCCGGGCCAGCAGCTTGCGCACCTGCTCCGGGTAGTCCTTGGGCTCTTCCACCTGGCTGTAGTTGCCGATGCGGCTGGTGTTGGCCAGTATGTTGGCCTTCTCGGTGGCAAACTGTTCGGCCAGCTGGCGATCCCTGTCCTGAATGAGCAGGCCATTCTCGAGATCCAGCGCCCAGGCGCGCGGGTTGAGGTTGTTGCCGGTGAGCAGGGCCCACTCCTCATCGACGAAGATGCCCTTGAGGTGATAGGAGTTGCGCTCATGACGCCACAGCATGAGGTTGAGTCGACCCGCATCGATGTGATGCTGATTGCGCTCGGCGAACTTGCGCAAATTGGTCTCATACAGATAGGGCAGGCCGCCGATGGTGCTGAACTTCTCACCGGGGGGGATAAAGAAGTCGTTGGCCGTCTTGTCACCCACCACTATGGTCACCTTGCAACCCCGGTTGAGCAGGGACTCTATGTCCTTGTTCAGCTCCTTGGGCGGGTTGAAATAGGGGGTGCAGATAAAGATCTCCCGCTCGGTGGCGCGCACCAGATTACGAATGGTGCGGTTGAGCAGGTTGTTGCGCTTGCCCAGGCCCGCCAGCGGCGTGATGGCGATCTGCTGGCCATCGGCCTTGCTGGTGTTGAAGCGATATTGGCTCTGGCGCAGGCTCATCTTGAAGCGGCGGATAGGTCCCTTGAGCTGCTTGGCCGTCGGGATCTCGGCACTGTCGAGGCGCTGCACGGCGGGATTGGCGACGAACTGGTCATCCACGTAGTTGACCATGGCGCGGCACAGCTCTGTGCTCTCTATCTGGTGGTAGCGGTCGAAGCGGTAACGTTCCTGCTGATGCAGATAGATGTCATTCAGGCTGGCACCGGAATAGAGCAGGGTGTCATCGAAGATGAAGCCCTTGAGATGCAGCACCCCCAGCAGCTCGCGCCCCTTGACCGGTACGCCATAGGTTTCGATCTGGTACGGATACTGGGCAGCCATCTCTTGATACATCAGATGGTTGCCCCCCTGTTTGCCCTTGCCGATCAGGCCGCGCTGGGCACGGTGAAAATCGACGAACAGCTTGATGTCGAGGGCTGGATTGCGTTGTTTGGCGGCGTAGAGGGCGGCCATGATTTCACGGCCAGCCTCGTCATCTTGCAGGTAGAGGGCGACCAGATAGATGCGCTGACGGGCGTGCTGGATAAGCGACAGGGTCCGGCTCTTGAAATCCCGGGCACTGTAGAGTGTCTGGAACTGTTGTGCGGCGACGGCAATCTGGGGCAAGTTCGCCAACAGGTGTCGATAATGGGCCGATGAATGCATAGAGAAACCTGATATCACTGAGTTAAGCGTTCCACTCGGGGCGACGAATAGGCGATTCTAGCAATCTCACCCCCTCAGCCAAAGCAACAATCATCAGAAAGGTGAAAAAGGCCTCAGGATGGAGGCCTTTTATTGACAGGCTTGTGCTTAAAGCAGGCTGAAAATGATCATGGCGACCACGCCGCCCGTGGTGCCGATGATGGTCTCCATCACCGTCCAGGTCTGCAGTGTCTGCTTCTCGGAGAGCCCCAGATAACGGTTCGCCAGCCAGAAGCCGGAGTCGTTGACGTGGGACAGCACGATGGAGCCAACGGCATGCCCGAGTTGCACATGTTGATGCCGGTGCTCGGCAACTTGCAGAAGGCGGGATACAAGGTCGCCCTAGTCACCGATGGTCGCCTCTCCGGCGCCTCCGGCAAGATACCGGCCGCCATCCACGTCACGCCGGAGGCGCTGCATGGCGGCGCCATCGGCCTGTTGCAGGACGGCGACATGCTGCGTCTGGATGCAGAGACTGGCCGCCTTGACTGCCTGACCGAATTGACTGGCCGCACCCAGGCCGAGATTGATCTCACCCTTGAGCAAGAGGGGTGGGGCCGTGAACTGTTCAGTGTGATGCGTCGCACCGTATCGAGCGCCGAGTGTGGCGCCACCATTTTCGAGTAATGACGAGTCGAATAAGGAAAAGATGATGAAAAACTGGAAACTGACCCCTGCCGAGGTGTTCGCCGCCTCTCCGCTGGTGCCCGTCATGGTCATCAATGAACTGGATCAGGCGCTGCCCATGGCCAGGGCCCTGCTGGCCGGTGGCATCTCGGTGTTCGAGATCACCCTGCGTACCCCGGTGGCGTTGGAGGCCATCAAGCTGATCGCCGAGGCGATGCCGGACGCCATGGTGGGCGCCGGTACTGTGCTCAACAGTGCCCAGTATGATGCCGCTGTGGCCGCCGGGGCGCGCTTCGTCATCTCCCCGGGCATGACACCGGCACTGCTGGCCCATGGCGCCAGCGGCACGGCGCCACTGATCCCGGGGGTGGCCACCCCGTCTGAGGTGATGCAGGCGCTGGAAGCGGGCTACGACCACCTGAAATTCTTCCCGGCCGAGGCCAACGGCGGCACCAAGGCGCTTGCCGCCATCGCCGCGCCCCTGCCGCAGATCCGCTTCTGCCCCACAGGCGGCATAGGCCCGCACAATGTCGCCGACTACCTGGCCCTGAAGTGCGTCGCCACCGTCGGCGGCTCCTGGATGCTGCCGGCCGAGGCGCTCAAGAGTGGCAACTGGGCAGAGGTGACCCGCCTCTCCTGCGAGGCGGTTGCCTTGGTGGCACGCTAAGCAAGCGTTGATCAAGAGCCCATCTCCCCGGGTCCGTGACGGCACCCCACAAGAGAGGCCACCCCAGGGTGGCCTCTCTTTTATGTTGCGTGCGACCCTGCGTGCTGTGGATGAGGGGAATTTAGCCCAGGCTGTCACCTGGATAGAGGGTGAAACCGAGATCGATCCGGGTCTGGGGCACGGGGTTGCCGGCGAGCCTCGCCATCAGCAGGGTGGCGGCCTCGCGCCCCATGGCTTCACGGGGGGTAATGATACTGGCCAGGCTGGGGCTCATGGCGCGGCCAATGTCTAGGGCATTGCTGCCGGCGATGGCGAGCCGCTCTGGTACCGCTATGCCCAGTGCCTGGCAGCGCAGCAGGGCGCCGACCGCGAGATCGTCGTTGGTGCAGTAGAGGCCATCGAGATCCGGATACTCGGCCAGGGCCTGCTCCAGCAGTTCCCCTCCAGGGCGAAGCTGGAGGCGCGCTCGGTCAGCAGGTGGCGACCGGGCAGATTAGCCTCCGCCATGGCTTGGTAATAACCCTCCATCCGCAGTCGGGTACGCACATCGAGTCGGGCTCCCAGATAGATGGGACGACGGCGGCCCCGGCTGAGCATCTCTGTTACCATGGCCCGGGCGGCGGCGCGGTGATCCATGCCGACCACCAGATCGATGGGCTGCTCCGGCAGATCCATGGTCTCCACCACCGGGATGCCGGCGGTGGCAATCATCTTGCGGGTGCGGGGGGTATGCAGGCTGTCCGAGAGGATCAAGGCATCCACATGATAGGAGAGCAGGGAGGCCACCTGCTCCTCTTCCCGCTCCGGGTAGCCTCGGCCACGGCCTGGGGATCGCGCAGGTAGCGGCTCACCGTCATCTTGGTCACGCCGGTCAGATCGGCAATGTCCTGCAGGGTAGGGCGGCGTTTACGGCTGTCGTTCATGATGGGATCCCGGGGTAATGCTACGTGTAACATTACCGTTTTTGCGCAAAAAGTTAGCATATGACGCCAGTGAAGAGGAGAGAATCATGGAGAAGGGCAAGACATTCCAGGGGCACAGGTTCGAGGCCGATGAGGTGGAAGGGGAGCAATTCGAGCACTGCCTCTTCCTGGGGTGCAACTTCTCCTGGCTGGATCTGCGGGAGTGCCGCTTCGTGGAGTGTCGCTTCTATGACAGGGAGACGGAGCAGCACTGCCTGCTGCAGGGTTGCGATCTGCGTGAGGCCAGTTTCTTGCGCTGCGATCTCACCCTGGCGGATCTTAGCCGCAGCCAGTGCCTGGGATTGGAGATGCGCGACTGCCAGGCGGTGGGCATCAATCTCGCCCAGGCCAGCTTCGCCAACCAGATCACCCCCAAGAGCTACTTCTGCGAGGCCTATCTGACCGGCAACAACTTCAGCTTCGCCAATCTGGAGTCCTGTCTGCTGGAGCGTTGCGAGCTGAGCAACAACCGCTGGCAGAACGCGAACCTGAGAGGGGCTTCCCTGGCGGGCTCGGATATGAGTCATGGGGAGTTTGGCCAATTTGACTGGCAGAGTGTCACACTCACCGGCTGCGATCTGCGTGGCTGCGATCTGCCCGGCCTGGATCTGCGCCGGGTTGATCTCCAGGGGGTCCAGATCAGCGAGTACCAGCAGCAGGGCCTGCTGGAGACCCTGGGTATCCAGGTCTTCCCCTGAGCCCTAGTCACTCCGTCATCTTTCAACATGTCGCCCTCGTCAGCCGGGGAGCGGTAGACAACAAAGAGCCCGCAGTCGCGGGCTCTTGGTGTGAACTGATGAGTGGTCTTAGCGGCGCGCCAGCCACTTGCTGGGGTTGATCGCCTCGCCCTGGTAGCGGATTTCGAAGTAGAGACCGGGCCTGTCCTGGCCACCGCTGTCACCGACCAAGGCGACGGGCTCACCCTGCTCTACCTTCTGACCGGTCTGGCGTAGCAGCGACTGGTTATGGCCATACAGACTCATGTAGCCCTTTCCGTGGTCAATCACCAACAACATGCCGAAGCCATCCAGCCAGTCAGCATAGACCACCTGCCCCGGCGCCACTGCCTTGACCTGAGCCCCCTCGTTGGCACCGATCAGGGTGCCTTTCCACTTGAGCTGGCCGGTGCGCTGGGAGCCGTAAGAGATGAGGATGGGGCCCTGCACCGGCCAGCGCAGGCTGCCGTTGGTGCTGAGGCCGCCATAGCCGTTGGCACTTGCCTTGGCGCTGTTGCGGGCGGTGGCTTGCTGCTGTGCAACCCTGCCTTGTTGCGCGGCGACTCGCTGCTGCTCGGCGGCGAGCCGCTTCTGTTCGCCGACCTTCTGCTGCGCGGCCGCGATCCGCTGCTGTTCGGCAATCCGCTTCTGCTCGGCGGCCAGGCGTTGCGCCTCCAGACGGCGCTGGCGCTCCTGCTCGGCCTTCAGCTTGGCCAGTCGCTCCCGCTCGGCCCGTTCACGGCGTTCCTGTTCTTCCCGCTGGCGACGCAGCTCTTCCAGCCGGGCCTTCAGGGCTTTCTCCGCCTTGACCAGCTTGGTCAGCTTCTGTTCGTCATTTTGTACCGATTGCTGCAGCTGGTTGCGCACCTTGGCGCGGCTCTGCTGGCTGGCCAGCAGGCTCTGGTGATGCTCTTGCTGCTCGCCAAGCAGGCTCTGCAGTGCCTGTTCGGTCTGCTGGGTGGCTTGCTGGTTCTTGGCGAGCTTGGTGCGGGTGGCTCTCAGGGCATCGATGGCCTCGATGCGCGCCTTGTTGAGGTAGTCATAATAGTCGAGGGAGCGGCTGATCTTGGCCGGATCCTGCTGATTGAGCAGCAGTTTGAGATAGTCGTGATTACCGGCCTGGAAGGCGCTCTCGGCCTGTTTGGCCAGCAGTTGCTTCTGGTGCTTGGCCTCTTGCTCCAGCTCGCTCTTGTTCTGTTGCAGTTCAACCAGCTTGCGCTGGTTCTGCTGCAGCTGCCGCCTGGTTTCGTTGAGTTTGGCGGCCGCCGCGGAAATGGATTGCTCATCTTGCTTCAACTGATTGTTGAGCTTGGCGAGTTCGCCCTTGCTGAGCTTGATGGTCTTGCGCTGATCCTTTATCTGGGACTGCATCTGACCGAGTTCGTTGGCTGCCGACACAGGGGCCGGGCCAAACGCAAAAAACAGCGCGCCTGCCAACAGGCAGACGCGACTGGTTTTGAGTGAAATATATCCGCATCCCCGCATGGGGCAGGATTATTTCAGAATCATCAGGGGCTTGCCAGTCATTTCCGGCGGCACCGGCAGACCCATGAGGGTCAGCATGGTCGGGGCCAGATCGGACAATTTACCGTCTTGCGCCACTTCAGCCTTGCGGCCGAAATAGATGAGCGGCACCGGCAGGTTGGTGTGGGCGGTGTGGGCCTGACCGGTCTCTTCGTCCAGCATCTTCTCGGCGTTGCCATGGTCGGCGGTGATCAGGCATTCGCCACCCACTTCCGCCAGGGCTTCGGTGACGCGGCCGATGCAGTGGTCAACGGCTTCACAGGCTTTGACTGCGGCATCGAACACACCGGTGTGGCCGACCATGTCGCCGTTCGGGTAGTTGCAGATGATGACATCGTACTTGCCGCTCTTGATGGCGCCGACCAGCTTGTCGGTCAGCTCTTCCGAGCTCATCTCCGGCTGCAGGTCATAGGTGGCCACTTTCGGGCTGGCGACGATCTCGCGATCCTCGCCGGGGAAGCAGGCCTCTTCGCCACCGTTGAAGAAGAAGGTGACGTGGGCGTACTTCTCGGTTTCGGAGATGCGCAGCTGGGTCTTGCCCTGCTTGGCCAGCCACTCACCCAGGGTGTTGACCAGCGCGGTGGGCGGATAGGCGCAGACGGCTTTGATGTCGGCCGCGTATTCGGTCAGCATCACGAAGTTCAGGGCCGGGGTCGCTTCGCGGGCAAAGCCGGTGAAATCGCTATCGACGAAGGCACGGGTGATTTCGCGGGCACGGTCGGCACGGAAGTTCATGAAGATCAGCGCATCGCCGTCGTTCATGGGCGCGGCGGCACCGATGCGGGTGGCCTTGACGAACTCGTCGTTCTCGTCGCGGGCATAGGCGGCGGCCAGGGCGTCGCTGGCGTTGTCGGCGGTGAACTCGCCCTTGCCCTGGGTCATCAGGTCATAGGCTTGCTGCACGCGATCCCAGCGGTTGTCGCGGTCCATGGCGAAGTAGCGGCCGATCATGGAGGCGAAGCGACCCTTGCCCAGACGGGCAAACAGGGCATCGAACTGCTCGATGGAGGATTGGGCGGAGCGCGGCGGGACGTCGCGGCCATCCAGGAAGGCGTGGAAGTAGATCTGCTCGGCGCCACGCTTGGCGGCCATCTCGATCATACCCATGATGTGTTCTTCATGGCTGTGTACGCCACCCGGAGACATCAGGCCCATGATGTGCACGGCCTTGCCGTTGCTGACGGCGCTGTCGACGGCTTTGCCCAGCTCGACGTTATTGAAGAAAGTACCTTCAGCAATGTCCTTGGAGATACGGGTCAATTCTTGATAGACGATGCGACCGGCGCCAATGTTGACGTGGCCCACTTCGGAGTTGCCCATCTGGCCATCGGGCAGGCCCACGTCCAGGCCGGAGCCTGAGATGAGGGTGCTGGTGTAGTCATGGGCCAGGCGGTCCAGGTTCGGGGTCTTGGCGGCGGCAACGGCATTGTGCTCTTGCTTGGTGCTGTAGCCCCAACCGTCCATGATGACCAAAACCAGGGGTTTTTTCGCTGTTGACATAAAGCTATGTCCTCTCGGATAGGAATGAACTGGGGAATCGAAACTAGCGTAATATTACTACATCTGCCGAAATAGTCACCTGATCCCCAAGCGCCTCTCCCCCTTGGATTTTTCGCTGTTATCGAGCCGTTTTCGGCATGTTGTCAGCTTGTCTATCGAGGGTTATCCCGTTGCCCAAGATGACCATCAAGCCTCCCTCCTTATATAGAAGACGGCCCATTGAGGGGGAGGTGGCCCGAGGCGGCACCTTGATGGGAGCCCGCTCTCGCTTTGCCGCCAAGATGGCTGATCTTCACTGGGGGCCCATGTATACTCGGCCACTTGTCTCGGTCTTTGGATAGTAAAAGATGCAAGAGTATTTGGATTTTGCGACCCGCAATCCGCTGTTGTCGGCGGCTTGGTTGGGTCTGGCGGGCACCCTGATCTACACCACGGTACGTGCCAGCCTCTCTCCGGTTAAAACGGTAAATAACCACGGTGCAACGCTGCTCATCAACCGTGAGAACGCCATCGTGGTTGATACCCGTAGCCAGGACGAATATGCCAAGGGTCATCTGGCCGGTGCCCAGCACCTGCCCGCCAGCCAGATCCAGGCCAATAATCTGGGCGCGGTTGAAAAGCATAAAGATGCCCCCATCATAGTGGTGTGCGAGTCGGGGATGACCGCTGGTGGCGCGGCCCGTCAGTTGAGCAAGGCCGGCTTCAAGCAGGTGTATGTGCTCAGCGGTGGCATGGCCCAATGGCGTGCAGACAATCTGCCGGTAACCAAAAAACGCTGATTTAAGGGCGTGCGCCCAACATTTTTATCAAAGGAATCAAAAGAATGGCTGACGAAATCAACAACCAGGAAGTACAACCGGAATTCCACATCCAGCGTGTTTACACCAAGGATGTCTCCTTCGAAGCGCCGAACACGCCGCACATCTTCCAGAAAGAGTGGCAACCGGACGTCAAGCTGGACATGGACACCAAGACCAGCGTCCTGGCTGACGGCGTGTATGAGGTTGTACTGACCCTGACCGTCACCTGCAAGCTGGAAACCGAGACCGCCTTCCTGTGTGAAGTGCAGCAAGCCGGTATCTTCAGCATCGGCAACCTGCCGGAGCCACAGCTGGCGCATTGCCTGGCCGCTTTCTGCCCGAACATTCTGTTCCCTTATGCCCGCGAAGCCGTGGCCAACCTGGTCAGCAAGGGTTCCTTCCCGCAGCTGAACCTGGCACCGGTCAACTTCGATGCCCTGTTTGCCCAGCACATGGCACAGGCTCAGGTTCAACAGGCAACAGCGGAAGCCTGATCAATGGCCGACCCGATCGCGATTTCGGTGTTGGGGGCGGGGTCTTATGGCTCCGCCCTTGCCATTTCTCTGGCCCGTAACGGTCATTCGACCCTGCTATGGGGCCATAATCCGGCTCATGTCGCCGTGTTGGAAGCCGATCGTTGCAACAAGGCCTTCCTGCCGGATGTGCCCTTCCCCGCTACGCTGCAGCTGAGCGCGGATCTCGAGCAGGCGGTACAAGCCGCTCCCGTGCTGCTGCTGGTGGTGCCGAGTCATGTCTTTGGCCAGGTGCTGACCGAGATCAAACCCTTCCTGCGTCCCGATACTCGTATCGCCTGGGCCACCAAGGGATTGGAGCCGGACAGCGGCCGGCTGCTGCAGGATGTGGCCCGCGAGATACTGGGGGAGGAGATACCGCTGGCGGTCATCTCGGGTCCTACCTTCGCCAAAGAGCTGGCCGCCGGTTTGCCGACGGCCATCTCGGTCGCCTCGACCCACGACGATTTCGCCGACGACCTCTCCCATCTGCTCCATTGCGGCCGATCATTCCGGGTCTATACCAATCCGGACTTCATCGGTCTGCAACTGGGGGGGGCGGTCAAGAACGTCATCGCCATCGGCGCCGGCCTCTCCGACGGCTTGGGTTTTGGCGCCAACGCCAGAACCGCGCTCATCACCCGGGGTCTGGTGGAGATGCAGCGCCTCGGTGCGGCCCTGGGTGCCGATGCCAAGACCTTTATGGGGATGGCGGGGCTCGGGGATCTGGTGCTGACCTGTACCGACAACCAGTCCCGCAACCGCCGCTTCGGTCTGGCGCTCGGGGCCGGTAAAGAGGTGGATACCGCCATGGCCGAGATCGGTCAGGTGGTGGAAGGCTATCGCAACACCAAGGAAGTGCATCTGCTGGCGGCCCGTTACGGGGTCGAGATGCCCATCTGCGAGCAGATCTTCCAGGTGCTCTATCAGGGCCGCAACCCGAAAGAGGCTGCCATCGCCTTGCTCAGTCGCGACAAGCGCGACGAATGATCCCTGGTTGATCCCGGCATATCCGATAGCAAAAAGCCCCGCCAAATTGGCGGGGCTTTTTCATGGGTAATGTACGAGGGGGCAGGGCAACCTCAATGGATAACGGACATGAGCACAGGGGTACTCATGCCTGCGCTATCAATAGTAGGAGTGATCGCCACGCTGGTGCTCGGTGGCATCTTTGACGCCGTTGAGCTCGCCCGGGAATTTCTCCAGCAGCTGCTTCTCGATCCCCTCTTTCAGGGTGTAATCCACCTGTGAACAGCCGTTGCAACCACCACCGAACTGCAAAATCGCCAGCTTGTCGTCGGTGATGTCAATCAAGGTCACCTTGCCACCGTGACCGGCCAGCATGGGGTTGACCTCTGACATCAGCACGTATTCGATGCGATCGGCCAGGGGGGCATCGTCGGCCACCTTGCGCATCTTGGCGTTGGGTGCCTTGAGGGTGAGCTGGGAGCCCATCTGATCGGTGACGAAGTCGATGGTGGCATCGACCAGGTAAGGGGCGCTCAGGGGATCGACCAGGCAGTCGAAGCCGCTGTAAGGGAGGTGTTGATCTTCCGGATCCACCGCATCCGGTGGGCAGTAAGAGACGCCGCACTCGGCGTTCTGGGTTCCCGGATTGACCACAAACACCCGGATGTTGGTGCCATCAGGCTGATTTTCCAGCAGCTTGCGGAAATGCGCCTGGGCGGTGTCGGAAATGCTGATCATCACTATCCTCATAAACCTGAGTGTACGACTAGGGTATTCATGATAACGCGGTTGCCGCCCCTTGGATAGCGCGTGTTCAAGGCTTGGACGCGCAGCCATGGCACGCAGGATCTACACCTCACGCCGCCCGATGGCACTGTTATGTTGCCACTGTTCCGGTTGGCTCACAGGACCGGCGTTACTTGACATGGGGCAGGGTACGGCACAGCGCCCACACCTCGACTCTTGCTATCCCGCTCTCATGGAGCAGGCGGGTGAGCTGACCCGCCGTAGCACCCGTCGTGACCACATCGTCGAGCAGGGCGACATGCTGGTAGTGATGGGGAGCGATGTGGAAGGCCCCCTTGAGATTGCGGCGGCGCTGGCTGGCGCTGAGCTGGGTCTGCTGAGGGGTCGCCCGGATGCGGCGAATGACCCGAAGATCGAGAGGGATGCCGGTTAAACGGCTCAGACAGAGACCCAGCTGCTCGGCCTGATTGAAACCACGGCGCCACTGGCGCCACCAATGCAAGGGCACCGGGATGATGGCCTCGGGGGGATCCTCCAGGGTCAGGTGATCGGCCAGCAGCCTGGCGAGCAGGGGGGCCAGCAGCAAGTCGCCACCATATTTCAGGCGAGGAATAAGCCAGGGGTAGGGCGGCAGATAGTCCCCTATGACTTGCAACCTGTCCCAGGGGGGCGGCCTGCGCTGACAGCGGCCACAGAGTGGCCACCTCTCTTCGAGAGGGGTGGCACAGAGTCGGCAGCGATGCTCTTGCTGGCGCAGGCTGGTACGACACCAGTGGCAGAGCAGGGGATCGGTGTCACAGGGTTGTCGACAGAGCAGGCAGAGTCCCAACCAGTCGACCGGGGTACCGAGGATCGGACTTGCTTTGGCGAGCAGGCGCTTTAACATGCGACCCCAATGAATGGATGTGAGGGAGTCTGATGAGCATAGTGGTGGAGCGCCTCGGTCAGGGGCCAGATCTGGTGTTGTTGCATGGTTGGGGCATGAATGGTGCCGTCTGGCACGGGATAGCCCCCCTGCTCAGCCCGCATTTTCGGTTGCATCTGATCGACTTGCCCGGCTTTGGCGCCAGCCCGCTGGCCGAGGGGGTGGATTATGACCTCAACTGGCTGGCGCGGCAGGTCGCCGCGGTATTGCCGCCGCGCGCCCACCTGCTCGGCTGGTCCCTCGGTGGTCTGGTGGCGAGCCGCATTGCCCTCGATACACCGGAGCGGGTCGCCTCCCTCATCACCGTTGCCAGCTCCCCCTGCTTCATGGCGCGAGAGGAGTGGCCCGGTATAGCTCCCAAGGTGCTGGAGGGTTTCATGACGGCGCTGGGGGGGGATTTTCGCCAGACGGTGGAGCGCTTCCTGGCCATTCAGGCCATGGGCAGCGAACATGCCCGGGACGATATCCGCCAGTTGAAACAGTGGTTGGCGCAGCGGCCTGCGCCGCAGCTGGTTGCTCTCACGGCGGGCCTGACCATGCTGGCCGAGGTGGACTTGCGCGAGGAGCTGGCGCAGCTGGCTCTGCCCTGGCTACGAGTCTATGGTCGCCTCGACTCCCTGGTGCCCAGGGCCAGCATTGCGCTGCTCGATGAACGCTATCCTCGCAGCGAGAGCCAGATACTGGCCAAGGCCTCCCATGCTCCCTTTATTTCTCACCCTGAGCCTTTTGTCAGCGGTCTGAGGGAGTGGCTCGCCATGGGGGCTGACTGCGCTGATTAAAAATCGAGCGCCATGCTTTGATAATCCCGCGAGGCGGTGGATACTTACTCCACTGTCAGGGAGATAGCACCATGCAAATTGATTCCGCCTTTACCACTGGCCTGCAGGGATATCAGCGGGCCGAGCAGAGGGTTGACCAGGCAAGCGAGGCCATTGCCAGCGTCAGTGTGGCGCGGCCTGAACCCGAGGCGGCCCCGGTGGCGCTCACCGACGAGCTGATCAACCTCAAGCTCGGTGAGCTGCAGGCCGGTGCCTCGGCCAGGGTGATCCAGACGGCCAGTGACATGCTCGGCAGTCTGATCGACATTCGGGTCTAAGAGGCCTGCTTGGCCACCCTTGGGGTGGCCGAGCACTATCATGAGCCTCAACGTCACACTTCCCCCCAGCCTGCCCAACGCGCTGCAACCTCAGACGGAAGCGGCGCGCACCGACAATCGCCGCGCCGAACTGATCCCCCAGCCCCCTCAGGGTGCTGCCGCTAGCGGCAGCCAGAAATCGGCCAGTCAGCAGGATCAGGAGAGGCAGACCCTCCGCCAGGGGTTGCTCCGTGACGGTGCGATGCGGGAGGGGGCGGGCACCCTCTCCTCGGCTCCTCACTCGCTACCTCAGCGGGTCGATGAGCGTGGGCATCAGGACGGCCAGGGCAGCCAGCAAGGGACGCATCGGGAGAGTCATCAAGATGCCGAGCGGGCAGGGGATCAGAGGGGCAGCCACGGGATCGCCTCGTCGTTGGTGTTCGGTGGTGGGTTACCAACCCGGGTTGGCCAATATGCTCATCCCGGCATGCAAGGCGGGGTGTTGAATGCCTACATGGAGATACGCAGCCAGGCCATCGCTCAGCGCTATCGCACGGCCAGCCGACCCGCCACGCCCCAGCAGTTCGATCTGAAAATCTGAACTGGCGTTGCCATGACAGGGCTCCTTGAGCCTGATGCTCTGCACGGGATAGCGGCAGAGAAGGGGAGATCCCCAATAACAAGAAGCCCCTCGCGGGGCTTCTTGTTTATCCGGGCATTTGAGGCGCTATTTTTTAGCCTTGGCAAACGCGGCCGCAAAGGCGTTGCCGAAGGCGGCACTCTCGGCCGGTTTGCTGTCTTGCTGTGGGGGGCGAGCCGGTTTGGCAGCTTGCCCCCGGGGTGCCGCCCGGTCGTTTGCCTCTGCTCTGGGCTTGCGTCCCCCCTGATCGCCGGCCTGCTGATCCAGGCGCATGGTCAGGCTGATGCGTTTGCGGGGGGCATCCACCTCCAGCACCTTGACCCTGACCACATCCCCTGTCTTGACCACTTCCCGGGGATCCTTGATGAAGCGATCGGTCAGGGAGCTGATATGCACCAGGCCATCCTGATGGACCCCTATGTCGACGAAGGCCCCGAAATTGGTGACATTGGTGACCACCCCTTCCAGCACCATCTCGGGTTGCAGGTCGCTTATCTTCTCCACCCCCTCCTTGAAGGTGGCGGTCTTGAACTCGGGACGGGGATCCCGGCCCGGCTTGTCCAGCTCGCCAATGATATCGGTGACAGTCGGCACCCCGAATTTGTCATCGACATAGTCGGCTGGCTTGAGGCTACGTAGCAGGGGGCCGTTGCCGAGCAGGTCATCTACCGCCTGCTGGAGCTGCGCCAGGATCCGCTCAACCACAGGGTAAGACTCTGGATGCACCGCCGAGCCATCGAGGGGATGAGTGCCGCCACGAATGCGCAGGAAACCAGCACACTGCTCGAACGCCTTGGGGCCGAGTCGACTCACCTTGAGCAACTGTTGGCGGCTCTTGAAGGCGCCATGTTCATCACGGTAAGCCACTATGTTCTGGGCCAGGGTCTGGGAGAGGCCGGAGACCCGGGTCAGCAACGGTACCGAGGCGGTATTCACATCCACACCGACCGCGTTCACGCAATCTTCCACCACGGCATCGAGCTTGCGGGCCAGCTGGCTCTGACCGACATCATGCTGGTACTGGCCCACCCCTATGCTCTTGGGATCTATCTTGACCAGCTCGGCCAGGGGATCTTGCAGGCGGCGGGCGATGGAGACGGCGCCGCGGATGGAGACATCAAGATCCGGAAACTCCTGGGAGGCGAGCTCGGAGGCGGAGTAGACGGAGGCACCCGCCTCGCTGACCACGATCTGCTGCGCGCGCGCCTCCGGGTAGCGTTTGAACAGTTCAGCCGTCAGGCGATCCGTCTCGCGGGAGGCGGTGCCATTGCCGATGCTGACCAGCTCTACCTTATGTTTGACGCAGAGATCGCGCAGGGTGGCCAGGCTCTGTTCCACCTGCTTTCTCGGCTCGAAGGGATAGATGGTGGCGCTATCGACCAGCTTGCCGGTGGCGTCGACCACCGCCACCTTGACCCCGGTGCGGATACCGGGATCCAGCCCCATGGTGCAACGCATGCCGGCCGGCGCCGCCATCAGCAGATCCTGGAGATTCATGGCGAACACCTTGATCGCCTCTTCTTCGGCCTGTTCGCGGACTTGGCCGATGAGCTCGGTCTCCATCTGCAAGGAGAGTTTGATGCGCCAGGTCCAGCTCACCACCCCTTGCAGCCACTTGTCGGCGGGACGGCCCTGGGCCTTGACGCCAACCTGCTGGGCGATGATGCCCTCGCAGGGGTGGCTGGCCTCATCCTCACCCACTATCAGCGCCAGATTGAGCATCCCTTCGTTGCGGCCGCGCAACATGGCCAGCACCCGATGGGAGGGGGCCTTGTGCAGCGGTTCGTCATGTTCGAAGTAGTCCTTGAACTTGGCTCCCTCCTGCTCCTTGCCCTCGACCAGCCGGGCGCGCAGGGTGGCGTTGTGCCACAGATAATCGCGCAGCCGGGCGAGCAGGGGAGCTTGCTCCGCGAAGCGTTCCATCAAGATGTAGCGGGCACCGTCGAGGGACGCCTTGGTATCGGCTATGCCAGCCTCGATATTGATAAAGGCGGCGGCCTCTCGCTCGGGATCCAGATTGGGATTGGCGAACAGGCGATCGGCCAGGGGTTCCAGCCCCGCCTCTATGGCCATCTGCCCCTTGGTGCGGCGTTTGGGTTTGTAGGGCAGGTAGAGATCTTCGAGGCGGGTCTTGGTATCGGCCTCGCCCAAAGCACGGGCCAGTTCCGGGGTCAGCTTGCCCTGCTCCTTGACGGAGTTGAGGATCACCTGGCGCCTCTCTTCCAGTTCGCGCAGATAACCGAGCCGGGTCTCCAGAGTACGTAACTGGCTGTCATCCAGCCCGTCGGTGACCTCCTTGCGGTAGCGGGCGATGAAGGGCACAGTGGCCCCTTCGTCCAGCAGGCGGATGGCGGCTTGTACCTGCTGTGGCCGGGCATTCAGCTCGCTGGCTATCTGTCGTTCTATGGTTTGCATCTGTGCTCTGGGTCTCCATGGTCACTGGTTGGCGGCTCGCGGGCCCACTCCACGCGGGGTTAGAATAGAACCCAAGTGGCAAGGACATGTAAAGATGAAAAAAAGCGATTATATCACCCGTGAAGGGTGGCTCGAACTGGATCGGGAATTCAAGACCCTCTGGAAGGAGGATCGGCCCAGGGTGACGCAGGCGGTGTCTGAGGCCGCGGCCCTCGGCGACCGATCGGAGAATGCCGAGTACATCTATGGCAAGAAGCGACTGCGGGAAATAGACCGGCGGCTGCGCTTTCTTGGCAAGCGGCTCGATGCCCTCACCATAGTGGATCCCAGCCCCCAGCAGGAGGGGCGGGTCTTCTTCGGCGCCTGGGTTGAGCTGGAAGATGAAGCCGGTCAGCGGGTGCGCTATCGATTGGTGGGGCCCGACGAGTTCAACCTCTCTGAAGGCAAACTCAGCGTGGACTCCCCCCTGGCGCGTGCCCTGCTCAAGAAACAGGTCGATGACGAGGTGGAGGTGAGCACGCCGTCCGGCTTGCAGTTCTGGTATATCAACGAAATCCGTTACAGCCCCTTCGAGGCGCGGGCAACGCTCCCAAGCAATAACCGGTAACACTTTTCGTCTTGGCCGGGGCAGGGCAAGCGCCTAGGATGACCCCTCATGGGTAAGGAGAGGCAAAATGAGTCAGCAATACAAGGTGTTGGTGGTCGATGATGACCTCAAGCTGCGGGCCCTGCTGGAGCGTTATCTGAGCGAACAGGGGTTCGGGGTGCGCGGCGTCGCCAATGGTGAGCAGGCCGATCGCCTGCTGGCGCGGGAGAACTTCAGCCTGATGGTGCTCGATCTCATGCTGCCTGGGGAAGATGGCCTCTCCATCTGTCGCCGTCTGCGCGAAGCGGGCAACCAGATCCCGGTGTTGATGCTCACCGCCAAGGGGGACGAGGTCGATCGCATCGTCGGCCTGGAGATGGGCGCCGATGACTATCTGCCCAAGCCGTTCAACCCGCGGGAATTGCTGGCCCGGATCCGTGCCGTGCTGCGCCGCCATCAGGTGGAGCTGCCAGGTGCCCCCTCCGCCACCGAGAAGGTCGTCAGCTTTGGTGCCTACCGCCTCGATCTCGCGACCCGGGAGCTGACCCGGGACCATGAGCCCCTCTCCCTGACCAGCGGCGAGTTCGCCGTGCTCAAGGTGCTGGTCAGTCATCCCCGTGAGCCGCTATCCCGTGACAAGTTGATGAATCTGGCCCGTGGCCGCGAATATACCGCCACCGAGCGCAGCATCGATGTGCAGGTGTCGCGCCTGCGCCGCTTGCTGGAGCAGGATCCGGCCCAACCCAGGTATCTGCAGACCGTCTGGGGTCTGGGCTATGTGTTTGTACCGGACGGAGAGAGCCGATGAGGCGCACGACCAGCATGTTCTCCCGTACCCTCTGGTTTCTGGGCTCGGTGCTGTTGGTCTATCAGCTGGTCTCCTATGCCGCCTTCTACAACTATCTGCTGGAGCCCACGGTCAAGCAGATCAGCCACCTGCTGGCCAATCAGGTCAAGCTCATCTTCCCCGCCGAACTGGACGGTACCCTGCCCGATGAAGCTGAGGCCCTGGTCCACATGGCGACGGGCATCGATATTTACAGTCAGCACGAGGCTGAGCAGCACGGCCTGAAGATGGCCAAGCGTTATGAATATCTGGAGGAGGGGATCAGTCATGAGCTGGGCGGCCCGGCCCAGGTCCGGGTGGAGATCCAGGATCACTACATCATCTGGATCCAGCCGCCCCAGGCGAGCGAGATCTGGCTGCGGGTGCCGCTCACCGAGATAGATGATGACGACATTCAGCCACTGCTCCTTTATCTGAGCATATTGCTGGTGGTGGTGCTGTTTGGCGCCTGGCATTTTGCCCGTCAGTTGATGCGCCCGCTCGAGGCGCTGGAGGCGGGGGCTGTCGCCGTGGCAAGGGGGCAATTCCCCGATGCACTGCCCGAGAAGGGCTCGCGGGAGCTGCGCCGGCTGACCCGCAGCTTCAACCACATGTCCCATTCCATCAAGGATCTGATCGAGGAGCGTAACCTGATGATGGCTGGCGTCTCCCACGATCTGCGCACCCCGCTCACCCGCATCCGCCTCGCCACCGAGATGATGTCGTCCCGGGAAGAGGGACTCAAGGAAAGCATCAACGCCGACATCGATGAAACCAATGCCATCATCGATCAGTTCATCGACTACATAAGACCGGCTGGCGAGGTCGAAACCCGGACCACCGACCTGACCCAGCTGATCCACGATGTGCTGCTGCTGCAGGGGGATCAGGGACTGGAATTGGAGCTGGCCCTGCCAACCGAGGCCGTGCTGGTCGAGTGCCACCCCCTTGGCTTGCGCCGGGTGCTCAATAATCTGTGCGGTAATGCTCAGCGTTATGGTGCCAGTCGGGTACATGCTGAGCTGAGGGACGATGGTCACTGGGTCCGCCTGCGGCTGTCCGATGATGGCCCGGGCATCCCGGAGGGAGATTATCAGCGGGTGCTCAAACCCTTCACTCAGGGCAGCCTGGCGCGCACCGGAGGGGGCAGTGGCCTGGGGCTCGCCATCGTCGCCAAGATAGTGGCGCAGCACCACGGCACATTGCGGCTCGGCGTCTCGATGTGGGACGGCTTGCTGGTCGAGATCCGCCTGCCCAAACAGCAGCCCCTGGAGTGGGTTGACTAATGGGGTCAATCTAGAGACAGAGAGGGGGCCAATGGCCCCCTCTCTGTTATCCGGGATCTTGCTCAGGCATCTGGCGTGGCTGGTTGGCGGTAGCGTTTGCCGTATTTGAGCTGCTGCACCAGCAAGGCGATGACGATGAGAGCCAGGCCTATGGGGGTGGCCGGATGTATCTCCTCGCCGATCAGCAGGTTGAGCAGGATCAGGGAGGCGAAGGGGGAGATGAAGATAAGATTGCTGAGCGGCGCCGTGTCCGTGGCACTGCGCATGGCCATCAACCAGAGCACGAAGCCAAAGCCCATCTCGAACAGCCCGACATAGATGGCGCCAGCCCAGCCTTGCCAGGCGGTCATGCGGAAGTCGGCCAGCCACCAGGTCGCCACCAGAATGAGCGGCAGGCTGAGCAGGAAGCCGAGCAACAGACTGACGATGGGATCCCCCTGATTACGGGTGTTGAGGATCCAGTAGCCCGCCCAGATCAGGGTAGAGAGCAATGCCAGCCCCACGCCGAGCGGGCTGTCGAACTGCAGGCCGAGCAGATCACCCTTGGTGGCGATCACCAGGGCGCCGAAGTAGCCGAGCAGTATGGCCACCCCATCCCGGCGGCGCAGCTTCTGGCCGAGAAAGGGCACGGCCAGCAGACTCAAGGTGATGGCCCAGGTGTAGTTGATGGTCTGCGCCTGTTGCGCCGGCAGCAGGTCATAGGCTTTGAACAACAGCAGGTAATAGAGGAAAGGATTGAGAGTGCCCAGCGCCAGATAATAGAGAGGGCGCTCTCGCAAGTAGAGCCCCAGCAGCGGTAGCTTGCCCTGTTTGAGCACCAGGGCACCCAGAGCCAGGGTCGAGGTGAGGGCGGCGACCAGTAGCAGTTGTACCGGCTCGAAGTAACGCAGCGACAGCTTGAAGGCGGTGGCAACCGTGGACCAGAGTGCCACGGCGCACAGACCGTATTGATAGGCTCTCTTCTGATTTTTCAACATACTGCAGATCCTTGCATGACCAGCTGAAGGGGCAATTGGCTCCGCAGTCTAGCAGTCTGACCTCGCTACTGTCGTTAGCTGGATGAGATTGGCGGCAGTCCGGAGGTCTGGGTCTCCGGGGAGAACCATTGCGGGTAAAAATTGCGCACTATCTGCACGAGTCAGCTTGCGCCAATTGAAAATATCCGTATAATTCCCCCCGCTTACCCATGAGGTAAGCCAGACGATATGTCTGCATGCTGAGCTTCCCGTTTACGAGTCGCCAGCCTTACAGTCCTCCCGATATGGGGGGAAACGTGAATAATCACACCTCTGGCGGGATAATTCCCAGTCGGGCGGTGTTGATTTATGTTCTTTTATCTATTGGAGCTCTGTCAATGCAGAACCAAAGAATCCGTATTCGCCTGAAGGCTTTTGATCATCGTCTGATAGATCAGTCCACAGCGGAAATCGTTGAAACTGCAAAGCGCACTGGCGCGCAGGTTCGCGGTCCTATCCCGCTGCCGACTCGCAAAGAGCGCTTCACCGTCCTGATCTCCCCGCACGTCAACAAAGATGCGCGTGATCAGTACGAGATCCGCACTCACAAGCGTCTGGTAGACATCGTTGAGCCGACTGACAAGACCGTAGACGCCCTGATGCGTCTGGATCTGGCAGCCGGTGTAGACGTCCAGATCAGCCTGGGCTAATTACGGAAAGGATTGATAACAATGACAATCGGTCTTGTAGGTCGCAAAGTGGGTATGACTCGCATCTTCACTGAAGATGGCGTTTCTATCCCGGTGACTGTTATCGAAGTTGAAGCTAACCGTGTAACTCAGGTCAAATCTGTAGAAACCGATGGCTACAACGCTATTCAGGTTACCACTGGCGCCAAAAAAGCCAGCCGTGTGACCAAGCCGGAAGCGGGCCACTTCGCCAAAGCTGGTGTAGAAGCCGGTCGTGGTCTGTGGGAATTCCGTCTGAACAACGGTGAAACTTTCACTGTTGGCGGCGAGTTGAAAGTAGATCTTTTCGCTGACGTTAAGCTGGTAGATGTTACTGGCACATCCAAGGGTAAAGGTTTTGCCGGTACTGTTAAGCGCTGGAACTTCCGCACCCAGGATATGACCCACGGTAACTCCTTGTCTCACCGCGCTCCGGGTTCTATCGGTCAGAACCAATCCCCGGGTAAGGTATTCAAGGGCAAAAAGATGGCTGGTCACATGGGAGCTGAGCGTGTAACGACTCAGAACCTGGAACTGGTTCGTGTTGACGCTGAACGCAACCTGCTGCTCATCAAAGGTGCAGTACCGGGTGCTACCAACGGCAACGTGATCGTCAAACCTGCCGTTAAAGCGTAACGTCTGAGGAGATAGTAATGGAATTGGTAATGAAAGACGCCAAGAGCGCTCTTGAAGTTTCCGAGACTACCTTCGGGCGCGAATTCAACGAAGCTCTGGTTCACCAGGTCGTCGTTGCATATGCCGCAGGTGCCCGTCAGGGTACTCGCGCGCAGCTGACTCGCTCTGAAGTGTCTGGTGGCGGCAAAAAGCCGTGGCGTCAGAAGGGTACTGGTCGTGCCCGTGCTGGCTCCATCCGTTCGCCTATTTGGCGTTCCGGTGGTGTGACTTTTGCTGCTAAGCCGCAAGATCACAGCCAAAAAGTAAACAAGAAGATGTACCGCGGCGCTATCCGTAGCATCCTGTCCGAGCTGGTACGTCAAGAGCGCCTGATCGTTGTCGAGAAATTCGGCATCGAAGCGCCGAAGACCAAAGAACTGATCGCCAAGCTGAAAGAGATGGAACTGAAAGACGTTCTGATCGTGACTGCTGAAGTCGATGAGAACCTGTTCCTCGCCGCTCGCAACCTGTACAAGGTCGATGTGCGTGACGTAGCCGGTATCGACCCCGTCAGCTTGATCGCTTTCGACAAGGTTCTGATGACTGCTGATGCAGTTAAGCAAATCGAGGAGATGCTGGCATGATCCGCGAAGAGCGTCTGTTGAAAGTTCTGAAGGCTCCGCATATCTCTGAAAAGAGCACCATGGTCGCCGAGAAGCAGAACACTATCGTGTTCAAAATTGCTGTCGACGCCACCAAGGCGGAAGTCAAAGCTGCAGTTGCGAAACTGTTCGAGGTCGAAGTTGAGACCGTCCGTACCCTGAACATGAAGGGTAAGACCAAGCGCTCAGGTGCGCGTGTAGGCCGTCGTTCCGATTGGAAAAAGGCTTATGTGACCCTGAAAGCTGGTCAGGACATCGACTTCATGGGCGCAGCCGAGTAAGAGGAGTTCTGAAAAATGGCAATCGTTAAGTGCAAGCCTACTTCTCCGGGCCGCCGCCACGTCGTTAAGATCGTCAACCAAGAGCTGTACAAGGGCAAGCCCTTCGCCGCTCTGCTGGACAGCAAAAGCAAGTCCGGTGGTCGTAACAACAACGGTCGTATCACTACCCGTCATATCGGTGGTGGTCACAAGCAGCATTACCGTATCGTCGACTTCAAACGCGACAAAGACGGCATTCCTGCCAAAGTAGAGCGTCTGGAATACGATCCTAACCGTACCGCTAACATCGCCCTGGTGTTGTATGCAGACGGTGAGCGTCGTTACATCCTGGCCCCGAAAGGCCTGAAAGCTGGCGATCCGATCGCTTCTGGTGCTGATGCTGCCATCAAGGTGGGTAACTCCCTGCCGATGCGCAACATCCCGGTCGGTTCTACCGTTCACGCCGTTGAGATGAAACCTGGTAAAGGTGCCCAGCTGGCTCGTTCCGCTGGTACTTTCATCCAGATCCTGGCGCGTGAAGGTAACTATGTAACTCTGCGTCTGCGTTCCGGCGAAGTACGTAAAGTTCTGTCCGAGTGCCGCGCTACCATCGGCGAAGTGGGTAACTCCGAGCACATGTTGCGTCAACTGGGTAAAGCCGGTGCCAACCGCTGGCGTGGTATTCGTCCGACCGTTCGCGGTATGGCGATGAACCCGGTTGATCACCCGCACGGTGGTGGTGAAGGTCGTAACAAGGGCATGCAGCCTGTGTCCCCTTGGGGCCAGAAGGCTAAGGGCTTCAAGACCCGTAAGAACAAGCGTACCGACAAGTACATCGTACGTCGTCGTAACAAGTAATTGTTAACATAGAGGAATCACCATGCCACGTTCTCTCAAGAAGGGTCCATTTATTGACCTGCACTTGCTGAAGAAGGTAGAGAAAGCGGTGGAAAGCGGGGATAAAAAGCCGGTTAAAACCTGGTCCCGTCGCTCAATGATCATCCCGAACATGATCGGTTTGACCATCGCTGTCCATAATGGTCGTCAGCACGTTCCGGTTTTCGTTACCGAAGAAATGATCGGTCACAAACTGGGTGAATTCGCACCGACTCGTACTTATCGCGGCCATGCTGCTGATAAGAAGGCTAAGAAGCGCTAAGGGATAAATGATGGAAGCTATCGCTAAACACCGTTATGCCCGTACTTCTGCCCAGAAAGCTCGTCTGGTAGCCGATCAAGTACGTGGTCTGTCCGTAGACAAGGCTCTGACTCTCCTGACCTTCAGCCCGAAAAAGGCTGCAGTGCTGGTGAAGAAGGTGCTGGAATCTGCCATTGCAAACGCTGAGCACAACGAAGGCGCCGATATCGACGCCCTGCGTGTTGCTACTATCATGGTCGACGAAGGTCCCTCCATGAAGCGCATCCGTCCTCGTGCCAAAGGTCGCGCGGATCGTATCCTCAAGCGTACCGCTCACATCACTGTAGTGGTATCCGACGCTAAGGCTGGGAGATAAGCAATGGGTCAGAAAGTACATCCTAATGGCATTCGCCTGGGTATTACCAAGCCTTGGAATTCTACCTGGTTCGCGAACACCAAAGACTTCGCTGACAACCTGTACAGCGATTTCCAAGTACGCCAGTTCCTGACCAAGGAGCTGAAAAACGCTTCCTTGTCCAAGATCACCATCGAGCGTCCGGCCAAGAGCATCCGTGTGACCATTCACACTGCTCGTCCGGGTGTCGTGATCGGCAAGAAAGGCGAAGACGTTGAGAAACTGCGCAAAGCTGTCGCCGCTATCGCTGGCGTGCCTGCACAGATCAACATTTCCGAAGTCCGCAAGCCGGAGCTGGATGGCAAACTTGTTGCTGACAGCATCACTTCCCAACTGGAACGTCGCGTAATGTTCCGTCGTGCTATGAAGCGCGCCGTACAAAACGCAATGCGCCTGGGTGCCAAGGGCATCAAAGTGGAAGTGTCTGGTCGTCTGGGCGGCGCTGAAATCGCGCGTACCGAATGGTACCGTGAAGGTCGTGTGCCTTTGCACACCCTGCGTGCCGACATCGACTACGCAACTTCTGAAGCCCACACCACCTACGGTGTGATCGGCGTTAAGGTTTGGATCTTCAAGGGCGAAGTTCTGGGTGGTCTGGCTGCAGTTAATGCTGCCGCTGCTCAAGAGCAAGCTCCTGCGAAGCCCAAGCGCGATAACAAACGCCGCGGTAAGTAAGGAGATTCGGTAAATGTTGCAACCAAAGCGTACTAAATTCCGCAAGACCCATAAGGGTCGTAACCGCGGTCTGGCCAACTCTGGTAACGAAGTATCCTTCGGTACCTTTGGCCTGAAGGCGACATCCCGTGGTCAACTGACTGCTCGTCAAATCGAAGCAGCCCGTCGTGCCATGACCCGTCACGTCAAGCGTCAGGGTAAAATCTGGATCCGTGTGTTCCCGGACAAACCCATTACCGAAAAGCCCCTCGAAGTTCGTATGGGTAAAGGTAAGGGTAACGTCGAATACTGGGTATGCCCGATCCAACCTGGCAAGGTTCTGTACGAGATGGACGGTGTTCCCGAGGCTCTGGCCCGTGAAGCATTCGCCCTGGCCGCTGCTAAGCTGTCCGTTCAGACCACTTTCGTAATTAAGACGGTGATGTGATGAAAGCTCAAGATCTGCGTCAAAAGAGCGTCGATGAACTGAACCAGGAGCTGCTGGGTCTGCTGCGTGAGCAATTCAACATGCGCATGCAAGCTTCCACTGGCCAACTGGCTCAGACTCACACTCTGAAGCAAGTGCGTCGTGACGTCGCACGTATCAAGACTGTACTGACTGAGAAGGCAGGTGCGTAATGACTGACAAAATCCGTACTCTGCAAGGTCGTGTAATTAGCGACAAGATGGATAAATCCATCACCGTCGCTATCGAGCGCAAGGTAAAGCACCCGATCTACGGTAAGATCATCAAGCGCACTACCAAGCTGCACGTACACGATGAGACCAACGAGTGTAAAGCTGGCGATCTCGTGGAAATCCGCGAGTGCCGTCCGCTGTCCAAGACCAAGTCTTGGACCCTGGTCGGGATCCTGGAAAAGGCTTAATCAGCCTTTTGTAGTCCAAACGGCCCCCATCGGGGGCCGTTTGTTTTTTAGGCTACCTTTTCCAATTTCTCTGTGTTATAGTTTCGCGCCTTTTGAAGGCAGCCAGATCCCGTAAGGGATAAGAAGTAAACAAAGCGGAGCACTAAAATGATCCAGATGCAAAGTATGCTGGGTGTAGCCGACAACTCCGGCGCTCGCAGTGTAATGTGTATTAAGGTTCTGGGTGGCTCGCACCGCCGTTATGCCGGCATCGGCGACATCATCAAAGTTTCCATCAAGGAAGCCATTCCTCGCGGTAAAGTGAAGAAAGGTGATGTATATAACGCGGTGGTCGTACGCACCCGTAAAGGCGTTCGTCGTCCGGACGGCTCAGTCATCCGTTTCGACAACAATGCGGCTGTTTTGCTTAACGGCAACCAACAGCCAATCGGTACTCGTATTTTTGGCCCGGT
Organism: Aeromonas sp. BIGb0405; assembly: GCF_024807335.1. Taxonomy (NCBI): domain Bacteria; kingdom Pseudomonadati; phylum Pseudomonadota; class Gammaproteobacteria; order Aeromonadales; family Aeromonadaceae; genus Aeromonas; species Aeromonas sp. BIGb0405. The sequence continues at coordinate 103,842 of NZ_JANUEP010000008.1, forward strand.
GACCCGTGAACTCCGTAATGAGAAGTTCATGAAGATTGTGTCCCTGGCACCCGAAGTACTGTAAGGAGTCGAACGATGGCAGCTAAAATCCGTCGCGAAGACGAAGTGATAGTTCTTACCGGCAAAGACAAGGGCAAGCGTGGCAAAGTCACTCAAGTTCTGATTGCTAAAGGTAAGGTTCTCGTGGAAGGCATCAACCAGGTGAAGAAACACCAGAAGCCGGTACCCGCTTTGGGTCAGGCTGGCGGTATCGTCACCAAAGAAGCCCCCCTCGATGTTTCAAATGTAGCACTGTTCAACTCTGCCACTGGCAAGGCTGACCGTGTTGGTTTCCGGATTGAAGACGGCAAAAAAGTTCGTTTCTTCAAGTCTACCGGCGAACTTGTGAAGTAATTGGAGTTTAACGATGGCGAAACTGCATGATTACTACAGATCCGATGTAGCACAAGAACTGTCAAAGCAGTTCGGTTACAAGACGATCATGCAAGTCCCTCGGATCGAGAAAATCACCCTGAACATGGGTGTTGGTGAGGCGATTTCTGATAAGAAACTGCTGGAAAATGCTGCTGCCGATATGGCTGCCATTTCCGGTCAGAAGCCGCTGATCACCAAAGCTCGCAAATCTGTTGCGGGCTTCAAGATTCGTGAAGGCTACCCGATAGGTTGTAAAGTAACCCTGCGTGGCGAGCGTATGTGGGAGTTCCTGGAACGGCTGATTTGCATCTCCGTACCGCGTATCCGTGACTTCCGTGGCCTGAATGCTAAAGCGTTCGATGGTCGTGGTAACTACTCCATGGGCGTGCGTGAGCAAATCATCTTCCCGGAAATCGACTATGACAAAGTCGATCGCGTCCGTGGTCTGGATATCACCATCACCACTTCCGCGAATACCGATGAAGAAGGCCGTGCTCTGCTGGCTGCCTTTAACTTCCCATTCCGCAAGTAAGGTTAGGGTTATGGCTAAAACATCCATGAAAGCACGTGAAGCAAAGCGTGCGAAGCTGGTAGCCAAGTTCGCCACTAAGCGAACCGAGCTGAAAGCTATCATCGTTGATATGAACGCTTCTGAAGAAGCGCGTTGGGATGCTGTCTTGCAACTGCAACAGCTGCCCCGTGATTCCAGTCCGTCCCGCCAGCGTAACCGTTGCAATATTACTGGTCGTCCGCACGGTTTCCTGCGCAAGTTTGGCCTGTCTCGCATCAAGGTGCGTGAGCATGCCATGAAGGGCGAAATTCCAGGTCTCAAAAAGGCCTCTTGGTAAGAATCTCGGGAGTTAGACTATGAGCATGCAAGATCCGATCGCGGACATGCTGACCCGCATCCGTAACGGTCAAGCGGCGAGCAAAGTTGCGGTTTCCATGCCTTCTTCCAAGCTGAAAGTGGCTATCGCCCACGTGCTGAAAGAAGAAGGTTACATCACTGGCTACTCCGTAGCTGGCGATGTGAAACCGGAACTGGAAATTGAACTGAAATATTTCCAGGGCAAACCGGTTGTAGAACTGATCCAACGCGTAAGCCGTCCCGGCCTGCGTATTTATAAGCGCACTACTGACCTGCCGAAAGTTATGGGCGGTCTCGGTGTTGCTATCGTGTCCACGTCTAAAGGTGTGATGACTGACCGTGCAGCTCGTAAAGCTTGCATGGGCGGTGAGATCATCTGCTACGTCGCTTAATAGGAGGTAGGATATGTCTCGTGTTGCTAAGGCACCCGTCACTATTCCTGCTGGCGTAGAGGTGACTCTGAACGGTCAGGAACTGTCCATCAAAGGTGGTAAAGGTTCCCTGGTTCGTTCTATTCACGCCGGTGTAGAAGTGACCAAAGAAGACAATGTACTCAAGTTCGCCCCGCGCGACGGCTCCACTGGTGCCGACGCTCAGGCTGGTACTGCACGTGCATTGGTCAACAACATGGTAATCGGTGTTACCCAAGGCTTCGAGCGTAAGCTGCAGCTGGTTGGTGTAGGTTATAAAGCCTCCATCAAGGGCAATGCTGTCGCGCTGGCCCTGGGCTTCTCTCACCCGGTTGAGCATGCGCTGCCGGCTGGTGTGACCGCTGAGTGTCCTACTGCTACTGAGATCATTCTCCGTGGTGTAGACAAGCAGATGGTTGGCCAAGTCGCCGCCGATATCCGTGCTTACCGCGCTCCGGAGCCCTACAAGGGCAAGGGTGTACGCTATGCCAACGAGCAAGTGCGTACTAAAGAAGCTAAGAAGAAGTAAGGTAACACTATGGACAAGAAAGCAGCTCGTCTCCGTCGTGCTACTCGTGCTCGGAAGAAGATGCAGGAACTGGGAGCAACCCGTCTGGTTGTTCACCGTACCCCGCGTCATATCTACGCGCAGGTAATCGCAGCCAACGGTTCCGAAGTTCTGGCCTCTGCTTCCACAGTAGAGAAAGCCATCAGTGAAGCAATCAAGTACTCCGGTAATGCAGATGCAGCTACCGCAGTCGGTAAAGCTATCGCTGAGCGAGCTATCGCCAAAGGCATTCAGAACGTATCTTTCGATCGTTCCGGTTTCAAGTATCACGGTCGTGTAGCCGCTCTGGCTACCGCTGCTCGTGACGCTGGTCTTCAGTTCTAAGCTAGGAGTCGAAGATGGCTAAAGTCGAATCTCAAGCCGGCGAACTGCAAGAAAAGCTGATTGCAGTAAACCGTGTTTCGAAAACTGTTAAAGGTGGTCGTATCATGTCCTTCACCGCGTTGACCGTGGTGGGTGATGGTAACGGCCGTGTAGGTTACGGTTACGGTAAGGCCCGTGAAGTTCCCGCCGCTATTCAAAAAGCGATGGAACAGGCTAAACGTAACCTGAGCAAGGTAGAACTGAACAATGGCACTCTGCACCACCCGGTGCAAGGCGTTCACTCCGGTTCCACCGTGTTCATGAAGCCGGCCTCTGAAGGTACTGGTATCATTGCAGGCGGCGCCATGCGTGCTGTGCTGGAAGTTGCTGGTATCCACAACGTGCTGGCAAAGACCTACGGTTCCACTAACCCGATCAACGTTGTTCGCGCAACTGTAGACGCTCTGGTACAGGGTCAATCCCCGGCCCAGATCGCTGCCAAGCGTGGTCTGCGCGTTGAAGAAATTCTGGGGTAATGCGACATGGCTAACACTGTAAAAGTAACTCAAACGCGCAGCTCTATCGGCCGTCTGCCTAAGCATAAGGCGACTCTGCGTGGTCTGGGTCTGCGTCGCATTGGTCACACCGTTGAGCTGGAGGATACTCCTTGCGTCCGTGGTATGATCAACCAGGTTTACTACATGGTTAAGGTGGAGGGCTAAGCATGCGTCTGAACACTCTGTCTCCGGCCCCAGGCTCTAAGTCTGTCAAGCACCGTCCAGGCCGTGGTATTGGTTCTGGTCTGGGCAAGACTGGTGGTCGTGGTGTTAAAGGTCAGACCTCTCGTTCCGGTGGCGGTAAAGTCCGCGCTGGTTTCGAAGGCGGCCAGATGCCTTTGAAAATCCGTCTGCCGAAGTTCGGTTTCTTCTCTCGCAAATCTTTGGTTTCTGCCGAAGTGCGTCTGAACGAAATCGCCATGGTAGAAGGTGATGTGGTCGATGTGAGCACTTTGAAGCAAGCCGGCGTTCTGACTAAGAACATCGTTTTCGCTAAAATTGTTCTGTCTGGCAACATTGACCGTGCTGTGACCGTTCGTGGTGTGTCCGTCACCAAAGGTGCACGTGCAGCCATCGAGGCCGCTGGCGGTAAAATCGAGGAATAATCAGTACAATGGCTAAGAAACCAGGATTGGATGTTAAAGCGCAGGGTGGTCTGAGCGAACTGAAGAGCCGTCTGCTCTTCGTTCTCGGGGCGATTATCGTTTTCCGTGCAGGCTCTTATGTGCCGATTCCTGGTATTGACGCCGCCGTACTGGCCGAGTTGTTCCAGCAACAGAAGGGCACCATCATTGAGATGTTCAACATGTTCAGTGGTGGTGCACTCTCGCGTGCTTCTATTCTTGCGTTGGGGATCATGCCGTACATTTCGGCGTCGATCATCATCCAGTTACTGACCGTGGTTCATCCCGCTCTTGCTGAACTCAAGAAAGAAGGTGAATCCGGCCGTCGCAAGATCAATCAGTATACCCGCTGGGGTACATTGATTTTGGGAACCTTCCAGGCCATTGGTATCGCAACCGGTCTGCCGAATATGATGCAAGGACTCGTGACTCATCCGGGTTTGGGCTTCTATTTCACGGCGGTTGTGAGTCTGGTTACCGGCACCATGTTTTTAATGTGGTTAGGTGAACAGATTACCGAGCGTGGTATCGGTAACGGCATCTCGTTGATTATTTTCACCGGGATCGTTGCTGGGCTGCCTCATGCCATTGGTGCTACGGCCGAACAGGCACGTCAAGGGGAATTGCACATCCTGCTGTTGTTGTTGCTGGGCTTGATTGTTTTCGCAGTGACTTACTTTGTGGTGTTCGTAGAGCGTGGTCAGCGTCGTATCGTCGTTAACTATGCAAAACGTCAACAAGGCCGCCAGGTATTTGCCGCGCAAAGCACGCACCTGCCATTGAAAGTGAATATGGCCGGTGTGATTCCTGCGATTTTCGCATCCAGTATCATCCTCTTCCCAGGGACCATCACCTCATGGTTTGGTCAGGGCGAGGGCAAGGTAGCAGACGTTCTGCAGCAGGTCTCTATGGTCCTGCAGCCGGGTCAGCCCTTGTATGAGATGCTGTATGCAGCAGCCATTATCTTCTTCTGTTTCTTCTATACTGCGTTGGTGTTCAATCCACGCGAGACGGCAGACAACCTGAAGAAGAGTGGAGCCTTTATCCCGGGGATCCGCCCGGGCGAGCAGACAGCACGTTATATCGATAAGGTTATGACTCGCCTGACATTGGCAGGTGCACTCTATATAACCTTTATCTGTCTGGTACCCCAGTTCCTGATGACTGCCTGGAACGTACAGTTCTATTTCGGCGGCACTTCGCTGCTGATTATCGTGGTGGTTATCATGGACTTCATGGCTCAGGTACAAACCCATATGATGTCTCATCAATATGGCGACGTCCTGAGGAAGGCCAACCTGAAGGGCTACGGCCGCTAAAGGTCGGCGTAGTTACGGAGTTAAGCAATGAAAGTTCGTGCTTCCGTTAAGGCAATCTGCCGTAACTGCAAAATCATCAAGCGTCACGGTGTGGTGCGTGTGATTTGCAGCGAGCCAAAGCATAAACAGCGCCAAGGCTAATTTTTTACGGTTAGGACTTGCAACAAACAGTTGTGCTGGCTAATATAGCCAGCCAACTTTTGTTGTGTATTGGTTGACCGCCACGTATCCGCTCACGGGCTTTGTGGTGGTCGTTATCTACTCTATGTAGGAGTGAACAGTGGCCCGTATCGCTGGCATTAACATTCCTGACCATAAGCATGCAGTCATTGCGTTGACTGCGATTTATGGCGTCGGTCGTACCCGCTCCAAGGCCATTTGTGCCGCAGCCGGTATCGCTGAGAATGTGAAAATTAAAGACTTGGACGAAGCTCAGATCGAGAGTCTGCGCGAGCAAGTAGGTAAATTCACCGTTGAAGGTGACTTGCGTCGTCAGATATCCATGAACATCAAACGCTTGATGGATCTGGGTTGCTACCGTGGTTTGCGTCACCGTCGTAGCCTGCCTGTTCGTGGTCAACGTACCAAGACCAATGCTCGTACCCGTAAGGGTCCGCGCAAGGCTATCAAGAAGTAACGGGAAGGTAGAAAATGGCTAAAACTCCGACTCGTGCTCGCAAGCGCGTTAAAAAGCAAGTGAGCGACGGTATTGCACACGTTCATGCATCTTTCAACAACACAATCGTGACCATTACTGACCGTCAGGGCAATGCTCTGTCATGGGCTACCTCTGGTGGTTCAGGTTTCCGTGGTTCCCGTAAGTCCACTCCGTTTGCTGCCCAGGTAGCTGCTGAGCGTGCTGGTGAGATCGCCAAAGAATACGGCGTGAAGAACCTGGAAGTCATGGTCAAAGGTCCGGGTCCCGGTCGTGAGTCCTCCATCCGCGCGCTGAACGCGGCTGGTTTCCGCATCACTAATATTACTGATGTGACTCCGATCCCGCACAACGGTTGTCGTCCTCCCAAGAAGCGCCGCGTATAACGCTGTTGCTTATTGGTCTAGGATTGTTGGAGAAAGAAGATGGCAAGATATATCGGTCCTAAGCTTAAGCTTAGCCGTCGTGAGGGCACCGACCTCTTCCTGAAGTCAGGTGTTCGTGCGATAGATTCCAAGTGCAAGATTGACACTGCTCCTGGTCAACACGGTGCGCGTAAAGCGCGTCTGTCTGACTACGGCGTGCAACTGCGCGAGAAACAAAAAGTTCGTCGTATCTACGGCGTGTTGGAAAAACAGTTCCGCAACTACTACCGCGATGCTGCCCGTCAAAAAGGCAACACCGGCGAAAACCTGTTGCAGCTGCTGGAAGGTCGTTTGGATAACGTCGTTTATCGCATGGGCTTTGGCGCTACCCGCGCTGAATCACGTCAGCTGGTGAGCCACAAGGCTATCCTGGTAAACGGTCGCGTTGTTAACATTCCTTCTTTCCAGGTTTCCCCTGAGGACGTGATCTGCGTTCGTGAGAAGGCTAAGAAGCAAGCGCGTATCAAAGCTTCCCTGGAAGTTGCTGGTCAGCGTGAGAAGCCGACTTGGGTAGAGGTTGATACCGCTAAAATGGAAGGTGCCTTCAAGCGCCTGCCAGAGCGTTCTGACCTGTCTGCCGACATTAACGAGCAGCTGATCGTCGAGCTTTACTCCAAGTAAAGCTAGCTTCTAAAGAGAGGACACAATGCTGGGTTCTGTAACAGATTTTCTTAAGCCGCGGCTAGTTGACATCGAGCAAGTTAGCCCGACTCACGCAAAAGTGACTCTTGAGCCACTTGAGCGTGGTTTTGGTCACACGCTGGGTAACGCCCTGCGTCGTATTTTGCTGTCATCTATGCCCGGTTGTGCAGTCACAGAAGTCGAGATCGACGGCGTGCTGCATGAGTACAGCAGCAAAGAAGGTGTACAGGAAGACATTCTTGAAATCCTGCTCAACCTGAAAGGTATCGCTGTGAAGCTGGAAGGCAAGGACGAGGTAACTCTGTCCCTGACCAAGTCTGGAACAGGCCCCGTTACCGCAGGTGATATCACTCACGGTGATGAAGTCGAGATTGTTAACCCGGAGCACGTAATCTGCCACCTGACTGGTGCCAATGCTGAGATCAGCATGCGCCTGAAAGTTCAGCGCGGTCGTGGTTATGTGCCTGCTTCTGCTCGTGTTCACAACGATGATGAAGAGCGTCCTATCGGTCGCCTGTTGCTGGACTCTGCGTTCAGCCCCATCGTTCGTATTGCCTACAATGTTGAGGCAGCACGTGTGGAACAGCGTACCGACTTGGACAAGCTGGTTATCGACATGGAGACCAATGGTACTCTGGATCCTGAAGAAGCTATCCGTCGCTCTGCCACTATTCTGGCTGAGCAACTGGAAGCCTTCGTGGATCTGCGCGATGTCAGCGTGCCCGAGAAGAAAGAAGAGAAACCCGAGTTCGATCCGATCCTGCTGCGTCCTGTCGATGATTTGGAGCTGACAGTTCGTTCTGCGAACTGTCTGAAGGCAGAAGCTATCCACTATATTGGTGATCTGGTACAGCGTACCGAGGTTGAGTTGCTTAAGACTCCCAACCTCGGTAAGAAGTCCCTGACTGAGATCAAGGATGTGTTGGCCTCCCGTGGTCTGTCTCTTGGCATGCGCCTTGAGAATTGGCCGCCCGCCAGCATCGCTGACGAGTAATCCAGATTACGGGTTTCACAGATTTAGTTAGAAGGATAAGGTCATGCGCCATCGTTTGAGTGGTCGTCAACTGAACCGGAACAGCAGCCATCGTCAGGCTATGTTCCGCAACATGGCCAGCTCCCTGGTTCGTCATGAGATCATCAAGACGACTCTGCCTAAGGCAAAAGAGCTGCGTCGTGTCGTTGAACCGCTGATCACCCTTGCCAAGACCGATAGCGTTGCTAATCGTCGTCTGGCATTTGCCCGCACTCGCGACAACGCGATTGTGGCTAAGCTGTTCAATGAACTGGGCCCGCGCTACCTGGAGCGCGCCGGCGGTTATACTCGCATTTTGAAATGCGGTTTCCGTGCCGGCGACAACGCTCCGATGGCTTACATCGAGCTGGTAGACCGCCCGGCCGCTGCTGAAGCAGCTGCTGAGTGATAAAGAAAAAGCCGGGCTTGTCCCGGCTTTTCTTTTAATGGAACCTGATACTGCCTCAACTGCCTCAACTGCCTCAACTGCCTCAACTGCCTCAACTGCCTCAACTGCCTCAACTGCCTCAACTGCCTCAACTGCCTCAACTGCCTCAACTGC
>NZ_JANUEP010000009.1:0-105324 GCF_024807335.1 Aeromonas sp. BIGb0405
GATGCTGTGAGTGCCCACACAGATTGCTTGATTCAAATTGTTAAAGAGCGTCACGCTTATCGCGTTGAGGAGGCGCATCTTACGCTCCTCACTTCTAAAGTCAAGCGGTTGTTTTCGCTTTTCTTTCGGCGCCTGCTTCACTGTGAAGCTAGCTCATCAGTCCGGCGTGTTGTGCCGTGCTGGTAGGGGCGCATTATAGGGATGGCAGCCGCGCTGGCAAGGGCTAAATGACAGAAATATGACGTTCTGGGTGCGTTCGCTGTTAAAAGCAGCAAAAGCCTCACTTATTGAACATCTCAGCCTTGATAGAGCCCCTGACTGAGATGAACGGACTCTCTTGCTATCCATCCGCCCTCCTAGCAAGGCCAGCCACCATAACCATGGTGATAGTGCTCACGCCTTCGGGTAATATAGCGCCCCTTTGTGGTGACACACTCTTGGGCTTTGGAGAGTTTAATGCCTTTTGCACTTGGCCAGCGTTGGATTAGTGATACCGAGACGGATCTGGGATTGGGTACTGTAGTGGCTGTCGAAGGCCGTATGGTGACCATGTTGTTTCCGGCTACCGGTGAAAACCGCATGTATGCCAAAGAAGAGGCACCCGTGACCCGGGTCAGCTTCAATGTGGGCGATCAGATTGCCAGCCACGAGGACTGGACCCTGACTGTCGACGAAGTGCAGGAAAAGGATGGCCTTCTTATATATGTAGGCACACGCACCGATACCGGTGAGCCTGTGGCCCTCAAGGAAGTGTTTCTCAGTAACTTTATCAAGTTCAACAAGCCGCAGGAGCGCCTGTTCGCCGGTCAAATAGACCGCATGTCCCGCTTCACTCTGCGTTATGAGGCGCTGAACAATCAGCACAAGCGCCGTCGCAATCCGACCCGCGGCCTGGCCGGGGGGCGAGTCAGCCTGATCCCGCATCAGCTCTATATTGCCCACGAAGTGGGCCACCGCTATGCCCCGCGCGTCCTGCTCGCCGATGAAGTCGGTCTGGGCAAGACCATAGAAGCCGGGATGATCATCCATCAGCAACTGCTGTCCGGCCGTGCCCAACGCGTGCTGATCTTGCTACCTGAGACCCTGCAGCATCAATGGCTGGTCGAGATGCTGCGCCGCTTCAATCTGCATTTCTCTCTGTTTGACGAGGAGCGTTGTATTGAGGCCTTCGCCGATGCGGAGAACCCGTTCGAGACAGAACAACTGGTGATCTGCAGCCTCGACTTCCTGCGCAAGAAGCGTCGTCGCTTCGAACAGGTACTGGAAGCCGAATGGGATCTGCTGGTCGTTGATGAGGCGCATCACCTGGAGTGGAGCGAGGAAGCCCCGAGCCGAGCCTATGAGATGGTCGAAGCCCTGGCCGAACAGGTACCGGGCGTGCTGCTGCTTACCGCCACTCCGGATCAGCTGGGCCATCAGAGCCACTTCGCCCGGTTGCGGTTGCTCGATCCCGAGCGCTTCTACGACTACGAGGCTTTCCTGGCAGAGGAGCAGGCTTATGGTCAAGTTGCGGCGGCAGCCCAGGCGCTGCTCGCTGGCGAGCCCCTGAGCGATGCCGCTCAGCAGCTCCTCGCCAACCAGCTCGCAGGGCTGGATCTGACCGACAGCAAAACGCGTCAGCAGGCGGTCAGCACGCTGCTCGACCAACACGGTACCGGCCGGGTGCTGTTTCGTAACAGCCGAGCCAATATTCAAGGCTTCCCCGAGCGCCATCTCAATGTCTACCCCATGCCGTTACCGGATCAGTACAAGACTGCCATCAAGGTCATGAGCATGATGGGGGGGAGCGGTGGCGATCTGCAGGCCCGTGCCCTGCGTTATCTCTATCCCGAGAAGATCTATCAGCAGTTCGAGGGTGACAGCGCCAGTTGGACCCAGTTTGATCCCCGCATCACCTGGTTGCTGGAGCTGTTGCTCGGCGCCCGCCAGCAGAAAGTCTTGGTGATCTGTTCCGAAGCGAGCACAGCCCTCGCCCTGGAAGAGGCACTGCGTACCCGCGAGGGAATACGGGCGACCGTCTTCCACGAAGGCATGTCCATCCTGGAACGGGATCAGGCCTCAGCCTATTTCGCCCAGCAAGATGGTGGCGCTCAGGTGCTGATCTGTTCCGAAATAGGCTCCGAGGGTCGCAACTTCCAATTTGCCAACCACTTGGTGCTATTTGATCTGCCCCTTAACCCGGATTTGCTGGAGCAGCGTATCGGTCGTCTCGACCGCATCGGTCAGCAAAATACGGTCGAAATCCACGTTCCTTATCTGGAAGGTAGCGCCCAGCTGGCCCTGCTGCGCTGGTACCACGATGGCATGGATGCGTTCGAGCAGACCTGCCCCACCGCTCGCCCCGTATTTGAAGCGGTGCGCGATCAGCTGTTCGAACTGTTAGCCGCCAACAGCGGAGAGCAAGCCGCGCTCGACGAGCTGCTCACCCGGACCCGGGAACTGCACGAACCGCTCAAGGCTCGCCTGGAGCAAGGTCGCGATCGCCTGCTGGAGATCCACTCCTGCGGGGGGGAAGCGGCCCAGCAACTGGCCGACAGACTGGCGGCAGAGGATGGCGACACCGCCATGATCTCCTTTGCCCTCAAGATGTTCGATGAGATTGGCGTCAATCAGGATGATCGCGGTGAAAATGCCCTGGTACTGACGCCGGGGGATCATATGCTGGTCTCCAGCTTCCCGGGCCTGCCCCATGACGGCATGACGGTTACCTTTGACAGAGACACGGCGCTGTCCAGGGACGATATGTTCTTCCTCTCCTGGGATCACCCCATCATGCGGGGCGGTATCGACCTGATTCTGGGATCGGAGATAGGCGCCACCTCGGTCGCGCTGCTCAAGAATAAAGCGCTCCCTATCGGCTCCATCCTGCTGGAACTCATCTTTGTGGCCGAATCTGCCGCCCATTCCCAGCTCTACCGTTTCATGCCACCGACGCCGATCCGGCTGTTGATGGACAAGAACGGGCAGAATCTGGGAGAGAAGGTGGCATTTGATGCCTTCAATCGCCAGCTGACCCCGGTCAATCGTCACCTGGGCAGCAAGCTGGTCACCGCCTCGCAACCGGTGATCCACGGTCTGATCGGCAAGGGGCAAGCCATTGCCGAACAGCTGAAAATGACCATTGTCGATGAGGCCCGTGGCCAGATGGCGCAGACTCTGCAACAGGATCTGGACAGGCTGGAAGCACTCAAGGCCGTCAACCCCAATGTGCGGGACAGCGAACTCGACTACCTGCGCGACCTGCAGGCCGAGCTGCATCACCTGATCGACCAGACCCAGCTCAAGCTGGATGCCATCCGCTTTATCGTGGTAACCCATAACTGACGAGATACTGAAGTCGGCGCGACCAGACCCAGCTCAAGCTGGATGCCATGCACTTTATTATCGTGGTGACCCATAACTGACAAGATACTGAAGTCGAGGCAGCCAGACCTGGCTCAAGCTGGATGCCATGCACTTTATTATCGTGGTGACCCATAACTGACAAGATACTGAAGTCGAGGCAGCCAGACCCGGCTCAAGCTGGATACCATGCACTTTATTATCGTGGTGAACCATAACTGACGAGATACTGACGTCGAGGCAGCCAGACTGGGCTCAAGCTGGATGCCATGCACTTTATTATCGTGGTGACCCATAACTGACGAGATACTGAAGCCGACGCAGCCAGACTCGGCTCAAGCTGGATGCCATGCACTTTATTATCGTGGTGAACCATAACTGATGGGGACGCGTCCCCACCTTAACCTTTGATGCGAGACGCTATGTTCGAATATTGCCCTCCCCTGGAGCCCTGGCTCGATATCCTGTTCAAGGATAAAGACATCATGGTGGTCAACAAGCCGACCGGCCTGCTCAGTGTGCCGGGGCGTGGCCCAGAAAACGAAGACAGTGTCTTGCACAGGGTGAAGCAGCAACACCCCAAGGCAGCCGCGGCCCATCGCCTCGACATGTCTACCACGGGTGTATTGGTGATCCCCCTCAATCCCAATGCTCATCGCGAGTTAAGCAGACAGTTTCGCGAGCGGGAGACCGAGAAGCACTATCTTGCCTGGGTATGGGGCGAACCGGAGGCGGACTCAGGCCAGGTTGATCTGCCCCTGTGTGTGGACTGGCCCAACCGCCCCAAGCAGAAGGTTGATTTCGAGGAGGGACGCCATGCCTTGACCCTGTGGGAGAAGCTGAGAGTGGAAAATGGCAACAGCTTGATCAAGCTGATGCCCATCACCGGCAGATCCCATCAGTTGCGGGTTCACATGCTGGAACTGGGGCATCCCATATTGGGTGACAACCTCTATGCCCACCCCGAGGCGCTGGCAGCGGCACCCCATCTATACCTGCATGCGGCCATGCTGACCATCAGCCATCCACGCAGCGGAGAGCGGATGACGTTTGAAGCACCAGCGCCTTTCGCCGGTTAATCTGCATCAGTAAAGCGCCAGAACGAAAAAAGCCTCGGTCAACAGACCGAGGCTTTTTTATTACTTGGCATCATACGTGAATATTGATGTTGCCACCCAGGGTGCTGCCTGCCGTGCTCCTGGGGGCTTGTGCCGATTCGGCGGCTCCCTGCAACAGGGCCAGAGCGGTTTCCCCCTCTTGAGCTTGTTGCTTCTTGGCGAGGCTGGCGACCATGAGGGCACTGCCATAAGATGTTGAACCAGATATTTCCATTTGCATTCCTCCTGCCCTCTGGCTATCGGCCATGATGACGAAAGCATGAGTCACAACTGCTTAGCTGTGACAGGCTCTGCTTGGTACCTTGCCATCCAGCCAGCGCTCTTCCATCTCCAGCAGCGTCTGATACACGGCCTCCGCCTGGGCCGGGCGGCTGAACAGATAACCCTGACCATAAAGATGAATGTCGGTCAGCCCGCGTAACACATCGAGCTGGGCCTGAGTTTCAATCCCCTCGCACACCAGCGTCTTGCCAAGCATGGAACCGAGTCGACAAATATTGGCAACCAGCTCCGAAGCCTCGGTGGAGCTGTCTATCCCCTGGATGAAGGATCGGTCGATCTTCACCTTGTTCACTGGCAGCTTCTGCAGGTAACTGAGGGAGGAGTAGCCTGTCCCAAAATCATCCAGCGCCAGCTGCACCCCTTGCTGACTCAGATCCTGCATCAGTTGCAGCGAGTTTTTCACCTCGCGCATTGTGGTGTCTTCCGTCACTTCCAATACCAGATGAGCGGCAGAAATACGATGCTCCATCAGGGCCTTGGCGACCAGCTTGAGCAGGCTGCGTTGATACATTCCGGGGGAGATATTGACGCACATCTGCAGGTCAAGAAGACCCAGTTGCTGCCATTGGTAAAGCTGGGCGCACGCGGTATTGAGCACCCAGCCCCCCAATTTTTCAGACAGCTGGAACTCTTCGGCAACCTGGATCAACTCGTTGGGCGGGATGAAACCAAGTTCAGGGTGACGCCAGCGCAGCAGGGCCTCAACGGCTTCACAGCGCCCGGTCTCCAGATTGATGATGGGCTGATAATAAAGCTCGAGGGCATTGCGTTCGAGCGCCACCACCATGTCGGAGGCAAGGTGTTTACGCCGCGCCGTCTCATTTTGCAGTGATTTGTCGTAGATGACATAGGGCACATGGGTCTTGCGGCTGTGGAACAGCGCCTGCTCGGCCCGGCTCAGCAGATCCTGAGTCTCCTCGCTATCCATGGGGTAGAAGGCGATGCCTATCCCCACCTCCAGCCTAAATGGGTAGTGATCCAGGGGAATATCCTGCTTGACGGCATACAGCACGCGGGCGACCAGCTCTCGCACCTGTTTGAGATCGCTGCTGTCCTTCTGGATGATGGCGAATTGATCCCCCACCAAACGGGCAGCCCATTCACTGTCATTACAGAGCGTATCGAGACGCCGGGCCAACTCTTGCAGCAGAAGATCGCCAATGTTGTAGCCAAACTTGCTGTTGATGTCGCGAAACTCGTTGATATCGATCAGCACCAGGCCAAAGGGCTGTTCCCGGGTAACGCACTCCTCCATCTGTTCCAGCAGGGCGAGGCGATTGGAGAGGCCTGTGAGCGGGTCGAAGCGAGCTTCCCGATAGTGGCGCCGCCCCTCACGGATCAGCAACACGCTGAGCATGATCACCGATACCAGCAAGCCGCTGACCATGAGCAGCAGAGAGTTGCGCAAGGTACCGAAACGCTGGTCGTTACTGGTGTATACCTTGATGTTCTGTTGCATCACGGAGGCGAGGGAATAAGAGAGCGGTTCTTGCAGGGGTGATAACCGCATCATGATCTGCTGATAGTCGCCATTACCTGCCTTGAGGGCCGAAATGCGAGGTTCGAGTTCGCGGATCGTACTCTCGATGAGTTGTACCAGGCGCAAGGCTTTCTGCTTGTCATGCAGGCTCTCGCGCAGCTGCCCACTCAACAATACCGGGGTGCGGCTCCACAAGATGTCATAACGCAGCATCAGGGTGTCGTGGTCTATGCCGCCATAGTGGTAGAGCTCGACCGAGTTGAGGAAACGCCCCAACTCCAGCTGCAACTGCATCAGGGCCCAGGAGACGTCGTAGGTATACTTCTCCATGACCCGGGTCGCATTCTGGATCTGCACCAGGCAATAGAGGGTGCTCCCCGTGAATGAGAGGATGGAAATATAGAGAATGAGCAACAGTGGCCAACTCTTTCTTTTCACCCGGACTCCCACCTTGTCAGTTCTGAATATCTAGGGCGCTCAATTGCCAGATCATCATGTCGGTGTAGGCAGACTGCTTGAGTTCCGGATATTGATCCAAGGGTAGGATAAACCAAAGGGGCCCCTTGTCACGTACCCGCATGGTGATGCCATCGTCCTGCCAGGCCAGAATGGGGTCATATTGCTTTACCTTCTCCCAGTCCACCTTGATCTGAAAACTGTTGAGGGCGGTCAGGGTGATGGTCTTGCCTTTGGCATCAAGTGCTGCGAGCAGATCGGCCACCTTGGGGCCCCTGTAGTGATGAGGCTTGTCGACCCAGGGATTGCTGGTGACTATTTCGTGTTGTGGCAGGGACTGAATGAGTGCGAGGTCCAGCTCCACCTTGCCAGCTTGTGCCCCTTCGGCATCCACATTGCCGGAGACGGTCAATATCACGGGGCCTTGTGGCGCCTCCAAGGCCAGGGCCGGGCCCGCGAGGCAGAAGATAAGGGGGATAAAGCCAATTTTGATCATAGATACACCAATGATTTTATTATCAATACGTCCAGTTTAGCCGCCTTAAAAAAAACGGCCCGCCAATGCGAGCCGTTTAATGACGAGAGCGAGATTACATCATGCCGCCCATGCCACCCATGCCGCCCATATCAGGCATGGCCGGGCCATCTTTCTTCGGCAGGTCAGTGATCATGCACTCAGTGGTGATCATCAGGCCGGCGATGGAAGAGGCAAACTGCAGGGCGGAACGAGTCACCTTGGTCGGATCCAGGATGCCCATGGCCAGCATGTCACCGTACTGCTCGGTGTAGGCGTTGTAGCCGAAGTTGCCTTCACCATTCTTCACGGCGTTGGCAATGACGGAGGCTTCTTCACCGGCGTTGATGACGATCTGACGCAGCGGGGCTTCCATGGCGCGCAGTGCAACCTTGATACCCACGTTCTGATCTTCGTTGTCGCCACGCAGACCAGCCAGTTTGGCCGCAACGCGCACCAGTGCAACACCACCACCGGCAACCACGCCTTCTTCTACCGCAGCGCGAGTGGCGTGCAGGGCGTCGTCAACCCGGGCTTTCTTCTCTTTCATCTCAACTTCGGTGGCAGCACCGACTTTGATAACGGCAACGCCGCCAGCCAATTTGGCTACGCGCTCTTGCAGCTTCTCACGGTCGTAATCGGAAGAGGTCTCTTCGATCTGCTGACGGATCTGAGCAACACGGCTCTCGATCAGGGTTGCATCGCCCACACCGTCGATGATGGTGGTGTTCTCTTTGGTGATGACGATGCGCTTGGCACGGCCCAGGTCTTCCAGGGTCGCTTTTTCCAGCTCCATGCCCACCTCTTCGGAGATGACGGTACCGCCGGTCAGGATGGCGATATCTTGCAGCATGGCCTTGCGACGGTCACCGAAGCCCGGCGCCTTGACGGCAGCCACTTTCACGATACCACGCATGGTGTTGACCACCAGGGTAGCCAGGGCTTCGCCCTCTACGTCTTCGGCAACGATCAGCAGCGGTTTACCCGCTTTGGCAACGCCTTCCAGCACCGGCAGCATTTCGCGGATGTTGGAGACTTTCTTGTCGACCAGCAGGATGAAGGGATCGTCCAGCTCGACGGCGCCGGTTTCCGGCTTGTTGACGAAGTAAGGGGAGAGGTAACCGCGGTCGAACTGCATGCCTTCAACCACTGCCAGCTCGTCTTCCAGGCCCTGACCGTCTTCAACGGTGATGACGCCATCACGGCCGACCTTGTCCATGGCTTCGGCGATCAATGCACCCACTTTCTCGTCAGAGTTGGCGGAGATGGTACCCACCTGAGCGATGGCATTGCTGTCGGCGCAAGGCTGGGACAGGGACTGCAGCTCGGCAACGGCCGCCACAACGGCTTTGTCGATACCACGCTTCAGGTCCATCGGGTTCATGCCTGCAGCGACGGCTTTCAGGCCTTCGTTGACGATGGCTTGAGCCAGTACGGTAGCAGTGGTAGTACCGTCACCGGCGGCGTCGTTGGCCTTGGAAGCGACTTCCTTGACCATCTGGGCGCCCATGTTCTGGAATTTGTCTTCCAGCTCGATTTCGCGCGCAACGGAGACGCCATCCTTGGTGATGGTCGGGGCGCCGAAGGACTTGTCCAGCACCACGTTGCGGCCTTTCGGGCCCAGGGTCACTTTGACGGCGTCGGCCAGGATGTTCACGCCTTCCAGCATTTTGATACGGGCTTCGTTGCCAAATTTAACGTCTTTAGCTGCCATGATTCTTGAATCCTTTAGTCAATTCGGGGGAAGGAAAAATTACGCTTCGACGATCGCCAGGATGTCGGTCTCGGACAGGATCAACACTTCCTGACCGTCCAGCTTCTCGCTCTTGACGCCGTAACCTTCGTTGAAGATCACCTTGTCGCCGACCTTGACAGCGAGCGCCTTCACTTCGCCATTATCCAGAATTCGACCAGTCCCCACGGCCAGAACCTCACCACGGGTGGACTTCTGAGCCGCAGTACCAGTCAGGACGATACCGCCAGCGGATTTAGCTTCAGCTTCGATGCGCTTAATGATGACGCGGTCGTGCAGTGGACGAATTTTCATCGATAACTCTCCCAAAATGAGTCACTTTGTTACTTGAGGAATGGCCATTCCTGGCCAAATTGCATATGACCCAGATGTGGGGCACTTATCTCTCCCCTTCAAGGGCGGATACAAAAAAAAGTTTTTCACGTACCATGAATATCTTCGATGGATCGCCATGCCCGCCATGGTTCCGAGTTTGTCTTTCGGCAAACCAGAGATCAGTTTCCAGCCGTGAAGAGACTTGCCCTTGACCCGACCCAATCCCATGCTGACTGCCCCCATGCCCGCCGTATTGCTGCGCATGACAGGGCCCATGATCCTCGGCATCATCGCCATACTGGCATTCAATCTGGTCGATACCTTCTTCATCGGCATGCTGGGCACCCAGGCGCTGGCCGCCATCAGCTTTACCTTCCCGGTGACCTTCGTGGTCACCTCGCTCGCCATGGGACTCGGGGCCGGGCTCTCGGCCGTGATTGGCCACACCCTGGGTCAGGGCAAGCATGAAGAGGCCGCTCACTTGGTCACCGACAGTCTGTTTCTCGCGGTGCTGCTGGTCACCCTGCTCTCCCTGCTGGGTGCCCTCACCATAGACCCGCTGTTTCGTCTGCTGGGGGCAAGCGAGGCCCTGATCGCCCTCATCCACGACTACATGCTGATCTGGTATCTGACGGTACCCATGCTGGTGCTGCCCATGGTCGGCAATGCCGCCATCCGCGCCACCGGGGACACCAAGACGCCGAGTCTGGTGATGGCGGTCGCCGGGCTGGTCAATGGCGTGCTGGATCCTTTGCTCATCTTCGGCATAGGTCCCTTTCCCGAGTGGGGTATCAGTGGCGCCGCCATCGCCACCTCCGTCTCCTGGTTGATGGCCATGCTGGTCAGCCTCTATATATTGCGCCACAGGGAGGGGCTGCTACGTTGGCGGCTCTCCCCACGCCAGCGCCTGCTGGCCCATTGGCGCGCCCTGTTGCATGTGGCTGTACCCGCCTCCTTCACCAATATGCTCAACCCCCTGGCCAACGCCATGCTGATGGTCATCTTCGCAGGCCTTGGTACCGAGGTGGTCGCCGCCTATGGGGCCGCGTCCCGGGTTGAGGCACTGCTGCTCATCGTCATGATGGCGCTCTCCTCGGTGCTGGCCCCCTTTGTTTCCCAGAACTGCGGGGCAGGCAATCCGGCACGGGCCAGGGCGGCCTTGCAGCTCTGCATGCGTTTTGCCTTGCTGTTTCAGCTCGCCATCTATGGGCTGACCTGGCTGCTGGCCCCGCTGATTGCCAGCCTGTTCAGCGACCATCCCCAGGTGAGCCGCCTGATCGTGCTCTACCTGCACCTGGTACCCATCGGGTATGGTTTTCAGGGGATGGTGATGCTGCTGGCCTCGGCATTGAACGGGGTGCGCGCCTCCAGCATCTCATTTCTGTTCAATGGCCTGCGACTGTTTGGCTTCTTGCTGCCCGGGGCCTGGATCGGCGCCAGGCTGGGCGGGGAAGAGGGCATCTATCTGGGGATACTCATCGCCAATCTGGCGGCGGGCAGCCTGGCCTGGCTCTATGCCCGCCATCGCTTCGAACAACTCTGCCATCAAGGGCGTCCCTGAGCAGCGGCGCCGCCTTCTCCCCATCAACCCGCAGCAGCCCCCCTCAGAGGCCGGGTAGCAGGCAACAAAAGGGCCGCTTGCTGCGGCCCCTTCAGGTTTCTCTCTTCGCCACTGCTGGCGCCGACCGACGTGGCCGCTGAGATTACTCCTTGTCCTTGCGCTCGAACTCACCCTCTATGATGGTGCTGGACTCATCGCGCAGCGGGGACGATGGGGAGTAAGGCCCCTGAGACTGGAAGCCTCCCATGGCCCCTTGCACCCTGACCCCCTTGACCAGTCTGTCGGCCAGACGGCTGCGCAGCGGCGGCAGAAGCAGCAACAGACCCAGCAGGTCGGTGACAAAGCCCGGGACGATCAACAGCAGACCAGCCAGGGCCAGCATCATGCCCCCCATCAGCTCACGGGCCGGCATCTCGCCGACCTGCATCCGCTGTTGGGCTTCCATCAGGGTCTTGAGCCCCTGGCGACGCACCAGCGAACTGCCCAGCATGGCCGTCAGCACGATGAGGATCACGGTTGGCAGAGCACCGATGACGGTACCCACCTGGATCATGACGGTCAGTTCGAGCAGAGACAGGCCGACAAATAACAAAAATAACTTACCCATATTGACCTCAGTACGGCTTGATGTGGTGGCCAGTCTGACTGGCGCTCGCCTCTCCATCCGGCCAGGGCAGGAGGCGGCATTCCTCTCTACTAGATGGGGGAGCTATCGGCTTTTTCAAGGCAAAGCGCGATCCAGCCGTGATTTTAGGGAATATTTTCCCTGAGATGGCTGGGCGTGAGTCCCTTGTTCTGTCACAGTAATTGGGTCATTTGCAACATATGTTTAATCGTCGCAAAAAATTTGGGAATCCCTCAAATTTAGTGATCTACATCTAACATGGGGTACCCCCATTGAGGTAAGATCCCTGACAGTTAACGGGGAATTATTCCCTACCGCCCCACTCGATGTGTGGTGCTTCAGGATGAGCTGTGCGCAAGGAACTCGCGACCACTCGGTGAGGATCATTTCCATTTATTTGATTTCTGAGGCATTACAATGAGCGACATCATAAACGTCCGCATTGAAGAAGATCTGCTGGGCACCAAAGAAGTTTCCAACGAGCTCTATTACGGCGTCCACACCCTGCGGGCGGTCGAGAACTTCAAGCTGAGCACTCAGAAAATTTCTGATGTCCCTGAGTTTGTCCGTGGCATGGTGCTGACCAAGAAGGCAGCGGCCCTGGCCAACGGCGAACTGGGCACCATGCCCCCCGAAATTGCCGACAAGATCGTCGAAGCCTGCGATCTGATGCTCAACACCGGCAAGTGTTTCGATCAGTTCCCTGTCGATGTCTACCAAGGCGGCGCCGGAACCTCGGTCAACATGAATACCAACGAAGTACTGGCCAACATAGCCCTGGAGATCATGGGGCTGGAGAAGGGTCGCTACGACGTCATCAACCCCAACGACCACGTCAACAAGTGCCAATCCACCAATGATGCCTACCCGACCGGTTTCCGCGTCGCCGTGGTCAACAGCACCGACACCACCCTGGATGCCCTGGACGATCTGATCACCGCCTTCGACGCCAAGGCCAAGGAGTTCAGCTCTGTGCTCAAGATGGGACGCACCCAGTTGCAAGATGCGGTGCCCATGACCCTGGGTCAGGAGTTCCATGCCTTTGCCGTGACCCTGCGGGAAGAGATCAAGTCCATCAAGCGTTGCCAGGAGCTGCTGCTGGAAGTGAACCTGGGCGCCACCGCCATCGGTACCGGCCTGAACACCCCGCCCGAGTATTCTGCCCTGGCCATCCAGCGTCTGGCCGAGATCACCGGTCGCGCCTATGTGCCGGCAGAAGATCTGATCGAAGCCACCTCGGATTGCGGCGCTTATGTGATGCTGCACAGCGCCATCAAACGCCTGGCCATGAAGCTCTCCAAGATCTGTAACGATCTGCGCTTGCTCTCTTCCGGCCCACGCACCGCCCTCAAAGAGATCAACCTGCCGGAGATGCAGGCGGGCTCCTCCATCATGCCAGCCAAGGTCAACCCGGTCATCCCGGAAGTGGTCAACCAGGCCTGCTTCAAGGTGTTTGGCAACGACATCACTATCACCTTCGCCTCAGAAGCCGGTCAACTGCAGCTGAACGTGATGGAACCCGTGATAGGTCAGGCCATGTTCGAATCCTTGAGCCTGATGAAGAATGCTTGTATCTCCCTGCGCGAGAAGTGTGTGGAAGGGATCACCGCCAACCCGGAGATCTGCATGAACCATGTGCTCAACTCCATCGGCATCGTGACCTACCTCAACCCCTTCATCGGTCACCACGAGGGGGACATTGTCGGCAAGATCTGCGCCCAAACCGGCAAGAACGTCCGTGAAGTCGTACTGGAGCGCGGTCTGCTGACCGCAGAACAGCTCGACGAGATCCTCTCTATCGAAAACCTGATGAACCCGCAATACAAGGCCAAGCGCTTCGCGCGCAGCGCCGCCGTATAAGCGAGCCAGGGCCGGGATCACTCCCGGCCCTTAAAGCCATTTCCCGACCCGCTTGCTTGCCGCCAGCCCATCGGGAAATGGCTTTGTGCCAGAACGATTCTTAAAAACTAAAAATAATGGAGTGTTCACTATGATTGGAATCGAGTTAGCCGTCGTACTCGCCGCTATCTATCTGGGAGCCCGGATAGGCAGCATCGGCATCGGCTTCGCCGGTGGCCTGGGGGTGCTGGTATTGACCTGGGGTCTGGGCATGGAGATCCCAAGCGACCAGCTGGTCAGTTATATTCCCTGGGACGTGATCATGATCATCGCGTCCGTGATCTGTGCCATCGCCTGTATGCAACTGGCTGGCGGCATGGATTATCTGGTCTCCCTGGCCGAGAAGGCGCTGCGCAAGAATCCCAAGCACATCACCTTCGCCGCCCCTGTCGTCACCTACCTGATGACCATGCTCGCCGGGACAGGCCACACTGCCTTCTCCACCTTGCCGGTCATCGCCGAGGTGGCCAAGGAGCAAGGCATTCGCCCCTCCCGTCCGCTCTCCATCGCGGTTATCGCCTCCCAGATCGCCATCACCGCCTCGCCCATTTCGGCAGCCGTGGTCGCCTTCTCCGGGATGTTGGAGCCTTTTGGTGTCGATTACTTGACCCTGCTGGCCATCTGCATTCCGTCCAGCTTCCTCGCCTGCATGGTCGGCGCCTTCGTCGCCAACATGATGGGCAAGCCGCTGGATCAAGATGAAGTCTATCTGGAGCGCAAGGCCAAGGGTCTGATCAAGCTGCGCGGCACCAGCCAGGTCGAGCTCAAACCCTATGCCAAACTCTCGGTCGGCATCTTCGTCGCCGCCATCGTCGCCGTCATGGCCTATGCCACGGCCATTTCGAGCAATGTAGGCTTGATTGCCCATCCGCCCATCCCCCGTGATGGCGCCATCATGGGCATCATGCTCGCCGCCGCCACCATCATGACCCTGGTCTGCAAGCTGGACGCGACTCAGGTCACCAACATGCCGACCTTCAAATCCGGTATGTCAGCCTGCATCTGCGTACTGGGTGTCGCCTGGTTGGGTAACGTCTTCGTGAAAGGCAACATGGACACTATCCAGCTCGTGGCGGGCGATCTGCTCAACAGCTATAGCTGGCTGCTGGCCGTGGTGCTGTTCTTCTCCTCCATGCTGCTCTACTCCCAGGGTGCCACCACCAAGGCACTGATGCCTGCCGCCCTGGCGCTGGGCGTCAGCCCGCTGACCGCCATCGCCTCCTTTGCCGCCGTGAGCGCCCTGTTTGTGCTGCCCACCTACCCGACCCTGCTGGCGGCAGTGGAGATGGATGACACAGGTTCGACCCGGATTGGCAAGGCGGTGTTCAACCACCCCTTCTTCATCCCGGGTGTGGCTACTATCGCCATGGCCGTGACCCTGGGCTTCTTCTTCGGTGGCCTGATGCTCTGATAGCCTCACCCCCGTTAATCAAGAGCGACCTCCGGGTCGCTTTTTTGTCGTTGTGCGTCACAAAAATGATGCCTTAATATGCAAAAAGATTCCGGCTTCAGCTCCAGTCAAGCTTGCCCCCCATAGAATTGCCATATCGGAAAAATACCGATCATTCAGGCTCCTAGAGGGACCTGGAGAGTACTTACCCCAGAGGAATAGACAATGAAAAAGACTGCATTGACCATGGCTGTTTCCAGCCTGATGCTGGCCGGTACCGCCCAGGCTGCCACCCTGTATGATCAAGACGGCACCAAGCTGGATATTGGTGGTCGCGTTCAAGGTATGTACTACGGTACCAGCAGTGACGCCCTGGAAGGCGATCAGAGCTACCTGCGTCTGCACGTCGCCGGTGAGACTCGCATCGATGACGAAACCAAAGCCTTCGCCTTCGCCGAATACAACCTGCCGACCTCAGGTTCTGACAACGACGAGCTGCGTTACGGCTACGTGGGTATCCAGAACGATCGCTTCGGCGCCTTCAGCTACGGCCGTCAGGATGGTCTGTTCGCCAAAGCGGTCAACAACTATACCGACGTGCTGCCGGAATGGGGTGGTGACGGCCTGGGCAAGGACACTGACGTGTTCGGTACCGGTCGTAACAACGGCCTGGCCCAGTACATCTATACCTATCAGGGCATTACCCTGGGTGCCCAGTTCACTGGCAAGAACGATCCTTGGAATGACAAGGACAGCAAGTGGATGAAGGGTTCCGACGAGGGTTATGCCCTGTCCGCCAACTATGACTTCGACATGGGTCTCTCCCTGGGCGCCGTCTACAACATGGCCACCAAGACTGGTGACCAGAAAGAGCTGGCCTCCTTCGGTGGGGATGACGATGCCCAGCTGTATGGCGCCGGTATCAAGTACAGTGCCGGTAACCTCTACCTGGCAGCCACCTATGCTCATGGCCAGGATCACATCTTCGTCAGCAAGAATGGCCAGAGCGGCTATGCCGAGAAGAGTGACGGTTATGAAGCCGTTGCCCAGTACAGCGTCACCCCGAAATTCAAGCCGTCCGTCGCCTACCTGCGTACCGACGTGAAGGATGACCGCAGCGGTGCCAATATCGACGACACCCTGACCGAGTACGTCAGTGTGGGTGCCTGGTACAACTTCACCGACAACTTCAACGCCTATGTTGACTACAAGATCAACCTGCTCGACGAAGATGGCTCCGATGGCTACAGCAGCCTGGGCCAAGTCTCTGACGACGTCGTTGGTGTCGCACTGCAGTACAACTTCTAAGTCCGGATTTGGCGTCAAGCCAGCTCTCGATACCAAACCGGCCGCATCAGCGGCCGGTTTTTTTATATCGGACTCAAGCGCGCAGTTGTGCCAGTTCGGGACGACGGGCAAAACAGTGGCTGAGCAGCAGCAGGGTCACCACGCCGACGCTGCCCAGCACCAGCCAGGGCAACCAGGGCTGCCCCTGAGCGCTGGCATAGTCATGCAAAGCGCCGCCTCCTACGTAACCACTCATGCCGCCCAACGCCAACCCTAGCCGACTAAAGCCCATGTAGCTGCCCCGCGCACTCGGGTGGGCCAACCGGGTCATCAAGGTCTCCCGGGCCGGCTCCACGATGATGATGCCGAGATAGAAACAGGCCAGCAGCGCAAAAATCGCCTCCAGGCTGGTGGCAAACGCCACCAGCCCTATGCCTGCGGTCATCAGCAGCATGCCCGCCAGCAGCCGGGTCTCCAGCCGGAAGTGACGCTCGCCGTAGCGCGCCAGGGGATAGAGCAGGGCGAGCGACAGCGCCGCCTCCAGGCTATACATCCAGCCCACCGCCGTGCTGCTGCCCGCCATCTGCTTGACCAGAATGGGAAAGATCAGCATCACCTGCACCCAGAGCGCGTAGTAGCCGCTCAGGATCAGCACCACCCGGCAAAATGCCTTGTCCGCCAGCACCCGGCCCAGCCCTGTCTTGATGGGGGTTGGTCGCAAGGAGATCTTGTAGGCGGGCAGAATGAGCCAGTTGCACAGGGCGGCAGTGACGAACAGACAAGCCCCCAGCAGACAGACATATTCGAAATCGAAATTGAGCAGCCAGCTGCCGAGCAGGGCGCCGAGCACGGCACCGGCACTCTCCAGCATCATCAGCAGCGAGATGTAGCGTCCGCGCTGATGGGGCCGGGTGAACTTGATGACCAGGGCCGCTCTCGGAGGATCGAACAGGCAACCGCCCAGACCCGAGATGATGCAGGAGACAATAAGCGCCAGACCGCTCTCGGCATAGGCCAGGCTGGCAAAACCCACCGCCCGCAGCAGCATGCCGCCGACGATCAGCGGCCTGGCACCAAAGCGGTCAGCCAGAGAACCGCCAAAGATCCCCAACCCCTGCTGGGTCAGCTGACGCAGACCCAGCGCCAGACCCACCACCCCCGCCGCCCAGCCAAGCTGATCGACAAATCTCAGGCTTATCATGGGCATCACCACGAAGAATCCCAGGATCACCAGCAGAGAATCCAATGCCAAAAACCAGCGTCCCCGCCGCCGCGCCCGCTCTACCATAACCACCTCAGACTCCAATTGATGCTGCTATTCTGCGAGGGCACCAGATATAGTGGTAGCCGACAACTGGCTATATTTCATATCGGGATTTTTTATGGCTATGACGCTCGATGATCTGCAACTGCTGCTCGATGTGGTCAACCGGGGCAGCTTCAGCAAGGCGGCCGCGGTGCGGGGCTGGTCACAACCCATGGTGAGTCAGCGCATCGCCGTACTGGAACACGCCCTCGGCCAGCCGCTGTTTCGCCGCCACCGCCGCGGCGCCACCCCCACCGCCGCCTGCGAGCAGTTTCTGCCCGCGGTCAGCACCGCCCTCAATGCCCTGGAGGCCGGCCAGCTCGCCTTGCAGGGCACTCCCCTGCTGCCACGCATTCGGCTCTCCTGCCTCCCCTCCCTCACCACAGTGGTATTCGGTCCCCTGCTGCTGGAGTTGGTGGATGAGAGCTTCGAGATCCGCTGCAGCACGGATCACTCCGGTATCATCATGCAGGAGCTGCTGACCGGAGAGACGGATGTGGGCTTCATCCTCAAGTGCCCCGCCATCGCCGGTATTCAGCTCGAACTGCTCTACCGCTCCCCCATCATCGCGGTGGCCTGTGCCACCCATCCCCTGGCGGGACGCCAGGGGCTGACCCTGCAAGACATTGCCAACGAGCGGCTCGCCCCCCAGCAGTGGGGCACGGGGTGCGACGAGCTGCTGATCCAGCTGCGGCTGCTGCGCCAGGTAAACCGCCCGCTACACGCCATCCAGCCAGCCAGCGCAGCCCGTGAGCTCGCGCTAGAGCACGGCTTCATCACCCTGATGCCGGCGCTGGCCATCGCGCGGGATCTGGAATTTGGCCGCCTGGTGCAGCTCGATGTGACGGATCTGCCGCCGGATCACTGGGATGTGATGATGGCCTGGCGCAGCGGCAAGCGCCCCAACCGGGAAAAGGAGAGAGTGATCGAGGCCGCCCGCATGCTCGCCAGCCACTGGGCGGGTAAATAGCCCGGCAATCGGCCGCTCATCCTTGTCGCCTCGACAGCTGAGATAAAAAAACCACCTCATGAAGAGGTGGTCTTGCTATGCGTCAGAAATAAAATGTCACTCTATCAATAGCTTGCCTTGAGGCTCACCCCGGAGAAGGCACTGAAGCCGCTCAACTGCACATGCCAGGTTCCCGCCTTGGGCGCATTGAGGGTACAGGTCTCGGTGTTGCCGCTCTGGTAGGGACGGCAATCATAGCTGGTACTGGTCGGCACAGTACCAAACTTCACATAGAGATCCGCATCCCCGCTGCCACCACTGCTGGCGACCACCAGCGTGCTCTTGCCGGCCGGGACCTCGATGGTGTAATTGAGTTTGCCCCCCTGAGCCCCCGTCAAACCGGTCAGGGCCACGCCGTTTTGCAGCACATTGCCCCCTGAGGGTGGCGTGCCACCACAGCTGGCATTGACGCCGACCGTCTGGAAGGCACGACTGATGTCGGTCAGGTTGTAACCCAGATCGGTCGCCGCCTTGGTCACACCACAGGCGCCCTGATCGTAATCGGTGTTGGGCCCCCAATAGAGGCGGTTGGCCAGCACGAACACCTCAAACGCCTTGCGGGTGTTCCAGCCATTGCTGGTTGCCAGCAGGTAGAAGGCGCGGTTGTAGACCCCGGAGCTGTGGTGCACATCCATGCCGCTGCGATAGTCACTGGCGTGACCTATGGAGCTGCCATCCCGGGTCGGATCCTCGAAGTAGCGCAGGGAGCCGTTGCCCTTGAAGATTTGCGCGCCCACCAGCCAGTCGTTGCTGCCCTTCATGAAGTGCTCGGCCGCCTCCCCCGCCATGTCGGAGAAAGCCTCGTTGATGCCGCCGGACTGGTTGGCATAGACCAGCCCCGAGTTCTGTTCGGTAAAGCCGTGGCTCACCTCGTGAGCGGCCACATCCAGGCTGACCAGGGGATAGAAGGTGGTGGCACCATCACCAAAGGTCATCTGGCTGCCGTCCCAGAAGGCGTTTTCATAGTTGCGGCTATAGTGAACCCGCATCTTCAGCTTGAAGCTGAGCGGCGCCGTGTTGTACCAATTGCGGTACATGTCGAACACCACGTTGCCGAAGTAGTGGGCATCATTGAGGGGGGAGAAGGCGCCGTTGATCTCCTTGACCCTGTTTTCCGGGCAGCTGAACTGATGCACACTGCCCCCCGAGGTGGCGTGATTCATGTTGATGGTATCGACATTGGTGCTGCTCATGCGGCAGTTGGCATCGACGATCAGAGGGCCGAAATCGGCGCCGTAGAAGTACTTGCCGGTCTTGGCGTTGCCGCCCGGACCACTGGCGTTCTGATGGTTGATCCCCTCCCAGCGCTTGAGTTCGGCGCCAGTGTGGGCATCGACCATCACGAAGGGACGGCTCGGTGTTTCGCTCGCCGCCAGCCAGGAGACCAGATAGACCAGGCGGGCCTGCCCGGCCTCATCCTGCACCACGAACAGCTTGACCCGCTCACTGTTACCCTTGGCGCCATCGCGCGCCTTGGCCGCCGCGTCTGCCGGGCTGAGTGTCGCCGCCGGGCTCGCCACATCGTTATCGATCTGGCGAAGCATCTGACCAGACAGCTTGCTGATCTGGCCACCGAGGGATTGCTCGGCCACCAGCACCTGACCCCAGACAGGGATGCCGTGCCAGGTCTGCTCATAGCGGACCCGTTGCTGACCATTGGGCAGGGTGACGGCACGGACCTGACGATACTCCCCCTCACCCGCCAGTGCGCTCACCCCCGCCGCGCCACTCGGCGCGCCCTGCATACCGGCAACCTGCTCAACGGTGACTTGATCGGCAGCCAGGGCGACGCCACCCCAACAGGCCAGCGCAACGGCCAAATAGACTCTGTTCATCTCTTCTTTCCTTAGGTCGATGATATCCCGGGCCACTCCCGGCGCCTCCAAGCTAGCGGGACGGTCGCAGATTGCGCCCTGTCAGAACTGACAGCGCAGCACAAAGGAGCAGCAGGATCTGCTGAAGGGCCAGCAATGGGCAGCAAGAGCGAGGGCAGACAGCATTTCCTGCCAGCGAATGAGCGATATGTCTCCCTTGCCCCCCCATCTTTGGCGGCGAGAGATCCTCAAGGGGTAAGGGCACGCTCGCCATGGCACTCTGTAGGCCAATTGGCTACATTGGCAGGCACCATAACGCACGGCAGAGACGCACCGAGGGACGACCCTATGTTCACCTGGCAACTGGATGACGAACTGGCACTGACTTTCTTGCAACCCGACATGGCGACCGAGCTCTATGGGCTCTGTCAGCAGAACCGGGAGTACCTCTCCCAATGGTTGCCCTGGGTGCCGTTCATCCAGCGCCGTGATGACACGGCCACCTTCATCCGCCATGCCATCGAAGGCTTCGCCCGTGGCGACTCGCTCACCACGGCTATCGAGTATCAGGGGGAACTGGTCGGTGTCATTGGTTACAACCGGATCGATCAGAGCCTGGGCAAGGTCACCCTGGGCTATTGGCTGGCGGAGCGCTGGCAGGGCAACGGCATCATAGGCCGCGCCTGTCAGGCCCTCATTCATCATGCCTTCGAGGAGATGGGCATGGAGAAGGCAGAGATCAGCGCCGCCCTCGACAATGAAGCCAGCCGGGCGGTGTGCGAGCGGCTCGGCATGCGCCAGGAGGGGATAGTGCGCCGGGCCGAGCGGTTGGGGGACAGGGTCGTGGATCACGCCCTCTACGGCCTGTTGCGGGATGAATGGCTACAGCAGAGGGATCTGTAATGGCGCTGCCTCATCTTGAGACGCCTCGTACCCGGCTCACCATATTGCCGCCGGAGCGGGCAGATCTGATGCTCGATTACCATCAACGAAATCGCCTGCACCTGGCCCCCTGGGAGCCCAAACGGGATCCTGACTTCTATACCCTGGGTTGCTGGTTTGCCCGGCTGCGAGAGAGCTACGGCCAGTTCTTCGCAGGCCAGGCGGTCAACCTGGTGGCACTCGATGCCAGTGGTGAGCGGGTCATCGCCACCTGCAACTTCACCCACATAGTGCAAGGCATGTTTCAGGCCTGCCATCTTGGCTACTCGGTGGATGAGGCCCATCAGGGTCAGGGGCTGATGCAGGAAGTGGTGCAAGGGGGGATAGATTATCTGTTCGGCGAGCTGGGGCTGCATCGCATCATGGCCAGTCACATGCCCGCCAACCTGCGCAGCGCCGCCCTGCTGGCTCGACTTGGCTTCGAGCGAGAGGGATATGCCCGCGACTACCTGATGATCAACGGCCGCTGGGAGGATCATGTGCTGACCGCCCTGCTTAATCCGGCCTGGGCGCCGCGCTAAGCCCGATGCCCGCACAGATAACCGCAATAAAAACGGGCCCGGGGATGATCCCCGGGCCCGTCTCTTCAATCAAAGCACGCTTAGTTGGCTTTGGCATCGCTCACGGCGGCTTCAACCTTGTCGGCGGCCTTTTCTACGGCAGCGCCTGCATCGGCAGCAGCTTGCTTGGTCACTTCACCGGCTTTGTCAGCGGCTTGCTCAACAGTGGCGCTAGCTTCGCTGGCGGCTTTTTCTACGGTGGCAGCAACGTCAGCGGCAGGAGTCGCAGCAGGAGCAGCTTCTTCTTTCTGACCACAGGCGGTCAACATCAGACCCAGGATACCGGCTACCAGTACTTTGTTCATGTGCATACCCTCAAAAAATGGAGAGATGGCAGCGTTGCCATCACAGAGCACTTTGCCCCCCTTCGTACAGAGATGAATAAGGGAGCCAAGAGACGCGCGAAATATAACCCTAACGCTGGTTAATGGAAACGAGTATCACAATGATATTTTCTCACCCATTGGATGAAAAAACCTAAACAACCTTGATTATTTGATACAAAACATCAACAAAAAACGATTTTGTGAATGATTAATGCACATTCAGGTCGACCGGCTCCTCTCTCTCGCTACCCTCAACCCCATCATGTGAAGTCTGGAGATCGGACAGCTTCTGACAGGGTGGCGGCTAAATCCGCCTTGAGGACCCGCTATGCAAACGGGGGCCTGAGCCCCCGTCTTGCACATCACCATCACACTCAGGCACTGGCGCAGAGGCTACGCCCATGCCGGGTCAGCAGCATCAGCAGAGGCGGCAACAATAACCACATGTGCAACGCCAGCTGGTTGAGGGGATCCGCAACCAGCGCCCCTGTGATACCTACCAGGGCACCCGCTCCGCTCATCTGGAAGAGCCCAAGCAAGGCAGCGGCCGTGCCAGCACAGTGACCAAAGGGAGCCAGTGCCATGCCGGCGGCGGCCCCCAACACCATGGCAAAGCCGATGCTGGAGAGGAAGACCGGCCCCATCATGGCCAGAGGATGCTGGACATCTTGCACCAGGGTCAGCACCAGTGCAGACAGGCAGATCACCAGCAGCCCCAGGCGCAGGGTACGTCTGGCCCCGACCCAGGCGATGAAGCGGGGTGCCAGGAAACAGGTCGCGATATTGAGCACCGCATTGGCGGCAAACCAGCGGCTGAAGCCATCCATGTCCAGCCCCAGCTTGACCATCAACTGCACAGGCGCCGCGGTGACATAGGCCAGGATCACCGCCATCGCCAACATGCAGAGGCTGGCATTGAACAAGAAGCTGGGAGAGCGCAGTACCGGACTGTAACGAGCCCAGCTGATCAGGGTGCCCTCACTGCGGGTCTCATCGGGGCGGGTCTCCGGCATGCGCCACATCAGCCAGCCACCCACCAGGGCCGCATAACCGGCCATGAACCAGAAGTTGGCAGACCAACCCGCCTGGGCCGTCAGCCAGCCACCGAGCAGAGGGGCCAGCGCCGGGATGAAGCAGATGGCGCCATTGAGGTAGGAGATCATCTGGCCGCTCTTCTTGGGGCCATAGCTGTCACGCACCACGGAGAAGGCGGCAACTGACGTAGCGCAGGCGCCGAAGCCTTGCAGCACCCGGGCCAGCATCAACTCACCCAGGCTGGCGGCAAAGCCGGCGGCCAGGGCGCTCAGGCCATAGAGCACGACACCACACAGGGCGATCGGCTTGCGACCATAACGATCGGCCAGCGGGCCCACCAGCAGTTGGCCCAAGCCCATGCTGAACAGGAACCAGGTGATGGTGCCCTGCATCAGGGTCACCTCGGCCCCCAACTGCTCGGCCATCTGCGGGATTGCGGGCAGATAGATGTCGATGGCCAGGGGGCTGAACAACACCAGGAGCACGAGTAACAGGATCAGGGGCATGACTTACCTCAATACGGACCAGAAAAAGGCCAAAGCTGAACTAGAGTGGGGCGGCAGTCTACTGGCTCAGTGAAATGAACAGAAATGGTATTTACTCACTTATGTTATTCCAAATAGGAAAAAACATCCCCCTTGCCCAGCGTCCCCTGCTGACCGATAGTAACCCAAGCCCCCTTAACCTGCTGGAGGCCTCATGCCCCCCCATATCACTGTCCCGGGTCGCACCCTGATCGTCGGCGATCTCCATGGTTGCCTGGGGCAGCTGCAGGCGGCCCTGGCCCGGCTCGCCTTCGATCCGGCGGCAGGAGACAGACTCTGCTCCGTGGGGGATCTCATCGACCGAGGGCCGGATAGCCCAGGTTGTCTGGCCCTGCTCGACCAGCCCTGGTTTCATGCCGTACTCGGCAACCATGAGGCCATGCTGCTCGACGCCCTCACCCCTGAGGGGCTAGTCGGTGCTGGTCGCACCAGACACCACGCCCAGGAGCGGGCTCGCTGGCGCCGCAATGGCGGCGACTGGTTTGATGAGTTGAGCCCCGCCGCCCAAGACGAGATAAGGGGGCGGCTGCCGCAGTTGGCCCGATTGCCCCTGGCGCTGACCCTCACCACGGCCCTGGGGCGGCGCATTGGCCTGGTCCATGCCGATCCCGTCAGCCATGACTGGGCCAAGCTCGATGCGACCTTTATGACCCGCCACCGGCGAGACATGCTGTGGGAGCGCAGTCGCCTCCAACGTTTGCAGCGCGATCTCAACCAGCCGCCACAGTGGATAGCCAATGTCAGTCTGGTGGTGATGGGCCATACCCCGCTTGAGCATGGCTGGCTGCGTCATGGCAACCTCTGCTGGATAGACACCGGCGCCGTCTATGGCGGTGAGCTCACCCTGCTAGAACCCGATACCCTGACGCTGTAGCTGACCTCCTCGATGGCCCCCGGCCCCTTGCCTGGACTCCCATCGGGCATAGGTGATCCGCTCATGGCGCCACTTCCTACCCCCTCTCCCTCCCATCTTGCTCCTTCTTTGCAGCCAGGCGGCGCAAACTCGGTAATTGCCGCTTTGACTGGCGAGGTCCTGCCCGTAGAATGCGCAGGTTATTTTTGCGGAGGTGTACGATGAACAAGCTTGTCCTGGCAACAGGGAATCAGAAGAAGGTCAAGGAATTGGCCGCCATGTTGGCCGATATGAAGATCCAGGTGATCCCCCAGAGCGAGTTTGCCGTGCCAGATGCCGATGAGACCGGCACCACCTTCGTCGAAAACGCCATCATCAAGGCCCGTCATGCCGCTCGCCTCACCGGCTTGCCAGCCGTGGCCGATGACTCAGGCCTGGAAGTGGATCTGTTGCATGGACGCCCCGGCGTCTACTCGGCCCGCTTCGCAGGGGCAGGAGCCAGCGACAGAGCCAATCTGGACAAGCTGTTGGCGGAACTCAACGGTGCCCCCGACTACCTCAAGAGCGCTCGCTTCTGGTGCGTGCTGGTCTATATGCGCCACGCCGATGACCCGACCCCCATCATCTGCCAGGCAAGCTGGGAGGGCCTCATCATTGATGCCCCCCGTGGTGAACACGGCTTTGGCTATGACCCCGTCTTCTTCGTGCCGGATCACGATTGCACCGCCGCCCAGATGCCAAGCGAGCTCAAGAACCAGCTCAGCCATCGTGGTCAGGCGCTCGCCAAGCTCAAAGCTGCCCTCGCCGCACACTGATGCCAGCTGTGTCATGGTCGATACGGGGGCCCAGGCCCCCGTTTCATTGCCCGGCTCGCGTCATTCGCACTGCCAACGCCCCCTTGTCCCCCACCCTGTCTTACACTGGGGCTCAGGCCCCTCACTGGATCCCTGGATAATCCCATGCTGCAACTGCCGCCCCTCTCCCTCTATATTCATGTGCCCTGGTGCGTCCAGAAGTGCCCCTATTGCGACTTCAACTCCCACGCCCAGAAGGGTGAGCTGCCCCACATGGAATATGTGGCCGCCCTGCTCGAGGATCTGGATGGGGAGCTGAAGTGGGCCCAGGGCCGGGCGCTGCACTCCATCTTCATCGGTGGCGGCACCCCCAGCCTGCTCTCCGTCGAGGCGATGCACGCCTTGCTGGACGGGGTCCGGGCACGGATTGTGCTGATGGAAAACTGCGAGATCACCATGGAGGCCAACCCGGGCACCGTCGAGGCGGACAAATTCGCGGGTTTCAAGCAGGCTGGCATCAACCGCATCTCCATCGGGGTGCAGAGTTTCCAGCAGGAGAAGCTGACCCGTCTCGGCCGCATTCATGGCCCGGAGGAGGCCCGCAAGGCCGCCGCCCTGGCTCATGCCATCGCGCTGCCCACCTTCAATCTGGACTTGATGCACGGCCTGCCGGATCAGAGCCTGGACGACGCCCTCTATGACGTGCAGCAGGCCATCGACTGCGCGCCGCCGCATCTCTCCTGGTATCAGCTCACCATAGAGCCGAACACGGCCTTCGCCTCCAAGCCGCCGACCCTGCCCGATGACGACATCCTCTGGGACATCTACGAACGGGGCCATGCACTGCTCACCGCCCAGGGTTACCGCCAGTACGAGATCTCGGCTTACGCCAAGGAGGGTTACCAGTGCCACCACAATCTCAACTACTGGCGGTTTGGCGACTATCTGGGCATCGGCTGTGGCGCCCACGGCAAGGTGACCGATCTCGTGGGGCAAAGAGTGCTGCGCAGTGCCAAGGTCAAGCATCCCAAGGGGTATCTTGATCCGGCGCGGGACTACCTCGACAGCCAGTGGCAGGTCGAGGCGGCCGATCTGCCCCTCGAATACTTCATGAACCGCTTCCGTCTGTTCGAACCCGTGCCCAAGTGGGAGTTCGAGGCCTATACCGGCCTGCCCCTTGAGCGGGTTGAGACCATGCTCGACATCGCCCACAGCAAGGAGCTGATCGATGACCATGGGGATCACTGGCAGCTGACGGCGCTGGGTCACCGCTATCTCAATGTGTTGCTCGAACTATTTATGGACGAGTAGCCACCGGGATGGGCTGATGCCATCTGGTCAGCACCAAAGAGAAGGGCGCCTCGGCGCCCTTCTCTTATCCCATTCATCGGTAGAAACCCGCTCAGCAGCAGACGCGCATCATCCGCTGTTGGCCGGGCTCCCACCGCTTGCCATATTTGGCCTTGCGCTGGTAACTGCCTTTGCCTTTCTTGTTTTGCTCGACCCGGGCCCGAAACAGCGGATCCCCGAGCAGCGCCTGCAAGTGGTTATCTTTGATCTCGCCACGCTGATGGGCATAGTGCCCACCGCCACCTGACTGCTCCGTTTCCACGTTGAGCAGTTTTCCTCTCTCATTGGCCATCTTTGGCTCCTTCATTACCTCTTGGGAATCGCGAGTGTGAGCTTGGCCCTCCCTCATCGCCATAGGGAGGCAAGGGGGCGCCCGCTCAAAAACCCGGCAATCTTGTCATCAAACAGTGTGCGGCGCCACTCCTTGGGCCTTTTCGTCAATCGTGGGCATGATGTTCATGCTGACCCGCGGCGCCGGACTCGAGCACCTCCAGGATGGCGCAATGCTCGGCGGAACGGGCCCCGCCGCAGCAGATCTCCGACAGCTCGCTGAGATTGCGGCGAAAACGCATCAGCTCGGCGATTTTCTCCTCCACCTGGGCGAGTTTGGCATCGGCCACCGCCTTGACCTCCTGACAGGTCACCTCGGCCTTGTGGGTATCAAGATCGAGCAGCTCACCAATCTCCGCCAGGGAGAAGCCAACCGACTTGGCGCGGATGATAAACTCCAGCCGCCGTCTGTCTTGCTCACTGTAGAGCCGATAGCCTGACTCGTTGCGGATGCTGGGTGCTATCAGACCACTCTTCTCGTAAAACCTCAGGGTATCCGCCTTGACCTTGCAGGCCTTGGCCAACTCTCCAATCCGGTACATTCATCCTCCTTCTGCCCAACCATCAGCGGCCTGCGCCCTTGAGCCAGGCTCAGCAAGCAAAGCCATTTGACACCAAATATCGCTACTATCCCGCCTTTGTCCCGCAATTGCCAGCCAAGGCCCGAAAAGCCACGCCAGCGCCCCGACAGACAGCCCTTCCTGGCCTAAACCACTCAAATCACAAACGTTTGCCATCCCGACAGCGGAAAACGTTTAGCCCCTTGCCACATAAGGGGTTGCTGAAATAAAAAATCCACCATGGCTCACAATTTTTGTGTAGAATACGCGCCCACAAGAGAGCATCGCACCAAGCGGGCATTTCCTAAAACACTCTTGGCCAAGATGGCCCCAAAGAGTGATTTGCGAAATACCCCCACATCCATTTATTTGGGGACGCTCTGTGTCATCTTGCGCTTATCGCCTGCCTGCCATGGAAGTCCCCGCACCCTGAGGACGATAGAGTGATGGAACAAGCCAGGCCCATTCGCCGCGCACTGCTGAGTGTTTCTGACAAGACCGGCATATTGGAATTTGCCAAGGCACTCAACGAGCGTGGTGTGGCGCTGCTCTCGACGGGCGGTACTGCCAAGCTGCTGGCCGAGGCTGGCCTGCCGGTGACTGAAGTGTCCGACTATACCGGCTTCCCCGAGATGATGGATGGCCGGGTCAAGACCCTGCATCCCAAGGTGCATGGCGGCGTGCTCGGCCGTCGCGGCCAGGATGAGGCCATCATGGCCCAGCACGGCATCTCCCCCATCGACATGGTTGTCGTCAACCTCTATCCCTTCGCCGCCACCGTCGCCAAGTCCGGTTGCACCCTCGCCGATGCGGTCGAAAACATCGACATCGGTGGCCCGACCATGGTGCGCTCCGCCGCCAAGAACCACAAAGATGTCACCATCGTCGTCAAGGCCGCCGACTATGGCCGGGTGATCGCCGAGATGGATGGCAACGACAACAGCCTGACCCTCGCCACCCGCTTCGATCTCGCCATTGCCGCCTTCGAGCACACCGCCGCCTACGATGGCATGATTGCCAACTACTTCGGCACCCTGGTGCCCAGCTACGGCGACAACAAGGAGGGCGACGCTGAGTCCCAGTTCCCGCGCACCTTCAATGCTCAGTTCATCAAGAAGCAGGATATGCGCTACGGCGAAAACAGCCATCAGGCTGCCGCCTTCTACGCCGAAGAGCAGGCCGCCCCCGGTTCAGTGGCCAGCGCCATTCAACTGCAAGGCAAGGCGCTCTCCTACAACAACATCGCCGATACCGATGCGGCCCTGGAGTGCGTGAAGGAGTTCCCGGAGCCCGCCTGCGTCATCGTCAAGCATGCCAACCCCTGCGGCGTCGCCATCGGTGACGACCTGTTCGCTGCCTACGATCGCGCCTACCAGACCGATCCCACCTCCGCCTTTGGCGGCATCATCGCCTTCAACCGCGAGCTGGATGGCGCCACCGCCGCCGCCATCGTCGCCCGCCAGTTTGTGGAAGTGATCATCGCCCCCAGCATCAGCGAGGAAGCCCGCACCGCCGTGGCCGCCAAGCAAAATGTGCGCCTGCTCGAGTGTGGCCAGTGGGCCGCTGCCGCTCAGGGGTTCGATCTCAAGCGTGTCAACGGCGGCCTGCTGGTGCAAGAGCGCGACCATGGCATGGTGAGCCTGGGTGACCTGACCGTGGTCAGCAAGCGCCAACCGACCGAGGCTGAGCTCAAAGACCTGCTGTTCTGCTGGAAGGTGGCCAAGTTCGTCAAATCCAACGCCATCGTCTACGCCAAAGCTGGCCAGACCATAGGGGTCGGTGCAGGCCAGATGAGCCGGGTCTACTCCGCCAAGATAGCTGGCATCAAGGCCGAGGATGAAGGGCTGGTGGTGGCGGGGTCCGTCATGGCTTCCGATGCCTTCTTCCCGTTCCGCGATGGCATCGATGCCGCCGCCGCCGCCGGCATCGCCTGCGTCATTCAGCCGGGTGGTTCCATGCGCGACAACGAGGTGATAGCCGCCGCCGACGAACATGGCATGTGCATGGTGTTCACCGGCATGCGCCACTTCCGCCACTGATCATTCATTGAGGGCTGCCCAGGCAGCCCTCTTCAGATCCGTAATCGTTATTCCTATGGGAGAGCCCAGACGATGAAAGTATTGATAATTGGTAACGGCGGTCGTGAACACGCCCTGGCCTGGAAGGCCAAACAGTCCCCGCGGGTCACTCAGGTGTTCGTGGCGCCGGGCAATGCCGGCACCCAGCTTGAGCCCGGTATCGAGAACGTCGCCATCGAGGCCACCGACATCCCCGCCTTGCTGGCCTTTGCCAAGGAGCAGCAGATTGGGCTGACCATAGTGGGTCCGGAGGCCCCCCTGGTGAAGGGGGTGGTGGATGCATTTCGTGCCGAGGGTCAGACCATCTTCGGCCCGACCGCTGCCGCCGCCCAGCTCGAAGGCTCCAAGGCCTTCACCAAGGACTTCCTGGCTCGTCACCAGATCCCGACTGCCGCCTACCAGAACTTCACCGAAGTGGAACCCGCCCTCGCGTATCTGCGCGCCCAGGGCGCTCCTATCGTCATCAAGGCCGATGGCCTGGCTGCCGGCAAAGGGGTGATAGTGGCCATGACCCTGCAAGAGGCCGAAGACGCGGTGCAGGACATGCTCTCCGGCAATGCCTTCGGTGACGCTGGCGCCCGGGTGGTGATCGAGGAGTTCCTCACCGGTGAAGAGGCCAGCTTCATCGTCATGGTCGATGGTGAGCAGGTGCTGCCCATGGCCACCAGTCAGGATCACAAGCGGGTCGGCGACAAGGACACCGGCCCCAACACCGGTGGCATGGGGGCTTATTCCCCCGCCCCCGTGGTCACGGATCTCGTGCACCAGCGTGCCATGGAGCAGGTGATCATGCCGACCGTGCGTGGCATGGCCGCAGAAGGCAATCGCTACTCAGGCTTCCTCTATGCGGGCCTGATGATTGACCCCCAGGGCAATCCCAAGGTGATCGAGTTCAACTGCCGCTTCGGCGACCCCGAGACCCAACCCATCATGCTGCGCATGCAGTCCGACCTGGTTGAGCTCTGCCTGGCCGCCTGCCATGGGGAGCTGGAGGGTAAAGAGGCCCGTTATGATACCCGCGCGGCCATCGGTGTGGTGCTGGCCGCTGGCGGCTATCCCGGTGACTACGCCAGGGACTTGCCCATCAGCGGATTGCCGAACGAAGAGTGCGCCGGTGAGAAACTGTTCCACGGCGGCACCCGCTTTGCAGGCGATACCGTGGTCACCAGCGGTGGCCGGGTACTCTGCGCCACGGCGCTGGGTCAGACGGTGGCCGAGGCTCAGGCCCGCGCCTACCAGCTGGCCGATCGGGTCAAGTGGCAAGGGGTCTTCTGCCGCCGGGACATCGGCTGGCGCGCCATAGAGCGCGAGCAAGGGAAGTGAATCCCTAGGTGTGGGCAATCGCGCCCCCGCCACGAAAAAGGGCCCCTCGGGGCCCTTTTTATTGCGCTGCATTCCCGCAGGATCAATGCCGCCTCGGGGTTTTTCCCCGGTTCAGACAGGCCAGCGCACTGAGCGCCAGGGCCAGGGCCGCGCCGCCATAAAGCCAGGCTCCGGGCAGCATGGGTACCAGCCAACCGGCGAGCAAGGGGCCCAGTCCTGCGCCCATGTCACGCCAGACCGCGTTGCTGGCCAGGGCCTGGATCCGTTGCTGTGGATAACGGGCCGCCACTATGGTGGCCACCAGAGGCAGTTGCACCGCCCGCAGCAGCAAGACCAGGCCGGCACCGACCACGAACCAGTCCAGGCCAAACAACAACAGCGCA
Organism: Aeromonas sp. BIGb0405; assembly: GCF_024807335.1. Classification (NCBI taxonomy): domain Bacteria; kingdom Pseudomonadati; phylum Pseudomonadota; class Gammaproteobacteria; order Aeromonadales; family Aeromonadaceae; genus Aeromonas; species Aeromonas sp. BIGb0405. Next base: position 31,231 of record NZ_JANUEP010000009.1, read on the forward strand.
CAGGAAGCCAGCAGCGAGCTGCCTACCAGCAGGGGCAGGGCGCCCCATCGCTCGGCGAGATGCCCTCCCAGCGGGCTGAATGCTATCTCGCTCAGGTAGCGCACCGCCATCAGACAGCCGACCACCAGAATGGCGCCGCCGCTCAGCTGGGATTGGGCCAGCAGGGAGAGGCCGAAGATGAAGAGGCCATCCAGGGTCAGTCCCTCGATAAAGGACCAGACCGCCACGCTGTCCGGGGCGCGCAGCCGCCGTTTGCCATCGAACGTCAAGGGGTGAGGGCGCTCGGGCAGACCCCGGGCCCAGACAAGGCCAATCAGGGCGGCAAGGGCCATCAGCAAGAAGACGGGCCTGGGGCCATAGCATTGCGCCAACCAGGCTCCCAGAGGCAGGGCCAGGACCGGGCCTGCCGAGATGAGCGCCCGGGAGCGACCACTGCGTCGCGCCGCCCCCTGCATTTCGCTGGTCGCCAGAGATTGAGTGGAGAGATTGAAGGTGGCAAAACTCAGCCCCCACAGCAATCTGAGTCCAAGCAGGGCCCAGAAACCTGAGAGCAAGGTGTAACCAAGGGCGCAGAGCAGGGCACTCAAGGCGGCCAGGGTGCAGCAGAACCTGTCTCCCCGCTGGCCATAGAAACGCACCACGTTGCCATAGCCCAGAATGCGGATCAGCCTGTTGGCTGCCAGCAGGATGCCCGCCTCCAGCAAGCTGATGCCAAACAACTCGGCATGCATGGGCAGCAACAGATAGAGCAGGGTATCCCCGGGCAGGCAGAGCGCCAGCACGAGGGCGGCTCGCTTGGATTCTCGATCGGCAGCCAGGACGGCGCCCTCTCCATTGACCTGCATGTCCCACCCCGGCTCGACTTCGTTGTCCGGCAGGATAAAGCGTTGCGAAGAAAAGGCAACCACCCCCAGGCCGCAGGAGCCACCAAAGCAAAGAGCCTCGGCTGCCCATGGCGGCCGAGGCTCTTCCATCAATCAAACCGGGCTGAGGATCAGTGCGGCGCGGAGTCCAGCATCTCGGCCAGTTTGACCTTCTGATCCGCGGTCAGCACTTTACTGATCTCGTAGATCTTCTTGGTGCGATAGTAACGCACCTCCTGCTGCACCTTGCCCACCTCGGCCAGTTCGCGACGGATGGCCCCATCGTCCCAGGTGCCATGTTTGATGGCGCCCTGCAGCGCCTGATTACTGAGTTTGCTCTGATCGATACCCGCAATCTGCTGGTCGCTCTCGGCGCGGATGGCCTTGATCTTGCTGACCTGATCCGGCGTCAGCTCCAGGGTCTTGACGATCATGTCTTCGATGGAGCCATGATTGACCGGGCCCGGCGCCTGGGCCATGGCGGAACCTGCAAACACCAGAGACAGAGAAAGGGCAATCGCGCTAAGGGAATGGGTAATTTTCATGAATGATTCGCTCACAAGGGTAAAGGTACCTGCTATCTATAGCGCGGATCGCGCCGGGAAACGTAAACCCTGGCTGAATGGCCCGCCATTCTCTTTCCCGCGCCCCCCCCCTTCCCGACCAATGAGATAGCCAAGAGCACGAGCCACCCAGGGTTGGGGCAAGGTTAATGCCCTGTCACCTTTTGTCACAAAAAAACCAACTATTCACAAACAGTTCACTGTCCCTCATGGCATCATGCAGGGTAAGAACTCAAACTAGGGTTCATTTGCAACCAACTTAAGGAGATCCCATGTTGAAAACTGCTCGCCTGCTACCACTGATGTTTGGTCTGATCGCCCTGCCCGCCCTGGCCGGTGATCTGGAGCAGCCGATGAAGAAGATGGGCTTCAACTACAAGCAGGCAACCAAGGCGAGCGATCCCGCCGCCATGGAAAAATACATCACCCAGATGCGCAGTGAGATCGATGACGCCAAGACGCGCAAGATGCCAACCGCCAAGCAGGAGAAGTTCCTCGAGGGCCTCAACGAGGTACAGGGCGAGCTGGATGCCAGTCTGGCCGCTCTCAAGGCGGGTGATGAGGCCAAGGCCCGTGAGCACCTGGCCAAGGTCAATGACCTGAAGAAGGAGTACCACCAATATGCCAAGCAGAAAGGCTGATCCTTTTCGCTGGGACATCCTGGTACGCCTGACGCACTGGAGCCTGGCCGCCGCCTGTGTCGCCAACCTCTGGCTCAATGAAACGGGGGAGGAGTGGCATGAGTGGCTGGGCTACCTCGCCATGTCGGTCATCGGCTTGCGCCTGCTATGGGGACTGACCCTGGCCAAGGGCTATGCCCGCTTGGCCGCCCTGATCCCCAGCGGGGAGGATTTTCGCCTGCAGGCCAGAGAGATGAGCGAGCGCGCCCCCGCCTCCCCCGGTCATCATGGCAGCGGCAAGCTGGCCGTCTGGGCCATCTGGTTCACCGTGCTTGCCACCGGCTTCACCGGCTGGTTTCAGAACACCGAGCTGGGGTTCGACTGGGGCGCCGATGAGTGGCACACCTGGTGTACCTGGGCATTGCAGGGGCTGATCGCTCTGCATCTGGGCGCCATCGTCTATACCTCCTGGCGTCAGCGCAGCAACCTGATCGGTCGCATGTTGCCCCGGCGCCGGCAACCTCAGCGCCAGCAGGAGCCTCACTCCTGAAGCAGACGGGCACCAGGGTGCCCCTCTTCCTTTCCCTGCTCATCCGCCCGCAGGAGCGCCTCTCTCCGGCGGCTACAACTGCTTTAGCCCTTCATCGGCCAGGACGCATCCCCCTCTTGCCCCCCTGCCATGAAAGCATTTTCATTCACAATTCTTAATTAATCTCTGCTGTTCGATTTTCAATTACCTCGATTTCATCAATGCTACTGAGCCGAACGAGGTAGTTTGCGGTCCGTTCGATATCAAAAGACAGTGACACGTCAATAACAAGATCGAAGGGAAAATCGTCATGCACAACACAGTGTTTCGAACCGCCATGCTCGCCGCGGTGCTGGGCTCATTCAGCCACACAGCCGCCGCCGAAGGGGTCATGGTCCACCTGTTCCAATGGAAGTTCAACGACATCGCCAACGAGTGCGAGACAGTGCTCGGTCCCAAGGGATTCGGCGGCGTCCAGATCACGCCACCCGCCGAGCACAAGCAGGGGAGCCAGGTCTGGTGGACCGTCTACCAGCCCGTCAGCTTCAAGAACTTCAACAGCTTCGGCGGCAGCGAGGCGGAGCTCAGGAGCATGATCACCCGCTGCAATGCGGCCGGGGTCAAGGTCTATGCCGACGCCGTCTTCAACCAGCTGGCCTCGGGCACCGGAACAGCCACCGGCGGCGGCAGCTACAACTCGGGGCAATATCAGTATCCCCAGTTCGGCTACAACGACTTCCACCACAGCGGTGACATCACCAACTACGGCGACAGCAACAACGTCTGGAACGGCGCCCTCTACGGCATGCCGGATCTCAATACCGGCTCTCCCTACGTGCAGGATCAGATAGCCAGCTACATGAAGACCCTGCTGGGTTGGGGCGTGGCGGGCTTTCGCATCGATGCGGCCAAGCACATGGCCCCCGGCGAGGTGAAGGCCATACTCGACAAGGCGGGCAGCCCCAAAGCCTATCTGGAGGTGATAGGTGCAGGCGGGGAATCGGCGGACATCCAGCCGGGTCGCTACACCTACATAGACACAGTCACCGACTTCAAATACGGCACGGATCTCGCCGCCAACTTCAACGGCCAGATCAAGAACCTCAAGACCCTCGGCGAGAGCTGGGGCCTGCTCCCCTCCAACAAGGCCTTCGTCTTCGTGGTCAACCACGACCGCGAGCGCGGCCACGGCGGCGGCGGCATGCTCACCTTCATGAGCGGTGCCCGCTATGAGCTGGCCAACACTTTCATGATGGCCTGGCCCTATGGCTGGAAGCAGGTGATGTCGGGCTACCGCTTCGAGAACATGGGCACCTATGAAACCGACAAGGGGGCGCCGGGCAGCACGCCCTGCACCGATGGCCAGTGGAACTGCGAGCAGCGCCGGCCAACCATCATGAACATGGCCCTGTTCCACAACAGCACCGAGGGGCAAGCTGTCAGTCACTGGTGGGATAACGGCAACAACCAGATAGCCTTCGGTCGGGGAGACAAGGGTTTCGTCGCCATCAACAACGAGAGCGGCAGCCTGGTGGCCTCGGTGCAGACCGGCCTGCCGGCGGGCGAGTACTGCAACCTCCTGGGTGGCAATGACTACTGCAGCGGGGGCTATGTCACCGTCGACGGCAGCGGCAAGGCCAGCCTGAACGTGCCGGCCATGAAGGCCGCCGCCATCATCGCCGGCTGCACCAAGGCCAGCCCCTGCGGCGGCACCGCCCTGCCTGGCAACAAGTTCAGCAGCATGAACCTGCGCGGCACCCACAACGCCTGGGGCAACACCCCTATGACAGTCGATGCCAACCGCGTCTGGTCCGCCACCCTGACCCTGAGCGGCAGCGGTGACGCCACCGGTGCCCAGCGCTTCAAGTTCGACGTCTTCGGCAACTGGACAGAGAACTACGGCGACAATGAAGGGGACGGCATCGCCGACAAGGGCAGCAGCAAGGATATCCTGGTCAGCGGGGCGGGCAGCTACCGCATCACCCTGAGCGAAGGCGACCTGCGTTATACGGTCACCTCCCAGGCCAGCAACCAGGCACCGGTCGCCGTCCTCTCGCCCAAGACCCCCAGCATCAAGGCGGGGGAGAGCGTGGTGTTCGATGGCTCCGCCTCTCGCGACGATGAGGGCGTGGCAAGCTATAGCTGGTCCAGCGGCGGCAGCGCCCCCACTGAGACGGTCCAGTTCGATATTCCGGGCACCCATACCATCACCCTGACCGTCACCGATACCGAAGGGCTGACTTCCAGCGCCAGCGCCACCGTGACCGTCACTGACGGCAACGGTGCCTACAACAGCGTGCTGCCGACCCTGCAGTTCCGTGGTACGCCCAACGGTTGGGGATCGCAGGCCATGACGTTGGTCGCCGACAACCTGTGGGAAGCGCAAGTCAGTTTCGACGGCCAGGCAAACCAGCGCTTCAAGTTCGACGTCAAGGGTGACTGGACCCAGAACTACGGCGACACCAACAAGGATGGTGTGGCCGAGCAGGGTGGTGCCGACATCTTCACCCCGGTCAGCGGCCAGTACCGTGTGCGCTTCAACGATCAGACCCTGACCTACAGCCTGAGCGCCCAGTAAGCCGCAGAGGGAGGATGCCCCTATGACCCTCGGGCATTCCCATGGCCTCCTGCCCACAGGGCAGGAGGCCTTTCATGGGGCCAAGCACCATCACTCTTCTCTCCTCAGCCAGACGGCCACCGTTCCCTGTTTGCCGACCGGCAGGCATACTGCCTGTACATCCCCATGCAGGAGCGCATATGAAACTATTGGAAGCCCTCAGGGTCGAGGGGCGGATCGAAGAAGCTCGCCAGCACGGCCTGTTGCAACTCATCGAGCACCCGCTACACGCCGAGCTGCATTATGAAGTGGCCAGCCTGCACGACATGCTCGGGCGCGAGGCCCAGGCCATACATCTCTATCAGCAGGCCATCACCTTAGGACTCGCTGGATCTTCCCTGCGTGGTGCCCTGCTGGGGCTCGGCAGCTCATATCGCAGCCTGGGTCAGCATGAGGCGGCCCTGGTCACCCTGGAGCAGGGCTTGGCACTGTTTCCCCAGGCGAGCGAGTTCACGGCCTTTCGCGCCATGGTCCATTACAACCAGGGGCGTCATAAAGAGGCTTGCGAGGCACTGCTCGGTCTGCTTGCACAGAGTACTGCGGACCCTTCACTGACCCCGTACAAGGGCGCCATGGCGCTCTATGCCGAGGATCTGGACAGGCGTTGGTGAGAGGCTAGAAACGACAAAGCCGCTCAACATGAGCGGCTTTGTCTGAATTTGGTGGCCCCTCCCAGACTTGAACTGGGGACCTGACGATTATGAGTCGTATGCTCTAACCAACTGAGCTAAGGGGCCATGGGTATTGCTTTGCGGCGTGGATTATAGGGGATGAAAAAGTCCTAGTCCATAGCCAGATCAATCACTTGGCGACATTTTGTCCAATCTGGCCGCAAGTTCGTGATCCCTTTGGCATAAATAAAACAAAGCCCCGCATGGCGGGGCTTTGTCAGCAAGCGAGTCGTTACTCGTCGAGGAAACTGCGCAGCACTTCCGAGCGGCTCGGGTGACGCAGTTTGCGCAGAGCCTTGGCTTCGATCTGACGAATACGCTCGCGGGTGACGTCGAACTGCTTGCCGACCTCCTCCAACGTGTGATCCGTATTCATATCGATACCAAACCGCATCCGCAGCACCTTGGCTTCCCGGGCGGTCAGACCGGCCAGCACTTCGCGGGTCGCGTTGCGCAGGCTCTCGCTGGTGGCCGCATCGGCCGGCAGGGCCAGGGTGGTATCCTCGATGAAGTCGCCCAGGTGGGAGTCTTCATCATCACCAATGGGCGTCTCCATGGAGATAGGCTCCTTGGCGATCTTGAGCACCTTGCGGATCTTGTCTTCCGGCATGCCCATGCGCATGGCCAGCTCTTCCGGATTGGGCTCGCGACCCATCTCCTGCAACATCTGACGAGAGATGCGATTGAGCTTGTTGATGGTCTCGATCATGTGCACCGGGATACGGATGGTACGGGCCTGATCCGCGATGGAGCGGGTAATGGCCTGACGGATCCACCAGGTAGCATAGGTCGAGAACTTGTAGCCACGACGGTACTCAAACTTGTCTACCGCTTTCATCAGACCGATGTTGCCCTCCTGGATCAGATCCAGGAACTGCAAGCCACGGTTGGTGTACTTCTTGGCGATAGAGATAACCAGACGCAAGTTGGCCTCAACCATCTCTTTCTTGGCACGGCGGGCCTTGGCCTCACCGATGCTCATGCGACGGTTGATGTCCTTGATCTGGGCGATGGACAGACCCGTCTCGACTTCGATCTGTTGCAGCTTGCCGATGGCACGCAGCACGTCTTCATCCATCTCGACCAAGCGGGGCGACCAGGCTTTACCGGCTTGCTTCTGGTATTCGAACCAGGCGGTATCGCACTCATTGTTGGTGAAGGCCGCGACGAAGGTCTTCTTCGGCATCTTGGCCTGCTCAACGCAGAGTTTCAGGATGATCCGCTCCTGGATCCGCACCCGTTCCATCATCTCGCGCATGTTGTTGACCAAGCGGTCGAACTGCTTGGGCATCAGGCGGAACTGACGGAATACGTCGGCCAGCTGCGCTATGGCAGCCTGGGTGTCGTCGTGGGCACGGCCATTGTTCTGGATAGAGAGGCGGGTGACTTCGTACTGGGCACGCAGCTCACCAAACTTCTCGCGAGCGACTTCAGGATCAGGACCTGTGTCCGCCTCATCGTCCGAGCTGTCGCCGTCTTCATCTTCGTCTTCATCTTCGTCTTCATCTTCGTCAGCGAGATCGTCTTCGCTGAGTTCGGAGCCAATATGGGTCGCTGTTGGCGCCACATCATCGGCTTCGTTAGGGTCGATGAAACCCGAAATGATGTCGGACAGGCGCAGCTGTTCGGCTTCAAATTTATCGTACTGTTCAAGCAGATAGGTGATGGCTTCCGGGTACTCGGCGACTGAGCTCTGTACCTGATTGATACCGTCCTCGATCCGTTTGGCGATGTCGATTTCGCCTTCACGGGTCAGCAGCTCGACGGTACCCATCTCCCGCATATACATGCGGACAGGGTCGGTTGTGCGACCAATTTCAGATTCAACAGAGGCCAGTGCTTGGGCCGCTGCTTCGGCAGCGTCTTCGTCGGCGGTACCGCCTTCGGCCATGATAAGGTCATCGGCATCCGGTGCGTTTTCCACTACCTGGATACCCATATCGTTGATCATCTGAATGATGTCTTCGATCTGATCAGAGTCAACGATCTCTTGCGGGAGGTGATCGTTCACCTCGGCATAAGTCAGGTAGCCCTGTTCTTTACCTTTGGCAACGAGGAGTTTAAGCTGAGACTGCGGGGTTTGCTCCATAGAACTCATCCGGTTGGTGTTGCTAGGTTGCGCGAGCAATGCGCTGGTGCGCAAATAGCCAATTCTAATAGAAAACCGCCAGACATGCTATGTCTGGTTGCGGCGTCGGTCTGAGAAACCCCTGCCCGCTTTGTTTGTCGGGGCCAGGCGGTTATACGTTTTTGCATCTAATCCCGTCGATTCGGGCAACAATCTTTATATTGGGACCAACCACTCAAATATCAAGCCCCGATATCATTTCTTTTCTCACTTTGTACCTCTCTGATCAGCATCATCAGCTCCTGGGTCTCCTCGGCAGTGAGTCCCTGCTGGGCCACCTTAGCCTGTAGCTCTTCTATCCGCTGCTTCAAGAACTGGTTGATGAAGCCGACAAAGGTGTCTTGCAACTCCCCCAGGATATCAGGCTCACGTTCGAGCTGGATTTCGAACAAGTCATGCATGGCGAGCTGGGCAAGGATCTCCCCCTCTTTCGTACCACGCCAGTGCTCGAGCAATATGCCCGTGGTAATGCCGGGTTGCGCCAGGATCTGCTGATGCAGCTTGAGCAAAAAGCCAATGCCTTGCAACCTGAGCCCCGCCAGCTCCGGCATGGCTGGTAGTTCGGCGGTGATGCCTGGGTATTGCACCATGAGCGCCAGTGCCCGGCGCAGAGGGGTCAGCTTGCCCCGGTGCGGCTTAGCCTGCTCCACCTTGGATGGGGTATGGCGAGAGAATAGTTCGGTGATCCGCTGCTGGTTTTCCCCCCAGCGCATCATGCTGGAGAGTCGGGTTATGAGTCCCTCGCGGGTGAAGCCTTCCGGGACGCGACGTATCAGTTCGGCAGCCTTGTTGGCCACCTCGAACTTGCCCGCTTCGCCGGAGAGTGCCGCATCCCGGGCCAGGCGCTCAAACATGAAGTCTGCAAAAGGCTGTGCCTGATCCAGCAACTGTTCAAAGCCTTCTTTCCCTATCTGGCGCACCAGAGAGTCGGGGTCCTCGCCATCGGGCAGAAACACGAACTTGAGCTCGCGGCCATCCTGCAGATGAGAGAGGGCATTATCCAGCGCCCGCCAGGCCGCTTCACGTCCGGCCTTGTCACCGTCGTAACAGCAGACCACCTCGGCCGTGGTGCGAAACAGGGTATGAACGTGATCGCTAGTGGTGGCCGTCCCTAGCGCGGCCACCGCATAGTCGATGTCGAACTGGCCGAGCGCCACCACATCCATATAGCCTTCCACCACCAGGACGCGGCGTACTTCTTTATGGGCCTGCTTGACCTCATAGAGACCAAACAGCTCGCGGCCCTTATGGAAGATAGGCGTCTCGGGAGAGTTCAAATATTTGGGCGTACCCTCCCCCAACACCCGGCCACCGAAGCCGATGACCCGGCCCCGCTTGTCACGAATGGGGAACATGATGCGATCGCGGAAACGATCATAGCTGCCCGGACCGCTGTCACGGGGGATCAACATGCCACCGGTGATCAACAACTGCTCATGATCCCGACTGGCACCAAAACGCCGCCTGACCTGATCCCAATCTCCCGGGGCGTAGCCAATGTTGAAGCGCTTGACCACCTCGCCGTTGAGCCCTCGTCCTTTGAGGTACTCCACCGCTTGTGGCGCACTCTTGAGGTTGCTCTCATAGAAGCGGGCAATCTGGTTCATCAGCTCAAACAGATCCTTGCTGACCGCAGGCTGGGATCCGGCAGCGCCACTGCCACTCTGCTCGCGGGGTACCTGCATGCCTTGCATGCTGGCAAGTTCATCAATGGCATCAGGGAATTCGAGGCCGTCATACTCCATGACAAAGCCAACGGCATTGCCATGGGCGCCACAGCCGAAACAGTGATAGAACTGCTTCTCCTGACTGACGGTGAAGGAGGGGCTCTTTTCGTTATGGAATGGGCAGCAAGCCTGATAATTCTTGCCGGCCTTTTTCAGTCGTACCCGGGAGTCGATCAGCTCGACAATATCGGTACGAGCGAGCAGATCATCGATGAAAGATTGCGGGATCCGGCCTGCCATAACCATCCTGTTTCATGAGAGAAAAAATAAAAAAAGCCGCGCATTCCCAGGGAAGCACGGCTTCTTTCGACCAACAAGGGCTCTGCCTATTACGCCAGGCGGGTTTTCACCAACGCGCTGACGGCACCGACATCGGCGCGTCCCTGAATTTTTGGCTTCAAGACAGCCATGACTTTACCCATATCGGCCATGACGGCAGCACCGCTCTGGGCGATGGCTTGCACTATCAGGGCTTCAATTTCGGCAGCGGTCAGCTGTTGCGGCAGGAACTCCTGCAGCACCTGGATCTCGGCGGCTTCGACATCGGCGAGATCCTGGCGACCAGCGGCCTCATATTGGCTGATGGAATCACGGCGCTGTTTGACCATCTTGGTCACGACAGCGAGGATATCCTCATCATTTAGCTCAATACGGGAATCAATTTCACGCTGTTTTATCTCGGCCATCAGCAAACGAATCGTCCCCAAGCGAGCCTTATCTCTGGCAAGCATGGCGAGTTTTTGTTGATCCTTGAGCTGATCTTTCAGAGACATGGCAGAAACTCTAATTAGTACAGGCGGATACGACGAGCGTTTTCGCGAGACAGCTTCTTGGCGTGACGCTTAACGGCAGACGCTTTGGCGCGCTTACGGATAGTAGTCGGCTTCTCGTAGAACTCACGGCTACGAACTTCAGACAGGATACCGGCCTTTTCGCAAGAACGCTTGAAGCGACGCAGAGCAACGTCAAACGGCTCATTTTCACGGACTTTGATTACTGGCATGTGCCTTTCACCTCAGTGATAAATTGTTAGCTGATCATCAGTCGATCAGCATGTCTTAAAATGGTGCGAAATTATACTCTGGACAGGGAATAAAAGTAAACCCGCAGAGATCGCTCTGGTTTAAAAAACCCGCGAAGGTTACCATAGCCGTCTCATTTTAGCAGTGAAATTTTTTAGCAATGCGTGTATTGGGCATAGAGACATCCTGTGACGAAACCGGGATCGCGATCTTCGACGATCAAAAAGGGATCCTTTCCCATCAGTTATACAGCCAGGTCAAGCTGCATGCGGACTACGGTGGCGTCGTCCCCGAACTCGCCAGCCGGGATCATGTTCGCAAGACGATCCCCTTGATCCAGGCGGCATTGCTGGAAGCTGGCCTTGGCAAGGATGACATCGATGGCATCGCCTACACCGCAGGTCCCGGGTTGGTCGGCGCCATTCTGGTCGGTGCGACCATAGGCCGCTCCCTGGCCATGGCCTGGGGCAAACCTGCCATCGCCGTGCATCATATGGAAGGTCATCTGCTGGCGCCCATGCTGGAAGAGACGGCGCCCGAGTTCCCCTTCGTGGCACTGCTGGTTTCCGGTGGTCACTCCATGCTGGTGCGGGTCGATGGCATTGGCCGTTACCAACTGCTCGGTGAATCCATTGATGACGCCGCCGGCGAGGCCTTCGACAAGACCGCTAAGCTGATGGGGCTCGATTATCCGGGTGGCCCCCTGCTCTCCAGGCTGGCAGAGAAGGGCGTCACCGGGCGCTTTAAGTTCCCGCGCCCCATGACCGATCGACCCGGGCTCGACATGAGTTTCTCCGGTCTCAAAACCTTCGCCGCCAACACCATAGCCGCACAAGGGGATGATGAGCAGACCCGCGCCGATATCGCCCGCGCCTTCGAAGATGCCGTGGTCGATACCCTGGCCATCAAGTGTCGCCGCGCCCTGAAAGAGACAGGGCTGAATCGCTTGGTCGTGGCCGGCGGTGTCAGTGCCAACCGCCATCTGCGCGCCCAGCTGGCCGACTTGATGGCGACTCTCAAGGGGGAGGTCTTCTACCCACGCCCCGAATACTGCACCGATAATGGCGCCATGATTGCCTACGCGGGCATGCAGCGACTCAAAGCTGGCGTGTTTGAACCACTGGAGGTCAAGGCGGTGCCACGCTGGCCGCTGGATACGCTGCAACCGGTTTGAATCACGCTGGCGGTACATATAAAAGAAGGGGCCCCGAGGCCCCTTCTTGCATCTGTTGCTTTGCGATCTCTCACCGGCACGCCGCTAATTGCTGCGGAACAGCGCCTCGATAGAGAGCCCCTGCCCCACCATGATCTCTCTCAGACGACGCAAGCCCTCGACCTGGATCTGACGAACCCGCTCCCGGGTCAGGCCAATCTCGGCCCCGACATCTTCCAGGGTGGCAGGCTCATAACCGAGCAAACCGAAACGACGTGCCAGCACCTCGCGCTGCTTGGGATTCAGCTCCTCCAGCCAGTGGACTATGCTGCTGCGCATGTCATCTTCCTGGGACTCCAGCTCGGGACCCATGCCGCGCTCATCGGACAGCACATCGAGCAGCGCCTTGTCACGATCCCCACCTATCGGGGTATCGACCGAAGTGATCTTCTCGTTGAGCTTGAGCATACGATTGACGTCGGCGACCGAGCGATCCAGGGCAAAGGCGATATCTTCGGCCGTGGGTTCATGGTCGAGGCGGTGGGACAGTTCACGGGCGGTACGCAGGTAGACGTTGAGTTCCTTGACCACGTGAATGGGCAGGCGAATGGTACGGGTCTGATTCATGATGGCCCGTTCTATGGTCTGGCGGATCCACCAGGTGGCATAGGTCGAGAAGCGAAAACCCCGTTCTGGGTCAAACTTTTCCACGGCACGGATGAGGCCGAGGTTGCCCTCTTCAATCAAATCCAGCAGCACCAGGCCACGATTGTTGTAGCGTCTGGCAATTTTGACCACAAGGCGCAGATTGGATTCAATCATGCGCTTGCGGGCCGCCTTGTCGCCGCGCAGGGCGCGACGGGCGTAATAGACCTCTTCTTCGGCGGTGAGCAGGGGAGAGAATCCTATCTCTCCCAGATAGAGCTGGGTGGCATCCATCACCTTGTGCAGATCCGGCGCCAACAACTCTTCGGAGATAGACTCCTCGGTGTCGGCTGTCGCCGTCTCTGTCACTTCAGCCTCTTCAACCTCCAGCTCCTCATCGAACTCTGCATCCTGCATAACCAGTTGTTCTTGGCTCATGGTGTGTCTCCCTGACCTGAACCAGAGTTAGCACTACGCTCTGGGGTTAACGCTTTGGCAAGTATCCCATTGGATTGATCGACTTGCCTCGGTACCGGATTTCAAAGTGCAAGCGCACATCCGGCGCATCCGTGCTTCCCATATCGGCAATAACAGCCCCACCCTTGACCACATCTCCTTCCCGGACTCGCAGCGCATCGTTATGTGCATAGGCCGAGAGGTAGTCGTCGTCATGTTTCAGGATGACAAGCTTGCCATAGCCTCTTAATGCGCTTCCGGCATAGACCACTTTACCGCCACTGGCGGCGTAGACGGGTTGCCCCTTCTGGCCAGCGATGTCTATACCCTTGTTTCCCTGTTCAGCGACAGAGAAGCCTTCGACTATCCGACCCTGAGCGGGCCAGTGCCAAGCGAGGCGCGATGATGAGGCATTGTTATTGTTCTGTGTGACACTGTTGTTATTTTGTACTGAGATGCCAGCGTATGCTTTTGGAGCAGGCTGGGCAACGCTTTTATTGGTCACAAATGCGCTGGTCGTACCTGTGCTGACCGGGGTGGTCGCAGTGCTGGTTGGGCGGCTGCTTGCCACCGCCATGGTGGTACCGGATGCGGCTGCCGAACCGCCCACATTGAGGGTCTGGCCGACGTTCAGATTGTAGGGCGCACTCAAGTTATTACGCTGTGCCAGGGTCTGATTGGCGACACCAAACTGGCGGCCTATGCTGCTCAGGGTGTCACCACGGCGCACCTGATAGGTACGCGCGGCGCTCCCGCTGCTGGTACTGCTGACCATCACCGGACTGCCTTCGGCGCCATCCAGCCGGATCACCTGGCCTGGATGTATGTTATAGGGCGCACCTATGCCATTCAGGTTGGCCAGGGAGGGCACGTCGCTACCCGCATTGAATGCGATGGAGTAGAGGGTGTCGCCACGCTTGACCGTGTAACTGCGCCCCGAAATCGTCGGTTTGCTTATGCTTCCCTGCCGGCTTGGCACCGCGCGCACCGAGCCCTCGCTTGACAACCCCTGTACCGGCGCTGGGGTTGTGCTGGAAGAACAGGCTGCCAACAAACCGGATAAGAGGGTAACGGCACACCCCCGCCATATATGCCCATTCATAAAAATATCCTTAACGACTAAACCAGAAATAGGCCGCGACAGCCAGGGCGATACAGATCCAGCCAAGCAGATCGACATAGTGCATCAGCTTTTGCTCCATCCGCTCACCACCCCAACGCATCAAACCCGCCACCAGGAAGAAACGCATGCTGCGCCCGATGAGAGAGGTGATGATGAAGGGAAGGAGTGCCATATGGAGCAACCCTGCCGTCACGGTAAATACCTTGTAGGGGATGGGGGTGAAGCTGGCAATGAAAATGACCCAGATCCCCCATTGTTCAAACCAGTGCTGGGCCAGGGCAATCTTGTCCTGATAACCGACGGAGACCACCAGAGGCTGCACCACGGGATCCCAGAGTGCATAACCCAGACCATAACCCACCACGGCCCCCAACACTGAGAAGAAGGTCGCCAGGGCCGCGTAGTGCCAGGCTTTGTGCGGCTTGGCCAGCGCCATGGGCGCCAGCATCACATCAACCGGAATGGGCCAGAAGATTGACTCGATGAAGGCGGTGATCGAGAGGTAATAGGGGGCATATTTATGGCGGGCCCACTGCATCACCAACACATACAGGCGAGAAAACAGCTTCACTCAACATCTCCGTCAATAAGGGGCACAAAACGCACCGGCTCCAGGACTCGACTGGTCAACTGGGAACCGTTGCGTTCGATAAGTTGCAGGGTCTGATGACTGTCCCCTACCGGTAAAATCATGCGGCCGCCATCGGCCAGTTGATCGGTGAGGGCAGTCGGCACTTCACTCGCCGCCGCGGTCACCAAAATGGCATCAAAGGGTCCCTTGCTCGGCCAACCGAGCCAGCCATTGCCATGTTTGGCCGAGACATTGTGCAGATCCAGCTGCCTGAGCCTGCGTCTCGCCTGGAACTGCAAGGACTTGATCCGCTCTACCGTATAGACCTGTTCAACCAGGTTGGCGAGCACCGCAGTTTGATAACCAGAGCCAGTGCCAATCTCCAGCACATGGGCCGGATCGTTTTGCATCAGCAACTCTGTCATCCGCGCCACCATGTAAGGCTGGGAAATAGTCTGCCCCTGGCCAATGGGCAGGGCGGTATTATCCCAGGCCTTATGGGCCATGGCCTCATCCACAAACAGCTGGCGTGGCACCTTGGCGAGCGCGGCGAGTACACGAAAGTCGCTGACGCCCTGGGCAATAAGCTGATTTAAAAGGCGCTGTACTATCACACCTTCATCCCTGTTGTTCCAACCATGCCCCCAACCCGGCCAGACTGCCGTGAGCAGTCATGTCGATGGTCAAGGGAGTAATAGAGACATAGCCCTGTTCGACAGCCGCAAAATCCGTGCCCTCGCCCGCATCTTGTTGCGAGCCGGGCGGGCCAATCCAGTAGATAGTCTGGCCGCGAGGATCCTGGGCGCGGATCACTGACTCGGCCCGGTGGCGATTGCCGAGCCGGGTGATCTTGATGCCCTTGATCTCGGCGAGGGGCAGGTCGGGCACATTGACGTTGAGGATCTGATTGGCCGGCAGCGGAAACTGCATCAAGCCTTTGACCAGCTGGACGGCGTAGTGAGCGGCCGAGGCAAAATGCGTCCGGCCCACCAGGGAGATCGCCAGGGAGGGGTAACCCAAGTGGCGCCCCTCGGTCGCCGCAGCGACCGTGCCCGAATAGATGACATCGTCACCCAGGTTGGCACCGTGGTTGATCCCGGCCACCACCATGTCGGGTTCGGGGCGTACCAGTTCGTTGACCGCCAGGTGCACGCAGTCGGTCGGCGTGCCCTTGACCGCATGATAACCGGTTTGCGGGATACAACTGACCCGCAAAGGTGTCTCCAGCGTCAGGGAGTGACTCGCACCGCTGCGATTGCGATCCGGCGCGACCACTATCACCTCGCCGCAGCTGCGCAGCGCCTCGCTCAAGGCATGAATGCCCTCGGCATGAACACCGTCATCGTTACTCACCAGAATGCGCATCTGTGCTCTTCCTGAAACCATCAAACAAGGGAGGGCCGAGAGGCCACCGCTGCCACGTCGTTATTCCACAGAGGGCGCATCATTGCCATCTGCCTGATTCCTGACCCCATGATCGGCCTCTTCAGCCTGCATCAATTCGCGCACCACGCTGGTCGCAAAGGCACCGGCCGGCAGGAAGAACGAGAGGGTCAGGGCCTCGGCATCCAACGTCCAGCTCATGGCTTCCGGCTTGAGCAAGAGCGGACGTCTGTCCTGATCCAGCCCGGCCTTCTCCAGGCCATCACACCAGTCGTGATAAGGGGCCAACGCCGCCTGTTCAAATTCGGCGGCGGCGCCCTGGCTCGCCAGACGGCCACGCCCCCACTGAGGGGCGGTCAGCTGCACGTCGCCTGAGGCCAGACGCGCAGCCAGTTCAGGGGTCACGCTCTCTTCACTGAAGATGGAGTGGCTGCCCTTGAGCATCACGCAATCCCCGGCCAGCAACTCGCTAGCCAGTCCCTGCTCGACGCGGGCGCTGACGATAACATTGAACAGCATGCTGCGCGCAGCAGAAAGGTAAAGAGAACGCTTGTTGCGATCCTTGATCCGTTTGCCGGCAAACATCGCCTTGGCCGCGTCCAGATTGCTGCCACCCCGACCGAAGCGCTGCTCACCATAGTAGTTCGGCACCCCCTGCGCGGCGATGGCCTGCAGGCGAGACACCAGACTGTCAGCTTGCTCCAGAGCAGTCAGACGCAGACGAAAGTGGTTGCCCTTGAGGTAACCGACCCGCAGCTTGCGGTTGTGGCGCTTGGCCTGCAGGATCTGGATGCTGTCGCTCTCGATCACCGACAGGTCCGGCGCACCTTTGCCCGGCAGGTGAATACCGAACCACTGCTCGGTTACCGCATGGCGATCTTTGAGGCCAGCCCAGGTCACAGCATTGCGATTGACCCCGGCAGCATCGGCCAGCAGGCCTGCCACCCAGGCAGTGTTCTCGCCCGTCTTGCGCACTCGCACGAAGATATGTTCCCCCTCGCCGCAAGGCTCGAAGCCGAGATCCTCGACCACCACGAAATCACTGGCCTGGGCCTTGAGAATGCCACGGGCCTCTGGGGTACCGTGCAGATATGCGAGTTGTTGCGACATTATTGTTTCACCAGTAAGACGACGGCTTCGGTGGCTATGCCTTCCTTGCGCCCCGTAAAGCCCAGTTGTTCGGTAGTGGTCGCCTTGACGTTCACCCGGTTCAGTTCACATTGCAGATCGGCGGCCAGTACGGCGCACATGGCCTCGATATGAGGCGCCATCTTGGGGGCCTGAGCAATGATGGTCACGTCCAGATTGCCGATGACATAGCCCGCCTGCCGTACCCGCACAAAGACATCCCGCAGCAGGATACGGCTATCAATACCTTTGAATTGCGCCGCCGTATCGGGGAAGTGGCGGCCAATATCGCCGGCACCTATGGCACCGAGCAGGGCATCGCTCACCGCGTGCAATACCACGTCGCCATCCGAGTGAGCCAGCAACCCCTGTTCATAGGGCACGGCGACACCGCCCAGCATGCAGGGGCCAACCCCGCCAAACTTATGTACATCAAAACCGTGGCCGATGCGGATCATGCTTGACGCCCTCCTGACATGCAGGGACCTGCCCCATTAATCTTGTGTGTATAAACACCGTGGTCGATGCGGATCATCCTTGACGCCCTCCTGACATGCAGGGACCAGCCCCATCAATCTTGTGTATATCAACACCCTGGCCGATGCGGATCATGGCTGCTCCTTACTCCTAGTGGCCAGCTCGTCTTGCTGCTGGCGTAAAAACAGCCCGGCCAGGGCGAGATCCTCGGGCCGGGTCACCTTGATATTGTCGGCACGCCCTTCAACCATGCGTGGCACATGCCCGGCCCGCTCCATGGCGGACGCTTCGTCAGTGATGAGGGCGCCTAGCGCCAGCCCCTCCTCCAGCGCCCCTTTGAGGGCTCGGGTCGCAAACAGCTGGGGGGTGAGCGCATGCCAGAGAGCTTCCCGCGGCACGGTGGCGATGATGTTGTCCGCCTCGTCGCTGCGCTTCATGGTGTCGCGCACCCGGGAGCCAAGAATGGCACCGTCCGGGGTCAGACCAACCGCAAGCAGCGCATCAATATCCGCCGAAGTGAGACAGGGACGGGCAGCATCGTGGACCAGTACCCAGTCACTCTGCACCTGATGCAAGGCATTGAGTACCGAACGAGCACGATCACTGCCGCCGGATACCCGCAGGATACGGGGATCCCGAGCCAGCGCCAGGGTCTCGAACCAACGGTCATCGGGGGCCAGTGCCAGCACTATGTGGGTGATAGCCGAATGGGCCAGCAGCCGGAGCAGGGTATGTTCCAAAATGGTCTTGCCAGCCAGGGACAGGTACTGCTTGGGATACTCGGCCCCCATGCGGCTACCTATGCCGGCAGCAGGCACCACGGCCGTCAAGCCGAACGGCGCCGGGGGACAGTTATTCATCATCGTCGCCGCCAGCAGGCTCATCCTTCTTGTTTGGGATGATCCGGTAGAAGGTCTCTCCCTGCTTGATATAACCGAGATCGTTGCGCGCCAGCTCTTCGATGGCTTCAAGGCCCGAAGTCAGATCGTCAATCTCACGATAAATCAGACTATTACGATCTTTAAGCGCCAGATTGTCCTGCTCTTGCTGATCGATGGCATTGGACATTTCATGGTAATCGGACAGGCCGTTTTTCCCCAGCCAGAGGTGATATTGCAAGCCCCCCAACAGGAGGAACAGGATCAGGGTGAATAGCCGCATGCACTGGGTCTCCTTCCAAGCGGCCTAGTTTCCCATATTCGTGGGAAAGACAAAAGAAAGCAGATGCATCTTGGCCCGGCCGCTGATGAAAAGCGCCAGCTTGGCGTTAAAAATAAAAAAGCCCCGCCAGATGGCGGGGCTTTCAACAGCGTGACGCTGAAGTGCAGGCAGAAATTACTGACCTTTCACTTCTTTCAGACCGCGGAACGGAGCCTTGGCACCCAGGGCTTCTTCGATACGGATCAGCTGGTTGTACTTGGCAACACGGTCAGAACGGCTCATGGAACCGGTCTTGATCTGGCCAGCAGCAGTACCTACCGCCAGGTCGGCGATGGTCGCGTCTTCGGTCTCACCGGAACGGTGGGAGATGACGGCGGTGTAGCCAGCATCTTTGGCCATCTTGATGGCAGCCAGGGTTTCGGTCAGGGAACCGATCTGGTTGAATTTGATCAGGATGGAGTTGGCGATGCCGTTGTCGATGCCGCGCTTGAGGATCTTGGTGTTGGTTACGAACAGGTCGTCACCCACGATCTGGATCTTGCTACCCAGCTCTTTGGTCTGGTAGGCAAAACCGTCCCAGTCGGATTCGTCCAGGCCATCTTCGATGGAGACGATCGGGAACTTGGTGGTCAGGTCGGCCAGGTAGTCAGAGAACTCGTTGGAGGTGAAGATACGACCTTCGCCCTTCAGGTTGTACTCGTTCTTCTCGGCGTCATAGAACTCGGAAGCGGCGCAGTCCATGGCCAGGGTGATGTCGCTACCCAGCTTGTAACCGGCAGCAGCAACGGCTTCGGCGATCACTTCCAGCGCTTCGGCGTTGGATTTCAGGTTAGGCGCGAAGCCACCTTCGTCACCAACGGCAGTCGCATAACCTTTGGACTTCAGCACTTTGGCCAGGTTGTGGAAGACCTCGGCACCCATGCGGATGGCTTCTTTCAGGGTCTTGGCGCCAACCGGCTGGATCATGAACTCCTGGATGTCGACGTTGTTGTCGGCGTGCTCACCACCGTTGATGATGTTCATCATGGGCAGCGGCATGGAGTAAACACCCGGGGTACCGTTCAGCTCGGCGATGTGAGCGTAGAGCGGCAGGCCCTTGGCAGCAGCAGCAGCTTTGGCGTTGGCCAGGGAAACGGCCAGGATGGCGTTGGCGCCAAACTTGGATTTGTTCTCGGTACCGTCCAGATCGATCATGATCTGGTCAATAGCGGCCTGATCCTTGGCATCTTTACCCAGCAGCGCTTGGGCGATCGGGCCGTTGACGGCTTCGATGGCTTTCAGCACGCCTTTACCCAGGAAACGGCTCTTGTCGCCGTCACGCAGTTCCAGCGCTTCGCGGGAACCGGTGGAGGCGCCAGACGGAGCGGCTGCCATACCAACAAAACCACCTTCCAGATGCACTTCGGCCTCAACGGTCGGGTTACCACGGGAGTCGATGATTTCACGACCGATCACTTTAACGATCTTGGACATGTGTATTTCCTCAGGTTTCGTAAAAAAACAACAAAAGGCATTTCAAAAAAAGCGGTTGTGGCACATTGCCTCAACCGCGTTTGATTTTCAATTACTTCAAATTGCGCTTCTGATACTCACCAGCGGCCTTAACAAAGCCTGCAAACAGGGCGTGACCATCACGGGGAGTCGAGGTGAACTCCGGATGGAACTGCGCCGCCACGAACCAAGGGTGATCCGGGATCTCGATAATTTCCACCAATTTCTTGTCGGCGGAGAGACCGGTCACTTTCAAACCCGCCGCTTCAATCTGCGGCAACAGCTTGTTGTTCACCTCATAACGGTGGCGGTGACGCTCGTATATGGTCGGGCTGCCGTACATCTGACGCACCTTGGAATCTTCGACCAGGTGGCAGAGCTGGGAACCCAGACGCATGGTGCCACCCAGATCGGATTTCTCGGTACGAGTCTCGACATTGCCCTCTTCATCAACCCATTCGGTGATGAGGCCGACGACCGGATAAGCGCAATCTTTCTTGAATTCGGAGGAGTGAGCCCCTTCCAGGCCAGCGACGTTGCGCGCAAACTCGATCAGCGCGACTTGCATGCCGA
Source organism: Aeromonas sp. BIGb0405 (assembly GCF_024807335.1). Classification (NCBI taxonomy): domain Bacteria; kingdom Pseudomonadati; phylum Pseudomonadota; class Gammaproteobacteria; order Aeromonadales; family Aeromonadaceae; genus Aeromonas; species Aeromonas sp. BIGb0405. The sequence goes on from NZ_JANUEP010000009.1 coordinate 52,132, forward strand.
GGCAGATACCCAGATACGGGATCTTGTTCTCACGGGCATACTTGGCGGCCAGAATTTTACCTTCCACGCCGCGCTCGCCGAAGCCACCCGGGACCAGGATAGCGTCCAGGCCTTCCAATTGCTCTGCACCGCGGGTCTCGATGTCCTGAGAGTCGATGTAACGAATATTGACCGACAGCCGGGTCTTGAGACCACCGTGCTTGAGTGCTTCGTTGACGGACTTGTAGGCATCGGGCAGGGAGACATACTTGCCCACCATGCCGATGGTCACTTCGGCAGTCGGGTTGGCTTCTTCATAGATAACCTGTTCCCACTCGCACAGATCCGCCTCTTTGCACACCAGACCGAAACGCTCGATGAAGTAGTTGTCGAGGTTCTGGGAGCGCAGCAGGGCCGGGATCTTGTAGATGGAGTCGACGTCCTTCATGGAGATGACGGCGCGCTCCGGCACGTTGCAGAACAGGGCTATCTTGGCACGCTCGTTGGCCGGAATGGCACGGTCGGAGCGGCAGATCAGCACATCCGGCTGGATACCGATGGAGAGCATCTCCTTGACGGAGTGCTGGGTCGGCTTGGTCTTGACCTCACCGGCAGCCGCCAGGTAAGGGACCAGGGTCAGGTGCATGAACATGGCGCTGTCGCGACCCACTTCTGCCGCCAGCTGACGCAGGGCCTCGAGGAACGGCAGGGATTCGATGTCGCCCACTGTGCCGCCCACTTCGACGATGGCCACCTGATGGCCTTCGGCACCGGCAATCACCCGCTCCTTGATGGCATTGGTGATGTGCGGAATAACCTGGATGGTGGCACCCAGATAATCGCCACGGCGCTCTTTACGCAGCACGTCGGCGTAGATACGGCCTGTGGTGAAGTTGTTGCGACGGGTCATCTTGGTGCGGATGAAACGCTCGTAATGGCCCAGATCCAGATCGGTCTCGGCCCCGTCCTCGGTTACGAACACTTCACCGTGCTGGGTCGGGCTCATGGTGCCCGGATCCACGTTGATGTAGGGGTCCAGTTTCATGATGGTCACATCCAGACCACGGGCTTCCAGAATGGCTGCCAGAGAAGCTGCGGCAATGCCTTTGCCGAGGGATGAAACAACGCCACCAGTTACAAAAATATATTTTGTCGTCATGCTGAACCTGAAAGAAGTTTAGGGATTTTTAAGGGGTGCTTCGGGGATGAAGCAGGACGGGGAAACAGTATACCAAAACCCCCTCTCCCAAACAATGAACAAAAATCTATCAGGCCCGGGCACCGCACGCCTTGCGCCAAATCAACTTTGCTCGGTTTGCTTGGCTTTGTCCCAGGCGGCATCGAGTTTTTCCAGGGAACAATCGGTCATCTTGAGCCCTTCTGCGGCGATAAAGTGCTCAACTTGGCGAAAGCGGCGCTCGAACTTGGCATTGGCGCCACGCAGCACTTGTTCGGGATCCTTGCCCAGATGACGGACCAGATTGACGGTGGCAAACAGCAGATCGCCGAGCTCGTCGCTGACCCTCTCCTCGTCCACATCCGCCATCAACGCCTCTTCCATCACCTCGTCGATCTCCTCGTGGATCTTGTCTACCACGGGGCCGAGGGTCTTCCAGTCAAACCCCACTGTGGCGCAGCGTTTCTGGATCTTGGCGGCCCGGGTCAGGGCCGGCAGGGCGAGGGGGATATCATCGAGCACGCTCGACTTATCCAGCGCCGCACGCTCCTTGGCCTTCTCCGCCTCCCAGTTCAGCTTGACTGCCTGCTCGTCATTCAGGTCTGCATCGGCGAAGACATGAGGATGACGGCGAATGAGTTTTTCGCTCACCGCCGCAACGATATCGGCGAAGTCAAACAAGCCCTGCTCCTTGCCAAGCTGGGCATAGAACACCACCTGGAACAACAGATCCCCCAGCTCCCCTTTCAATCCCTGCCAATCCTGAGTCTCTATCGCATCGGCCACCTCATAGGCCTCCTCCAGGGTGTGGGGCACTATGGTCTGGAAGCTCTGCTTGAGATCCCAGGGACAACCGCCCTGCGGGGAGCGCAGTTGAGCCATTATTTCGAGCAGTCGGGGCAGGTCGTAGCCTTGGGTATTGGACATGGGGTCTTCGCTTTCGATTCGTCAAAAGAGTGACCGGCCACACGGGCCGGTCAGCGGAGTTTAGAGGCGCTTGGCGCTGATCACGTCGTTAAGCTGGCTGAGCTTGGCCAGGGCGCGGTTGAAGGCGTTGATGTTGTAGATCTCCAGCTCCATATCGATCTCGGCGGTCTGATCCTTGACGTTGGAGCGCGAGCGCACCCCCATCACGTTGATTTTCTCGTTGGCGAGCACTGTGGTGATGTCGCGCAGCAGGCCGGATCTGTCGTTGGAGAGGATGCGGATGGTCAGGCCGTAGCCGCCGGAGTAGTTCTCACCCCAGACCGCATCGATAAGTCGCTCAGGATTGCGGCGAGACAACTCTTTGAGCTGCTCGCAGTCATCCCGGTGGATCGAGACGCCACGGCCCATGGTGATGAAGCCCTGGATGGCGTCTCCGGGGATCGGTTGACAGCAGCGGGCGATGTGGGTCATCAGATTGCCCACCCCTTCCACGACGATGTGATCCTTGGGCTTGGTGCGGAAGGGCGTATTGGCCTTCTGCTCCAGCTTCGCCAGCAGGCGGCGATCTTCCTCTTCCGCCGATGGCTTGTTGTAGCGGGTATCGAGGTAATTGAGCAGCTGGTTGATGCGGATATCACCGCTGCCAATGCCCGCCAGCAAATCGTCGAGCTCTTCGGCGTTGAAGCGCTCCAGCGCCTGCTTGTCCACCTTGGAGAGGGTCAGGTTATGCCTGTCCAGCTCTTTATCGAGCAGCTCCTTGCCGGCGGCGACATTCTTGTCCCTGTCCAGCTTGCGGAACCAGGTGGCGACCTTGGCGCGGGCCCGGCTCGAACGCAGGAAACCGGCATTGGGGTTCATCCAGTCCCGGCTCGGGTTCGGCTCCTTCTGGGTGATCACCTCGACCTGATCCCCGGTCTGCAAGGTGTAAGTAAAGGGCACTATCCGGCCATCTATCTTGGTACCTATGCAGCGGTGGCCGATCATGCTGTGCACGTGATAGGCAAAATCGAGGGGCGTGGCGCCCGCCGGCAAGTCGATGACATCCCCTTTCGGGGTGAACACATAGACCCTGTCCTCGAACACCTGACTGCGCAGATCTTCGAGCAGGGAGCCGCTCTCGGAGAGATCCTCCTGCCAGGCGAGCAGCTTGCGCAACCACTCGATCTTGTCTTCGAAAGTGGTGGTCTTGGCAACCTGGGCCCCTTCCTTGTAACGCCAGTGGGCCGCGACGCCGAGCTCGGCATCCTGGTGCATCTGGTCGGTACGGATCTGGATCTCCACCGCCTTGCCCTCGTTACCCACGACCACAGTGTGGATGGACTGATAACCGTTGGGCTTGGGGTTGGCGACATAGTCGTCAAATTCGCGGGGAATGTGGTGGAAATGGGTGTGAACTATACCAAGCGCCGCATAGCAGTCCTGCAACCGCTTGGTGACGACCCGCACCGCGCGCACGTCAAACAGTTCGTTGAATTCGAGGTGCTTCTTCTGCATCTTGCGCCAGATGCTGTAGATGTGTTTCGGACGGCCATAGACCTCGGCCTCGACCCCGGCCTCTTGCAACGCATCGCGCAGGGATTGTACGAATTCGCGGATGTAGCGCTCGCGGTCCAGGCGCTTCTCGTCGAGCTGCTTGGCGATCTGCTTGTAGGTCTCCGGGTGCAGGTAGCGAAACGCGAGATCCTCAAGCTCCCACTTGAGCTGACCTATGCCGAGCCGATTGGCGAGCGGGGCATAGATGTTGGTGATCTCCTGGGCCATCAGCACCCGGGTCTCTTCATCCGCCAGCTTGGCTTCGCGCAGACAGGCTATGCGCTCCGCCAGCTTGATCACCACGGCGCGCACGTCCTCGACCATGGCGAGCAGCATGCGCCGCACATTGTCGACCTGCTCCGGTGAGGTCTCGCTGCGATGCAGGGTCTGCAGGGAGCGGATGGCCTCCATCTCCAGCACACCTTCCACCAACTTGGCGATCTTGGTGCCGAAATCCTCTTCCATCCGGGCCGCCGGGATAAGGCCGGTCTCGACGAAGGGGTAAAGGATGGCGGCCTTGAGGGTGGCGACGTCCATGTTGAGCATCATCAAGATGCCCACCATTTCCACGCCGCGCACCAACAGCCGGGAAGTGAGCCCCTCCTCGCCCTGACTCACGCAATACTGGTATACGGTTCGCAACTGGTCTTTCTCAGCTTCACCGAGGGAGAGAGAACGTATCCACTCATCCAGGGTGAAGTTGTCTTTCAAATGAATATCGCGAACCGCAACCATGGTATCAATCCTTAATTATTGGGGCCCAGGCTGACGCCTGCCCCCGCACTTTGACGAGACTCGCCTCAAATGGGGATGCAACAACCGAATTTCAAGCCGGAGATACTGCCCGGCTGTGGTTGTCCTCCTTGGCGAGGTATCAGATTACTGCAATCACCCCAGCTCGAACAACGCCATGGATTCGAGATGGCCTGTGTGCGGGAACATATCCAGCATGCCGAGTTGACTCAGGCGATAGCCCCCCTCGATCAGCACCTTGCTGTCCCGAGCCAGGGTGACCGGATTGCAGGAGACATAGACCACCCGCTTAGGGGAAAGTTTCACTACATGCTCCATCACGGCCAAGGCGCCGGGGCGAGCGGGATCCAGCAGCACCAGATCGAAGCCTTCCCTCGCCCAGGACATGCCGGCGATATCGCCGCTCAAATCCGCCTTGTAGAAGCGGGCATTGCCAATACCGTTGCGCTCGGCGTTCTGAGTGGCGCGCGCCACCATGGCAAGATCCCCTTCCACCCCGACCACTTCCCGGGCCTTGCGAGCCAGCGGCAGGGTGAAGTTGCCTATGCCACAGAACAGATCCAGCACCTTGTCCCCGGCCCCCACCCCGAGCCAGTCGATGGCCTGGGCCACCATGGCCTGGTTGATGCCACCATTGATCTGGATAAAATCACCGGGAGCGAATGCAAGAGCCAGGCCATCTAGTTGATAAGAGGGGGCAAACCGCTGACTTAGCGCTTCTATCTGCTCATCTGCCGCCTGCAGATAGAGGTCGATGCCATGCTCCTCGGCAAATGCCAGCAACAGGGCGCGATCCATCTCGTTTGGCCGACCGGTGTGACGCAGCAACATGAGCACTCCCTGCTCAGCCTGGATCAGCTCTACGTGGCCCAGTTCGCGCTGACTCTTGAGCCCGTTCAGGCAAGCGCGCAGCGGGGCAATCAACACCGAGAGGGGGTCTGCCAGCACAGGGCAGCTGCCTATCTCGACCAGGTCGTTGGACTGGCGACGGCGAAAGCCAAGCCGGGTGCAGCGGCCATTCTTGTCAAACTTGATGGCCAGGCGACAGACCCGGCGGTAGGCACGGGACTCCCCTGCCAGGGCGGGGGCCAGCTCAGGGGCCTGGATGTTGCTCAGGCGGGAAAAGAGGCTAACCAGCCCGGCCTGTTTGGCGGCGAGCTGATCGGCACCGCTCAGATGCTGGGCGTTGCAGCCACCACACTCGCGATAATGGCCACAGAAAGGCACGATACGGTTCTCGGCCGGGCTCACCACCTGCTGCAAGATCGCATGCGCGTACTGTTTCTTGTCCTCGGTGAGGCGTACCTTGACCCGTTCACCGGGCAGGGCCCCTTCCACGAAGACGGCTTTCCCCTGATGACGGCCGATGCCGACGCAGTGGTGGTCCAGATTGTCTACCGTAATTTCAATACGTTGGAGCTGGGTGGATTTCTTTTGGGGCTTGAAAAACTGGGCCATAAAACTTGGTGCCTATAGGTGGCTATGTCATGATTGTGGAATCTGCAGCAGGCTATTGTCCCACAAGAATAATAGTATGACCAAATCCGGCCTGCGGGCCCGCGCACCGTCGCTCACCCTCTTGCCTACCCGGCGCTTCGGGGGACTATTCCCATGACCAAATCCGGCCTGCGCGCTCATGCCGTGTCATTGACAATCTCGCCCAGCCTGCTCATCGGGGGACCATCCGCATGACCAAATCCGGCCTGCGCGCTCATGCCGTGTCATTGACAATCTCGCCCACCCTGCTCATCGGGGGACCATCCGCATGACCAAGTCCGGCCTTCGCGCTCATGCCGTGTCATTGACAATCTCGCCCAGCCTGCTCATCGGGGGACCATCCGCATGACCAAGTACGGCCTTCGAGCCCGTGTCGTGTCATTGACAATCTTGCCCAGCCTGCTCATCGGGGGATCATCCGCATGACCAAGTACGGCCTTCGAGCCCGTGTGCTGGCCTTTACCATATTGCCGACCCTGATCATTGGCGGCCTGATGGCGGGTTATTTCACCTTCCACCGCTATCAGCAGCTGGAAAACAATCTCATCGATCAGGGCATCAACATCATAGAGCCCCTGGCCATCGCCAGTGAATATGGCATGACCCAGCACAGTCGTGAGTCCCTCAAACGGCTGATTGGCCTGACTCACCGCAAGAACTCACCGCTCATCAAGTCCATCGCCGTCTTTACCCAGGACAACCAGCTGTTCGTGACGTCCAACTATCACCGCGACTTCACCCGGCTGCGGCTGCCGGATGGCAGCACCATACCCGAACTCACCAGCGTCACCCTCTATGGGGACGACATCATCCTGCGCACCCCGATCCAGGCCGAAACCAGCCTGGATGGCTTCCCGCTGCCCAGCGATGTCGAGCCCCCCGTCATTGGCTATATCTCGATGCAGATGACCACCGACAGGGCCATGATCTTGCAATATCGCGATACCTTCTTCGCGGTGGTCATGGTGCTGATCGGCCTCGCCGTCAGTACCCTGTTCGGCTTCCGACTGGTCAAGAGCGTGACTCAGCCCATCACTGACATGGTGAAGGCGGTGCACAAAATCAGGGAGGGGCGGCTCGATACCCGGGTCAGCGGCCAGCTTACCGGTGAGCTGGACATGCTGAAAAATGGCATCAACGCCATGGCCAAGGCGCTCTCCGAATATCACGAGGAGATGCAGCAGAATATCGATCAGGCCACCTCAGACCTGCGGGAGACACTTGAACAGATAGAGATCCAGAACGTCGAGCTCGACATGGCCAAGAAGCGGGCTCAGGAGGCGGCCAGGGTCAAATCCGAGTTCCTCGCCAACATGTCTCACGAGCTGCGCACCCCGCTCAATGGGGTCATCGGCTTCACCCGCCAACTGCTCAAGACGGCGTTGACCCCGAGTCAGACCGACTACATGCAGACCATAGAGAAGTCGGCCCGCAACCTGCTCGGCATCATCAACGACATCCTCGACTTCTCCAAGCTGGAGGCGGGCAAGCTGCAACTCGAGCATATCCCGTTCAGCCTGCGCGACACCCTCAACGAGACCATGCACCTGCTCGGCCCGAGCGCCCACGACAAGCAGCTCGAGCTCTCACTGCGCGTCGATACCGAGGTGCCGGATCATCTCACCGGCGATCCCATGCGGCTGCAACAGGTGATCACCAACCTGGCAGGCAACGCCATCAAGTTCACCGAGCAGGGCAACGTGGATGTCCACATCAGCCAGAGCGGCCCCCTGCACCAAGGCACATTCCGCCTCAATGTGCAGATCCGCGACACCGGTATCGGCATCTCGCCGGATCAGCAGCGCCAACTGTTCCAGGCCTTCAACCAGGCCGACTCCTCCATCTCCCGACGTTATGGGGGCACCGGCCTGGGCCTCGTCATCACCCAGAAACTGGTGCAGCAGATGGGCGGCCTCATCCGCTTCGAATCCGAGCTCGGACAGGGCTCCGTATTCACCTTCAGCCTGGATCTGGAAGTCTCGCCCCTGCCCCAGGCCGATCAGCTGCCGCTGGACCGCATCCGTGGCAGACGCGTCTGGTTGCTGGAGGCGGATCCCTTCGCTCAGGCCTCTCTGTGCGCCCTGCTGAAGGAGTGGCTGCTGGATGTCGTGCTGGTCGAGCCCAATGCCCCCTGGCCCACCATCACCGACCAGGACATAGTGGTGATTGGCAGCAGCCAGCGCCACAGCACAGAATCGGTCTTGGCCCGCCTTGACGATCTCAAGGGGCAGCAGAATCGCATCGTGCTGCTGAGCAGCCACGAGCCGGCGTTGTATGAGAAGATGCACCAGCATGGGGCCCAACATTGTCTCTCCAAGCCCATCAATCACCGCAAATTGCTCCATGCCCTGCTCTCCCCAGAGGCGGTCAGCAACGCGCCTTTGGCACTGCCCCAGATCCCGCCCCGCCAGATTGAGGACATCAGGGTGCTGGCGGTGGATGACAATGCCGCCAACCTCAAACTGATTGCCGCCATGCTCAAGGAGATGGTCAGCCAGGTGGTGCTGTGCAAGAACGGCAAGGAGGCGGTCAAGCAGGCCCAGAGCCAGGGCTTTGACATCATCTTCATGGACATACAGATGCCGATCATGGATGGCATCAGTGCCACTCAGGTGATCCGCAGTCAGTCCCTCAATACCGAGACTCCCATAGTGGCGGTGACGGCCCACGCCATTCCGGGGGAGCGCGAGCGCCTGATCCGCCAGGGCATGGACGACTACCTGGCCAAGCCCATCGACGAAGGCATGCTGGCTCAACTCATCAAGGACTTCGCCCACAGGCGTCACCAGAGCAGTACCATCCAGCAGATAGACTGGACCCTGGCCGTGCGTCAGGCGGCCAACAAGCCTGAACTGGCCAAAGAGATGCTGACCATGTTGCTGATAAGCTTCGACGAGCTGGATCCCCTGCTGGATGCCGCTATCCGGGGTGAGGCCGAACAGCAACAGGTGCTGGATCAGATCCATAGGCTCAATGGCGGCTGTGCCTATTCCGGCGTGCCAGGCCTGCAGCGCCTGCTCTCCCAACTCGAACAGCAGTTGCGTGATGGCACCGTCCTGGCCGAACTGGAACCCGAGTTACTGGAGTTGCAAGACGCCATCGAGCAGGTGCGTGCCGAAGCGCCCCGCTACCTTTAAGGGAAGCTGGCGCAGTCCTGGCCGCTTTTTCTGACGCCACCTCCGGCAAGTGGTACAGTTGCCCGCTTTTTTACAGGAGTCATCATGACCAACAACGATATATTGCGCCGCCTGCGTTATGCCCTCAGCATCAGCAACGACCAGATGGTCGAGATGTTTGCCAAAGGCAACCTGCCCGTCGATCACGCCCTGCTGCACAGCTGGTTGCTCAAAGAAGCCGCCGAAGGGGAAGAGCAGGAAGCCGGTTTTGTCGCCTGCCCTGACGCTGCCCTCAGCCAGTTCCTCGACGGCATGATAGTCGTGCGCCGTGGTGTACGCGAAGACGCGCCGCCCCAGCAGATCCCCAACCGGATCAACAACAATCTTATCTTGCGTAAATTGCGCATCGCCTTGAATTTCAAGGAAGATGACATGCTGGCAACCCTCAAGGCCGCCGACTTCAAGCTCTCCAAATCCGAGCTGAGTGCCCTGTTCCGCTCCAAGGATCACAAACACTATCAGGATTGCGGCGATCAGATACTGCGCAACTTCCTGCTTGGCCTGACTGCGCAGCTGCGCGGCTGAGTCATGGCTGCGCCGTCGCTCCCCCACCAGATCCGCTCCCTGGGGTGGAGCGCGGCGCAGCTCTCTCCCCTTGTACTCTGCTGCAGCCTCCTGCTGGTGCTCCTCGTCCTGCAAGGTTGCAAACCCGTCCACTATCGGCTCGAACACCAATATCAGAGCGCCAGCCAGGATGGCCGCATCGCCTTCCTGATCCTGCACTACACGGATGAAGATGATGACCACTCCCTGCGCCTGCTCACCCAATCCCCCTACAAGGTCAGCGCCCACTATCTGGTGCCCCGCGCCCCGGATCGCAGCCCCCTGCCCATCTATCAGCTAGTACCGGACAGCCAGCGCGCCTGGCATGCGGGCCGCAGTCGCTGGCACAATCAGGCCGGGCTTAACGCCAGCTCGCTGGGTATAGAGATAGTGAACCTGGGCTACGACACCAAGGAGGCTCAACTGCCGATTGATGCCCGCCACTGGCAAACTTTCACCGAGGCGCAAATCGCCGCCGTTGGCGCGCTCAGTCAAGATCTCGTTGAGCGCTATCACATCCCCCCGACCCATGTGCTGGCTCATAGCGACATAGCGCCGACCCGCAAGCTGGATCCCGGCCCTCGCTTCCCCTGGCGGCGCCTCTCTCTGGAGTACGGGGTGGGCGCCTGGCCCGATGAGGCGCGGGTGGCGGTATTGAACGCCGAGCTGGAACAGGCTCCCCAGGGGCGCTGGGATGCCGCACGCTGGCAGCAGGCGCTTGCTCGCTATGGCTATGACCTGCCCCAGAGCGGTGATTGGGATGCCCCAAGCCGGGATGCCCTGCGCGCCTTTCAGCTCCATTTTCGCGCGGCCAGGGTCGACAGCGAACCCGATAATGAGAGTCAGGCCATCCTGATGGCCCTGCTTGAGAAGTACCACCCAGCACATCCCTGAGTCGCGAGTCAGGTCATCTCCCTGATGGCCCTGCTTGAGAAATACCACCCAGCACATCCCTGAGTCGCGAGTCAGGTCATCTCCCTGATGGCCCTGCTTGAGAAGTACCACCCAGCACATCCCTGAACCGAGCGTCAGACTAGCTCCAGCCCTGCCCTCCCCCAAAAAAGAAACCGCCAGCGGGATAGCCCGCTGGCGGTTCATCGAGAGACATGCTGTCGCCGATTGAGGGTATCAGACGCTGGCGCGCGCCTCCTGCATCAGGACGCGCATGTCGGCGACCGCCTTGGCCAGACCATCGAAGGCGGCACGGCCTATGATGGCGTGACCAATGTTGAGCTCATAGATCTCGGGGATGGCGGCGATGGCCTGAACATTGTGGTAGTGCAGGCCGTGACCAGCATTGACCTTGAGTCCTTTATCGGCCGCATAGGAAGCCCCGGCGGCGATGCGCTTGAACTCGGCGCAGCGCTCACTGTCGGTGGGAGCATCGGCATAGCGGCCGGTGTGGATTTCGATAAAGGGAGCACCACTCGCCACGGCCGCGTCTATCTGCTGATAATCCGCATCGATAAACAGCGATACCTTGGCACCCACCTCACTCAGCCGACGCACCGCATCGGTGATTTTATCGAGCTGACCCGCCACATCCAGACCGCCTTCCGTGGTCACCTCGGTGCGCTTTTCCGGCACCAGGCAGACGAAATGCGGCTTGATACGGCAGGCGATCTCGATCATCTCCTCGGTCACCGCCATCTCCAGGTTCATTCTGGTCTGTATGGTCTGACGCAGGATCTCGACATCACGGTCGGTAATGTGGCGTCTGTCTTCGCGCAGGTGAACCGTGATGCCATCTGCCCCTGCCTGCTCGGCGACGAAGGCGGCCTGCACCGGATCCGGGTACTGGGTGCCCCGGGCGTTACGCAGGGTGGCAATGTGGTCTATGTTCACGCCCAGATAGATATCGCTCATTAACAACTCCTTGAAAGTCTGTATAAAAATCCACTACGGACCAGGTCGGTCGCCCTTGGGCCAACCCGCCTCTGAACAGAGTCCATGATCCCTCAGGCCGAGACGCTACTCTTTCGCTTGATAAACAGCTCCCGGCTCTTGAGTTGCCGCTTCCCCAGGTAGGGTTGCAGCGCCAGGCGGCTGAACCGTTTGGCCGCCTGCAACAGTGCCGGGCTATCGAAACGCCCCTCGGCGAAGGCCAGCAGGTGAGCGCCGAGGAACAGGGTACGGGGATCTGCCGTGCGCTCGCAAGCCACGAAACCGAGTTCGCGCTCGAAGCCATACAATAACTCGGGCCTTATGATGCTCTCATCGTCGGCGGCATATTCAAAATCCACCGCATAGCCGAGGGATTGCAGCAACAGAAACTCGAAACGACGCAGGGGCAACTCGGGGGTTTCGCCATCGGTGAGCGCCATCAACGCGCGGGCATAGCCATCAAACACCTCGGGAAAGGGGGTATGGGCTTCCAGCAGGTAGTAGACCAGCTCGTTGAGATAGAGACCATAGAACAGCAGGTCGCCGCTCAGACGCAGGGAGTAGTCCGGGCACTCGACTGCGGTCAGGTTTTTGAGATCCCCCTTGCCACGCCAGGCAATGGTGAGCAGGGAGAAAGGCTGCAGCAGCCCTTTTAGAGGGGAACGTGGCCCGCGAGAACCGCGAGCCACCAGGGTAAATCGGCCACTATCCTGGGTGAATACCTCGACCAGCTGACTGGTCTCCCGATAGGGCCGACTGTGGATAACGAAGGCCGGTGTCAGCAATCGATCATCACCACTTAATCATCACCATAGCCAAGGCTGCGCAGGGCGCGCTCATCATCGGCCCAGCCCGACTTGACCTTGACCCACAGCTCCAGGTGCACCTTGTTCTGGAACAGGCGTTCCATGTCGATGCGCGCTTCTGTGCCTATGGTCTTGATCCGCTCACCCTTGTTGCCGATGACCATCTTCTTCTGGCCATCGCGCTCCACCAGGATCACGCCATTGATGTAGTAGATACCGTTATCTTCGACCTTGAAGCGCTCTATCTCCACGGTCACCGAGTAGGGCAGCTCCTCACCGGTGAAGCGCATCAGCTTCTCACGGATGATCTCGGAGGCCATGAAGCGGGACGAACGGTCTGTCACGTAATCTTCCGGGAAGAAGTGCACGTTTTCCGGCAGCAGATCCTTGGCCCACTCGCGGATCTTCTCCACGTTGGTGCCCTTCTCGGCACTGATGGGCAGGATATGGGAGAACTTCATCTGCTGACCGAGCCACTCCAGGTGAGGCAGCAGGTCTTCCTTATCCTTGACGTTGTCTATCTTGTTGACCGCCAGCACCACGGGACAAGGCAGATGGCGCAGCTTGCCGAGCACCATGTCGTCATCCTTGGTCCAGTGGGTGCCGTCGACCATGAACACCACCATGGCCACGTCCCCCAGAGAACTGGTGGCGGCACGGTTCATCAGCCGGTTGATGGCCCGCTTCTCTTCGATGTGCAGACCCGGGGTATCCACAAAGATGGTCTGATAGTTGTCCTCGGTGTCTATCCCCAAAATCCGGTGACGGGTGGTCTGGGGCTTCTTCGAGGTAATGCTCACCTTCTGGCCAAGCAGCTTGTTGAGCAGAGTGGACTTGCCCACGTTGGGGCGGCCCACGATGGCGACAAAGCCGCAGTAAGTGGTATCTGTATCCGTCATGACAGTTTTTCCAGTGCCTGTTGTGTTGAAAGACCGCGGCCTCTTGCATCAATAGCAGTCATGACAGTCTTTCCAGTGCTTGCTGCGCCGCGGCCTGCTCGGCCTTGCGGCGGCTGGTGCCGACCCCAATAAGTGGCTCATCCAGGCCATCCACCTCACAGTGCACGGTGAACTCCTGATTGTGCGCCTCACCCTTGACCTTGGTCACAGTGTAGGTCGGCAGGGATTTACGGCTTCCCTGCAGTATCTCTTGCAGGCGGGTCTTGGGATCCTTCTGCTCTATGCCCGGCTTTATCTCGTCCAGGCGGCTGGCATACCAGCTCAGCAACAAGGTCCGCACCGCCTCGAGATCGGTATCCAGATAGACGGCGCCTATCATCGCCTCGACCGTATCGGCCAAGATGGATTCACGACGATAACCGCCGCTCTTGAGCTCGCCCGGCCCCAGGATCAGGTGATCCCCAAGCTCGAACTCGCGGCCGAGTTCGGCCAGGGTCTTCTCGCGCACCAGGGTGGCACGCATCCGGCTGAGATCCCCTTCCGCCGCTTGCGGGAAGCGGTGGAAGAGCGCATCAGCAATCACCAGGCTGAGGATGGAGTCCCCGAGGAACTCCAGACGCTCGTTGTGGCGGGATCCTGCGCTTCTGTGGGTCAGGGCGCGGGTCAACATATCCTTGTCCGAAAAGACATGCCCGAGACGGGACTGCAGTCTGTTCATCTTGATATTCATCATTACTTTATTCCGCCGATGCGGTTGAAGCGCACGTCGGTCGGCACCCAGCTTGGCAGCCAGGAGCTCTCGTCGCGCTCAAATTCGAAACTGATCCAGATGGCAACCGCCTTGCCGACCAGATTCTGCTCGGGCACGAAGCCCCAGAAACGGCTGTCGGTACTGTTGTCACGGTTATCGCCCATCACGAAGTAGTGACCCTCTGGTACGACCCATTCATCCGGGTAGGTACCGGGCTGGCGATAGTAGCGATCCACCAGATCCGGCATCAGGGGGTTGCGCAGGGTATCGTGGCTCACGCTACCCAACTGCTCGGTAAAGCGATCCAGGGGGATACCCATCTGGCTGAATTCCCCACGCTGGTCGAAGCTGACATCGAGCTTCTTGAAACCCGGGCACGTTTTCCCTGCCTGCTCCTCGCACTTGGGACGGATCATGATCTGCTTGTTGCGATAGATGACCCGATCGCCGGGCATGCCGACCACTCGCTTGATGTAGTCAATCCGGGTATCCAGCGGATACTTGAATACCACCACATCGCCCCGTGACGGTTCACCGGTTTCGAGGAACTTGGTGTTGCTGACCGGATCCTTGAGGCCGTAGGCAAACTTCTCCACCAGGATGAAGTCGCCCACCAGCAGGGTCGGCATCATGGAGCCCGACGGGATCTGGAACGGCTCGAACAAGAAGGAGCGCAGTATCAGCACCAGGGTGATGACGGGGAAGATCCCCGCCGTCTGCTCTATCCATACCGGCACCGGCGCCACCTTGGCGAGGGTCTTCTCATCCAGGCCTGCACCGCCATGGGCACGGGCCATGGCAATCTTGGCGGCCCTTTGCTTGGACCACACCAGCTTGTCGATACACCAGATAATGCCGGTCACCGCACAGACGATAACCAGGATCAGGGAAAACGTACTTGCCATCGATTAATCCTTTCCTACGTGGAGAATGGCGAGGAAGGCCTCTTGCGGCACGTCGACACGACCGATGGACTTCATCCGCTTCTTGCCTTCTTTCTGCTTGTTCAGCAGTTTCTTCTTCCGGCTCACATCGCCACCGTAGCACTTGGCGGTCACGTCCTTGCGCAGGGCCTTGACGGTGCTGCGGGCGATGATCTGGCTGCCAATAGAGGCCTGAATGGCAATATCGAACATCTGGCGCGGGATCAACTCACGCATCTTCTCCACCACCTGGCGACCGCGATACTGGGCGTTCTCCTTGTGGGTGATGATGGCCAGAGCATCGACGCGATCGCCGTTGATCATGATGTCGAGGCGCACCATGTCGGAGGTTTCGAAGCGCTTGAAGCCGTAATCCAGGGAGGCGTAGCCACGGCTGGTAGACTTGAGGCGGTCGAAGAAGTCGAGCACCACTTCCGCCATGGGGATGTCATAGGTCAGCGCCACCTGGTTACCGTGGTAAACCATGTTGGTCTGCACGCCACGCTTCTCGATACAGAGGGTGATGACGTTGCCCATGTACGCCTGCGGCAGCAGTATGTTGCACTCGGCGATAGGCTCGCGCATCTCCTTGATGTTGTTCAAGGCAGGCATCGCAGCCGGGCTGTCAATGTGGATGGTCGAGCCATCGTTGAGCTCAATCTCATAAACTACGGTCGGTGCCGTGGTGATCAGCTCCAGATCGTATTCCCGCTCCAGGCGCTCCTGGATGATCTCCATGTGCAGCATGCCAAGGAAGCCACAGCGGAAGCCAAAGCCCAGCGCGGTCGAGCTCTCTGGCTCGAAGAACAGGGAGGCGTCATTCAGGGAGAGTTTGTCGAGGGCGTCACGGAATGACTCATAGTCATCGCTGGAGATGGGGAACAGACCGGCATAAACCTGCGGCTTGACCTTCTTGAAGCCCGCCAGCGCCTTGTCGGCACCATTCTTGGCCTGGGTCAGGGTATCGCCGACGGGGGCGCCGTGGATGTCCTTGATGCCGCACACCACCCAACCTACCTCGCCGCAACCCAGACCTTGGGTGTCGACTTGCTTGGGAGTGAAGATGCCGATGCGATCCACGCCCCACACCTGACCGGTGCTCATCACCTTGATCTTGTCGTTCTTCTTGAGTGAGCCGTTTTTGACGCGCACCAGAGAAACCACGCCCAGGTAGGAGTCGAACCAGGAGTCGATGATCAGCGCTTGCAGCGGGGCATCGGGATCTCCTTCGGGGGGCGGGATACGGGCCACGATCTCTTCCAGCACCAGATCGACCCCGAGGCCGGTCTTGGCGGAGCAACGCACCGCTTCCATGGCGTCGATGCCGACGATGTCTTCAATTTCTTCGGCGACTCGCTCGGGTTCGGCGGCAGGCAAGTCTATCTTGTTGAGCACTGGCACCACTTCCAGCGCCATTTCCATGGCGGTGTAGCAGTTGGCCAGAGTCTGTGCCTCAACCCCCTGACCGGCATCGACCACCAGCAGTGCACCTTCACAGGCAGCCAG
Source organism: Aeromonas sp. BIGb0405 (assembly GCF_024807335.1). Lineage (NCBI taxonomy): Bacteria > Pseudomonadati > Pseudomonadota > Gammaproteobacteria > Aeromonadales > Aeromonadaceae > Aeromonas > Aeromonas sp. BIGb0405. The sequence continues at coordinate 68,486 of NZ_JANUEP010000009.1, forward strand.
CGAGCGGGATACCTCATAGGAGAAGTCCACGTGACCCGGGGTGTCGATAAAGTTCAGCTGGTAGGTGTTACCGTCTTGAGCCTGGTAGTTCAGGGTCACACTCTGCGCTTTGATGGTAATGCCGCGCTCGCGCTCCAGGTCCATGGAGTCAAGCACCTGAGCCTGCATCTCACGGTCGGACAGGCCGCCACAAGTCTGGATCAGACGGTCCGACAGGGTCGATTTACCGTGGTCTATGTGCGCAATAATCGAAAAGTTACGAATGTATTTCATCGAGCAGGGATCACTCAAATTAGGTTAGGGCCGGATATGGAGGCAGGATTTTACTGGATAACCCGCTAAACGGCCAATCTTTAGTCTGCGGGTAGGCCAGGTGCTGGCCAACATGGTTATGACAGGGTGCGAGTGGTGAGTACCGCGCCCAAAATGCGGGGACCGTAAGCCCCCTGGTCGAGACGGTTTGAATAGAAGCGAACCAGCAGGAATCCCAGGGCACCTCCCCCCAGGCAACTGAGAATGGTGATGCCCTCGCCTCCCGCAAGCAGGGGAGCCAACCAAAGCTGTCCGAGCAAGGCACCGACGAGCAGACAGAACAGGGGCAACACATACACCAGGGCGGCACCACGCAGCAGACTCTGCTGAGGGATGCCGAGCCGCACCTGCTGACCCACCGCCAGCGTCATGGTTCTCGGTACCCGGATCCGTTGCTGACGTTGGGGAAAGGCCTTGGCAACCGTCCCGGTACCGCAGTTGGACTGCTGCTGACAGCCACTGCAGGCGGAACGCCGCTCGCACTCAACCCAGATGTGTTGTTCGTCAATGGCGACCACTGTCGCCACCTCTTCGCTCATCTCATCCAAGGTTAACGTCCTCTCTTCTCTGATCCCGCCCACCATACGTCATCAGCACGCCTACTGCACTGTCTCGTTGCGGGTCAGCGGGCGCACCGACTCGGCGATACGCTTGGCGGTATCGGCCGGAACCTCACCCACCACAGTGATCTCGACCCCGACATCGTTGACGAAACTCACCAGAGAGGTTGCCCCCTGGCGGATGAGTTGCTGACGCACCGCCTGCTTGGGATCGACCCGGACCACGTAAACGGAGAGATCGACCAGACCATCGGAGAGCATCATGTAATCGACCGGAGTACTGGTGGTCACCAACTGATGCTTGTCCTGAGAGAGTACCTTGAAGCCCTCTGGCAACCAGGTGATCTGCCAGTTCAGAGTCTGCTGGGGGGCCGGATAGGCATCCTCCAACGCCAACGCCTGAGGCAGCTGGCTGCTGGCCAGGGTCACCAACCAGGGAGATGGCGTCGTCATCAGATCGAGATCCACCCCCAGCACCTGCTCGACCAGGTTACCCTCCTTGTCGATCATGTCGGCACGCAGCAGCAAGTGGCTCTCTTCATCGAGCCAGAGCACGAAGCCGTACTTGTCCGCTTCCTTGGGCACCATGCGGATCACTTGGGAGACACGACCTGCCACCCGGCTGCGACCGGCGACCACCAGATCGTAGCTACCCAGCACCCGTGCCAGCGGCATGCTGACCAGGGTGGACCAGATACCGGGGAAACGACCGCCTTTGAGGGTATAGGGTTCGTGGGTGTTCTCGAAGAAGGTGAACTCATTTTGGCGCTGCAGGTACTCCACCGCCTTGCCATCCAGATAGCTCAGATGAGCCACCTCTTTGCCATCAATGATGGCGTGGCTGATCCGGAGCGGTTCGATCCGCCCCTGCCTCGCCTTGACCATGGAGAGTTCGAAATTCTGTTGGGTAGAGGCACTCTGCATCTGCTGCAACAAGGCCTCGGCCGACATTTCGTCGGCCGAGGCCTTGGCACAAATCAGCAGGACAGATGCCAGCAGGATACGGCTGGACTGGCGCACGTTAGCATTCCTGAGAGAAGAGGGTGATGGCGGATAGGCCCTTATTCCTGAACCTGCTTGTCTTGCAACAAGCGCTGCTGCAACTGGTGATCGCGCAGGAAGGCATTGATACGCGCCCGCTGCTCATTCATCTGCTGCTCGTTCAATGTTTGCTGACGACTTGCTCGGTCACCCTCCTGGGCGTAGTGAACGCTTACCGGTGCGGCACTGCCGCCGACGGGTATGGTGTTCAGCACAGGATTGGTCTGCATGGCAGGATCCTGACCCTGATACTGCTGCACCCCAAAGATGACGGCAGCGGCGACCGAGGCGGCAATGGCATACTGACCAAATTGCTGGCCCGCACGGCGCAGGAAGGGGATGACGCGACCGGGTTGCCGCACCGGCTGAACAGGTGCCGCGATCGGAGCCAATATGGTTGGCTCCTCATCGAGTGCCAAGGCTATCTTGTCGCTGAGATCCAGCTGCAGATTGAGCGGCAGATCTCCCCGCATGGCATCACCGATCAGATGGTAACGGCTCCAGGTATCCCGCGACTCGGCATCCATCGCCAAGAAGTCGAGTTCCTGTACATCACTCAGGTCACCATCCATCAGGGCCGAGATTTGCTGTTTATTTGCCATAAGTTAACCTGTCTTCCCCAGTTTAATTCTCAGTCAGAGGTTTCAGCTTTTTATCGATTGCGTCCCTCGCCCTGAAGATGCGGGATCTCACCGTACCCACAGGACAATCCATGATTTCTGCAATCTCTTCATAGCTCAGCCCTTCCAATTCACGAAGGGTGATAGCTGTCCTCAAGTCCTCAGGCAGCGCCTCTATGGCGGCAAACACTGTCCGTTTTATCTCGTCGGTCAGTGCCAGATTCTCCGGGGTGGCGACCTCTTGCAGGGCTTCTCCACCAGCGTAGTATTCTGCCTCGTCAGCCTCCACGTCACTGCTGGGCGGCCTGCGCCCTTGGGAGGTGATGTAATTCTTGGCCGTATTGACGGCAATTCGGTACAACCAGGTGTAGAAGGCACTCTCGCCACGGAATGTCGGCAGCGCCCGATAGGCTTTGATAAACGCCTCTTGCGCTACATCCGGCACATCGCCCGGATTATTGACATACCTGGCTACCAGGTTGACCACCTTGTGTTGGTATTTTTTTACCAACAGGTTGAACGCGTTTTTATCGCCACGTTGGACTCGCTCAACCAGTTGTTCGTCCAGTAAATTCTGGTCGCTCATCAGGCCGTAAGACCCCCATTAAGGTTATCGTTTTTCTTTTCCGGCCCTTCCTAAGCGCACAAGTTCAGACAGGGAGAATCAGAGAAAGTTCGCTTTAGTTGAAAAAAAAGTGATGCGTGCTGCACCGTTACCCTTGCTTGGGCTACCATGGTGCCAGTTCTTTATCCAGGCCAATGATACTTATGAAAGCAAGTGTTGAATACCTTTGCGACGTTCTCATCATTGGCAGCGGTGCCGCCGGTTTGTCTCTCGCGCTGCGATTGGCCGATCAGGCAAGAGTCCTGGTTCTGAGCAAGGGGCCCATCAGTGAGGGGGCCACTCTCTATGCGCAAGGAGGCATCGCTGCCGTGTTTGACGAAACCGACAGCATCGAGTCCCACGTCAGTGACACCCTTAACGCAGGCGCAGGCCTGTGTGACCCCGGTGTCGTCGAGTTCACCGCCCGCCATGCCCGCGACTCCATCCAGTGGCTGATCCAGCAGGGCGTCCCCTTCGATCAGGAAGAAGATGACCACGGCGAATCCCACTATCACCTGACCCGGGAAGGGGGCCATAGCCATCGTCGCATCTTCCACGCCGCCGATGCCACCGGCAAGGCGGTGCAGACCACACTAGTCGATCAGGTACGGGCTCATCCCAATATCCAGCTGATGGAGCGCTTCAATGCGGTCGATCTCATCACCACCCGCAAGCTGGGCCTGCCGGGCAACAAGGTGCTGGGTGCCTACGTCTGGAACCGCAACGCCGAACAGGTCGAGGTGATCCGCGCCCGCTTCGTGGCCCTGGCCACGGGGGGCGCCTCCAAAGTCTACCAATATACCTCCAACCCGGATGTGAGCTCGGGGGATGGCATCGCCATGGCCTGGCGCGCCGGCTGCCGGGTCGCGAATCTGGAGTTCAACCAGTTCCACCCCACCAGCCTGTTCCATCCGGACGATCCGAACTTCCTGCTGACCGAAGCACTGCGCGGCGAGGGCGCCTATCTGCGTCGTCCCGATGGTAGCCGTTTCATGGCGGAGTTCGACGAGCGGGCCGAACTGGCACCACGGGATATCGTCGCCCGCGCCATCGACCACGAGATGAAACGACTCGGGGCCGACTGCATGTATCTGGATATCAGCCACAAGCCGGCGGATTTCATCATCAAGCACTTCCCGACCATCCATGAGCGCTGCCTAGCGGTTGGCATCGACATCACCAAGGAGCCCATGCCCATCGTCCCCGCAGCCCACTACACCTGTGGCGGAGTGATGATAGACAACAATGGCCAGACCGATATTCCCGGGCTCTACGCCATCGGCGAGGTGACCTACACCGGCCTACATGGTGCCAACCGCATGGCCTCCAACTCTCTGCTGGAATGCGTGGTCTATGCCCATCAGGCCGGTGCTGACATCCTGGCCAAGCTGCCCATGAGCGTGTCACCTCCCGCTTTGCCGGCCTGGGATGAGAGCCTGGTGGACGATTCGGACGAGCAAGTAGTTATCCAGCACAACTGGCACGAGCTGCGGCTGATGATGTGGGACTATGTGGGCATAGTGCGCACCAACAAGCGGCTCGAGCGGGCCAAGCGCCGCATCGACATGCTCAAGCAGGAGGTGCAGGAGTACTACGCCAACTTCCGGGTCTCCAACAACCTGCTGGAGCTGCGCAACCTGCTGCAAGTAGCCGAACTCATCGTCAACTGCGCCATGCAGCGCAAAGAGTCCCGCGGCCTGCACTACAACCTGGACTTCCCTGATTTGAAGCCCAACCCCAAGCCTACCGTGCTGACCCCGGACAGGGATTGACCCCGCCATAACAACAGACCCCGCCGAGTGCGGGGTCTGTTGTTATGGGAGAGCGGCCACCCTCTGTGCCTTGATAGCCAGGCTGACAGCCCCGCCTCTCCCTACTGCCCCTTGCGCCCTGGATGGAGGTGCACGGCCCGGGCCAGGGCACGGTAGTGCTCGGGGGCCAGGGCATCGGCGAACAGCCAAAGGCGAGCCTGCCCACCCCGCTCTCCGAGTATCTGTAGCCAAAGGGCGCCGGGCAAGATGCAGCTGCGCGGCCCAATCCGGTAACGCTGCCCCTGCCAATGGAGCCACTCCCCCTCCCACCGCAAGGCTCCCTGAGTTTGATGGGCCTGACGCTGTGCCAACCCCAACCCCAGCAGCCAGCACGGCAGAAACAGTCCCCATAATCCGCCCTGGATCAGCGACGAGACGGGCCAGAGCAGCAATAAAAACAGCGCCAGCAGACAGAGCTGCTGGCGCCGGGAGACGGTCACGGGGATCTGCACTCAGGCCTCAGCGCTGGGCGTCGTGACGGGCCTGATTGCGCCGGAGGATCAGCGGGATCATGGCGGCAAAGGCCGGATCCTCCGGTGTCCCATGGCCCATGCACCACTTGAACAGATCCGGGTCATCGCTCTCCAGCAGGCGGATGAAGGTCAGCTGCTCGGGCTCGCTCAGGCTGTCGAACTCGTGTTCAAAAAACGGCATAAAGATCACATCCAGCTCGAGCATGCCGCGACGGCAGGCCCACTTCAGGCGGGATTTCTCGATAGGGCTCAACATGGCACTCTCCTTACAAAGACCCGTGGATGGTAACAGCAGGATTTTCCGGCTGACAAACATTCCTTACGTCTTTACCATGCAGGTCACATACTTTTGTCTCAGGAATGCGATCGTGAGCCTGCAACCCCCTGTTTTCCCGGCCGAGCCAACCCAATTCTCCCTGACCGATTACGCTGTTGTCCGCCTGACGGGCGAGGACAGAGTCAAGTACCTGCAAGGTCAGGTCACCTGTGATGTCAGCGCCCTGGCGCCGGGGCAGAGTAGCCTGGGTGGCCATTGCGATGCCAAGGGCAAGCTGTGGGGGGATTTTCGCCTCTACTGCCTGACCGACAGCCTGCTGCTGCAAACCAAGCGATCTCTGCTGGCACGCCAGCTGCCTGAGCTGAAGAAATTTGCCGTGTTCGCCAAGGTCGATATCCAGCAGAGCGACTGGACAAGTCTGGCCATCGCAGGCACGGGCACAGATGGCTGGGTCGCCACCCAGTTCGGCCTCGGCGAGACCGGCCTCATCCCCCAGGGCATGGCGGTGCGGGTCGCCACCGATCGCTGGCTGCTGGTGTGCGAGCAGGATCCCGCCCTGACCTTGCCCGAGGGCGAACCCGCCCTCTGGTGGGCGCTGGATATCCTGGCGGGTATTCCCCATCTGGAGGCGGTGCATCAGGGGGAGTACATTCCCCAGATGATCAACCTGCAGGCCCTGGGCGGCATCAGCTTCACCAAGGGTTGCTACATGGGTCAGGAGACGGTGGCCCGCGCCAAGTATCGCGGTGCCAGCAATCGCTCTCTGTTCGTGCTGGCCGGTGAGGCGACAGCCCCTGTGGCGAGCGGCGACACCCTGGAGCTGCAACTGGGCGAGAACTGGCGCCGTGGCGGCCTGGTGCTCAATGCCTGGCAGCAGGATGGCCGAGTCTGGCTCACCGCCGTGCTGCCCAAGGATACCGAGGCCGACGCCGTCTATCGCCTCAAGCAGGAAGAGGGCTCACGCCTCCACCTTCAGCCCCTGCCCTACTCGCTGGAAGATTAAGCGGCCCCCCTCTCGCTTGCCAAGGCCCCTCAGCGGGCCTTTTTGCTGGCTGACCGCCTCCCTGCCCGCCCCGACCGATCCTTTCACGGGCTCACCACCGGGCCCGCAAAGGACGCTCGCCCAGGGTGGCTCATAGACTGCCCCTAACACACACTCCCTCTGCACGCCTCGCCTGCCCGCCATGCCCTGCAACTCAGCGGCAATTAATTCTCGCCTGAACCATGTGACCCGGCCCGGACTCCAAACCATATCGAAACCCGCTTTCACACCTCCCTCTCTGCACAAGGTGACGACATGAACAAGACCTCTTCCTGGGCCACCAGCTGGCGCCTGCTCACCCCTTACTGGCGCTCCGAACAACGCTGGCACGCCCTCGCCCGACTTGGGGCCATCATAGGGCTCACCCTCGCCATGGTGTACCTCAACGTCAGGTTCAACAGCTGGAACAACCTCTTCTACAACGCCCTTGAGCGCCACGATTTCGCCACCTTCAAGACCCAGCTCTGGCACTTTGCCGCCCTGGCCATCGCCTTTATTCTGGTCGCCGTCTACAAGATCTATCTCACCCAGGGCCTGCAAATGCGCTGGCGCCTATGGATGACCAGCCACTATCTGGATCGCTGGCTGGCGCAGCACAGCTTCCTGCATCTGGAGCGCAGCGCCGAACTGGATAACCCGGATCAGCGTATCGCCGACGATCTGGGCTCTCTCACCGATGGCGCCCTCTCCCTGGGATTGGGACTGCTCTCCAGCCTGGTCACCCTCTTCTCCTTCGTGCATATCCTCTGGGGCATAGGGGGCAGCCTGACGTTTGCCCTCATGGGCCAGACCCTGAGCATCCCGGGCTACATGGTCTGGTTCGCGCTGGGCTATGCCCTCGTTGGCTCCTGGGTCATCTGGCGCTTCGGCCGCCCCCTGGTCGGGCTCAACGTCCAGCAACAACAGAGGGAGGCCAACTTTCGCTTCGGGCTCATCAGGGTGCGCCAGCATGCCGACGCCATCGCCCTGCAACGGGGGGAGGGGTTCGAGAAGCAGCGGCTCAATCGGGAGTTTCACTCGGTGCGGGATAACTGGTTCTCCATCATGGGGCTCAGCAAGCGACTCAACATGGCCAGCACCTTCTACAGCCAGTTCGCCACCATATTCCCCATTCTGGTGGCCGCTCCCCACTATTTCGCCAAACAGATAAGTCTGGGGGGGCTGATGCAGACCGCCTCCGCCTTTGGCCAGGTACAGGGTGCCCTCTCCTGGTTTATCGGCGCCTTCGATCAGCTGGCGAGCTGGAAGGCCTGCCTCAACCGCCTCGGTCAGTTCGAACAGGCCATTAGCCAACCGGCGCCCACTCTTTTGCAACTGACGCCGGATCGGGACCTCGAACGGCCATTACGGATCCAGGGTCTCCTCCTCGAGACGCCGACCGGCATGCCGTTGCTGCATCTTGATAACCTGGTGCTGCAACGGGGTGAGCATCTGCTGCTGAGCGGCCCCTCGGGCTGCGGTAAATCGACCCTGCTGCGCGCCATCGCCGGACTCTGGCCCCATGCCAGAGGGGAGGTCTCCACCCTGAGTGCCCATGAGTGCTTCTTCCTGCCCCAGCGCCCCTATCTGCCGCAAGGCTCCCTGCGCGCGGCACTCTGCTATCCGGAGCCCGAGGGTGCCTATGGCGATGAGGAGATAGGCCAGGTGATGGCGCTCTGCCTGCTCGCCCCTCTGCTCCCCGAGCTCGACCAGGTGCAGGATTGGCAGCGACGCCTCTCGCCAGGGGAGCAGCAGAAGATCTCCCTGGGCCGTGCCCTGCTGCACAAACCACGCATGCTGTTCCTCGATGAGGCCAGCAGCGCCCTGGATGAGGCCGCCGAGAGCAGGCTCTATCGGCTGCTGCTGACCCGGCTGCCGGATACCACCCTCGTCAGCGTGGCGCACAGATCCAGCTTGCTGCCCCTGCATGGCCGTCATCTCGACTGCCGCCCTGACTCAGAAGGCGCTGTTAGCCTGGTGGCGGTGCCGCTACCCGCTTAGCCGCCCCCGGGCTTGCCATACGGGGAAATATGACAGAGGCTGCCCCGATCCCTTGGAGCTGCCTCGCTGTCGGGCAACAGCAATCAAGGCCGAGGCTTTACGCCGCCTTCAGTCCCGGAACACCTGACGGGCATGGCTCACCAGGGCATCCTTGAGCCAGCGGCCAGCGGGCCCCAGGGATCTGTCCCGGCGCCACAGCAGCTCCAACCCCAGGCTCTGCTGCGCGAGGAAGTCCACCGGCAAGAGCACCACCTCCCCCCGGGCCAGGGGCCCCTGCAACAAATACTGAGGCACTGAGCCCCAGCCAAGGCCGCGCTTGGTGAGCTCGAGCAGGCCCCAGTCCCCCTCCACCCACCAGACATTCGGCGAGAAGCGAAAGCGCTCCCGCTCCCCGCCTCCCCGCTGACCCGTCACCATCAACTGGCGCTCCAGCCTGAGATGATCGAGCCCCACCTTGGCCAAGGTCGCCAGAGGGTGAGTGGGGGCCGCCACTATGGGCATGGCGAGCCGCCCCAGGGCATGAAATTCCAGCTCAGGACTCGGCTGCAGGCGCTCGTAGCTGATGCCAAGCTGGGCCCGCCCCTCCCGCAGCAGGTGAGTGAGATCCTCGAGCATGGGAAACAGCAGCTCCAGCTCGATGGCGGGGAAACGCTCGGCAAAGCGACTCAGCACCTCGGCCACCCAGGAGAGCTGGGAGTCATCATCGATGGCCAGGGTCAGCCGCGACTCCACCCCCCCATGCAGCTCAAGGGCCACGGCTTGCAACTGCTCGCTGCTGGCGAGCACCGCCCTGGCCTGGGCCACGATGCGCTCCCCCGCCGGGGTCAGCTGCGGATAGCGACCACTGCGATCGAACAAGCCGAGATCAAGATCGGCCTCCAGATTGGCGATGGCGCTGCTCACCACCGATTGTGCCTTGCCAAGCTGGCGGGCCGCGGCCGAAAAGGAACCACTGTCGGCGGCGGCCAACAGGGTCCTGAGCTGCTCCAGGGAGAGATTCATGAGCGAATGCCTTGTCATGGGAGTGGGCTTGATGAGCGGCAGTATAGGCCATATGTATCTATTAAAGAGATAGATACCAACGTGAATACCCGGCAATTAAGCGATAGATTGACCTCCATGCTTTCCATGAAACCTGTTTGAAGAGAGAGATAGACATGCGTAACTCCCGTGATCGTCTGCGCCACGCCATCGGCTTTGAATTGATTGGCCTGCTGATCGCCGCCCCCCTCGCCAGCTGGGTGACCGGGGTAGCCTTGAGCCACATGGGACCACTGGCCCTGTTCTTCTCTGTGCTGGCCACCGTCTGGAACTATGTCTACAACCTGGGATTTGATCGCTTGCTGCAACAGCGGCAGGGTCATACCCACAAGACGCTCTGGCAGCGGGTGGGGCATGCCATCGGCTTCGAGGGGGGTCTGCTGATCGTGGCCCTGCCCGCCATGGCCTGGTGGCTGGGGATCAGCCTGCTGGAGGCCCTGGTGCTGGATCTTGGCTTCGTGGTCTTCTACCTGGTCTATGCCTTCGTCTACAACCTGCTCTATGACAAGATCTTCCCCATCCCGACTCAGGTCACGCAACACGCCTGAGCCTGTCATCGCCATGCAAAAGGTCCACCCTGAGGTGGACCTTGTTACTCATTCCCCGCCCACTGGCAAATCAGTGCCAAGGGTCATGCAGAGTGAGTGATGGATTGCGCTGGGGTCCGGGTTGCCACCGTTGACAGGACAGCCCCCATTGCAAGCTTGGGGCGGCTCAGGCCGGCGCGTTGACCAGGGGCGCCTCTTGCTCTTCGACCGTCTGCTCTTTCCTGAGCATGGCTTCGATATCTTGCTGATATTGACTCAACATACGCTGGGCCGCCGCCATGTCTCCCTTGTGCAGCCGCTCGAACAGATGATGCTGGACCACACCACTCAGGTATTCGACCGTGATGGGTTGCTCCAGGATCTCCTGCAGTTCCTCCTTGTCCAGTTCGGCATTGATCTCGTCTGCACAACTGCGCAGCAGGCCCGACAACTGGGTCAACATCCGACGCTCGCCGTCGCGCAGCAGGCTCAACATGCGAGTTCTCTGCTGCTCATTCTGTTGGGTCATACATTTCCTTACGTCTAGGGGAACAGGCCAGCTCATTTTGCCCTGTCCGCTCAGGAGCGTCTATCCCGCCAAACACTCTTATTTTCCCCTCTCACGAGCGGGGTGCCATGCTGTGCTATTTGGGCCGCTTCTGGGTATAGTAACCCCCAGAAGCGGGGTCGCTGACCCCTTGTCGACCCCATCTCCGGAGACCCTTATTCCATGACAGATGCCATGCTGCTGCTCTGTACCTGCCCGAGTCAAGCGAGCGCCGACCTCATCAGCGAGCAGCTGCTCGAGCGCCGCCTCGCGGCCTGTATCAATCAGTTGGCACCGGTTAGCTCCGTCTACCGCTGGCAGGGCAAGATAGAGCGGGCAAGCGAGATCCAGCTCATCATCAAGTCCCGAGCCCCCCTCTTTGCCGAGATAGAGCAGGTGATCCTGACCCTGCATCCCTATGAAATCCCCGAGCTGCTGATGCTGCCCATCAGCGCTGGCCATGGGCCTTATCTCGCCTGGCTGGCAGCGGAAACCTCATGATGGGCGCTATCTTGCTGCGTTACGTGCTGCTGATTTTCAGCCTGATTGCCCCCCTCTCCCAGGCTCAAGCCCAGGCCAGCAATGATCTGCTCGACTCCCTGGGACTGGGGCAGCAGACCCCCCACTTCCTCAAGGTCGATCAGGCCTTCGTGCTCGACGCCGTGCAAGATGGTGAGCGGCTGACGGTACACCTGCAGATAGCCGAAGGTTACTACCTCTACCGCCACCGCTTCACTTTCAAGGGAGAGCATGCCAGCTTCGATAGCCCCGCACTGCCCCCTGGCACGGATCATGAGGATGATTTTTTCGGTAAAACAGAGGTTTACTACCAGCAAGTGGAGATACCACTGCGGCTGACCCAGGTCGACGAGCAGGGCCGCCTGCACATCAGCTATCAAGGCTGTACCGAGGGCCTCTGCTACCCGCCCACGGACAAGGTCATCACGCTGACGCCCCTGGCGGCCCACGCCGCGGCGGCGGATCCCGGCGAGAGCCAGTCAGACGTTGATGGCCCCACCAGCCAGCAAGACAGACTGGCCGCGGCGCTTGGCAGTCAGGGATTCTGGCTCAGCATCGCCGCCTTCTTCGTGCTCGGGCTGGGGCTCGCCTTCACCCCCTGCGTCTTCCCCATGTACCCCATTCTGACCGGCATCATCGCGGGGGCAGGAGAGCGGCTGTCGACCCGACGCGCCTTCCTGCTCTCTCTGGTTTATGTGCAGGGCATGGCGGTCACCTACACCCTGCTCGGCCTGGTGGTGGCCTCTGCGGGATTGAAATTCCAGGCCGCGCTCCAGCACCCCTATGTGCTGATCGGCCTCTCCGTCATGTTCGTGCTGCTGGCGCTCTCCATGTTCGGCCTCTATAACCTGCAACTGCCCAGCAGCCTGCAGACCCGGTTGAGTGGCATGTCGAACCGCCAGCAGGGCGGCTCAGTGCCCGGGGTCGCCATCATGGGGATGATCTCCGGCCTGGTCTGCTCCCCCTGCACCACGGCGCCGCTCTCGGGGGCGCTCATCTATGTGGCCCAGAGTGGCGATCTCTGGCTTGGCGGCGCGGCGCTCTATGCACTGTCGCTAGGGATGGGTCTGCCACTGATACTGCTCGGCACCTCGGGGGGCAAGCTGCTGCCCAGGGCTGGCGCCTGGATGGATCTCATCAAACAGCTCTTCGGGTTTGCGCTGCTGGCGGTGCCCGTGCTGTTACTGTCACGGCTGTGGAGCGAGCAGGTCACCACCCTGGTCTGGCTCGGCTGGGGACTGGCCCTGTGCGGCTATCTCTATCATCACAATCAGGGATCCCCCCACGGTATCGGCAAGAGCCTGCGCGGTTTTCTCATACTGCTGGCCATGATAACCAGCGTGTTCATGGTCAAGGAGACCCTGCTCCCGCCCCCCATCGCGCAAGTCGAGGCCAAGGCGCCTCAGTTTGTGCGGATCAAGACGGTGCAGGATCTGCAGCAGCAGCTGGCCGCCGCCCGTGGCACACCGGTCATGCTGGATCTCTACGCCGGCTGGTGTGTGGCCTGCAAGGAGTTCGAGCACAAGACATTCAGCGATCCCGCCGTGCGTGCGCGTTTCGATCAGATGGTATTGCTGCAGGCCGATGTCACCGCCAATGATGACGACGACGTCACCCTGCTCAATGAGCTGGAGGTGCTGGGGCTGCCGACCCTGATCTTCTTCGACCCTGAAGGCAACGAGCAAAGTGGCCAGCGGGTAACCGGCTTTATGGGTCCCAGCGAGTTTCTCGGCCGGCTCGACAAGCTGCGCTGATATCCGCTCGCTAGAAGCCACGCCTTCGCCAAGGGGAGAAAGTGATTCCTATGCGGGGTAACCCCTTTTCAAGCTAGAGTGCTCACACGCAGCCAGAGAAAAAGCATCCCCGGTGTCATTGCAGCCCGGGTGAGGATCAGAGGGATTTGTCGCCACCCTGGGTGGGATCTGGCCGATAACCCCTGATTTTTCTGGTCATCCCTTGTATATGCCCGGCAGCATGGCAAAATTTGCCCTTTCCCGTCTCGGTCGTCCGGAGTTTTGATGAAAAAGTGGTTCATCCCCCTGTTAGCCCTCTGGCTGTTTGCCTGCAGCTCGGGACCCGGGGTCGACGAGATAGAGCGTCAGGTGAGGACCCAGCTGCTGACCGGTAGCGATGCCAAGCTGTTTGACATGAGTGACTTTCAGGTACTGGACCAGAGTGAGACCCAGGATGGGGTTTATCTGATCAGGGTCAGTTATCAGCTTCATTTCAAGCAGGGGCTGGATCAACTGCAAGTATTGCAGGACGAGGATCTGGTCTACGACAGGGTTGGTCCCTATCAACAGGAAATGGCGCTGATGGAGCTGGAGCGTAAATACGGCAACTTTGAGGCGGGCCAGGTCGTGGCGCAACAGAGCCAGGTATGGATGCTCAAGACGGAACAAGGCTGGCGCCTGGCAGAACCCACCTGATAATGCTGATGGGGAAGGTCATAAAAACCTTCCCCGCTACTTATCTATCCCTTGTTTTTCCACGCAACCAGAGAGATGGCGACATCGTTATAGTCATCATCATCTTGATCTTCGATGGAGATGTTATAGCCATAACCGATGACAGTGCCATCATTGGTCGTGATGTTATAAGTGTTGATGCTGCTACTCAATTTGACTGACTGAGCTATATCTATCGACAGTTTGACTTGCCCTCCCTGGACGAAATCAGCCCCCTGAGCCAGCGGAGGATTAATATCCACACTCTGCTTCTGCTTATCGAAATAAATTTTATTACCATCATATAATTTCGCCTTTATTAAAAAGGCGGCCTGAGTGGTGACAAACCAGGACATATAATAACCGGCTGGGAATGAGTCAATATTAAATGTTTTATTCGCCATGATAGATCTCCCTTAAGGTTGAGTCGCTGATAAAAAGTTTTTCCACTCGAAATTCATGGCGGTGCTATAGATGCTCATTGCCTTGTCCTCATCTATGGCTCCCGGATGCTCTTTCTGATATTGATCCAGAAAATTCCCCATGGCATAAGCACCAGACGCGCTGTTGTTACCCGTGATCCAAGGCGCATACAGGTTGCCAGGGGAAGGAGGCATCAACTGATTGGCGAGCCAATACCAGAGATATTCACAGGGGATCATCATGATGAGGGTGTAGATAGGATCGGCATGGGAGGCGGTATCCGATTCAAACTGGGCATAGTCACGACAGGCCGTCGTCGGAACCACCCCATTGGCATCACGAATATGCCAGATGGTTGGGAACGCCTCATTATAGGCTTGGTATCTTTTATATTTCTCCAGCAGGAAAAACTTCAGCACCTCATCACTGGTACGGCTCTCGGCAGCCAGATAACTCTGGGCGCCATTGAAGCAATAATAAGCATCGCTCACATTAAACCCGCCATAAGTAACAGGATCCAGGCTGGCCGACTTTATGCCTGACATGAAGGGCGTGTTCAGCGTTTTTTCGGCTATGGGAATGCAGGGCTGCCACAATCGCCAGAACAGCGAATCAGTGGGGGGAGGTGCGCTGGACAGACCATGTTGATCCAGCATGAGATTATCAAACCTGAGTCGTCTTGGACTAAACATATTATTTCCTTATATCCCGTAATCTCCTTGAGCATCTCAGGCCCTTGATGGCCTTGATGCTCTTGCTATTCTGCCGCACCAAACGAATCCACCTTGAGGCGAGCAGATGCTCACTATAGCCGACAGATACGGTTTCGTTCGTAACTCATCAGGCTTTATCGGAAGGCAAGCGGCAGGAAGTTGATATCTAATGGATTTATGTCTGGGGGAACCAGGCTCCCCCAATATGATCAGGAAAGGATCACAGCAGATCCTTCATACGGTGCCACAGCATCCCAAGCGCCAGCAAGGGAGAACGCAGGGCAGGGCCGCCTGGGAAGCTCATGTGGGGGACGCTGCTGAACAGATCGAACCCTCGACTCTGCCCCGCAATCGCCTCGGCTACCAGCTTGGCGGCCATGTGGGTCGCATTGAGGCCATGCCCCGAATAAGCCTGGGCATAGAAGACATTGTCATGGGCCGATAGCCGGCCAATCTGCGGCAAGCGGTTGGCACCTATGCCTATCATCCCCCCCCACTGAAACTCGATGGCGGTGCCCGCCAGCTCGGGAAAGACCCGTAGCAGTTTGGGCAACATGAAGGCCTTGATATCTTTGGGATCTTTTCCCGAGTAGTTGCAGGCTCCCCCAAACAGCAGGCGCCCATCCGCCGATAGCCGGTAGTAATCGAGGGCCACATTCTGATCGCAGACCGCCATGTTCTGCGGCAGCAAGCGCTGGCGCAACCGCCTCTCCAGCACCTGGGTCGCCAATATGTAAGAACCGGCGGGCAGCACCCGCCCCCCAATCTCGGCATCCAGATCATTGAGATAGGCGTTGCAGCCCAGCACCAGGTATTTGGCGCGGCATCGACCATGGGCAGTGGTGACGCTCACTGTGCTGCCATAGTCGATGTGAGTCACCCGGGAGTGCTCGAACAGGGCGACGCCCAGGCTGGCGGCGGCGCGCGCCTCGCCGAGGGCCAGATTGAGGGGATGCAGGTGCCCCGATCCCATGTCGATCATGCCACCGATATAGCGATCCGATCCCACCACGGTATGCATCTCCTCCCGCGGCACCAGCCTTACCTCATGCCGGTAGCCGAGGCTGGTCAGATGCTCGGCCTCCTCCTCAAAGTCACGCAGATGGCGCGTCTTGGTGGCCAGATCGCAGTAACCCCACTGCAGATCGCAGTCGATGTTGAAGCGTTCTATGCGTTCGCGCACTAGCTGCACCGCCTCCAGCCCCATCAGATCCAGCTCGCGCACCCCCTGCTCACCGATATGACGGGTGAACTGACTGGTGTCGTGGCCTATGCCGCGGATCAGCTGACCACCGTTGCGACCCGACGCTCCCCAGCCGATGCGGTTGGCCTCGAGCAAAACGACCTTGTAGCCCGCCTCCGCCAGATTGATGGCGGTGTTAAGGCCGGTGAAGCCGCCGCCTATGATGCAGACATCCGCCTCCAGCTCACCGGATAGCTCGGGCCAGCTCGAAAGGTCATTGCGTGTCGCCGCATAGTATGAGGCCGCGTGTTCCTGATTCCCTGTACTCATAAGTCAGCATCCTGCCCATGTATGTTTACTAAAATAAACAACCGTTAACAGAGAATACCCACAGGGGGGTCGGCAATCCAGCCTATCCACCACCGGAAAACCCTTGGCGAGTCACAGAAATGCAAAAGGCGCCCCTGGGGGCGCCTTGGTCAGCAATCGAGTACCGAGAATTACAGTACGTCGATGGCGTTCAGGTCGGAGAAGGCTTTCTCCAGACGAGCGATCATGGAAGTCTGACCGGCACGTACCCAGACGCGCGGATCGTAGAACTTCTTGTTCGGCTTGTCAGCACCTTCCGGGTTGCCCAGCTGGGCTTGCAGGTAGGCTTCGTTCGCCTTGTAGAAGTCCAACACACCTTCCCAGGTAGCCCACTGGGTGTCGGTGTCGATGTTCATCTTGACCACACCGTAGGAGATGGATTCGCGGATCTCTTCCAGGGTAGAACCTGAACCACCGTGGAATACGAAGTCCAGGGACTTGGCAGGCAGACCAAACTTCTCGGAAACGAATTTCTGGGAAGCGTCCAGGATGGACGGGGTCAGCTTGACGTTACCCGGCTTGTAAACACCGTGTACGTTGCCGAAGGAGGCAGCGATGGTGAAACGGGGGCTGATCTTGGACAGGCGCTCGTAGGCGTAAGCCACGTCTTCCGGCTGGGTGTACAGGGAAGATTGATCCAGGTGGCTGTTGTCCACGCCATCTTCTTCACCGCCGGTGCAGCCCAGTTCCAGCTCCAGGGTCATGTTCATCTTGGCCATGCGAGTCAGGTACTCGCAGCAGATGTCGATGTTCTCTTCCAGCGGCTCTTCGGACAAGTCCAGCATGTGGGAGGAGAACAGCGGCTTGCCGGTCTCGGCGAAGTGCTTCTCACCGGCGTCCAGCAGGCCGTCGATCCAGGGCAGCAGCTTCTTGGCAGCGTGGTCGGTGTGCAGGATAACCGGCACGCCGTAAGCTTCGGCAACAGCGTGCACATGCTTGGCACCGGAGATGGCACCCAGAACGGCAACTTGCTGGCCTTCCAGCTTCAGGCCCTTACCGGCGGTGAACACGGCGCCGCCGTTGGAGAACTGAACGATGACCGGAGCCTTCACCTTGGCGGCAGCTTCCAGTACGGCGTTGACGGAGTCGGTACCGACACAGTTAACAGCCGGCAGAGCGAAGCCGTTCTCTTTAGCGATAGCGAACACTTTCTGAACGTCATCACCAGTGATCACGCCGGGTTTTACGAAGTCGAAAATTTTCTTAGACATGTTAATCGTCCTGTTCTCGTATGCCGTTAATAAAAAGTGGGGGTTTATCACGAACCGCCGCAGCGGCCATATGATAAACGAAACGGGAGGCTTTTGCCCCCCGTCTCGGGTCAATTAGGCTTTGGCGCGCTGTTCCAGCATGGCCACTGCCGGCAGTACCTTGCCCTCTACAAACTCCAGGAAGGCGCCGCCGCCGGTGGAGATGTAGGAGACTTTGTCGGCGATGCCGAACTTGTCGATAGCCGCCAGGGTGTCACCACCGCCAGCGATGGAGAAGGCCGGGGAAGCAGCGATGGCTTCGGCGATCACCTTGGTGCCTGCGGAGAACTGGTCGAACTCGAACACACCGACCGGGCCGTTCCACAGAATGGTTTTGGCATTCATGATGATGTCGGCCAGGGCCTTGGCGGAGTCAGGGCCGATGTCGAAGATCATGTCGCCGTCGGTCACATCGCTAACGGACTTGATGGTAGCCGGGGTGTTTTCTGCGAACTCGGTGCCCACGACCACATCTGTGGTCACCGGAATGTTGGTCTCGGCGGCCAGTTTCTTGGCGGTGTCGAGCAGGTCGTGCTCGCACAGGGACTTGCCGACGTTGTGACCGGCAGCGGCGATGAAGGTGTTGGCGATGCCACCACCGACCACCAGCTGGTCTGCGATCTTGGAGAGGGATTCCAGCACGGTCAGCTTGGTGGAGACCTTGGAGCCGCCCACGATGGCAACCATGGGGCGCTCGGGCTTGAGCATGGCCTTGCCCAGGGCTTCCAGTTCACCGGCCAGCAGCGGACCTGCACAGGCTACCGGAGCAAATTGAGCCACACCGTAGGTAGAACCTTCGGCACGGTGAGCAGTACCGAATGCATCCATTACAAAGACGTCACACAGGGCAGCGTATTTTTTGGCCAGCTCTTCGGTGTTCTTCTTCTCGCCTTTGTTGAAGCGGCAGTTTTCCAGCACAACCAGCTCACCGGCGGCAACGTCTACACCATCCAGGTAATCTTTCGCCAGGGTCACTTTGCAGGAGAGTGCGTCTTTCAGATAGTCAACGACCGGCGCCAGGGAGAATTCTTCGTTGTATTCACCCTCGGTCGGACGACCCAGGTGGGAGGTGATCATCAGCTTGGCGCCCTTTTCCAGAGCCAGCTTGATGGTCGGCAGCGTCGCTTTGATCCGTGCATCGGAAGTGACCTTGCCATCTTTTACCGGCACGTTCAGGTCAGCACGGATCAGTACGCGTTTACCCGCCAGATCCAGGTCAGTCATCTTGATAACAGACATATTCAGTCCTCTATATTTTCAGGTAATGTTAAAAACAGTAACCTTGCGCCCGGTGCAGGCTCTCAGCCTGCGGCCATCATGGCCCGGGTGGTATCCAGCATGCGGTTGGCGAAGCCCCATTCGTTATCGCACCACATCAACATCTTGACGAGGTTGGCATCGCTGACCCGTGTCTGGGTACCATCGATGATGCAGGAGTGTGCATCATGATTGAAATCGACGGAGACCAAGGGTTCCTCCGTGTAATCCAGAATACCGCTTAATGTACCTCTGGATGCCCGCTGCAGGGCTTGATTTACGTCAGTAACTGTCACTTTTTTACGAACAGTAATACTGAGATCCATGGCCGTTACATTAATGGTCGGCACCCGTACCGCTATCGCCTCGAACTTGCCGGCGAAGTGGGGAAGGATACGCTCCAATCCCTTTGCCAGCTTGGTATCCACCGGAATGATGGACTGGCTGGCGGCCCGGGTTCTGCGCAAGTCACTGTGGTAGGCATCGATGACTTGCTGGTCGTGCATGGCCGAATGAATTGTCGTAATAGTACCACAATTTATCTCGAATTCTCGATGCAATGTTTCGATGACGGGCACCACGCAGTTGGTGGTACAGGAGGCATTGGAGACGATCCGCTCCCGCCCGGTCAAGGTCTGATGGTTGACCCCGAAAACGATTGTCGCATCCACATCCGCATCCGCCGGATGGGAGAAGAGCACCTTGCCCGCCCCTGCCCCCAGATGGCGCTGCGCATCCGCCCGGGAGCCAAATACGCCGGTACAGTCTAGCACCACATCCACCCCCAGCGCCCGCCATGGCAAATTGGCGGGATCCCGCTCGGCGAACAGGGCAATGAGATCCTGCCCTACCTGCATGCTGCCACCTGCCAGTTGCACCGGGTGTGCGAAACGACCATGGCTGGTATCGAAGCGGGTCAGGTGCACCATGGCCTCGGGCGCCGCCAGCTCGTTGATGGCGACTATCTTGATGCTCTTGTCCCGGCCGCTCTCGTAAAGAGCACGCAGTACATTGCGGCCGATCCGCCCGTAACCATTGATGGCAATCTTGATCATGGAAATTACGTGTCCTTACCTGCGACTAAAGAGAGGATGAAGAGGGAAGCATCATGAGAGTTGCGCCTCCCGGAAGGTGCCACGAGCCAGGAGTGCCGCGCCGAAGACCCCGGCACTGTCACCCAGGGCTGGAGCAATAATGGGGGCCCTGAAGCGGGGATTAAAGAGAAAGGGCAAAATTGTCTGGGCCGGGACGCTATAGAGACTCTGCACATTGCCCACCCCGCCGCCGATGACGATGACATCCGGATCCAGAATATTGACCACGTTGGCCAGGGCCTGGCCAAACAGCAGGTGCAGACGGTCGATGGTGAGCTTGGCCACGTGATCGTGGGCCGTGGCCGCCGCAATCTGGGCCAGCGGGAGATGGCGCCTGGCCTTGGCTTCATACCAGGCCTCCAGCGCCGGGCCGCTGATGAGCGTTTCGACGCAGCCACGCTTGCCGCAGTAGCATTCGGGGCCATCGGGGGAGAGCACATTGTGGCCCCACTCCCCGGCGATGCCGTGGTGGCCATTGAGGATCTGGCCGTTGATGACGATACCGGAGCCCACCCCGGTACCCATGATGATGCCAAATACAACCCTGGCATCGGGATGGTGCTGGCGCACCGCCCCCAGGTGGGTTTCCGCCAGGGCGAAGCAGTTGGCGTCGTTGGCGATGAGCACCGGAATGCCGAGCCTGCGCTCGAGATCTTCCTTGAACGGCTTGCCGTTGAGCTCGGTGGTGTTGCAGTTCTTCATCAGCCCGGTCTGGGGGTCCCGGGCGCCTGGGGTGCCCATGCCGATGACGGCCGGACGCTGACCGAGCTTGGCGGCACACTCGTCCACCAGCTTGGCTATCTGACCAATCATGTGCTCGTAACCGCCACGGCGCTCGGTGGGAATGCGATGGCGCAGCAGCACCTCGTCGCCATCGAGCACCACGCACTCGCACTTGGTACCGCCCAGATCTATACCCCAATCCCACGACTTCTTGCTCATTCTGCCTCCTGCATGGCGAGCGAGACGGCCGATACGCGGCCTCGCACGCTGTCGCTCATCTTGTGTGTGGCCACCGCCACAGATGGCGCAGTGTAACCCGAGCCGGGGCCGGCGCGCAGTATCCAAAACAGTACAAGGGCCAAAACGGCGCCGCCCCGGATAACACAACGGGGCCCTGGGGCCCCGTTGTCATGATGCTGATGCAGCGGTTCAACCTCAGCGGCCGTGGTACTGGCCGGAGAGCTCATGCACCGCGTTCACAAATACCCCGGCGTGCTCGGGATCCACATCCTGATGGATGCCGTGACCCAGGTTGAAGACGTGGCCGTTGCCGCTGCCAAAGCCCGCCAAAATGGTGGCGACCTCTTCGCGAATGCGCTCAGGGGCGGCGTAGAGCATGGAGGGATCCATGTTGCCCTGCAGCGCCACCTTGTCACCGACCCGGCGCTTGGCATCCGCGATGTCTATGGTCCAGTCCAGTCCCAGGGCATCGCAGCCGGTGGCGGCGATCTGCTCCAGCCATTGACCGCCGTTCTTGGTGAACAGAGTCACCGGCACCCGGCGGCCCTCATTCTCACGGATCAGGCCATCGACGATCTTGTGCATGTACTGCAGGGAGAAGTCGCGGTAATCCCGCGGGGTCAGCACGCCGCCCCAGGTATCGAACACCATGACAGACTGGGCACCGGCCTTGATCTGGGCGTTGAGGTACGAGATCACGCTGTCCGCCAGTTTGTCGAGCAGCAGGTGCAGAGTCTGGGGCTCGGCATACATCATCTGCTTGATCTTGGTGAACGCCTTGGAGCTGCCCCCCTCCACCATGTAGGTGGCCAGGGTCCAGGGGCTGCCGGAGAAGCCAATCAACGGCACTTCGCCCTTCAGCTCGCGGCGAATGGTGCGCACCGCATTCATCACGTAGCCGAGTTCATCTTCCGGATCCGGATGTGGCAGCGCCTGCACCTGCGCCAGCGAGGTGATGGGACGCTCGAAGCGCGGGCCTTCGCCGTGCTCGAAGTAGAGACCCAGCCCCATGGCGTCGGGTATGGTGAGGATGTCGGAGAAGAGAATAGCGGCATCGAGGGGATAGCGGCGCAGAGGCTGCAGGGTGACTTCACAGGCCAGCTCGGCATTGCGGCACAGGGACATGAAATCCCCCGCCTGGGCACGGGTTGCCTTGTATTCCGGCAGGTAGCGGCCAGCCTGGCGCATCATCCAGACCGGGGTCAGGTCCACATCCTGGCGCAGCAGGGCGCGCAGGTATCGATCGTTCTTCAGCTCTTTCATCCCAGTTCCTGAGTCATATCACGCATAAAATGACGGATATGATACCACTTTGTGCGCCGCTGCGGGGGATGCAAACCAGGGCGCTGACCGCCCGGAGTGCAAAGATGTGAGAGGGCGCAACCTCGGCACCGATGCCAATGGCCACTCAGGGACAACCGCGGGGCAATTGAGGCCTCTCCCCCCCCCCCCACCTGCCGCCCAATTGCAATCGCCCTTAGAGGGTCTCGCGGCAGAGTTCAATCAAACGACGCGCTATGGTGCCATGGGGGGGAATACGCGGCAGGGCATCGAGTTCAAAGAAGTCGGCGGCCACCAGCTCCTCCTCCTGCAGACGGATCTCGCCGCTCTGGTACTCGGCGGTGAAGCCCATCATCAGGCTGTGGGGGAAGGGCCAGGGCTGGCTGGCGACATAGCGGATGTTGCCGACCCGGATGCCACTCTCCTCGAACACCTCCCGCGCCACGCACTGCTCCAGGTTTTCACCGGCCTCGACGAAGCCCGCCAGCACGGTAAACATGGGGTCGTCCGCCTGATAGTGACGACGATGGGCCCCCAGCAGCAGTTGGGAGCCACGACGCACCGCCACTATGATGCAAGGGGAAATGCGCGGATAGGCCATGTGTCCCTGATGGCACCCTTGTGCCCACTCCCCTGTCTTGGGCGTCATGGGGGCGCCGCACTCGCCACAGAATTTATGGCTGCGACGGAAGCTGGCCAGCTGCCAGGCTCGGCCCCCGAGGCGAAACCCCTCCTCGTCTCCCGCCATCATCAGCTGACGCAATGGGCTCAACTCTCCAAACTCCGATGAGTCGCCGAGGAGTGACTCTCCTTCCCCCAGATCATGGAGATAGCAAGGGGCCCCCTCCCACAGGTCGAATTCCTCGAAGGCCAGAGCCTGCCAGCACAGGGGCAGCGCCTGCCGGGTGCAGTGCGGGACTCGGTCCGCCTCATCCAGCCAGATGAGGTGATCGCCCGCCAGCACAAACCAGTGGGCCCGTTCGGTTAATTCCATGATAGCCAAGCTCTTTTTGACGTTCGATTGGGGTATCTGGCAGGTAAGAACCTGCCAGGAATATGTCGCATATTACGAAGAATGCGTCTCGCAGGCGAGCCTAGGGAGACCCTTTTCAACCCATTTGAGTGGAAAACCTGCCCCCAGCCAAAGAGTGACAACCCGCCCCACTAAAAAGGGCCGCCCATGGGCGACCCTCTATCATGACCAAACGGCCTGGCTGCCTCGGCAGGGCCTCAGTTCATCCAGCGCTCACTCTGCTTGCGACGACGCGGCAGCAGGGGCAAGAGGATGCCAAGCAGTATGCCGCCACCGACCATGGCGCCACCGCGAATGAACCAATCCATCTGCATATCATGCTCGCGGTTGTCGATGCTGCTGTTCAGGGCATCATTCTGCGCCTTGACGCTGGCCAGCTCCTCACTCTGGTTGTCGAGCTGCCCCTTGAGGTTGGTGAGCAAGCTATCTTGCTCGGCAATCTTGCCATCCTTCTCGGCGAAGCGCTGCTCGTTGTCACCATTGAGGTTTTGCAGGCGATCCTTGAGGGTTTGCAGCTCCTGTTCCAGCTGGGGCACACGTACCTTCAGGCTGGGTTCGCTCTGCAACTCGTCGCTCTTGATCCAGCCTTCACGACCACGTTCATCCACCACCTGAGTGAAACCGGCCTGGCCGCCTTTCACTTCCAGGGCTTCACCGGCCTTGACGCTGCCGAGGATCCGGTACTGGGTACCCGGTCCGCCGTGCATGAAGATATAGATGTTGTCTGAAACATAACGGGTCTCGGCCAGGGCGGATTGAGCACACAGGCAGATCAGTATCCCGAGGAGGGCGCGCATGGTCAGTCGATTCTCTCGATTGGTTAGGAATTGGCTGGAATGTTAAGCCGCTCCGTGGTCAAAGGACAAGCAAAGAAACGGCCTCCCCCCGAGGCGGGGAGGCCGTTCAACACCACCATGTTTACCCGCGGCCCTGAACTGGCGCGCCGCGGCGCGCCATCACGCGCGGATCAGGGTTCACGTTTGAGCTGACGGATTTCGTCACGCAAGCTCTGTAGCTCCGCCAGCATCTGCGTCTGCTGAGTCTGCAACAGCTTGAAGCGCAGCTCTTCTTCTCTCTTCTCGCCATGCCTTGGTTGCAGGAATAGGCTGGCCATGAAGCCACTGACGGCGGCATAGAGACCGACCCCGAACAGGATGAGCAGGCTGGCGACGAAACGCCCTTGTTCCGTCTTGGGAACCAGATCCCCGTAGCCCACGGTCGAGAGCGTCACCAGTGTCCACCAGAAGGCGTCATAGGGGGTCTCTATCTGGCTGCCGGGGTGACCGGCTTCAATCCAGAACATGACCCCGGATCCCACCCCCAACAACAGAAAGAACAGCAACAAGATCCCGGACAGAGTGGTCTCATTGCGCTCGCGACGAAACATGGTCAGCAGATCCGGCTGGTTGCGCAACAGCTGATAGACACGCCACAGCTGAATAAGCCGCGCCCAGCGCAGGGATTCCACCATGGGCAGGCTACCCGGCAGATAGAACCAGTTCGCCTTCAGAAAACCCCAGCGATCCTCCGCCCGCAGCCAGCCGTAGGCAAAGTGGGCGAGAAAGATGTAGCAGATGAGACTGTCGATGTCATAGAAGAGCTGCATGGTCTGCGGGGTCGCCACCCCAAACCAGCGAACACTGACCAGGCCAACCGACACCAGAGAGAGGATTGCCATCAGCAGATCCATGGCGCGCAGGGGGGTTAAGTGATGTCGCATGCAAATTCCAACTTTAAACGGGAAACGAATTAATAAAACAGAAGATAATGCCGATAGCCCTGATGAGAAAGGAAAATTCCCCCATTAAAAGGAGAGAAGCTATGCAGTTCAACCCGCTTGAACAGCGGCTCAGTGATATACGTCTGGTGCCCAAGGTGATCTTGCTGATGGTATTCAGCACCCTGTTGCTGCTGACCAAGCTTTGGTTCGATGCCAGTAATCTGGAGCGCACTTTGCTCAGCGAGGGCATTGATGCCGCCAAGGCCAATGACATCGCCTCCCGCCTGATCTGGACCGGTCTGCTCGAGACGGCCCTGATGGGAGTGGTGTTTGTGGTGCTGCTGATGGCGGGTTCCCGCCTCATGGTCAAGCAGGTGCGCTATCTGGTCAGCTTGCTGGAGCGTTTCTCCCAAAAAGATCTCAGCCACCGGGTCGAACTGGCATCCAAAGACGAATTCGGCGACATCGCCAAGGCGGTGGCCCACTCCCAGAACGAACTCAAGCAGGTGTTCGGCAGCCAGCGCCTGGCTTGCAAGGAGCTTAACGACATCGCCTCCCAGGTGACCCTCTGCATGGAAGAGGCCAATGAGGCGATCAACGAGGAGTTCGTCCAGATAGAGCAGCTCGCCAGCGCCATGACCCAGATGGTCGGCGCCATCGGCGAGGTGGCCCATCACGCCGAGCAGGCCTCCCACTCCACCAGCGAGACCAGCCGCCTGGCCCAGGAGGGCAGCCGCTGCGTCGCCGATACCGTCAACACCATACACACCTTGTCCGGCAACATTCAGCAATCTTCCAGCGTCGTCCATGACGTGGAGCAAGGGGTCGAGCGCATTGGCTCAGTGGTGGACACCATTCGCAGCATCTCGGAGCAGACCAATCTGCTGGCCCTCAATGCGGCCATCGAAGCGGCCCGTGCCGGTGAAGCCGGACGCGGCTTTGCCGTGGTGGCCGATGAGGTACGCGGCCTCGCCAACCGGGCTCAGTCCGCGACCGTGGAGATCCAGAAGATGATTGAGCAGCTGCAGGGCAGTGCCCGCACCGCAGCGGGTCTGATGGAGCAGAGCGTGGCTCAGGCCGATCGCGGGGTCGAGCAGGTAACCCAGGCCGGTGAGCAGCTGACCACCATAGTGGCGCGGGTACAGGGGGTGGCCGACATGAACCGCCAGATAGCCACCGCCTCCGAAGAGCAGAGCGCCGTCGCCCAGGAGATGAGCGGCAACCTGGAGCAGGTCAAGCAGATCGTCGAGGGATCCGTGGTGGTGCTGCGCGAGCTGCAAGATGCCTCAATGCTGGTCGAATCCCACAGCCAGACCCTGAATCGTCACATCCAGGCCTTCAAGCTGGACTAGCCGTGATGAGCGCGCGAGCGCAGGGCGCAAGCTGCTCATCGAGGCTTGA
This sequence comes from Aeromonas sp. BIGb0405, assembly GCF_024807335.1. NCBI lineage: Bacteria > Pseudomonadati > Pseudomonadota > Gammaproteobacteria > Aeromonadales > Aeromonadaceae > Aeromonas > Aeromonas sp. BIGb0405. The sequence continues at coordinate 94,974 of NZ_JANUEP010000009.1, forward strand.
CGTCCCCTGGTGTTATCGTCACCTTATGAAAAGAGGAGCCTGCGGGTTCCTCTTTTCGTTTCAATACTCCCCAGAGCGAGGCAAGGAGCCCATATGCATGACCTGCACCACAGTGACACCGGCTTGGAAATCAGCGATGACAAGGGGCGGCTCGATGTGCCGCTCATCCACCAGTTTCTGTCGCAAGAGGCCTACTGGTGCCTCGGCATACCACTCTCCACCGTGCAGCGAGCCATCAACCACTCCTTCTGCATCGGTGGCTACCTGGACGGTCAACAGGTCGCCTTCGCCCGCGTCATCACGGATCACGCCACCTTCGGGTATCTCTCCGATGTGTTCGTACTGCCCGCCCACCGTGGCCTGGGCCACGGCAAGGCGCTGATCCAGGCCATAGTGTCCCACCCAAATCTCCAGGGGCTGCGCCGCATCAGCCTGGCCACCTCGGATGCCCATGGGCTCTACAGCGGCTTCGGCTTCCAGGCCCCCGTCCGGCCAGCCACCCTGATGGAGCGCTATCAGCCGGATATCTACCAGCAGGATCACAGTATTCGCTGACGAACCGGCCCCCGCGCTACCGCGTCATGGGCCATCTGACAACGTGCAACCCGCTGACAGGCTGCGAGTTGCCCGCCCCTGTGATGACCCCTCGCCAGCGAGCACATCTGACCCGGCTCACGCTTCTGCGGGACCCGGGCCCTTGCCCCTATGAGCCCGGGGCCCGGCAATGTTAGATTGATGGTCATGCGGTGCCGAACAGCGGTACCGGATGCGGTCAGTCACCCACTGCCGCCGCATCTGCCTTTAACCAAGACGTAAGGAAGAGAACCTTGGTGCTCCCCGCCTCCCTCATGACCCAGGCCGATCGCCACTGGCAACGCCTGCTCGTTCAAGCCCCCCAGTATGGCGAGCTGACCGGCGCCAGCCGCGCTGAACTGCTCACCCTGTTTGGCCTCTCAGATTTCGCCGCCGAGGCCCTGATCCAAGAGCCGACCCTGCTGGCCGAACTGCTCGCCTCGACGGAGCTTCACAGTGACAACCGCTGGCGCGCCTATGAGCCGGAGCTCGCGGCCCTGCTCGCCGACCAGGTGGACGAAGAGGCACTCAAGCGCACCCTGCGCCGTTTTCGCCGCAGCCGCATGCTGGTCATCGCCTGGCGTGAGCTCCTCGGCCGCGCCGAGGTAGAGGAGAGTTTCATTCACCTGACCAGGCTGGCGGATGCCCTCATCTGTGGCGCCCGTGACTGGCTGTACAGCAAACAGTGCGACGAGCTGGGCACCCCCATGGATGGTGACGGCAACCCCCAGCCCTTGCTGATCCTCGGCATGGGCAAACTGGGGGGTGGCGAGCTGAACTTCTCCTCGGACATCGACCTCATCTTCACCTTCCCCGAGAACGGTTACACGGTCGGCGGGCGGCGCGAGCTGGCCAATCAACAGTTCTTCATCAAGCTGGGTCAGCGGCTGATCAACGCCCTGCACCAGACCACAGTCGATGGTCAGGTATTCCGGGTCGACATGCGGCTGCGTCCCTTTGGCGAGGCGGGGCCGCTGGCCATCTCCTTCGCCGCCATGGAGGATTACTACCAGCACCATGGTCGCAACTGGGAGCGCTACGCCATGGTCAAGGCCAGGGTGCTTGGCCAGGAGTGCGCGCAGAGCCAGGCGCTCAGCGAGCTGCTGCGCCCCTTCGTGTTCCGCCGCTACATCGATTTTGGCGTCATCGATGGCCTGCGCCAGATGAAGGCCATGATCGCCGCCGAGGTACGCCGCAAGGGGCTCAAGGACAATATCAAGCTGGGTGCCGGTGGCATCCGCGAGGTGGAGTTCATCGCCCAGGCGCTGCAACTCATCCGGGGCGGGCGAGAGCCCTTGCTGCGAGTGCGTCACCTGCCCGAGGCCCTGGATGCCATCGCCCAGAGCGGTGCCCTGACCCCGGAGCGTTGCGATTGCCTGCTCAATGCCTACCGTTTCCTGCGCCGGGTCGAGAACCTGTTGCAGGAAATTGGCGATCAGCAGACCCAGACCCTGCCCACGGAGGAGCGCGACAGGCTGCGGCTCATCACGGCGCTTGGCTTCCCGGATTGGGAGGCCTTCATGACCCGTCTCGATCAGGAGATGGCCGCCGTCCATGGGGAGTTCGTCGCCGTGGTCGGGGAAGAGAAGGAGGCGCCGGATCATCTGGAACAGGCCTGGCTGGATCTGTGGCGCACCGATCTGGATGCCGCCGAGGTAGGCATTCTGCTCACCGAGCAGGGAGTCAGCGACCCCGAGCCCCTGGCCGGAGCCGTACTGCGCTTCAAGGAGGAGTACAAGCGTCGCCAGATTGGCCCCCAGGGCCGGATCGCCCTGGACTGGCTGATGCCCGAGTTACTGCGTCTTGTGGTAGCGAGCGAGACCCCTGCCCGCCTGTTCGAGCGGGTCTGCACCCTGCTCACCCGCATCTTCACCCGCAGCGCCTATCTGCAACTGCTGGCGGAAAATCCGGCCGCCCTGCGCCAGCTGGTGCGGCTGTGTGATGCCAGTCACCTGGTGAGCGAGCAGCTCGCCCGCTACCCCATCTTGCTCGATGAACTGCTCGATCCCCAGCACCTCTACCACCCTACGCCCCTCGATCAATACAAACCCCAGCTGCGTCAGTTCCTGCTGCGCATCCCGGAAGAGGACGTAGAGCAGCAGATGGAGGCCCTGCGTCAGTTCAAGCAGGTGCAGTTGCTGCGCATCGTCGCCGCCGACATCGCCGGTGCCCTGCCACTGATGAAGGTGAGCGATCACCTCACCTGGCTGGCCGAAGCCCTGGTGGAAGAGGTGGTCAATCAGGCCTGGAGCCAGATCAGCGAGCGTTACGGCGTGCCTCCCGACGTGGCCGAGAGCGGTCGGCGCAGCTTCGCCGTGGTGGCCTATGGCAAGCTGGGGGGCATAGAGCTCGGCTACGGGTCGGATCTCGATCTGGTGTTCCTGCACGGGGGTGACCCCAACAGCTACACCAATGGCCCCAAGCCCATCGACAGCCGCCAGTTCTACCTGCGCCTGGCCCAGCGGGTGTTGCACCTGTTCAGCACCCGCACCCCCTCCGGCATCCTCTACGAGATCGATATGCGCCTGCGCCCATCGGGGGATGCCGGGTTGCTGGTGTCGTCCCTGGCCGCTTATCAGCAGTATCAGGAGAACGAGGCCTGGACCTGGGAACATCAGGCCCTGGTCCGGGCAAGGCCCATTTACGGCGATGATGACATCGTCGCCGAATTTTCGCGTATCAGACGCGATCTCTTGGCAACCAAGCGAGATTTGGGGGAGTTGGCCAAGGAGGTGCGCGAGATGCGTATCAAGATGCGCGGCCACCTGCTCAAGGCGGCAGAGGGGGAGTTCGATCTCAAGCAATCCCCGGGGGGCATGGTGGATATCGAGTTCCTTGCCCAGTATCTGGTACTGGCCCATGCCCATAGCGAGCCTCAGGCACTGACCCGCTGGTCAGATAACGTGCGCATCTTCGATGAGTGCGTGATGGCTGGTGTACTCAGCCTGGAGCAGGCCGAAGGGTTGAAACATGCCTATCTGGAGATCCGCAACCTGGGGCACCGCCTCAATCTCTCCGAGATCAGCCGCAAGGTAAAAGACGATCAACTGCTGGCCGAGCGCCAGCTGGTCAGCCAGGTGTGGCAGCAGCAGCTTGGCGACTGAGCCAGAGCCCCGGCCCCAGGGTGGATCCTCATCCTGGGGTCGATGTCCGCTGACGTGTGCCACTCGCTCTCCTTCATCCACCGACCCGTCAATGAGGTGAGCAGCAACGCTCCATATGCTTGGCCTCGGCTCAGGACTTGATATAGGCGAAGCCCTGTTGCTGCAATTCGATCAGGGTCAGGACGCCGGTAGAGACGACCTCAACCCCCGCCAGCAGCCGCTCGGGGGCTATCTGCTGACCTCGCAGGGAGTTGGCGCAGGCCAGCAACCTGACGCCCTGTTGCCGCAGACCGGCCCACTCGGGCTCACTCTCTCCTCCTTCCAGCAGGCTGGTTACCGCTATCCCATTGACCAGCAACACCAGCTCCCCGGGTTCACCAGCCATAGCCGCCAGTAAGTTATTGAGATTATTGAATGCCGCCCGGCTGCGATCCCGTTCGGACAGGTGAAAGACCACTCGAATCATCTGTTACCTCCTTGTTAGTGATCCCCATGATGACAGTCGCCGCCCCACAAGGCGAGCCTCATGGCTCCCAGCCAAGAGAAGCGACCCCAGTTAACTGGTCAGACCTGAATGCCAACCCAGTCATAACAAGGGCTAGACATTATTTCGGCAGAAAAATGGATTTTATATGAATGTAAAAGCCCTCCCCCTCGGTCTTCTAAAGCGAGGTCGATAGAGCAGCGTCATTATGATCCAACTCATTAACAAGGTTCGTAATGGTGTCTGAGCATCTTGATCCCCCGACTCATGTGGTGGGGGAGTCGCTCCTCACCAAGATCAAGTTACATGGACGCTCGGCCAACGCTGGTAGAGTGACAATCCTTCAAGGAGATAGAACATGCACGCAACCCGTAAAACCATGAACCGTCTGGCCGGTGCCGCCCTCGCGATGGCTGCCATTTCCCTCTCTGGTGCCGCTCTGGCCGCCAATACCGGACAACATGGTGAAAATCAGGTCCAATGTTGGGGAGTCAACAGCTGCAAGGGCCATAATGACTGCAAGACCGCCAGCAATGCTTGCAAGGGTCAAGGCAGCTGCAAGGGCCAAGGCTTCCTTAGCATGACGCGCGAAGAGTGCAATGCCCAAGGCGGTAAAGTCCGCTAACCTGGTCTTTCGCAGGGTAGAATGGCCGGTGACCCCATGGGGCAACCGGCCTGTTTTTTATGGCAAGCATGGATAGATCAGGAGCTCAGATGCACAGTTTCCCCTGGCTCGGCTTTGGTTTAGGGCTCAGGCCTCCCCACTTCCAAGAGGTGCTGGACGGGGCGCAGGGCGCCGACTGGTTCGAGATCCTCTCGGAAAACTTCATGGTGGCAGGGGGCAAACCCCGCTATTACCTGGAGCAGGTCCGGGCCGATTACCCCATCGTCATGCACGGGGTATCGATGAACATAGGCTCGGCGGATCCCCTCGACATGGATTACCTCAGCCGCTTGAGGGAGTTGATGCGCAGCATAGAGCCCGCCTGGCTGTCGGATCACCTCTGCTGGACCGGTGTCTCTGGCCACAACAGCCATGACCTGCTGCCGCTGCCCTTGACCGATGCCGTGCTCACCCATCTGTGCGAGCGTATCGATCGGGTGCAGAATTATCTCGGCCGCCCCCTGGTGCTGGAAAATGCCTCCACTTACCTCGAATTTGCCGGTGCCGACTACCGCGAGCATGAGTTTCTCAACCACCTCAGCCGCCGGAGTGGTTGCCGCCTGCTGCTCGATATCAACAACATCTATGTGAGCAGCCGCAATCACGGTTTCGATGCCAACGCCTACCTCGACGCCATCGACAGGGATTCCGTGGTGCAGTTCCATCTCGCGGGCCATAGCGACTATGGGGACTATGTCATTGATACCCATGACCACCCCATCGTCGATCCTGTCTGGGCCCTGTTTGAGCGGGCAGTGCGCCGCTTCGGGCCGATCAGTACCATGATAGAGCGCGACGACCATATCCCCCCCTTCCCTGAGCTGGTCAGCGAGCTGGATCAGGCAAGGCAGATTGCCGCCCCGCACTGGGCTCTGGAGACGCAAGATGTCAACGCCGGTTGAGCTTCAGGCTCTGCAACAGGCCTTCATGACGGGTTTGCAGCAGCAGACCGCAACCCCACCCATTCCCCTCGTTGTCGGTTCGCTGCCCGCCGATCTGCGCTGGTACATCTATGCCAACGCCTACCAGAGCCGACTGCTGGAGTGCCTGCAACAGGACTTCGAGCAGACCTGGGCCTATGTGGGGGATGAGATGTTTGCTTCCCTCTGCCAGGAGTATCTGCAGCAGCGCCCTCCCCACAGCTGGACCCTGCGTGAGCTGGGGGCTCAGTTTCCCCTCTATCTGGAGCAGGCCCTGGCCGAACATCCTCAGGTGAGCGAGTTGGCCGAGTTCGAATGGCGACTGCGCGGCGCCTTCGATGCCGCCGATGCCGAGCCACTGACCCTCGGCGAGATCCAGCGCCTGGACCCTGAGTCCTGGCCCGATCTGCGCTTCCTGGTGACGCCCTCCACTGATCTGCATCTCCAGCATTTCAACTCCCTGGAGGTGTGGAAGGCACTCAAGGCCGAGCAGACCCCCCCTCCCCCACAGCGCAGTGAGTGTGCCATCCCTTGTCTCATCTGGCGCGATCCCGAACGGCGCACCCGCTATCGCAGCCTGGATGCTGATGAAGCCATTCTGGTCGACGCCCTGCTCCATCAGGAGGCGTTCGCAACGCTCTGCATGTTGCTCAATGCCCGCCTGCCCGGTGACAACGCCGCCTTCCAGGCTGGCCAGTATCTGCAACAGTGGCTCACGGATGGGCTGCTCGGCGGTTACCGGCTGGAGCAAGACGCATCACGGCTCGATTGACACTGCTTGGTTCAGCTACACAAACAAAACAGCCCCACCGATCTCTCGGCAGGGCTGTTTGCTTGATGGGGTCCTCGGCTATTTGAACAATCCTTTGAGCAGCTGGTCGGCCACCCCCTTGATTTGCTCATCCTCAGCCTTGTCCCCAAGCAGTTTCTTGAGGCCGCGCTCGGCCTCCTTGCGCGCCTTCTCCTCCAGCAGCTTGTTATCGGCGAGCAGCGCCTTGATGTCCAGCTTGTAGCTGGGGTCACGCCAATGCCCCCCGATCTTGACCGGGATGGTAATGCCCTTGAGCTCGGCCAGATCCTTGCCGCCCTGCCCCTTGCTGGTCTCCACCACTGTCGTTGCCATCAGGAAGTCCAGGGTCTCGGGCAGCAGCTCCGTTTTTCCCTTGCCCTCGACCCGCAGCGCCGGAGCCAACAGCAGAATATCGTCACTGCTCGCCACGCCTTTGGCTATCTTGAAGCTCGCCGTCAGGGCACTGAAATCTGTCTTGCGTGCCTCCTTGACCTCCCTGGCTTTCTCTCCCTTGAGCGTCGCCTTGGCCTCGCGCAGCATCTGCGGCAGGTTGATACCATTCAGGGCCCCATCTTCCACCTTGAGCCCTATGGTGCCGCTCAACTGGCTACGCAACGCATGGGAAGAGAGTCCCAGGCCACTGAGCTCAATATCGGCATCGCCTCTGCCCGCCAGCAGGTCGGTCTTGGCAACGCTGTGAAGCAAGGGCTGCAGATCCACCCCCTTGATTTGCTTGTGTACCTTGAAGCTGGCCGGTTGCTGACGCGCATCGATCACCCCCTCCCCCTGAACCGAGCCGCCAAACAGCTTGGCACTAACATGCTTGAGATTGACCAGCCCCTTGTTGGCGGCCAGATCGAGCTCAACCTGCTGGGCGGTCACCCCATCGGCGATCAGGGTCCCCAGTTGCAGGCGACCGGCCAGATCCAGCCCTTTCAACCAGCTCAGATCCGGTTCAGCCGTGATGGTTGATGGCGCAACAGGGGCATTCGTTGATTTGGAGGCAGGGGCAATCTGATTGTCCGGCTCGGGGTTAGCGGTAATCCCCTTGCCCATTTTTTGACGCCAGGCATCCAGATCCAGCCGCTCGGCCGCAAGATTGAAACGAATGGCAGGCACTGCCGTCATCGCCACGCTGGCATCGCCGTTCAGCTGCAAATCATCAACCCCCAGCTGTAGCTTGGGCAGGGTCAACGTTTTATTCGCCATGGCCCATTGCCCCTCACCCTCACTAGCCAAGGCCATCTTGACCCCGGACTCAGGCAGTTGCGGACCACTCAAAGAGCCATCGAGGGTCAAGTCACTAAAATCGACCAGGCTCTGGGCACCATTGAGACGCCCCTTGAGCTTGCTCTTCAGGTCGAACTTCAGCTCTCCCTGCTCTCCTTGAGCACTCAGGTCAAGCTGGCTCCATTGATCCAGCATCAGACGATCCGCGCTCAGCGTGAAATGGTCGACTCGGGTATCGGCCTGCTGTAGTGAGCCTTCGACAGCGAGGCCCTGCAACTCACTCGTCGCGAGATCCTTGCCTAGTTTCAGCTTGCTTGCCCCTTTGGCCGCTAATTTGAGCCCCTGCTGCTCCCCCTCCAGGGCGAAGCTGATGGGCACCCAGGTATCGAATCTGAGCTCGCCGAGGGCGAGGTCGAGGCGTGCCAGCTGGAGGCGAGAGCCGCTGCGATCATCCAGCACCAGGGCACTGGCCTGATTGAGGGAGATGCTCTCTATGTCCAACTGCCACTTCGCCTTGTTGGGATCGGCCTGATCCTCCCGTGTCACAGGCTCGGCACTGGGCTCTGTGGCCACGCTCCCATCAGCCTTCTTCAGGCCACTTAAGTTGGAACTGCCATCGGCCTTGGTCTGGATAAAGAGGTGAGCCCCGTCCAGCGCCACCTCGCCAATCTGTAACTGATGGGAGAGCAGAGGCAACAGGGCGACCGATGCCTGGCCCCGTTCGAAGCGTACCAAGTCCGGCTCGGCAAATCCGCTCGGATTGCGCAGCGCCACCTGCTCGAGGGAGAGTCCCAGACTCGGCCAGAAGGTCCATGCGATGGGTCCCGATACCACTAGGTCCCGCCCCGTGCTCTTCTTCACCTGCTCTATCAGCAAGGGTTTGAAATCATTGGGGTCGACCAGGGTTACCAGAGCCGCGCCCCCGACAAGCAAGGCCGCGCCCAGCCCCAGCACCCCATAGATGATCTTCTTCATGAGTCACTCTCTCTCAAAAAACCGATTGCCACGACTATACCATGGTCCGCCAGCAGCAGGCCGGGCTAGCCCCCCATCACGATCGGGAGGCGACAGCTTCTGAACCCCGATAAGGCAAAGACCGGCACATTGGCCGGTCTTTGCGGTTAACACTGTTCGTGCAATGCCCTCACCCCTTGAGGTGTTCGGCAAACAGCTGCCTGAATTTCTCCAGTTTGGGACGGATCACTATCTGGCAATAAGGCTGCTCACCATGCTGGGCATAGTAGTCCTTGTGGTCCGCCTCTGCAGGATAGAAGCCATCATAGCCGGTCAACTCGGTCACCAGGGGGCTGGCGAAAACCTTGGCTTCATCCAGCGCCTTGATCATGGCCCCAGCGACCCGCACTTGCTCATCATCATGGGCAAAGATCACCGAGCGGTACTGAGGACCCACATCATGACCCTGACGATTGAGAGTGGTGGGATCATGGCTGGCAAAGAAGGCCTCCAACAGGGTCGCAAAGTCGATGACGGCGGGGTCGTATTCGATCTGTACCACCTCGGCATGGCCGGTTTGGCCCGAACAGACCCGTTGGTAATCTGCATCCCTGGCCGCTCCGCCCGCATAACCCGAGCTGACCTTGCTGACCCCCTTCAGGCTGCTGAATACCGCCTCGACACACCAGAAGCAGCCTGCTCCCAGGGTTGCCAATGCCATCTTCGACCCCTGAGGCTCGCTCCCCTCCCTAGCCTCAAAATCGAGGGAGACGGAGTTGACACAGTGGCGCAGATTCTTGTCGGTCAGATACTCCCCTTCAAAAACATGGCCAAGGTGCCCTTCACACTGGGCGCACACTATCTCGACCCGGTGACCGTCCGCATCGGGAATTCTCTTCACCGCCCCCGGGATCTCATCATCGAAGGCCGGCCAACCGCAGTGGGCATTGAACTTGTGTTCTGAGGTATAGAGAGGCGCACCACACTTCTTGCACAGATAGCGCCCGGGTGCATCGTGACGGTAATACTCGCCACTGAAGGGACGCTCGGTCCCTTTCTGCTCAATCACATATTTTTCGAACTCTGTCAGGGCAGCCATGATGGACCTCCTTTATTGCAGGTGAATAGTAGACCGGGGAGCTGCTTGTCCTATTTCAAGCCCAGGCGACGCAAGATACAAGCCTGAGCATCAACAAGGAACCTTACCGTAAAAACAGGTTGGATCACCCAACAAGCAGAGCGCCCCACCTGTCTCTCTTGTCTTTCACCTGCCTGATTGGCGTGCTGAACCCGTGGCTTAGTGCTCAACCAGACCGGTCTGCCAGAATGGCAAATCATGATGCAATGGCTGATATTTGCGCCAAACGATCGCGAACAAGCCTGTAAAAGCCCTAACGGCAGAGCCATGGTTTCCAATAATGAGGGTGAAAAATGTGGGCTTTTGGCGCCATTTGAATTACGTGGAGGGGACTAAAAGAGACTGAAACATGGCAGGTCGGATCATATGGGCATGGCTGCCACCCGGCTTGAAAACACACAAAAGCAAAAAGGCCTTCCCGATTGGGAAGGCCTTCTCTATTTATTGGCGGAGCGGACGGGACTCGAACCCGCGACCCCCGGCGTGACAGGCCG
>NZ_JANUEP010000010.1:0-91254 GCF_024807335.1 Aeromonas sp. BIGb0405
ACGACGAGGGTGAAGGCATGATCCGCTGGCTACGGCTATGGGCCATTACCCAGAAGGAGCTGCGTCAGCTCGCCCGGGACAGGCTCACCTTTGGCACCTGGGCGGTGATGAGCCCCTGTTGCCTGAATATCACGGAAGTCACGACGAGGGTGAAGGCATGATCCGCTGGCTACGGCTATGGGCCATTACCCAGAAGGAGCTGCGTCAGCTCGCCCGGGACAGGCTCACCTTTGGCGCCTGGGCGGTGATGAGCTCCTGTTGCCTGAATATCACGGAAGTCACTACGAGGAGGGAGGCATGATCCGTTGGCTGCGGCTATGGGCCATTACCCAGAAGGAGCTGCGTCAGCTCGCCCGGGACAGGCTCACCTTTGGCGTCTGGGCGGTGATGAGCCCCTGTTGCCTGAATATCACGGAAGTCACGACGAGGGTGAGGGCATGACCCGCTGGCTGCGGCTATGGGCCATTACCCAGAAGGAGCTGCGTCAGCTCGCCCGGGACAGGCTCACCTTTGGTATGGTGGTGATGATCCCCCTGATCCAGCTGCTGCTGTTTGGCTATGCCATCAATACCGATGTGCGCCATATCCCGGTTGGTCTGCTCGACATGAGTCGCACGGCGGATGCCCGTCTGTTGGTGGAGGCGGTCAAGGCGACCCAGGTGGTCAGCATCGCGCGCCACTATGAGGGCGTCGACCAGGCTGAATCGGCCCTGACCCGGGGGGAGGTGCGCGCCGTGCTGGTGTTGCCGGCGGATTTGCCGAGGCGGCTCGGTGAGGGGCGCCCCGTGGGGCAGTGGCTGGTCGATGGCTCGGATACCCTGATCGCCAGTGCCCTGCTTGGCCTGCGCAGCATGCCGCTCACCGAGCTGGACGCCCGCCTGACTCAACCTCCGGTCAGTCTGGAGACGGTGCTCTACTTCAACCCCTCGCGCCGCTCGGCCATCAACATAGTGCCGGGTCTGCTCGGGGTCATCCTCACCATGACCATGATCATGTTCACCTCGGCGGCCATAGTGCGCGAGCGGGAGCGGGGCAATCTGGAGCTGCTCATCACCACCCCGGTGACGGCGCTGGAGCTGATGCTCGGCAAGATATTGCCCTACATCGGGGTGGGCCTTGTCCAGGTCGCCATCATATTGGGATTGGGCCACCTCATTTTTGCCGTGCCGATCAACGGGGCCCTGAGTCAGGTGCTGCTGGCCACCCTGCTGTTCATCGCCGCCAGCCTGACCCTGGGGCTGCTCATCTCGACCCTGGCTCAGACCCAGTTGCAGGCGATGCAGATGACGGTGTTCGTACTGCTGCCCTCCATCCTGTTGTCGGGTTTCATGTTTCCCTACGAGGGGATGCCGGTGCCCGCCCAGTGGGTCGCCGAATTGCTGCCCGCCACCCACTTCATGCGCATCATTCGCGGCATAGTGCTACGGGGGGGCGAGCTGGCATCGCTCTGGCAGGATGCCCTCTGGCTAGGGGGCTTCGCCGCCATAGTGCTGCTGCTGGCGGCCCATCGTTTCAAGAAGAGCCTGGATTGAGGTGGTGGAAGAGGACCCCGGATTGCCGGGGTCTGTGGCATCACTCGGGCAGACGCCGGGCGCTGCGGGGCAGGGTGGGATAATCGGCGATAACCGGCAGAGCTGCCTGCTGGCGGCGCAGCATGTCGAGGGCGGCGAAGGCGAGCAGGCGTCGGCCACTGGCGGGATCCGGGTGATTGACCCTGAGGGTCTGCCCCCAATGGCGGCCATCACGAGAGAGCAGCAGGGGCACCCCCTCGGGGCCGGCGCGGCCTATGGTGAGCGCCAGTCCCTGCGCTGGCCCCTCGAGCCGTGCCAGATCCTGGGGCAGATCCTGGCGGTAGCTGGCGCTCACCCCGACCCGATCCCGGCACAGGGCCAGCAGGGCCCCCTGACTGGCCCCTTCAATCAGTTGCAGGGGTTGGTGCTCGTCGAGGCTTGCCAGTATCTGCAACCAGGGAGCCTGATCCCCTCGCCCTACCAGCCAGGGCTGGATCGCCTGGATCAGCCGGGCCTCGGCGATCGCCATGTCTGCCGCACTCGCCCCGTGACCGATCAGCTTGAGCTCGATGAGCGGCATGGCGGAGCGGTAGCCGAGCTCGATCCCGGCGGGCCAGGGGGCGGCATCGAGCTGGTCGCTCAAGGCCGACTCCGAGATGCCGAAGCTGTAGAAGCGGCGCAGCTCGGTGTCCCGGGCACTTCCCGCACCGCGTAGCCGTGGCACTATCTGCTCGCGCACCATCTGCTTGAATTCGAAAGGCACCCCTGGGGTAAAGAAGAGTCGGCTCTGGCCATGGCGGACCAGGAAGCCGCAGGCGGTGCCGACCGGGTTATCGAGAATCTCGCTGCCCCCTGGCAACCAGGCCTGTTTGGCGTTGCTGGCAGGCATGGGGCGACCCCGGCTGGCATAGCGCGCCTTGATGACCTCGAGCCAGTCAGGGTAGAGCGCCAGCGGCGCGTCAAAGGCTTCGGCGGCGGCTTGCGCGGTCAGATCGTCGGCAGTGGGCCCCAAACCACCACAGACCAGCACCAGCTCGGCGCGGGCCGCGCATTCGCGCAGCAGGCTCACCAGGTCGGCCATGTTATCGCCCACCGTATGGCGGCGCCGCACCTGCCACCCCTGTTCGAGCAGCAGGGCGCTGAGCCAGGCGGCATTGGTGTCCACCACCAGGCCGGTCACTATCTCGTCCCCGGTGCTGATTATCTCTATGTGCATGACAGATTCCTGATGAGGCTGGTTTAACGTGGGGGGCGGCCAGCTTGCCGTGTCGTCGGGACAGGGCGCCAGGCAGCATGGGATTGTAGCGGCCCCACGGGAAGATTATCCAGAGGATCCATCCCGGCCACTATTTCGGTTTGGGGTCGAAGTAGTAGCTGATGCGAGTGCGCGGGTTCAGGTATTCAAACACGGCGGGGGGGAGGCGCTTGGGGTGGATCACCTTGGCGATGGTGAGTCCGACCTGGCTCAGATCGATGATGGCCGCCTCCTGACGTGGAATGCCCGGGTCATAGAGCAGTACGCTCGGATAGAGCAGGCTGCTGCCCTTGATGGCGATGACCAAGCCAATCTGGCCATTGGATAGCTGTACCACGCTGCCCGGAGGATAGATGCCGAGCAGGCGGATCAGCAGGGCCAGATAGTCGGGGTTGAATTGGCCCTTGCGCTGCTTGTAGAGGCTGGAGAGGGCAGAGAAAGGCACCTTGGCATGGCGGTGGCAGAGATTGTCATATTCATTGATCAGGGAAACGAGCTGGGTCAGAGGATCGAGCTGGCTGGCCTTGAGTCCCAGGGGCCCGCTGCCATCCAGGTACTCGTGATGGTGCAGCACTATGCCCTTGGCCTCCTCGGGAAAGGATGGGGTCAGGTTGACAAGGCTGAGGCCATAGCGGCCATGTTGCGCCAGCAGGTTTTGCTCCGGCTTGGTCAGTGGCTCGCGTTTACGCACTATCTGGCTCGGGATCTTCAGCTTGCCGATGTCATGGAAGAGGGCGCCCATGCCGACCTGGCTTATCTGTTCAGCCCCCAGATTGCACTCCTTGGCCAGCATCATGCTCAGCACGCTGACGTTGAGGGAGTGGTAGTAGAGCTGGTCGTCCACGTCACCCTCGGCCATCAGGTGCAGCACCAGATCGTCCGCCGCCAGCAGTTGCCTGGTGATGGCATCGATGAGATCTTTCGCCTCGGTGATGGCATTGAGCGGACGGGCCTGCACCTTGCCCATCAGGCTGCGTACCTGGCTCAGAGAGTGCTGAAACTGCTTGTCGCACTGCTGTACGTCATGGCGGTATTGCTGCAACCGGGCGATGCGCTCCTCTTTATCCTGCTGCATCGCCTCTTGTTGGCTGCTCCGCTCTGACATTGGGATCTCAACGGGGGCGACACTATCCGGAGGCAGAGGCGGGCTGTCGCTCTTGTCGGGGAACAGGGTGACCTGTTGCAAGCCGAGTCGACGGATCAGCGCTATCTCTTCCTCACTCTTTATCTTGAAACTGGAAAACAGGAAAGGGTGCTCACGCCAGCCCAGAGGCAGGGAGACATAGTTGCCGACTTGCAGCCTGTCTACTGAAATGGTGATGCCAGCCATGGTGCTCGGAATGAGGGGCGCTTGAGCCGTATGCTAGTCAATGGCAGGGGTGAACACAAAGGTATCTGATGACAGCTCGGGTGCTTTATTATAGGCTTCTAGATGTCCAGACATTCTTACCGATGCAGTACAGGGAGTCAGCATGCCCATCAAGATCCCGGATCAGTTGCCCGCCGCCGAAGTATTGGGGCAGGAGAACATCTTCGTCATGACGGAATCCCGGGCCGTCACCCAGAACATACGCCCGCTGCGGGTGCTTATTCTCAATCTGATGCCCAAGAAGATAGAGACGGAGATCCAGCTGATGCGGATGCTCTCCAACTCGCCCTTGCAGGTAGACGTCGATCTGCTGCGCATAGACGATCGGGAGTCGAAGAACACGCCCCAGGCGCATCTGGAAAACTTCTATCACGATTTTGAGCAGGTGCGTGGCAACAACTACGACGGCATGATCATCACCGGGGCCCCCCTGGGGCGGGTGGAGTTTGAAGAGGTCATCTACTGGGACAAGGTGGTCGAGATCATCGAGTGGTCCCACGAACATGTTACCTCCACCCTCTTCCTGTGCTGGGCCGTGCAGGCGGCGCTCAAGGCGCTCTATGGCATGGACAAGCAGACCCATGGCGAGAAGCTGTCCGGCATCTATCGCCACCACCGGCTGGATGAGAACGAGCCGCTGCTGCGCGGCTTTGATGACGACTTCGTGGCGCCCCACTCCCGTTATGCCGCCTTCGATGGCGATCTCATCCGCGCCCATACCGACCTGCAGATCTTTGCCGAGTCCGAGGAGGCTGGCGTCTATCTCGCCGCGACCAAGGATTGCCGCCAGGTGTTCGTCACCGGCCACCCCGAATATGACGTGCTGACCCTGGATGGGGAGTACAAACGGGATCTCGAGGCGGGACTCGAGCCCATGGTGCCGGTCAACTACTACCCCGACAATGACCCGGCCAAGCCGCCGCGCGCCAGCTGGCGCAGCCATGGTCACCTGCTGTTTGCCAACTGGCTCAACTACTACGTCTACCAGCTCACCAGTTATCGCCTGGAAGATATCGGCAAGGTGTTCACCTACGAGAAGCCCCGCAACTGAGGGTGACTTGCCGTCTCTCCCCCATGAAAAAGCCGCTCAATGAGCGGCTTTTTTGGCCTTGCAGGGCGGTCTGAGTGCAACCTTTATCAGTCAGCTCAGTAATCGCCGTGGGCCCGCTTGGCTTTTTCGATCATGGGGGTGATGGTCATCCCCTGGATCACGATGGAGAACATGACCACGGCATAGGTCATGATCAGTATCACTTCGCGCAAGTCCACCCCTGAGGGGAGCATCATGGTGTCGGTTGGCAATGCCAGCGCCATCGCCATGGCCAGGCCGCCCCGCAGGCCGCCCCAGGTCAGGATGCGGATGGAGAAGGTGTTGTAGCTGCGGAACTTGCGAAACGCCACATAGGGCAGGGAGACGCTGATGAAACGCGCAGCCAGGCAGAGTGGAATGGCGATGATGGGCAACAGCCAGAACTCCCAGCCGATATCGAGCAACACTATCGCCAGACCGATCAGCAGGAACAGCAAGGCATTGAGGAACTGATCCATCAACTCCCAGAAGTGATCCAGATAGTGCTTGCTCTGTTCGGAGAAGCCGGTGTGACGAGTCCAGTTGCCGATCATGATACCGGTGACCACCATGGCCAGGGCACCGGAGACACCCATGATGTTGGCCAGGGCAAAACCGGCAGTCGGGATGCAGAGGGTGAGCAACAGTTCGAGGGAACCATCATCGGTGGCGCTGATCATGACGTGGGCCAACAGGCCAAGCAGCAGACCGAACAGTATGCCGCCGACGGCCTCATGCATGAAGACGGAAGCCACCCCCGAGAAGGTGGGCTCGCTGCCGCCAAAGGCCACGGCAAAGACGGTGACGAAGATCACCAGACCCACACCGTCGTTGAACAGGGATTCCCCTTCGATCTGGATGGCGATCTGGGGTGGCGCCTTGAGCTTCTTGACGATGGCCAGCACGGCGATAGGGTCGGTGGGGGAGATGAGTGCCCCGAACAACATGCAGTAGATGAAAGGAATTTCCCAGCCCAGCAGCGCCGAGATGCCCCAGAAGCCGTAGCCGATGAGGAAGGTCGACAGCAGGGTGGAGAAGAGGGCGAGAATGGTGATTTCCCACTTCTGATCCCGCAGTGCTGGCAGGTTGATCCCTATCCCGCCTGCAAACAGCAGGAAGCCCAGTATCCCCTTGAGCAGGAAGTCCTGGAAGTTGATGCTCTCCATGGTGGAGACGGCAAGGGGTTCCAGATTGAACCAACCCAGCTTGCCGAACATGACCATCAACAAGGAGATCAGCATGGAGCCCGCCGTGATGGCGATGGTGGTCTGGATTTTGAGGACATATTGGTTGGCGAAGGCGATAAGAATCGCCAATGCTGCCAAGAAGCAGAGAGTGTAGTAGACGCTCATAGTTATTTTTCTCGTTGGAGTTACAGCAAGCACGAGTCCCTATAGGACGGGCATAGGGTACTCTGTGGTGATAGTTTACTCACTACCTACTTTTGGGTATCGAGACGAAAGTTTTAGACAGATAGACGGCTAGATTTCCATTTTTTTCCTTTGCTGTTAGGATGAAGCCACGCAGTTGCATGGATGTAAGAGGGAAGAGCGGTGTCGATAAATAACAAGAGTCTACAGGCCTGTCTGGCGCAGAGGATCCTGATCATAGATGGCGCCATGGGTACCATGATCCAGGGTTACAAGCTGGGAGAAGCGGATTACCGGGGCGAGCGCTTCGCCGACTGGCATACCGACATCAAGGGCAATAATGACCTGTTGGTGCTCAGCCAGCCCCAGATCATTCGTGAGATCCACGATCAATATTGCGCCGCCGGGGCCGACATCCTCGAGACCAACACCTTCAACGCCACCCCCATCGCCATGGCCGATTACGAGATGGAAGCCCTCTCGGCGGAGATCAACCTGGAAGCGGCCCGTCTGGCCCGCGCCGTCGCCGATGAGTGGACGGCCAAGGACCCGACCAAGCCGCGCTTCGTGGCGGGGGTGCTGGGCCCCACCAACCGCACCGCCTCCATCTCGCCGGACGTGAACGATCCCGGCAAACGCAACGTCACCTATGACCAGCTGGTGGCCGCCTACACCGAATCGACCCACGCCCTGATCGAGGGCGGCGCCGACATCATTCTGATCGAGACCATCTTCGACACCCTCAACGCCAAGGCGGCCGCCTTCGCGGTGGAAGGGGTGTTCGAAGAGCTGGGCTATGCCCTGCCGGTGATGATCTCCGGCACCATCACCGATGCCTCCGGCCGCACCCTCTCCGGCCAGACCACCGAAGCCTTCTACCACTCCCTGCGCCATGTCAAACCGCTGTCGTTTGGCCTCAACTGCGCGCTCGGCCCGGACGAGTTGCGGGAATATGTGGCTGAGCTGTCGCGGATCAGCGAGAGCCATGTCAGCGCCCACCCCAACGCCGGTCTGCCCAATGCCTTCGGCGAGTACGATCTGGATGCCGATGAGATGGCGGCCCATATCCGCGAGTGGGCCCAGAGCGGCTTCCTCAATCTGGTGGGGGGCTGCTGTGGCACCACCCCGACCCACATTCGCGCCATGAGCGAGGCGGTGGCGGGCATCAAGCCGCGCGCCCTGCCCGAACTGCCGGTGGCCTGCCGTCTGTCGGGGCTGGAGCCGCTGATCATCACCGCGGAGTCCATGTTCGTGAACGTGGGGGAGCGCACCAACGTCACCGGGTCGGCCAAGTTCAAGCGACTGATTAAAGAGGGGCTCTACGACGAGGCCCTCGATGTGGCCAAGCAGCAGGTCATGAGCGGCGCCCAGATCATCGACATCAACATGGACGAGGGGATGCTGGACGCCGAGGCGGCCATGGTGCGCTTCCTCAACCTCATCGCCGGCGAGCCGGACATCGCCCGGGTGCCGGTGATGATCGACTCCTCCAAGTGGGAGGTGCTGGAGGCGGGGCTCAAGTGCGTGCAGGGCAAGCCGGTGGTCAACTCCATCTCCATGAAGGAGGGGGAGGAGAAGTTCATCGAGCAGGCCAAGCTGCTGCGTCGCTACGGCGCCGCCGTCATCGTCATGGCGTTCGACGAGCAGGGTCAGGCCGATACCCGGGCCCGCAAGTTCGAGATCTGCCAGCGCGCCTACCGGGTGCTGGTGGACAAGGTCGGCTTCCCGCCGGAAGACATCATCTTCGATCCCAACATCTTCGCCATCGCCACCGGCATCGACGAGCACAACAACTACGCGGTGGACTTCATCGAGGCGGTGAAGGACATCAAGGATAATTTGCCCCACGCCATGATCTCCGGCGGCGTCTCCAACGTCTCCTTCTCGTTTCGGGGCAACGAGCCGGTGCGGGAAGCCATCCACGCGGTCTTCCTCTACCACGCCATCCAGAACGGCATGGACATGGGCATCGTCAACGCCGGTCAGCTCGCCATCTATGAAGACATTCCGGCGGAGTTGAAAGAGAAAGTGATCGCCGTGGTGCTCAACCTCAACGACAACGCCACCGAGGATCTGCTGGCCATCGCCGAGAAGTATCGCGGTGCCGGCGCCCAGGCCGAGGATCCCCGGGATCAGGAGTGGCGCAGCTGGCCGGTGGGCAAGCGGCTGGAGCATGCCCTGGTCAAGGGGATCACCGACTTCATCGAAGAGGATACCGAAGAGGCGCGGGCCGGGGCCGAGAAGCCGCTGCACGTGATCGAAGGGCCGCTGATGGATGGCATGAACGTGGTCGGCGACCTGTTTGGCGCGGGCAAGATGTTCCTGCCCCAGGTGGTCAAGTCTGCCCGGGTGATGAAGCGGGCGGTCGCCTACCTGCAACCCTATATAGAGGCGGAAAAGTCGGGAGGGTCGAGCAACGGCAAGATAGTGATGGCCACCGTCAAGGGGGACGTGCACGACATCGGCAAGAACATCGTCGGGGTGGTGCTGCAGTGCAACAACTACGAGATCGTCGATCTCGGGGTTATGGTCTCCTGCGAGAAGATCCTCAAAACCGCCCGGGAAGTGAATGCCGACATGATCGGATTGTCCGGCCTCATCACCCCGTCCCTCGACGAGATGGTGCACGTGGCCAAGGAGATGGAGCGTCAGGGCTTCAAGCTGCCGCTGCTGATCGGCGGTGCCACCACCTCCAAGGCCCACACAGCGGTGAAGATAGAGCAGAACTACTCCGAGCCCGTGGTCTATGTGTCGAACGCCTCCCGGGCGGTCGGGGTGGCCCAGAGTTTGCTCAACCCCGAGCTCAAACCCGCCTTCGTCGCCCGCATCGACAAGGAGTACGAAATCGCCCGGGAGCAGCATGCCCGCAAGCAGCCGAGATCCAAGCCGGTCAGCCTGGCCCACGCCCGCGCCAACCGCCAGCAGCTGGACTGGGTGAACTATCAGCCCCCCGCCCCCCGCGAGCCTGGGGTACAAAAATTCGAGAACATTGCCATCTCGGTGCTGCGCCCCTACATCGACTGGACGCCGTTTTTCCTGAGCTGGGAGCTGGCGGGCAAGTATCCCCGCATCCTGGAAGATGAGGTGATAGGCGAGGAGGCGACCAAGCTGTTCGCCGAGGCCAACGCCATGCTGGATCTGCTCGAGCGTGATCAGAGCGTGCGTTGCGCCGGCATCATAGGGCTGTTCCCGGCCAACCGGGTCGGCGACAGCATCGAGGTCTATAGCGATGAGTCACGCAGCGAGGTGCGCAAGGTGTTGCATCACCTGCGTCAGCAGAGCGAGAAGCAGGGCTTCCCCAACTACTGCCTGGCGGACTATGTGGCACCCAAGGAGAGCGGCAAGCCGGACTGGATCGGTGCCTTCGCGGTGACCGGTGGCATAGGGGAAGAGGCCATCGCCAACGCCTACAAGGCGCAGCATGATGATTTCAATGCCATTCTGGTGCAGGCGGTGTGTGACCGCCTGGCCGAAGCCTTTGCCGAATACCTGCACGAGCAGGTGCGCAAGGTGCATTGGGGTTATGCCGCGGACGAGGCGCTCAGCAAGGAGGATCTCATTCGCGAGAACTATCAGGGCATACGGCCAGCCCCTGGCTATCCGGCCTGCCCCGAGCACACCGAGAAGGGCAGCATCTGGGAGCTGCTGGATGTAGAGCAGGCGATCGGCATGCAGCTGACCGAATCCTACGCCATGTGGCCGGGTGCCGCGGTATCGGGCTGGTACTTCTCCCACCCGCAAGCCAAGTACTTCGCGGTGGCGCAGATCCAGCAAGATCAGGTCGAGGATTATGCCATGCGCAAGGGCATGAGCCTGGCCGAGGCCGAGCGCTGGCTGGGGCCCAACCTGGGTTGAGGCGCGGTTCGGCCCGACTGGCCATAGGCCCATGAAAACGGCGGCCCCACTCTGGAGCCGCCGTTTTACATCTGGATGACAGAGACCGAGTTTTTGCACTTTTTGTGTGGATTGTCTTGTTGTCAGGATAAACGATTGGCGTTGTCATAGGGCTGTGGCACCTTATACTCTCCCGCCCTATCCTGCCCAGGCACTGCCTCCTAGCGGAACTTTCATGAAGATTGCTATTTTATCCCGTGAGCCTAGAAACTACTCCACTCGCCGTCTGGTCGAGGTGGCTCGTGCCCGTGGTCATGAGGTCGAGGTGCTCGACACCCTGCGCTGCTACATGAATATCGCTTCCCATAATCCCTCCATCCATTATGAAGGGGTGGAGCTTGGCAATTACGATGCGGTGATCCCGCGCATTGGCGCCAGCATCACCTTCTACGGCACCGCAGTGCTGCGCCAGTTCGAGATGATGAGCACCATGGCCCTCAACAGCTCGGTGGCCATCTCCCGCTCCCGGGATAAATTGCGTGCCATGCAACTGTTGTCGCGCCACGGCATCGGCCTGCCGGTGACAGGTTATGCCCACAGCACTCATGATGTGCCGGATCTCATCAAGATGGTGGGGGGCGCCCCCCTGGTGGTGAAGCTGCTGGAGGGTACCCAAGGGATAGGGGTGGTGCTGTGCGAGACCCAAAAGGCCGCCGAGAGCGTGATCGAAGCCTTCATCCAGACCAATAACAATATTCTGGTGCAGGAGTTTATCCGCGAGGCCGATGGGGCCGACATTCGCTGCCTGGTGGTCAATGGCAAGGTGGTGGCCGCCATGCGTCGTCAGGCGCAGCCGGGGGAGTTTCGCTCCAACCTGCATCGCGGCGGCACGGCCGAGGCCATCAAGATCACCCCGGAAGAGCGGGCGACGGCGGTGCAGGCCGCCAAGATCATGGGACTGGACGTGGCCGGTGTCGACATTCTGCGCAGCGCCCGCGGCCCGCTGGTGCTGGAGGTGAACTCCTCCCCCGGCCTGCAAGGGGTGGAAGCGGCCTCCGGCAAGGATGTGGCGGGCAAGATCATCGAGTATCTGGAGCTCAAGGCGAGTCGCAAACACAAGCCGGCGGAGTAAGTGCCCCAGCTGACACCTGCAATGGGTCAGCGGGACTGAATAGCAGAGGGGAGCCAGGGCTCCCCTCTGTCATATCCGGTGCGGGGCAGAGGCACCAGGGTGGGCTCATGTCAGGGCCTGCTGCCCCCGGTTTTCAAGGCGCTCGCGAAATGCCAGGGCCAGCCTATCGTAGAGATCCGGCGCCTCTTTATCCTCGATGTCGCCGCGGATCCAGGGGTTGTCGATGATCTCGAGCAACACACAGCCCTGCCCCTGTTGACGCAGATCCACGCCAAACAGGCCGTTGCCGAGCTGATGCACGGCCCGGCGCGCCATCTGCAATACCCGCTCCGGCACCTCGTTCATCGCTATCGCCTCGATCCGGCTCATGTCGAGGGGGTGCTTGCGGCGGCGGATTCGGTTGCCGGGTTCGGGACGGTAGCGGCGGCAGGCAAACAGGGGGGAGCCGTCGAGAAAGCCGATGCGCCAGTCAAACTCGGCCGGGATCCGGCTCTGCACCAGCAGCAGGGCGGAGCGGCTCAAGCCCTCCTCCAGCAGACGGGCGAGCTGCGGCTCGTCACTGGCCATGGCCAGATCCCGTCCCTGAGCGCCGTCCGGGATCTTCACCATCAAAGGCAGGCCGAGCCGCTGCACCAGCTCCTCGACCTGATGGCGACCGCGCCGGGTGACCACCATGGTCGGGGGCATGGCCACGCCGCTGCGCACCATCAATTCATAGAGATAGAGCTTGTTGCTGCAGGCGAGAATGGCGCGGGAGCTGTCGATGACCGGCATTTTGAGCTGCTCGGCACGACGGGCAAACTCGAAGGTGTAGTGGCCGACGGCGGTTTCGGATCTCAGCCAGAGGCTGTCGAATTCAGGCAGTCGCTCGATGGCATTGGGGGTCAGGAGCTCGGCGTGGATCCCCTGCACGGCAGCGGCCCGGATGAAGCGAGCCAGGGCGAGATCATCGCTGCTGGCGCGACCATCGCCAGGATCGGCCAAGATGGCGAGCTGGTAGCGCGGTGTGCTGGGTTCGGCCCGATCGCCGACCAGGGATTGGACATGACTCAACATCAGGGCGCGCTCCCCCTCGCCAAGGGCGAGGGGTGACAGGCTCTGCTGCTGGCGCACCGACCAGCCGTGGCGGCCGCGTTTCAGGGTCAGCTCCTGGAGCGGCAGCTGGCTCAGGCCATAGTAGTAGCGAGCCAGCCCCGCCAGCGCCTCTTGCTCGCATTGTCCGAAGATGGCGCGCACCCGGATCCTGTCTTCATTCTGCTGGGCCAGCCAGCATTGCAGCTTGCGCCACAGCTTGGCGGGGGGCTGCTGGGGTTGCAGCACACTGATGGCCTGCAGCCCGGGCAGACAGTGGTGGCCACGGGCCTGGGCCAGCAGTGAGCAGTAGTAGCCAGCGCTCAGGTGATCCAGGCTGCGGCAGAGGTTGATGATGCGACCGCGTCCCCCGGTAGTGGGCAGGCCATGTTGCAGATAGGAACGGGCAGTCAGCAGATAATCGCCGTGACAGGGCCAGTCCCCCGGCTCCTCGACGATGACATAGGTACTCATATTTTCGGCTCCAGGGATCGGACTGCCGGTATGGCAGTATCCCCGGTGGGCTTCGATGCACCGACAGCACGACCATGGCGCGAGGGGGGACAAGAGGTTAGAGTGCCTAATATGACGCTTTGGTAACTTGTGATACAAGTCGCATTTCTGGTGCTGAAGATAAATAACTCAAACGAGGACTTCCCTGTGTTGACCCTGCGCGCCGCCCTTCCCGATGATCTGGGCGCCATCGTAAAACTGGAGCGTTACTGCTTCCCACCCGAGGTCGCCTTTGGCCGCAATCGCTGGCACTATCTGCTCGGTCATGCCAAGGGGCGCACCCTGCTGCTGCACGATACCAAGGGCCAGCTGATGGGCTATCTCTGCCTGCTGGAACACAAAGGCTGGGATCGACTGGTGATCCAGACCCTGGCCATTCATTGGCGGATGCGGCGCCAGGGCTGGGCCCGTCGTCTGCTTGAGCAGGTGATCGCCAAAGGCAAGGCCCAGGGATGGGGGGCCATCCGGCTCGAAGTGGCCGATGGCAACGATGAGGCGCTGCCTCTCTATCAGCGGCTCGGCTTCAAGGCCCAGCAACGACTGCCCGATTATTACGGCCGGGATCAGCATGCCCATCGACTGGTGCTGCGACTGCGTGAACCCAAAAGGGCGGGCGCTGTCGCCATCCCGGATTATCTCCGTGAGCTGTGAGGCCTGTCTCGCGACTGCGATCCGCGCCAAGCTGGGCCGTTGCCCGGTCTGCGCCATCCAGACCCTGGTCATCGGCCTGATGGGGTGGGCCGCCTGGTGGTGGCTGGGGGCAGACCGCTCGGTTCATGCCTTGACGGCCCTGCTGTTCGGACTCGCCGGTTCGTTGCTGTTTGCGCTGCACCTGCTGGTTTTTATCTGGCGCAAGGTCGGGGGACGCGAGCTCGACTGACACATCTCAAGAGATGAGAATCTTCGATAACCGATTTGAATAGCAGCCAAGGAGGCTCAGATGATTGCAATGGTAACGGGCGCCTCGTCCGGTTTTGGTGAGGCGATCAGCCGCGCGCTGGTACAGGCGGGTCACAAGGTGATTGGCACAGGACGGCGCGCCGAGCGTCTGGCAGCCCTGGCCGATGAGCTGGGTGACAGCTTTCTGCCGCTGGTGTTTGACGTGCAGGACAAGGCGGCCACTCGCGCCGCCCTCGAGGGATTGCCCGCAAGCTGGAGCGAGGTGGATCTGCTGGTCAACAATGCCGGTCTGGCCCTGGGGCTGGCACCGGCCCACCAATCGGATCTTGATGATTGGGAGCAGATGATAGCCACCAACATCAGTGGCCTGACTCTGGTCACCCGGCTGCTGCTGCCGGGCATGGTGGCGCGCAACCGCGGCCATGTGATCAATATCGGCTCCATCGCGGGCACCTACCCCTATCCGGGTGGCAACGTCTATGGCGCCACCAAGGCGTTCGTGAAGCAGTTCAGCCTGAATTTGCGTGCCGATCTGGCCGGCTCGGCGGTGCGGGTCACCAATGTGGAGCCCGGCCTGTGCGGTGGCACCGAGTTCTCCAACGTGCGCTTCCATGGTGACGATGCCAAGGCGGCGACCGTTTACCAGGGGGTACAGGCTATCTTGCCAGAAGACATCGCCAATACGGTGCTCTGGATCGGCGAGCAGCCCGCCCACGTCAATATCAACAGCATCGAGATCATGCCGGTGGCCCAGACCTTCGGCCCCCTGCACATCAGCCGTGGCTGAGGGGTCACAGGTATTGCGTTGACCAAACAAGAAGAGGCACCCCAGGGTGCCTCTTCTGTTATGCGGACTGATGTTGACGGGCGATGGGAAGCGCTCGCCCGGGGGTTATTTCTGGGCTGGCGCTATGCTGATCCCCACCGCCTGGGTCTGAATTGCCTTGATCTGATCGCCTTTTGCCATCAGGGCAAACTGATCCGGGTTCTGGACCTTCACGACGACGGTGTGATCCACACCTTTGACGGTGACCGTTTGCTGCTGTTTGTCGAGAGCGATGATGTCCCCATAGAGGGTGACCTTGGCGCCAACGCCCGCCTCTGGGGTCTGACCCGCGGCGGCTTTATCCGCAGCCACTTCCACGATGCGCTTTCTCACCCCGGCGGTGCCTTTGAGCAGCTCCAGATCCAGCATCTGCAGGTACTCCAGCGTGATAGTGTCACCGACTTTGAGGCTCTGCAGGTTGGTGACCTTGTCACCGGCCACTATGTCGAACAGATCCCCTGCGGCATTCTTCAGGCTGACCTTGCGGCTTGCCATGTCGATGGCGGTGACGGTCGCTGAGGCGGTCATGACCTCCATCAAGTTGGCCTTACCTGGCGCGCTCAATACTTCGGCAGTGAGCTCGGTTGCCTGGGCCAGGCCGGTCGAGAGGGTGAAGAGGGCGGCAATCCATGCATGCTTCAATTTCATTTTTAACACCTCATAGCTGGGAAGTAGTGGCAAAGCGGGCCTCTGTGAAAGATGACGCGGCATGATGCTTATTTACCGGAGTCTTGCCCTGAACGACCATAACAGAGTCGCGCTTGGCTACCTCATTGAGATTGGTGACAATCTTCATTTTGATGGTCAGCTCTCGTTTTTTGACCTCATGGGGCGGCAGGGGCACAATGACGGCACAACGCTCCCCGTTTGACCATCTGTGAGGATCCTGCCTTGTACAACTTTCAATACTCGAATCCGACCCGGGTCTGCTTTGGCGAAGGCCAGATTGCCAGCCTGCCCGACCTTATCCCGGCAGGCAGTCGCATGCTGGTGCTCTATGGCGGTGGCAGCATCAAACACAACGGCGTCTATGACCAGCTGGTGGCTGCGCTAACGGGTCTGGACTGGCAAGAGTTCTCCGGCATAGGCGCCAACCCCCAGTACGATCAGCTGATGGAGGCGGTCGCCCTGGTGAAACGCGAGGGGATCGATTTCCTGCTGGCCGTGGGTGGCGGCTCCGTGGTGGATGGCAGCAAGTTTGTCGCTGCCGCCGCCTGTTATCAGGGCGAGGATCCCTGGGACATATTGAAGAGCAATGCACCTTTCGAGCACGCTCTGCCCCTTGGCTGCGTGCTGACCCTGCCCGCTACCGGCTCGGAGAGCAATCCCGCTGCCGTGGTGAGTCGGGGCGATGCCAAGCTCTCCTTCTACAATCCGCTGGTGCTGCCGCAATTTGCGGTGCTCGATCCCACGACGACTTACAGCCTGCCAGTGCGCCAGGTGGGCAACGGCGTGGTGGATGCCTTCGTCCATATCCTGGAGCAGTACCTCACCTTCCCGGTCGGGGGGGATGTGCAGGATCGACTGGCCGAGGGCTTGCTGCAGGTGCTGATCGACAATGGCCCCCTGGCCCTGTCCGAGCCGCAGAACTATCAGGTGCGCGCCAACATCATGTGGGCGGCCAGCCTGGCCCTCAATGGCCTGATCGGCCGCGGTGTGCCCCACGACTGGTCCACCCATGCCATCGGTCACCAGCTCACCGCCCTGTACGGGCTGGATCACGCCCAGAGCCTGGCGGTGGTGTTGCCCTCCCTGCTGCGGGAGCAATCTGCCCAGAAGCAGGAGAAGCTGTGCCAATATGCCAAGCGGGTCTGGCAGGCGAGTCGGGAGGACAAGGCGCTGCGCATCGAGGAGGCCATCATCCGTACCGAGCAGTTCTTCCAGCAGATGGGCGTCGGCACCCGCTTGTCGGATTACGGCCTCAACGAGAGCTGCATTCCGGCCATCTGCTCCAACCTCAAGCGCTTCGAACTGACGGCGCTGGGTGAGCATCAGGACATAGATCCGGACAAGGTGGCGCGGATCCTCTCCCACGCCCTCTAAGCCCGGGCGCTGGAGCCAAGGGGGAGAGGTTGCCAGGATCTTCCCTGTGCACTCAGATCCCTCGGCTCCCGAGCTGAAAAGAGAACGCCCCGCATTCGGGGCGTTTTGCATGTTGTGGTGGCGTGCCGGGGGCTCAGGCGCTCTGATCCAGCTCGCGTTCCAGGGCTGCCGCCTTTTGACGGGCCGGATGGGTATTGAGGCGTTCCCAGTAGCTCTTAAGGTGCGGGAACTGGGCCAGCTGGCCGCCCTGGGCCAGCAGATCGACCAGGAAGGAGTTCATGATGTCGGCGCCGGAGAGGCGATCCCCCACCAGATAGTGGCGAGTCGCCAGCACCTCATTGAGATAGCCCAGCACCTTGGCGCACTCCACCTGGGCGTAGCCCGGCAGGAAGCGCATCGGGCTGCCATCCTTGCGCACGAACATGTCCAGCAGCAGCGGCAAGATGCCTGAGCTCTCGGCGAAGTGGAGCCACTGCAGGTAGTCGGCGTACTCCGGGCTCTCGGGATCAGGAGCCAGGGTGTGGGGAGCATGGCGGGCGATCAGGTATTCGGTGATGGCGCCGGATTCTGCCAGGATCCGCCCGTCAAACTCGATGACAGGGGATTTGCCAAGGGGATGAATGGCCTTGAGCTCGGGGGGGGCCAAAAAGGTAGCGGCATCGCGCTGGTAGGCCTTTATCTGGTAAGGCAGCCCCAGCTCTTCGAGCAGCCAGATGATGCGTTGGGAGCGGGACTTGTTCAGGTGATGCAGGACTATCATGGGAACCTCGATGGGGTGGCGGAAGGGCATGATACGCGCCGGCGTGGTGACTGGTTCACCGGCAGACAAAAAAGAGCGGGCAGATGCCCGCTCTGTACTGATTCAGGCCGCCAGCGCCTGATCCAGATCCGCCAATATGTCTTCGATGGCCTCGATCCCCACCGACAGCCGGATCATCTCCGGCTTGACCCCCGCCTTTGTCTGTTCCTCCTCGCTCAGCTGGCGATGGGTGGTGGAGGCGGGGTGGCAGGCCAGGGACTTGGCGTCGCCGATATTGACCAGTCGCTTGAAGATCTTGAGCGCATCGTAGAAGCGCACCCCGGCCTCATACCCTTCCTTCAGACCGAAGGAGAGGATGGCCGAGGGGCGGCCGCCCATGTACTTCTCCGCCAGCGGATAGTGGGGGTGATCCGGCAGGCCGGCGTAGCTGACCCAGGCCACCTTGGGGTGATGCTTGAGGTGGTGGGCGACCCGCAGGGCGTTGTCCACGTGGCGCTCCATGCGCAGGCTCAGGGTCTCCAGCCCCTGCAACAGCAGGAAGGCGTTCATGGGGGCCAGGGCCGCACCGGTATTGCGCAGGGGCACGGTGCGCACCCGGCCGATGAAGGCCGCAGGGCCGAAGGCGTCGGTGTAGACCACCCCGTGGTAGGAGGGCTCCGGCTGGGTGAGCTGGGGGAAGCGTTCGGCGTGATCCGCCCAGGGGAACTTGCCCGAGTCGACGATGACGCCGCCCAGCGAGTTGCCGTGACCGCCCACGTACTTGGTGAGGCTGTGCACCACTATGTCGGCGCCGTGCTCGATGGGCTTGCACAGCACCGGGGTGGCGACCGTGTTGTCGACGATAAGCGGCACGCCACGGGCGTGGGCCACCCTGGCGAAGGCCGCCAGATCGACGATGTTGCCCGCCGGGTTGCCGATGCTCTCGCAATAGACCGCCTTGGTCTTGTCGTCGATGAGGGCGGCGATGGCCTCGGCGCTGTCATCCCTGGCAAAACGCACCTCGACCCCGAAACTCGGCAGCATGTGGGCGAACAGGGTGTAGGTGCCGCCGTAGAGCTGGGGGGTGGAGACGATGTTGTCGCCGGCGGCGGTCAGCGCCTGAATGGCGTAGGTGATGGCGGCAGACCCCGCCGAGACCACCAGCCCGGCGATGCCCCCCTCCAGGGCGGCCATTCGCTGCTCCAGCACGTCGTTGGTGGGGTTCATGATGCGGGTGTAGATGTTGCCGGGCACCGCCAGGTTGAACAGATCCGCCCCGTGCTGGGCGCTGTCGAACTCGTAGGCCACCGTCTGGTAGATGGGCACGGCCACCGCCTTGGTGGCGGGATCGTGGGAAAAGCCGTGGTGCAGGGCCAGGGTCGCATCTTTCATCACACACTCCTTGTTGGACGTCGTCGCCATTATGGATGGATAGACGTCCAATCTAGCAGGCCCTCACTCGTTGTAAACAGACCGTATTGGCAAAGCTATTGCGCATCTCTGCTACAGGCGGCGACGGTACTCCTTGTCGTCGATCTGGTGCATGTCCCACTGCATCAGGCGATTGAGCTGGGCCATGGGATCTTCCACCAGCGACAGTGGGCGGGGCAGGATCCGCTTGAAGTAACGGCGCATCCCTTGCTGGATCCGGCTTGGTTTGAGGGGCTGTACTGAGTTCATTTGAGTGCTCCTGTGCTGTGGTTCTCACGTTCGCCAGCAGTATTGAGCTAAAATGCGGAAGTAAAAACTGACGACTTAGCCAACCAGGATTTCCTCTTTTATGACCAGCCCCCGTCTCTATCAGCATTTTCAGCGTCTGAGCCGCCTGCTTGAGGCGGATCGACTGGAACTCAGCCTGGCCGAGGTGGCCGAGCTGCTCTGCTGTACTCCCCGTAACGCCCGGCTCTTGCTGCGACGCATGGAGCAGGAGGGGTGGCTCAGCTGGTCGGCCCGGGCCGGGCGTGGCAAGCGATCCACCCTGCAACTGCTCGACAGCCAGGAGGGATCCCTGCAGCGCAGATTGCGGGCTCTGCTGAGCCAGGGCCAGCTCGCTCAGGCCATGGCGTTGGCGGGGGAGCGGCTCGATCTGGTCACCCCCTTGCTCTATGAGCAGCTGGGTCAAGCGACCCGGGAGGGGCGTCAGATCCTGCGAGTACCCTATTACCGGCCACTGCCTGGCCTGCTGCCGAGCGGCCCCCTGCGTCGTTCCGAGGTGCATCTGGCCCGTCAGCTGTTCAACGGCCTGACCCGGCGAAATGAGGAAAATGGGGAAATCGAGGGGGATTTGGCTCACCACTGGGAGCTGTTGAGCCCCTGTCATTGGCGTTTTTATCTGAGGCCTGCGGTGCGCTTTCACCATGGCCGGTCCCTGGATATCCAGGATGTGATCGACAGCCTGGCCGCGCTCGGGGATCGCCCCCTGTTCCAGCATATCGTCGGCTTTGATCACCCTTGGCCGCGTACCCTGGACATACACCTCGCCAACCCGGATCCCTGGCTGCCCCATCTGCTGGCCGAGCCCATGGCTGCCATCTTGCCGCGGGAACTCAAGGATCAGCCCGGCTTTGCCCTGCGCCCGGTCGGCACAGGTCCCTACAAGGTTGGCGCCAATGATCCCTTGCAGCTCCGGCTGACCGCCTTCGATGATTACTTCGGTCTGCGTGCCCTGCTCGACGAGATAGACATCTGGATGCTGCCCGAACTGGCGGAGCGGCTGGAGAGCCACCTGCGCCTCGGCAGCGACAGCCCCGAGCTGGGTACCATGCAGGGTGAGTCAGAACTCGAGTCCGGTTGCTACTTCTTGTTGCAAGATGACAGGTCAGCGGCCCTGGCCGATCTCTCCCTGCGGCGCTGGCTGCTGACCCTGCTCAATCCGGTCGCCCTGATGGCCAGGGTGGCCCCCGAGTTGCAACGGGGCTGGACCAGTGCGCTAGGCTTGCTACCCCATTGGCGTGAAGCCTTGCCGCCACCTCAGCCCGAACCCGCGGCCCTGCCAAGGCGACTGGTGCTGGCCTGTTTCAACCAGCATCTGGAGTTTCACGAGTGCGCCGGCGCCATGGCCAGCCTGCTGGCAGAGCGGGGCATCGCGCTGGAGGTGCGTACCCTGGATTACGGTCGCTGGGTCAGCGGCGAAGATGAGGATGTTGATCTCTGGCTCGGCACCCTCAACCTGGAGCATGAAGGGCCTTTCGCCCCCTATGCCTGGCTGCAGGGGACCCCCCTGTTGCAAAGGGTCTGGAGCAAGCAGAGCGCCCTGTGGCAGGGGCTGGCCGCCTGGCGTGCATCTGGTCATGAGTCCGGGCCACGGCTCCTGCTCGCCCGGTTGCAGCAGCAAGCCTGGTTTGTGCCGCTGTTTCACCACTGGTTGGAGCTGGAGAGCCGGGTCGGGGTGCACGGGGTGCGCATGACGGCGCTGGGCTGGTTCGATTTTCGCAGTGCCTGGCTGCGGCCCGAGCTGGCGAACGGAGCCGCCGAGGAGGAGGGCACGGCTTAGCTCGCGGCGCGCATTGTTGCCGCCGCCCCTCCTGACTATTATGTTGCGTCTCAAAAAGCCAGGAAGGGGTAGGGGGATCACAGAAGAGATCATCCTCATGTGCCATGCTGATTCTGGTTATGGAAAGCAGAGCAAGTGAGGAAAATGATGAGCAACAATTCAGAACATTCCCAAGGACGATGCCCGGTCATGCACGGAGGCAGCACGACGACCGAGATGGCCAATATGGAGTGGTGGCCCAAGAGCCTGAACTTCGACATCCTTCATCAGCACGATACCAAGACCAACCCCCTCGGGCCCGACTTCGACTACCGCGAAGAGCTCAAAACCCTGGACGTGGCCGCCCTCAAGCAGGATGTGATCGCCCTGATGACCGACAGCCAGGATTGGTGGCCGGCAGACTGGGGCCACTATGGCGGCCTGATGATCCGCATGGCCTGGCATGCCGCCGGTACCTATCGCATCGCCGATGGCCGTGGCGGTGGTGGCACAGGCAACCAGCGCTTCGCGCCGCTCAACTCCTGGCCAGACAACGCCAACCTGGACAAGGCCAGGCGCCTGCTGTGGCCCATCAAGCAGAAATACGGCAACAAGATCAGCTGGGCGGATCTCATCTTGCTGGCTGGCACCCTGGCCTATGAGTCCATGGGGCTCAAGACGTTCGGCTTCGGTTTCGGCCGCCAGGATATCTGGCATCCGGAGAAAGATATCTATTGGGGTGCAGAGAAAGAGTGGCTGGCACCCAGCGACAACCCCAACAGCCGCTACTCAGGGGTGCGAGACCTCGACAACCCGCTGGCGGCGGTGATGATGGGGCTCATTTACGTCAATCCTGAAGGGGTGGATGGCAACCCGGACCCACAGAAAACGGCGCAAGACATTCGCGTCACCTTCGCCCGCATGGCGATGAATGATGAAGAGACGGTCGCCCTGACGGCCGGTGGCCACACCGTCGGCAAGACCCACGGCAATGGCAGCGCCAAGCAGCTTGGTCCTGAGCCGGAAGGGGCCGAGATTGAGGATCAGGGGCTCGGCTGGCTCAACAAGACCAGCAGAGGCGTCGGCCGCGATACGGTCACCAGCGGCATCGAAGGGGCCTGGACGACGCAACCGACCCGCTGGGACAACGGTTACTTCGATATGCTGTTCGGCCACGAGTGGACCCTGACCAAGAGTCCGGCAGGGGCCTGGCAGTGGATACCCATCGACATCAAGGAAGCGGACAAGCCGGTGGATGTGGAGGATCCCTCGATCCGCTGCATGCCCATCATGACCGATGCCGACATGGCCATGAAGGTCGACCCCGAATACCGCAAGATAGCCGAGCGTTTCCGCGATGATCCTGCCTATTTCTCGGATACCTTCGCCCGGGCCTGGTTCAAGCTGACCCACCGGGATCTGGGGCCCAAGGCGCGCTATCTGGGACCTGATGTGCCGGCAGAGGATCTGATCTGGCAGGATCCTGTGCCTGCTGGCCGCAGTGGCTACGACATTTCGGCCCTCAAGGAGCAGATCCGCAACTGTGGCCTCAGCGTAGGGGAACTGGTCGCCACCGCCTGGGACAGCGCCCGTACCTTCCGTGGCTCGGACATGCGCGGTGGCGCCAACGGTGCCCGCATCCGCCTGGCGCCCCAGAAAGAGTGGCAAGGCAACGAGCCCGCCCGACTGGCCAAGGTGCTCAAGGTGCTGGAACCCATTGCCGCGGCCGCCAAGGTGAGCGTGGCGGATGTGATAGTGCTGGCGGGCAATGTGGGCGTCGAACTGGCGGCCAAGGCGGCCGGGGTGCCGGTGACAGTGCCCTTCTACCCGGGTCGCGGTGATGCCAGCGAGCAGATGACGGACGTCGATTCCTTCGAGCCCCTTGAGCCGCTGCACGATGGCTATCGCAACTGGCTGAAGAAGGAGTACCTCGTCAGTGCCGAGGAGCTGATGCTGGATCGCACCCAGCTGATGGGGCTGACCGCCCATGAGATGACGGTGCTGGTCGGGGGCATGCGGGTGCTTGGCACCAACCATGGCGGTACCCGGCACGGGGTCTTTACCGAGCGTGAAGGGGCGTTGACCACGGACTACTTCGTCAACCTCACCGACATGGCCAATCTCTGGCATCCCACCAGCAAGCAGCTCTATGAGGTGCGGGATCGCAAGAGTGGCAAGGTGAAGTGGACGGCGACCCGGATCGACCTGGTGTTCGGCTCCAATTCGGTGCTGCGTGCCTATGCCGAGGTCTATGCCCAGCACGACAGCAAGGAGAAGTTTGTGGGTGACTTCGTCGCGGCCTGGAATAAGGTGATGAATGCGGATCGCTTCGACCTGATAAGCTAAGCTCGACCTCATTGCCCCGCACACTACCCTGTGCGGGGCATTTTTTTGTCTGCCACATACCTTGATATGGCGCAGTGACGTCGTCTGACCAGGGGCATCCCTGTCCTTTGAGGCCGGATATCGGTAACATCCTGTCAGCCGATGATGGCCAGCCCCCGCTCATCCACTGACAAGGAGTCACCCATGCTGGAAATGCAGATCTTCCCCCGTTTTCAGGAGACGGATGCCCTGGGGCATATCAATAACACAGTGCCAGCGGTCTGGTTCGAATCGGCGCGGGACCCCCTGTTTCGCATCTTCTCCCCCGAGTTGGATGTCCATGACTGGCATCTGATCATCGCGGGCTATACGGTGCAGTTCAAACGGGAGCTGTTCTACGGTCAGCCGGTGCTGATCAAGACGGGGGTGAGCCGTATCGGCAGCAGTTCCTTCACCCTCTGGCAGGAGGCCTGGCAGGAGGGCGAGCTGGCGGTGACCGGTGAGACGACCCTGATCCATTTTGACTACCAGACCCGCCAGTCCGTGGCGCTGAGCGAAGCGCAGCGGGACGGGCTCAGGAGCTGGTTACTCGAGCGTTAACCTTGGCCATTGGCCAATCACAGGATATCTATGCGCAAGATCCTCATCGCCCTGACCTTGGGGTTAGGTTCACTGCCCGCACTGGCGGCCTCTCTCGCACAACAGTTCACCCTGATGGAGCAAGGTGCCCAAAGTGCTCTGGATACCCGGCTGTTCAGTCATGACGGTGTCGAGATCCAGGCCTGGATAGATGGCCCCCCGGTCATCATTGCCGTGCCCATTCGTGACGAGCAGGGCAAGCTGGTCGGCGAGAGCCGTTACTACTTCAAAGGCGGCAAGCTGTTTGGGGTCAAGGAGCCCGAGGCCCAATTTGGCTTCGATGAGCAAGGTGCCCTGACCCAGTGGCTGGATGCCAAGGGTGAACCGGCCGAGTTCGTCAGCAAGATGAGCATGCAGCAGCGTGAAGCCTGGCTTAGCAAGCGCGCCACCGAGCTGACCGCGCTCTTTGCCTTGAGTCCGGGGGAGCTGCGTCTGGCCAAAGGGGATGCCAGCATCAAGCTCAAGGGGGCGGAGCTCGCCCACTGGCTGTGCAACGACAAGCTGATGGCTCTGACCGGTGGGGACAAGGTGACCTCGGAGCAATCCGGGCTCAAGGTGAGCGAAGAGCAGGTGGTGGGGGCCGTCAATCTGCGCCTCGATAAAGGCTGGCAGCCGCTCTCCCTGCGCTGCGATCTGCAGGCCGGACGGGTCACTCGCCTCACCTGGCAGCCCTTGCCCGGAGCCAACAAGCCGCAGTGATGATGCTCGCCGTGCGGCGACGCTCTTTATCACAATGACAGAGGGGCCCCAGGGCCCCTCTGTCATTGTGAGGGGGTCTGCGCTTGGCGCAGCCGGGTCAGGGCCGCCACCCGGCGCCACTGCTGCTCGGGAAACCATGACGCCAGCAACTGCTGGCGGGTCTGGGGATCCGGGTCTGTCATGGTCGCCAACGCTCCCAGATAGCCATCGAGTTGCCGTTCGAAGTGTTGACTATCCTGGTCGAGTTGCTGCAATCGGCCCTGTGCCTCGGGTCCGACCCGTTCCAGCATGGCGAGACGCCGGGCCTCGGGGGGCAGGTGCGCCATGTGCTGCAGATCGCTTATCAGCCGGCCATTGGCCTCCGCCTCCTGAAACCAGTCCGGCTGCTCGGCGAGCCAGATGTCGAGCGCCTCCCCAAGGGCCGCCTGCTCGGCGGGACTCGCCTCGGCCAGCCCCTTGCGCCTCAGGGTCCACTGCTCCATCAGCCTCTCCTCACCAAACAATCTGGCCTGCTCCTGGGGGGTGAAACTGCGTTGGCGCAGTTGCTCGCGGGAGTCGAACAGCTGGCTCAGGCTGGCGAGATCCGGGGCCTGGGGCAGGGCCAGTCTGGCCTCTTGCTGGAGAAATGCCTGATAGCGCCTCAGCAGGGGATCCGCGATGGGTTGACCGCTGGCGAGGTGCTCGACGAGCTGTTGGCGCAGGCTGGATGGGTCGGGAGCCGGGGGCTTGTCCTGCCCCTGGTTCAGCCAATAGCCGAGCAGGCCGAGCAACAGGCTGGCTATCGCCAGTGTCAGCAGCCTTGTGTTGCTCTTCACAGTCCCATCTCCTTGAGGCGGTTGGCATGTTGACGGTAGAGGCTGACCGGATCCGTCTCGAACAGATGATGGATGCCAAATGATTGATTCACTTCGTCCAGATGGTTCATCCGGTAGCCGGTGCCAATCACCTTGCCGAGGTGGCTGCTACAGACCCCCACCAGACCATCATTGGCCTCGCTGAAGAAGGTGCCGGTGAGCACCAGGGCCGGATCCACGGGATCCAGGATATTGGTCAGGTTGCCGCGCCCGCTCCAGGAGAAGTAGTAGACACCGTTATCGGCGCGCAGGGGCCCCTCGCCACAGTAGCGGCTGGGCAGGCCTTCCGGGTAGGCGGCGTTGAAGCGGGCAGCCCCTGTACTGGTGAGGGCATCCAGGGCTGCGAGAGGATCCTGAGGCAGGGTGGCGGTGCCGGACAGCAGGGAGATGACCCCGGACAGGGCGGAGGCGGCGGAGGCCGCCAGCGCTTCCCCGGCCGAGCCGGGGAGGACTCGCATCCGCACCTTGTCCGCTATCTCTGAGCCGAAGTTGACGCCGCCGACGCTGGTGGCCGAGGCGACCAGTTCGGGGGCGACCGAGGCCACGTAACGAATGGTGGGGCCGCCGTGGGAGTGGCCGATGAGGTTGACCTTGTCGGCACCGGTCACGGCCAGCACTTGCTGCACCTGGGTCAGCAACTGCTCGCCCCGCAGCTCCGAGCTGGCGGTGGCAGAGACCTGGGCGACATATACCTTGGCGCCATCCCGACCGAGGGCCTGGGGGATCCCGTAGAAGTAATCCACCCCCAGCAGCTTGTCGAAACCGAACAGGCCGTGGACCAGCACTATGGGGTAACGGGTCTGGGTATAGCCGCTCGCCTGACCCAGCAGGGGCAGGGCGCAGAGCAGCAGTAACAACCATCTCTTCATATCAGCATCCTTGTTGATAGGGTCATGGACCACGTCCGGCATCATGCCAGTCCGAGCAGCATGGCTT
This sequence comes from Aeromonas sp. BIGb0405, assembly GCF_024807335.1. Classification (NCBI taxonomy): domain Bacteria; kingdom Pseudomonadati; phylum Pseudomonadota; class Gammaproteobacteria; order Aeromonadales; family Aeromonadaceae; genus Aeromonas; species Aeromonas sp. BIGb0405. Next base: position 26,558 of record NZ_JANUEP010000010.1, read on the forward strand.
CCGCAGGGGAACCGGGCTGTGCGGGGGATCACTAAACGGTCAGCCTCGGTCGTGGCTCCCCCATATGGGGTTGGCCGGGTCTGCTTGTTTCCTGCGGATTAGTATGAAATGATAATTAATATCATTCAACTTGTGGGTGGAGCAGAGATGGCGAGACAGGATCCCATGGCCCAGTGGCGGCAACATACCCGGCTGGCGAATCACCACTTTGCCGAGGGCAATCACCTGGCGGCTCTGCCCGGTTACCGGCAGGCCCTGCGCCTGGCCGAGCAGCAGTTGTTGAGCTGGCAGGATGCGGATGAGGTGGTTGCCGCCCTGGTCGTCGCCTGTCATAACCTGGCCGACCTGATGATGGCCATGGGTGAGGAGTCGAATGCCACCACCTTGCTCTGTCAGGCTCACCAACAACTGCTGCAGCTGTCCCATTCACCCTCTTGTCGCAACGCACTCAGGGTGGCGGCCCTCAATCACAGTCGCCACACCCAGATGGAGCTGCTTGCCTTCCTGCGCAAACGGGGACCCAACGTCGTCATCCAGGCCTGCCTCGACCAGTGCCATTGTCAGGGGCGCAGCGCCCACACTCTTCATTGATCGCCCATTACCCAGTCGCAAGGAGTTGCCATGAATCATGTCCTGCCCGCTCTGCCCTATGCCTATGATGCACTCGAGCCCCACCTGGATGCGCTCACCATGGAGATCCATCACAGCCGCCACCATCAAACCTATGTGAACGGTCTCAACGCCGCCCTGGCCACTGCGCCTGAGTGGGCAGACAGGCCCCTCGAGCAACTGCTGCGCGGCATCGACAGCCTGCCCGCCAGCCTGCAAGGTGCGGTGCGCAATCATGGTGGCGGCCACGCCAACCACAGCCTGTTCTGGCAGGTGATGAGCCCTCAGGGGGGCGGCCTGCCAGAGGGGGAGTTGCTGGTGGCCATCGAGCGGGATCTCGGCGGCTTCGAAGGGTTCACCAAGTTGTTCACCCAGGCGGCTCTAACCCGCTTTGGCAGTGGCTGGGCCTGGCTGGTGGTCACCCCGGCTGGCAAGTTGCAGGTCGAGAGCAGCGCCAACCAGGATAGCCCGCTGATGCTGGGATTGACCCCGGTGCTGGGTCTGGATGTGTGGGAGCATGCCTACTACCTCAAGTACCAGAACAAGCGCCCGGACTACATTGCCGCCTTCTATGAGGTGATCGACTGGCCGCAGGTGGCAGAGCATTATCGACAGGCATTGGCACGTTAAGCAGGCAGTGCCAAGTCTGCTGTGAGCCCATATAGCAAGGCCCGCCGAGGCGGGTCTTTCTCTTGCTAGCTGATGGCATTGAGTCGAATCAATCGGCCAGAGTCGCACTCGCCGCCGAAGGCGGGATCAGCTTGTTGCTGGCCAATGGCTGCAAGGGTGTGAACCGGGTCACTCGACCTGGGTCGCACTCACTGCCGAAGGCGGGATCAGCTTGTTGCTGGCCAATGGCTGCAAGGGTGTGAACCGGGTCACTCGACCTGGGTCGCACTCGCTGCCGAAGGCGGGATCAGCACCTGCTCGCCACTGGCCAGGGGCTCGGTTGGCAACGGCAGGCAGGGCTGGCTCAGCCCCAGGGTGCTGAGCGGGCGACAGGGGATGGGCTCGCCAATATTGACAGGCTGACCGAGAAACTTGGGGCCCTTGTCGAGGATATAGAGATCGAGCAGCCCCATCAGCCGGGCGAAGACTTCACGCACACGGGTGCGGATGCCCTGATAGGCGCTGGGATCTTCCGCATTGAAGCCAACCGCCTCTATGCCGAAGTGGCGGGCGATGAAGATGGCGCGTTCATTGTGGAAGGCTTGGGAGACCACGGTGAAGCGCTCCTGACCGAACACCTCCCTGGCGCGCACCATGGAGTCCAGGGTGCGAAAACCGGCGTAATCGCTATAGATGGCTTTGGCGGGAATCCCCGCCTTGATCAGGGCGCGGCGCATCTGGCGCGGCTCGTTGTACTGCAGGGTTGCGTTGTCGCCTGAGACCAGGATGTAGTCCACCTTGCCGTTGTTATAGAGCGCGCTCGCCGCCTTGATCCGGGTCTGGAAATATTGATTGGTGCCGCCGCCGACCAGGTATCTGGAGGTGCCAAGCACCAGGGCCACTCTGTTGTAGGGCACCTTGTCGACATCGTCATAGGTGTATTGACGGCTCCCGGACACGGCCCACTCCCCGTAAACCAGCAGCAGGGCGGCAGAGCCCAGCAACAGGCAGAGGCAGATGAGCAGTATCTTGCGAAGCTTCGTCATGGGCGGTCAGAGTCTGGCTTGAGGGTGAAACAGCGTGGCCGTCATTCTATTACATCTTGGTTGCCCCCGTCATGGGCAATGGCCTTATTCGAGTGGGCAGCAGCCTGTACCTGTCGCAGCACATCGTTTCTAACCCCTTGATAGAGTACGAAACTTGTGCAAAGGGGCAGCGATGGCTGCCCCTGTTTGCTAACCCTCATCCTCAATGAGCGGAGTCGTTCGCCTTGCACTCGTCGGACTCCTTGTTGGACTCCCACCAGGGCAGCAACTCGCGGCCGAGCCACTGCTGGTAGGCCTCGCTGTCGCTTGCGATAAGCGCACCTAGCTCGGCCTCGAAGTCGCTCATCGCCTGCTGCTGATTCGGGTTGCGCAGGGCCTGGGCCATGGCCTGCCAGCTGGCACCGCGACCGGTCTCGCTGAGGAAGCGATGCACCGTATAGGACCAGGAGTAGACCAGCTCGCCCCCCTTGTCGTAATCCAGATGCAGTATGTCGGCCAGGCTCGGTCGTTCGGCCGCCGGGCGACCGGCGACGTTGTCCATGCCACGGGCGAAGCATTGACCGTGGGCGATGAACTCCGCCAACCCTTCCGACCACCAGGTGGTGCGGTTGAGGGGGTAGTGGCCGAAGCTGCCGTACTGGTTGAAGCGGCCATCCAGGTAGTGGACGTACTCGTGGCGCAGGTTCCACACCTGGAAGGCCGGGCGCTTCCACTCGGCCTCATAGGCGAAGAAGCGGGCCTGGTTGCCGGGACGGGCCGGATCCCCTTCGATGTAGATGCCGCCGTTGTCGGTGGAGACACCACCAAACAGGGCGCTGCCGTAGCGCTTCCAGTCGGCGGAGGAGTCGAAGATCACCAGCTCCAGTGCCTCGTTGAGATCGTCCGCCACCGGCTGCCAGCCGGTTTCCAGCTGCCGATGGAACTGCAGCTCCTCGGCCCCCAGCTCGCGGCAGATGCCGTCGGCCTCGGCCTGGCTCAGCTGCTGGGCCCGCAGGCGCAGGGTCGGCGAGCAGGTGTGCTCGAACGGCAGCACATCCTCCAGCCGGATCGGGGTGCAGAGTCCGGCAAAGTCACCGCTGATGCAGGCCTCGCCGGTGCGATCCGTGTAGGTCAGGTAGTAGGTGGAGAGGGTCAGCGACATGTCGTCCAGCAGCGTCTGGCTCTGCTGGCCACCCGGGATCAGGCCGTGATGACGGATGAGCGCGATGACTGAGCCATCCAGCAGGGTGCGATAGCCTTCGCTCTCGTCCGGACGGGTATAACGGGCGACCCGGTAGAGGCGGGTATAGGCATCGAGCACGTTGTTGAGCAGGAACAGATCCGCTCCGTCCCGTCCTTGCCACAAGGCGAGCTCGCTCATGGCGAGGGCGTGCAGCTGTTTGCGCAGCTCGCCATCCTGCTGGCGGAAGTCGGCGGCGAAGGCGTCGCTATGGTCACTGGCGAAGTCGAGGAAGTTGAGCAGATCGAACAGGCCGGTGGCCCAGGCATGCTGACCATTGATCTCGCTGGCGTGGCGGGTGCTATAAGCCAGCATCTGGTTGAACTGGCCGAGCAGGGTGCCGAAACGGCTCTGCAGCGCCGGGCTCTTGAACTGGCCATGGAGGGCTATGCTCCAGGCCCCCATGACGGCGCCCACCTCATCGCTGGCCTGCTCCGGGTAGAGCAGCGGATGGGCGCCTAGCGCGGTCAGGGCCTCGGCCAGCGCCTCGGCGGCGGCCGGGCCATCTTCCTTGTGCTTGCCATGGTTGTGATAGTTGTGGGCGCGCACATATTCCAGCAGCAGCTTCATGGCCGGATGGGCGGGCTGATTGGCCGCCAGCAGACTCTGCATGCCCCGCGACACCGCCAGCAGCTTGCGGTCGTCGTGGCCATAGTTTTCCTGCCAGACGGGAGCGGGCTGGCCGCTGGCATCCTGCACTATCCTGGCGGCCTCGGCATCCAGCAGATCCGTGCCCGGCTGCTCCGGCTCGGCGCAGGGGCGGCCATCGGCGCGGTGGCAATCGAGCTGCTCCTCCTTGCTGGCCAGCACTATGGGGCGATTGAGCACCCGACTCTCCTGCCATGCGCTGGTGTCCGGCAGGGCCTGCCACTCGCTGCCACCGACCGGGAATTGATAGCCGCTGTCTTTGAGCACCACCTGCACCTCGCTGCCGGCGGGCAGGATCTGGCGGCACACCCGGTAGCTGATGGTGTTGTCCCCCTCCTGGCGGGTCTGGGGCTCATCGCACTCCTGTTGGGTCTTGCTCTCGCCGAGCTGCCAGCTGTACTGACGCCAGAGGTGCAGCTCGCGGATCTGGCTGGCGGCCTGACTGCCTGGCACGGGTTGCAGGCGGAAGAAGATCTGCTCGAGGCGGCCATCCCGCTCATTGGGGGTCTCCTCCAGCACGCTGAGCTGTTGCCAGTCTCGGGGCTGGTACTGCCAAAGCTGCTCGGCGCAGCGCCCCTCGGTATTGAGCTCGCAGCGATCCAGCTCCTGCTCGCTGTGACCCAGTATGATGCGCTCGGGGAGCGGCAGACTGTCCTGACGCGGGGCGGTCGGGGTGCCCGTCAGCGGTTCCCAGCGGCCCTGTTTCAGGCCGTAGCCAAAGTCATAGCTGCTGGCCGGGATGGCCTTGCCCAAAGGCACCACCTCCTCGCAGCTGCGATAGCGGATCTGCCAGCCCTGCTCAATCCTGAGCTGGGGCTCGCCGCAGGCTTGCTCCGCCAGAGCACTGAGGTCGCTATCGTTCCAGTCGAAGCGGCGGTAGACCCTCAGTTGCTGATAGGGGGCATTGTCATCGCGAGCGCTGAGCTCGTAGGTCACTTCGGTGACCCGATCGCTCAGCTGGCGGCTGGATTCACCGTTCAGCCGGTACTCTTGCCAGTCGGGGGAGTAGTTGGCCAGTGCCGAGGTGGCGAGCAGGCCGGGAGCTGCCAGGAGCAGCAGCCTTGTACCCAGATAGTTCATTGTTATCCCTTTGCGTTATTGTCTGCGTGGTTAGCGCGGGCAATGTACAGGGCCCCAAAAGGGTATCAACTGACCATCTTGGTCTTATAAATCATGTATTTAATCTGGTGAATAACAAAATGAGCCCCATAAGGGGCTGGCGTGATAGCAAGGACTCAGCGCCATTTGGGGGGCGCTCTCAGTCCCCGGCTTGCAGGCTCCGGGCGAGCAGGGTGCGGGAGGGTTTCAGGCTGCCGCCGAGATCCGGCCAGGGCAGCCAGCGGTCCGGCACCATAAAGCCGGGTAACGCCTGCCTGATCCAGGCGGCCAGTTCGGCGTGGGGCACGGGCTCGCCGTGCCAGTCGATGAAGGCGGCGGGGCGCTGGCCCCATTCTTCATCCGGGATGGGCACCACCAGCGCCTGGGCCACGGCGCCGTGATCCACCAGTCGCTGCTCTATGGTCTCGGGCTGGATATTTTCGCCCCCGGAGATAAACAGGTTGTCGAGCCGCCCCTCCACCACCAGTTCCCCGTCCGCGTTGAAGTGGCCCTTGTCCCGAGTGTGGAACCAGCCCTCCTCGTCCAGGGGGCGTTCCAGCCTCCCCTCCCTGAAATAACCGGCAAACAGGGTGTCGCCGCGCACGCAGATCTCGTCTTGCTGGATGCAGACTTCCCGCCCCGGCAGGGGCAAGCCGACCACACCCGCTGCGGCAGGCTGGCCGGTGCAGACCTGACTGCCCATCTCGGAGAGGCCATAGCTCGACTTGGGGGTAAAGCCCATGGTGGTGAGGCGGTTCACCAGCGGTTGCGGGATGGCGGCGCCGCCGAGCAGCAGTTCGCGCAAACGGGTGCGGGCGGGGTCGAAGCCTTGCGCCAGCAGGCGCCAGAGCTGGGTCGGCACCAGGGAGAGGTGGGTGATGGGCAGGCGTTCGAGGCGCTCCTTGAGGGGCTGGCTGCGATCGTCAAGCACCAGACTGGCCCCCGCCAGGAAGACCCGAAACAGGATGGCGTAGCCGCCCACGTGAAACAGCGGCAGGGAGAGCAGCCAGCCACAGTCGCCATCGAGGGGGATCAGGCTGGCCGAGCCCCGGGCCGAGGCGAGGTGATTGGCGAGGCGATGCACCACCGCCTTGGGGGTGCCGCTGGACCCCGAGGTGAGCACCATGTTGTTCAGCCCATCGGGATCCCATGAGAGGGTCTGGCCGGTGGCGGGAAGTGCATGGTTGAAATCCAGCCTGAGCGATTGCCATGGGCCAGCCGGTGTCTCATCTGCCGACCAGAAGGCGGTCGCGGCCAGCTGATGGGCCAGCTCCCCTTGTCTGGCAAGGGGAAAGGCCGGATTGAGGGGACAAAACAGAATGCCGCTGCGCACACAGGCCCATGCCAGCAGCACATCGTCCAGGGCGCCGCGCACCAAGGCGGCCAAGTGATCCCCTCTGTGGATTCCCGCTTGTGCCAGCTGTTGGCAGAGACTGTTGAGTCGCTCATCGAGTTGCCGATAGCTGAGCGGGGTGGCGGCATGAATGGCGATGCGGGTCGGGGCTAGCCCAGCCCAGTGGCGTACCGGGCAGTGAGTCGAGGGGGGTTGTTCAATCACGCAGGTACAGGGTCTCCAGGCAGGCGGGATCGGGCTCGCCATCTGCCCCCAGCAGATCGCTGGCGAGCCAGCGGCGGGTGTCCAGACCCGGGGCCTGATCCGGCGCCCACTCGGCGGCGAGGCGGGCCAGTTGACCCAGCCCCACTCCCGACTCGAAGCAGGATGAGACGATCACTTTCAGCCGCAGTTCGCGGGCACGGGCCACCAGTGCCTCGCTGTTGGCCAGCGCCCCGAGCAGCATGGGCTTGAGCACCAGCGCCTTGAGTTGGGGGATGGGTTGCCAGGGTTTGCCCTGTACCAGCAACTCGTCGAGGGCGACGGGCATGCCGGTACGGCTGGCGACGAAGGCGATATCCTCGAAGCTGGCGCAGGGATCTTCCAGGTATTCGATGCGGTTTGGATCCAGGTGGCCGCAGAAGGCCCAGGCCTCCTCTCGGGTCCAACCCTGGTTGGCATCCAGCACGAGATTGAGAGTGGGGCGCCGATCGAGCAGCAGGCGGATCAGCGCCAGCTCGTCGCGCATGGGATAGCGGGCCACCTTCAGCTTGGCTTTGGCTGGCGTCTGGTGCAGCCACTCCTTCCAGTGCTTGAGCAGATCCTGGGGGGCGCCCTGGATCAGCGGATAAGGCTCGGGCAGCGGCTTGTCCTGAGCGGGCCAGTGGCGGCGCGCGCAGTCAAAACCGAACTGCACCGAGGGCAGGCGCGGGGCCGGTGTCTCCCCCCGGGCCAGCTGTTCCAGGCTGGCTCTGGCCTCCGTTTCGGCCTCGGCCAGGGATTCCTGGGAGAAGCCGGGCAGGGGGGCTATCTCGCCCCAACCCAGGGGGGTGCGCAGCAACAGGCCCTGGCGCACCGACTCGACCCGGCCGTGGAAGCTCAGGGGCTGGGTAAAGGGGAGCTGGTAGCGGTACAGGGCATATTTCATCAGGGGTTGCGCTTGTATTTGGAGAAGTCGGGGCGGCGTTTCTCGTTGAAGGCGTTGCGACCCTCCTGGCCCTCTTCGGTCATGTAGAACAGCATGGTGGCATTGCCCGCCAGCTCCTGCAGACCGGCCTGACCGTCGCAGTCGGCATTGAGGGCCGCTTTCAGGCAGCGCAGGGCCATGGGGCTGTTTTGCAGCATCTCCCGGCACCAGCGCACCGTCTCGCGCTCCAGCTCGGCCAGGGGTACCACGGTATTGACCAGCCCCATGTCGAGGGCTTGGTTAGCGTCGTACATGCGGCACAGGAACCAGATCTCGCGCGCCTTCTTCTGGCCGACGATGCGGGCCATGTAGGAGGCACCCCAGCCGCCGTCGAAGGAGCCGACCTTGGGGCCGGTCTGGCCGAACTGGGCGTTGTCCGCCGCGACGGTCAAATCGCACATCATGTGCAGCACGTGGCCACCGCCGACCGCATAACCGGCCACCATGGCGACCACGGGTTTGGGGCAGGTGCGGATGTCGCGCTGGAAGTCGAGCACGTTGAGGTGATGGGTGCCCTCGTCATCCTGATAGCCACCGTAGTCGCCGCGGATCTTCTGGTCGCCACCGGCGCAGAATGCCTTCTCACCGAAGCCGGTCAGGATGATGGTACCGATATGATCGTCGTAACGGGCATCGGCCAGGGCCTGCAGCATCTCCTTGACGGTGCGGGGGCGGAAGGCGTTGCGCACCTGGGGACGATTGATGGTGATCTTGGCGATGCCATCCTGAGACTTGTGATAGAGGATGTCCTCGTAACCGGCAGAACAATCCTGCCACTCAATGGGGGCGTACAGTTCCGCTTCCGTCATTGCTTCAATCATCTGTGCTCTCTTCTCGTTGTTGTCCTGCCCACTCCCTGAGGATCCGGGCAAATTGCGCGGGTTGGCTGGCGTGCAGATTATGGCCGCCATCCAGCGTCAAGTGTCTGATTCTGGGGTTCTGGCTCCCCAGCTGGCAAGCCAGATTGTGAAATTTCCGATCCCGTTGGCCGGAGAGATATGCGACCGGCAACGGGGTGGCTGCCAACCAGGGTGCCAAATCTGGCTGCTGACCGAGGGAGGTGGCTCTGAGCATGGCGGCGACGGCGCGACCGTCATTGCCGAGTCGTCTGGCTCGCTGCCGCTCTCTTTGTCCTTCATCAAGATCCGCAAACACCTCCTGGCGATACCAGTCTGCCAGCACCTGGGCCAGAGGTTCAGTGTCGAAGCGTCTGGCCCAGCCCTCGTCGTGGGCGATGCGGGCGGCCCGCTCTGCCTGCGGCAGGCCCGGGTGGCTGTTCTCCAGCAGCAGCGCGCACAGACCGGCAGGCTGCTGGCTGGCGTGATAGAGGGCGAGCCGACCGCCGAGGGAGTAACCCACCAGCCGGTAACGGGAGATGCCTCTCGCCCGCAGCGCAGCGCACAGCCATTGATCAGCCTGCTCGAAGCCATTCACTCCGAGCCCCCGATTGTCACCATGGCCAGGCAAGTCCAGCGCAATCATCGGGCATTCTGGCAGGGCATCCATCACCGGCTGCCAGTCGCGGCCATCGCCGAGCAGCCCATGGAGCAGTACCAGGGGCACCCTGTCGGCGGACAGCGGCTCAGTGGCCACGGATCTGCACCCCCAGAGCATGGAGATCCTCGGCCACTTCGCGGCTCGGTACCTTGATTTCAATCAGGATTGCGCCGTTTTCCCGAGGGCGGTTTTCCAAGGCGGCAACATAGGCATGTTCAAATTCCGCCAATGTGGTCGGGGCATGATAGCCCAGGCCAAACATGGCGGCGGCCTGGGCAAAGCCCAGTCCGTGGGGCAGGCAGTAGTAATGCTCCAGCAGCTCGCCCCTGGGCACGGGCAGCATGCGAAATATGCTGCCGCCATCGTTGTTGAGAATGATGACCACCAGGGGGGCCTGCGCCTTGGTGAGCAGGGCCAGACTGTTGAGATCGTGCAGGGCGCTGAGATCGCCGATGAGCAGGGTGGTGGGCTCGGGGCTGGTCTGGGCGAAACCGTAGGCGGTGGCGATCAGGCCATCGATGCCGGAGGCGCCGCGATTGGTCATCACCCGGCAGGGGCCCTTGCCCGTTTCGCCGAGCATGTCCATCAGCCGGGCTGGCATGCTGTTGCCGACAAACAGCTGCCCCTCGATGAGCGACCCCAGGCGGTGACACACACCGAGTTCGGAGAAGCGATCGCAGGCGGCGGCTATCTTCTGGCTGCTGGCGTGCTGCACGTCGTGCAGTCGGTGCCAGGGGGCATGAGCCGAGGGTTGGGGGTGGGCGGCCATGAAGGCGGCGGGGGAGCAGAGCAGGCGGCGGCGCAGCCGATAGTCGGGGTCGAGCCTGGCCGGTTGGGGGTCGATGAGCCAGTAATCCTGCCAGGGATGGCTCTTGATAAACTGACCGAGCCGTTTTGAGATGAGGCGGGCGCCAAATTGCAGCAACACCTCGGCCCGGGCCAGCTCGGCACGAAAGTGGTCATCTTGCAGGGCCAGATCATGGTGACCGAGATTGCGATCATCGAAGTGGAGCTGGCTCTGCAGATCCGCCAATAGCGGCCAGCCGAGCCGCTCGCTCAGGGCGGCGATGGCGCTGGCCTGCGCGGGATCCTCGATGCGACCGGCGACGATGATGCCTCGCTTGGTACTCCATTCAGACCAATCCGGCTGGGCCGGGCAGGGGGTGTCACTCGTCTGCCAGGGGCTCCAGGGCCGATCCGACTGCAGCCAGTCGCCGAGCGGAGCCAGATACTCGCTGACATCGAGATACTCATCCCCCGGGTAGAGGGGCTCTGGGTACATGCAATTGAAGTGCACCGGCCCCGGGGTCAGCGCCTGCCTGGCCAGGGCCTGATCCACCGAGCTCAGCACGAAGGCGGCGGGGATGGTTGGGCTTGGGCTCGGCAGGTTCTGTTGATAGACGGGGTAGCGAGCGAAGATGCCCTGCTGATCTATGGCCTGATTGGCGCCGTTGTCGATGAGCTCCGGGGGGCGATCCGCGGTCAGCAGGATCAGGGGCACCCCGGTCAGCTGGGCTTCCGCCACCGCGGGCCAGAGGTTGGCCACCGCCGTGCCCGAGGTGGTGATGATGGCAACCGGGCGGCCACTGCCCTTGGCCAGCCCCAGGGCCATGAAGCCCAGTCCCCGCTCGTCGAAGTGCAGGTGACGGCGAAAACCGGGGTGGGCCGCCGCCGCCATGGTCAGCGGTGCCGAGCGTGATCCGGCGGCCAGCGCCAGGTCGCGTACCCCGAGGCGATGGAGCTCCTCCAGCAGGAGGGAGGACCAGACGTGATTGAAGGTGGCATGACGGCTCGCGAACATGAGGCTCTCGCTATGGGGGTTGGTGCTATCCCAGCAGGGACAGGACGTTGGCTATCTTGTTGTCGAGTTCGGCCCACTCGGCGGCAGGCTCTGACCCTGCGACTATGCCTGCCCCGGCGAACAAGGTGACCGTTTGGGGCCTGATCAGGGCGCTGCGAATGGCGACGCTGAATTCCGAGGTTTCCCGGCTCAGCATGCCACAGGCGCCCGCATACCAGCCGCGAGCATGGGGTTCATGGTCGCGGATAAAGCGCAGGGCCGCTTCCCGGGGGGCACCGCCTACCGCCGGGGTCGGGTGCAGGGCCGCCAGCAGTTGCCCGTCGCTCACGGTGGGATGCAATTCGGCCTCGATGTCGCACTTGAGGTGTTGCAGCAGCCGCAACTTCAGTACGCGAGGCTCGGTCAGGGTGGCGTCATGGGTCAGGGGCGCGAGGCGTTGCAGTATGTCGGCCTGCACCAGCCGATTCTCGAGCCGGTTCTTGCCATCGCCCATCAGCTCGGCGGCGAGCAGGGCATCCGCCGCCTCGTCACCGCAGCGGCGTATGGTGCCCGCCAGCGCTTCGGTATAGAGGTGGCGCTGCTCCCGGCGATAGAGACGCTCGGGGGAGCAGGCGATAAAGGCCTGCTCTGGCTCGAACTGGAAACCGAACTGGAAGCACTCCTCGGCCTGCAGCGTCCAGCTTGCCAGCAGGCTCCAGGGATTGACCCTGGCCCCCTCGAGCCGGCTCTCCCGGGAGAGCACCACCTTCGGGGTTTGCGCCTGGAAGTCGGGGGCGGTGACCGCCGCCACCAGCGTTTGCCACTGGGGGAAATCCGGGCTGTCGTGGCGTTGCCACTGCTGGGGCAGCAGGGGCGGCAGAGGCGCTTCGGGTTGCAGGCTGGCGAGGGCTGCGATGGCGCTGTCCAGCTCGGCTTCCCGGTTGTGTTCATCGAACCAGAGATTGAGGCAGAGGTGGGTGCATTCGCCCCGGCGTATCAGCTCGATGCGTGGCAGCACGAAGCGACAGGAGCCAAAGCCCTGCCAGTCATGCTGCCTGGGATCGAAGGCGAGGCCGCCGTAATAGCGCGGGCTCTCATCCTGATTGTCATGGGCAAAGGTCTGCTGGATCTGCTCGGGCCCGGTCAGTTCGTGGATGCAACCCAGGGCCACATAGTGGGGTTTATCACTCCCCCTGGCATGCCAGTAGATGCGTGGGTACAGGGTCTGGGCGTTGAGCCAGCCGAGGAAAGAGTCCACCTCAATAGCCACGCGCACTCTTGCCAGGCCGCAGGCCTTGTCGTGACGCAGGGCGTCCAGTTGTTCCTTGATATGGGTCTGAGCCAACATGGATTTCGTATCCGAGCCTTGGGGTAGCGGTCTAATGGGCGGGTGTCGGCCGCTGGTTGATGCCAAAAGGGCGATTATTCCTATATATTATCTGCCCATTCATCCATGTACATTGCCCGAGGGAGCCCGGCTCCCAGGCTGGCAAGTATACCCAAATCCGTTTCGATAACCCTTAACACGATCAATATCTGATTGTTTGGCCATCAAAATATGACAAATACCTTCTCTGTGTGGTTGTTGGCGGCGCGTTTGCGAACCCTGCCCCTGGCCTGCTCTTCCATCTTGCTGGGGTCGGGCCTGGCCGCCAGTCGTGGCGCCTTCGATCTTGGCATCATGGTGCTCTCCCTGCTGACCGCCATTTTGCTGCAGATCCTCTCCAATCTGGCCAATGACTATGGCGATGCTGTCTCAGGGGCGGACAATGGCGAGCGGATCGGCCCCCAGCGCGCCGTGGTCTCCGGACTTATCACCAGGCAGCAGATGTGTCTGGCCATGGGGCTGACCGCTTTGGCCGCCGTGGTGAGCGGCCTCGCCCTGTTGATCACTGTCTTCGGTGAGCAGTGGCTGCAGATCCTCGCTTTCGTCGGTCTGGGGGGGGCCGCCATCATCGCGGCCATCACCTACACGGTCGGCAAGACCCCTTATGGCTATCGCGGCTTCGGCGATATTTCGGTGTTCCTCTTCTTCGGCCTGCTCGGTGTGCTCGGCTCCTACTATCTGTTCACCCAGAGCCTGCAGTGGGATCTGCTGCTGCCCGCCACCGCCTGCGGCCTGCTGGCCACCGCCGTGCTCAACATCAACAACGTGCGCGACATCGAGACGGACGCCGCCAGCGGCAAGATCACCCTGGCGGTGCGGCTCGGTCGCAACCGTGCCATCGCCTACCACTGGAGCCTGCTGGGGGCGGCATTGCTCGCCACCATGGCTTTTCTGCTGATTCAGCCTGCCAGCCCCTGGCCCTGGATCTTCCTGCCCGCCCTCAAGCCGCTCACCGATGCCGCGCGCACCCTGCGCCAGAGCTATGACGGTGAGGTGTTGACCGGCGCCCTCAAGAAGACCGCCATCAGCGCGTTTCTCTACAGTCTGTTGCTCTCCGTCGGCCTGGCGCTCTCCTGAGTACCTGCCCTTGACGTCATGTGCAGAAGAGGCGCCCTGGGGCGCCTCTTCTCATGGTGAAGGCGGTGGCATCTCGCGCGGGCTAACCGGCCGGGTGTCGCTCATCCGCAGGCTGGCGCAAAACAGCCCCTGTTCCAGGCGGGTTGTTATCTGCCAGCCGAGCTTATCGCAGATGCGCGTTATGATGGTGAGGCCGCAGCCGTAGCCGAGGATCTGATCCGGCGCCGCTGCCGTGGGGTTGCTGATGGTGAGATGATCCCCCTTGAGCACTATCTCGATGTGGCCCTCGGCATAGCTCAGGGCATTCTTGAGCAGGTTGCCAAGGGCAATGGCGAGCAGGGAGAGGGGGGCCTGCACTTCGCTTTGGGCATCGAGGTCGAGGCGGATATCCAGGGGCTCGCGTTGCAGCAGGGGGGCGAGGCGGGCCAGCTCCCGCTGGATCAGCGGCGCGACGCGCTGAGCTGAGCGCTCCACCGTCTCCTTGCGACCCAGCAGCAGGAAAGTGTCGGTCAGTAGCGCCATCTCCTCGCTGGCGGCGCGAATGCGGCTGGTGGCCCGGGCGGCGGGGGCGGGCAAGTCTGTTACCTTGCCGAGCAGGGCGGCCGAGCCCTGGATCACCATGTTGGGGGTACGCAGCTCGTGGCTGGCGAAGCGGCTGAACTCCTGCTCCCGGGCGAACACGGCGGCCACCTCCTGCTTGCCAGCCAGCAGTGCCTGCTCTATGTCCCGCAGCTCCTGCCAGGGGGCGTCGGGGATGAAATCCTCGCTGCCCGGGGTAAGGTGGGCGACCCTCTGCTGCAATCGCTCAAGGGGCCCGGAGATCAGGCGCACCAGCCAGATGCCAAAGCCGATACAACCCAGCAGCAGGGCCAGCCCGATCAGGCGGGTGGTCAGATGCAACTTGTCTTCATAAGGATCCAGATAGTCATCGGCATCGTCATTGAACACCAGATAGAGCAAGCCCTGGCCGGATGGGTGGGGCCGCACCAGGAAGTGTTTGTCCTCCTTGCCGAGCTGGTGTTCGAAGAAGCCCGGGCTCTGATAGGGTTTGAGCCAGGCTGGCAGGCGACCCCGCTCGGTCCAGTAGCTGGAGAATTGGCGCGGGCTGGGGGCCGGGGCCGCCAGCCCGAGTCGCAACCAGTCATCGTTGTAGCGGGTGACTTCGGCTTCCAGCCAGTGCTGCAGGCTCAGCTCTTCCATCTTGTCTTCGGCCACCACCATCAGCAGGCTGATGAGGGTCAGCAGCAACAGACCCGCCGCGCTCAGGCTCAGGATCAGGCGGCGGCGTAAACTGGGCAGGCTCATCTTGTCACCTTGCTGAATGGGGTCATGACCCCTGGCCACGGGCTGACAGGGCGCGGGTCTGCGTGATTCATGGGGTGACCAAGCGGTAACCCTGACCGTGCAGGGTTTCCAGCATGGGGCTGGGGAAGGGCTTGTCGAGGGCGTTGCGCAGGGCGTAGATGTGGCTGCGCAGGGCATCGGAATCGGGCTCCTCATCCCCCCAGACGTTGTCGATCAGCTCCTGGCGGCTCACCAGCGCAGGCGCGCGACGCACCAGGTGGGTGAGGATCTGGAACGGGATCTTGCCGAGTCTCAGCGTCACGCCGGCCCGGGTGGCGAGGCCGTTGGCGGGATCCACCTTGAGGTCGCCGAAGCTGAGCTGTCCCACATCGACTCGGGCACCCCGCAGCGCCAGCGCCTGAAGCCGAACTTCCAGCTCCTCCATGGCAAACGGCTTGACCAGATAGTCATCGCCGCCCGCTCGAAAGCCGGCCAGCTTGTCATCCAGGCTGTCACGGGCGGTGAGGAACAATACCGGGGTGGCGTTGCCATCGGCCCGCAGCCGCTCGACCGTGCTCAGCCCATCGAGGCGCGGCATCATCACATCCATGATGATGACGTCGAAGCGTTGCTCGGCCAGCAGTTGCAGGGCGGCCTGGCCGTGATAGACACAGTCCATGCTGTGCCCCGCCAGCGCCAGATAATCCATGATGGTTTCTGCCACCTGGGGATTGTCTTCCACCACCAATATTTTCATGGGTTGATCTCCTGATCTTGACCGATATTTCACGGCCATTTCACACCGGATAAGACATCCTGTATGGCAGTGTAACCCCGAGGATCCCCGATGAAGAAGTCTCTCTGCGCTCTCCTGCTGCTGATCTTGTTGCCACTTGGCACTGCACAGTCGGCCGAGTTCAAGCTGACCGGTCGTACCACCTGGCAACTGGGCCAGTTGATGGTCAATGGCATCCCCTTCGTGCTCGATGGGCAGGCCCGTTTCAAGGATGGGCTGAGCGAGGATGATCTGGGGGGGACCTGGGTTGACTTGGAGGGGGTGGTACAGGGGGAGCAGAGGTTGATCCGCGAGGTGGAAGCCCTGGAGGAGACCGACGAGATGGAGCTGGAAGGGCCGGTCGCACAAGGGCGGATCTGGGGCTACATCACCTCGGATGGCAGTCTGACTCCGTTTGAAGGGCGTTGGCTGGAGCTGGAGTGTCGCTTCGATGGCCAGCGTCTGAGCCAGTGTCGCGAAGATGACTGAGGCCAGAGGGGTGGCCGTGCCAAGTCATCCATCCTCAACGGCAGGATCCGGCGCCAGGAACCATAGTTAGCAGACCCTGCTCCGTCATCGAGGTGGCCATGCCCTCTCTTTTTTCCACGCTCCTGCCCATCATCCGCCCAGTCATGGGCTTGCTGCTATCACTCCCTCTCGTGTATCAGACCGCCTGCGCCGATGAACTCTGGCTGGTCGAGCTGGAACGACAAGATGGGATCACTCTGCAGTTTCAAGGGGCCGAGCTGGAACTGGGCAGTGCGGATATGGGAGAGATGGCTTTGGAACGGCTTAGACCAGGTGCTCGTCTGGCTATCCTGAGCCGGGATGGCATCGCCTTGCAGATCCGCCCCAGATCCTCATGGCACGCCAACGAGCAGGGTCATTGGCAGCGGGCAGAGGCCAACCTGCTGGCCGTGGCCGGTCATCGCCTGACCCTGCAGGCGTTGGGTACTGTCGAGATATTGCCTCAGACCCGTTGGCGCAACGGCGGGCCCGGGGATCTGCAACAGGGTCGCCGTCTGGTGTTGAGTCGGGATGCCGACGGGCGGCTGCTCGAGATATTGATCCCCAATCCGGAGGAGTAGACCCCGCTCGCCAGAGATCGGAGTTGTTAAAGGCTTGTGCTTTCCATTTCCCCACCTATACTGGCGCCATCTTGTCGGAGTGCCGACCGTCGAACGACGCGAAGCTGAGACCGTTAATTCGGGATCCGTGGAACCTGATCAGGCTAGAACCTGCGAAGGGAAACAAGGGTAACCAGTGGGTTGCCGCGCGGGGAGAGGGACAAGCCTCTCCCGCTCATCGAAGGGTCAATCCGCGATGAGTCAGGGCGCACGAGAGGGAGTCTGTCCCGTCCAGCCTGTCCATCGCGGCGCCGCACGGCCCGCCCGAACAGGGGGGATCCAGACAGCAGAGCCGGGAGGCACAGCTCCCGGGCTCGCTCCCTCTTGAGAGCAAACTTTATCCGCTGGTTCATCACTTCTCCTCGAACTCCAGACAAGCAAACACCCATAACTTCAACCAGTTAATGTGAGTTTTGCTATGTCTACCCCCATCCAGTCCGCACCAGAAGCAGAGTCCGTTTCAGAAAACGCCGTATCTGAACAGATCAAGCCAGCCGTCGCCAGCCGTCGTCAGCAACGCGCCAGCGCCCAGCGCTTTATCGATAACTTGAAGGGCATGGCCCACCCCAACTCCAGACGCATCTTCATCCAGGGCTCGCGCCCAGACATCCGGGTGGGGCTGCGGGAGATCGCCCTGGCCGATACCTTCATCGGTGGCAGCGAGGAGCACCCCAAGTTCGAAGCCAATGAATCCGTGCCGGTCTATGACACCTCGGGTGCCTATGGTGACGAGCTGGCCGAGATCGACGTGCGCCGCGGCCTGCCGCGTCTGCGTGAACAGTGGATCCTGGAGCGGGGCGACACCGAATCCCTGGAGGGGCTGAGCTCCCACTTCACCCAGGAGCGCCTCGCCGACGAGGGACTGGATCACCTGCGCTTCGATAACTTGCCCAAGGCGCGCCGCGCCAAGGCTGGCAAGTGGGTCAGCCAGCTGCACTATGCCCGTCAGGGCATGATCACCCCGGAGATGGAGTTCATCGCCATTCGCGAGAACATGGGCCGTGAGCGGGTGCGCTCCGAGCTGCTGCTGACCCAGCATCCCGGCCAGGGCTTCGGCGCCCGCCTGCCGGAAAACATCACCCCGGAATTCGTGCGCGCCGAGGTGGCCGCCGGCCGCGCCATTATCCCAAGCAACATCAATCACCCGGAGGCCGAGCCGATGATCATCGGCCGCAACTTCCTGGTGAAGATCAACGCCAACATCGGCAACTCGGCGGTCACCTCCAGCATCGAGGAGGAGGTGGAGAAGCTGGTCTGGTCCACCCGCTGGGGCGCCGACACCGTCATGGATCTCTCCACCGGCCGCTACATCCACGAGACCCGCGAGTGGATACTGCGCAACAGCCCAGTCCCCATCGGCACTGTGCCCATCTATCAGGCCCTGGAGAAGACCAACGGCATCGCCGAGGATCTGACCTGGGAGCTGTTCCGCGATACCCTGCTCGAACAAGCCGAGCAGGGGGTGGACTACTTCACCATCCACGCCGGTGTCCTGCTGCGCTACGTGCCCATGACCGCCAAGCGCCTCACCGGCATCGTCTCCCGTGGCGGCAGCATCATGGCCAAATGGTGCCTCTCCCACCACAAGGAGAGCTTCCTCTATGAGCATTTCCGCGAGATCTGCGAGATCTGCGCCGCCTATGACGTGGCGCTCTCCTTAGGCGACGGCCTGCGTCCGGGATCCATCTATGATGCCAACGACGAGGCCCAGTTCGCCGAGCTGCGCACCCTGGGGGAGCTGACCAAAATTGCCTGGGAGTACGATGTTCAGGTGATGATCGAGGGGCCGGGTCACGTGCCCATGCACATGATCGAGCGCAACATGACCGAGCAGCTGGAGCACTGCCACGAGGCGCCCTTCTATACCCTGGGCCCGCTCACCACCGACATCGCCCCCGGCTACGATCACTTCACCTCCGGCATAGGTGCCGCCATGATCGGCTGGTACGGCTGCGCCATGCTCTGCTACGTCACCCCCAAGGAGCATCTGGGGCTGCCAAACAAGGAGGACGTCAAACAGGGCCTCATCACCTACAAGATCGCCGCCCACGCCGCCGATCTCGCCAAGGGTCACCCCGGCGCCCAGATCCGCGACAACGCCATGTCCAAGGCGCGCTTCGAGTTCCGCTGGGAGGATCAGTTCAACCTGGCGCTGGATCCCGAGACAGCCCGTGCCTACCACGACGAGACCCTGCCCCAGGAGTCCGGCAAGGTGGCGCACTTCTGCTCCATGTGCGGCCCCAAGTTCTGCTCCATGAAGATCACCCAGGACGTACGTGACTACGCCGCCAAGCTCGATGCCGCCAAGCTGGAGACCATAGAGGTGAAGCTGGTGGGCATGGATGGCCAGCAGCAGCGGGTGCAGGCCGAGGTGGAGAGCGGCATGGCCAAGATGGCGGAAACGTTCAAGGAGAAGGGGGGCGAAATTTACCATCAAGCCGCCAACCTCAAGGAAGAGGCATGAAGCCAATGGCGCCACAACCGGCAGCCAAACCCATCGTCTGGACCATAGCCGGTTCGGATTCCGGGGGCGGCGCCGGCATCCAGGCCGATCTGCACACTATGCAGTCGCTCGGGGTGCACGGCTGCACCGTCATCTCCGCCATCACCGCCCAGAACTCGGTGGCGGTGAAGATGGTGGATCCGGTGCTGATGCAGAGCTTCACCGCCCAGATCGACGCCCTCGGCGTCGACTTGCCCCCGGCCGCCATCAAGATAGGCCTGCTGCCGACCCGGCTCCATGTGGAGGTGCTGGCCCGGCGGCTCGATACGATAAACGCCCCCTTCGTGATCTATGACCCGGTCGCCATCGCCAGCACAGGCACCCCCATGGCGGAGCCCAACATGCTGGTGGCGGTGCGCGAACAGCTGCTGCCCCGTCTGTCGCTCATCACCCCCAACGGCCCCGAGCTGGAAGCATTGACCGGCATTCCGGCGACCAGCCCCGCCCTGGTGCGGGCGGGGGCTGCGCGGCTGCGGGAACTCGGCGCCAAGGCGGTGCTGGTCAAGGGGGGGCACCTTGAGTGGAGCGGGGATCACTGCCTCGATTACTACCAGGATGCAGAGCGGGAGTTCTGGCTCGCGGCTCCTCGTCTTGCCACCCGCCACGGCCATGGCACCGGCTGCGCTTACGCCAGCGCTATCGCCGCCGTGGTGGCACTGGATTACCCGGTGGAAGACGCCATCACCCTGGCCCGCGCTTATCTGCAGCAGGGGCTGGCAGGGGCGCAGGGGGTGGGGGTCGGCCCCGGCCCCATCGCCCACCTCGGCTGGCCGGTCAGTCTCGCCCACTTCCCCCGGGCCGTGCTGGCGGGATCAAGCCTCGACCGTCGTTTCGGTCTCTGTCCTGACTGCGCGGCCCGTCTGCCCCAGGGCCCCTTCGCCGAGACCGAACATAGCCTCGGCCTCTACCCCGTGGTGGATTCGGTGCCGTGGCTGGCGCGGTTGCTGGAAGCCGGTGTCAAGACACTGCAACTGCGCATCAAGGATCTGTCCGCCGATGAGGTAGCACCAGCCATCGCCGAGGCGGTGGCCCTGGGTCGCCGCTTCGGTGCGCGGCTCTTTATCAACGATTACTGGCAGCAGGCCATCGCCACCGGTGCCTATGGGGTGCATCTGGGGCAGGAGGACATGGGATCCGCGGATCTCGCCGCCATCCAGGCCGCCGGCCTGCGCCTCGGCATCTCCACCCACGGCTACTTCGAGCTGATGCGAGCCCGGGAGCTGGCGCCCTCCTACATAGCCCTGGGTCATATCTTCCCCACCAACACCAAGCAGATGCCCTCCCGCCCCCAGGGGCTGGTGCGGCTGCACCACTACCGCGCCCTGATGCAGGACTGGCCCACGGTCGCCATCGGCGGCATTAGCGAGGAGCGCATAGCGGCGGTCAAGGAGAGCGGGGTGGGCAGCATCGCCCTGGTCTCCGCCATCACAGGGAGCGACGACTGGCAGGGGGCCACGGCCCGATTGCTGGCCGCCGTGGGGGCCGGGGATCCGGCGCGCTCCGCCATAGCGGTGCAGGAGGTGGCACATGCGCTCTGACGAGGCGTCTCTTCGTGACGAAGAGTATCTGCGCTATGGCCGCCAGCTGATGCTGGCCGAGATAGGGGAAGCCGGGCAGGTGAGGCTGAAAGCCAAGTCGGTGCTGATCGTCGGTCTGGGTGGCCTCGGCTCGCCGCTCGCCCTCTATCTCGCCGGGGCCGGGGTCGGCACCCTGTGGCTGGCCGACGGCGACGTGGTGGATTCCAGCAACCTGCCGCGCCAGATCCTGTTCGACGGGGAGGGGCTGCGCCGCTCCAAGGCGGAGCTGGCCCGGGAGCGGTTGGCGGCTCACAACCCCCATGTGGAACTGATTGCCATCAACCAGCGTCTCGACGCCCATAGCCTGCCAGCCTTCGTGGCCGAGGTGGATCTGGTGATCGACTGCTGCGACAACCTGGCCAGCCGCCATGCCATCAACGCCGCCTGCGTGGCCCAGGGGAAACCCTGGATCTCCGCCGCCGCCGTCGGCTGGCAAGGGCAACTGATGGTGCGCAGCGCCCCCGAACATGCCTGCTACGCCTGTCTCTACCCGGCGGACACCGAAATCAGGGAGAGCTGCCAGAGCAGCGGCGTCACCGGCCCGCTAGTGGGAGTGATGGGTTCCCTGCAGGCCCTGGAGGCGCTCAAACTGCTGCTCGGGCGCCCCAGCCCGGTGGCGGGCACCCTGCGCCGCTTCGATGCCCTGGCCCATGAGTGGCAGACCCTGCGCCTGCCCGCCGATCCAGCCTGCCCGGTGTGTGGCAGCCATAAGGATGACCAATGAATATTCGATTGAACGATATCGAGCTGACGCTGCCCACCGGCCAGCGCCTGACCGAGCTGCTGGCGGTGCAGGAGATTGCCCCCCAGGGGGTGGCGGTGGCCCTCAACGGCGCCGTGCTGCCCCGCAGCCGCTGGCCAGAGACCCGCCTCAAGGACGGGGACGAGATCCACCTTTTCACTGCCATCGCCGGAGGCTGAGATGCTGACCATTGCCAATCACACCTTCTCATCGCGCCTCTTTACCGGCACCGGCAAGTTTGCCCACCCGGATTTGATGGTCGCAGCCATCGCGGCGAGCGGCTCCCAGCTGGTGACCATGGCCATCAAGCGCCTCGAGCCCGGCAAGCGCCATGACGACATCCTCACTCCGCTGCTGGCCCTCGGGGTCAAGCTGCTGCCCAACACCTCCGGTGCCAAGACAGCCGCCGAAGCTGTGTTTGCCGCCCACCTGGCCCGGGAGGCGCTGGGGACGAACTGGCTCAAGCTGGAGATCCACCCAGACCCCAAATACCTGCTGCCCGACCCCATAGAGACCCTCAAGGCTGCGGAGCAGCTGGTGAAAGAGGGCTTCGTGGTGCTGCCCTATTGCGGCGCCGATCCCGTGCTCTGCAAGCGGCTCGAAGAGGTGGGCTGCGCCGCCGTCATGCCACTCGGCGCCCCCATCGGCTCCAATCAGGGGCTGGTGACCCGGGAATTCCTCTCCATCATCGTCGAGCAGGCCCGGGTGCCCGTGGTGGTGGATGCGGGGATCGGGGCGCCGAGCCACGCGGCAGCGGCCTTCGAGCTGGGCGCCGATGCCGTGCTAGTCAACACGGCCATCGCGGTGAGCCGGGATCCGGTCGCCATGGGCCGCGCCTTCGCGCTGGCCTGCGAGGCCGGTCGCTGTGCCTATGAGGCGGGCCTCGGGTCGCGCGGCAGCCAGGCCCAGGCCTCCAGCCCCCTGACTGATTTCCTGGGGGCGTTATGAATCATGATGCTGGCTTAGGGCGAGAGCCAATGGCAATGCCCTCTTTCGACGCGTCCCCCGATTCTGCCGCACTGTGCCCCCCTCTCCCTCTGGGAGAGGGGCTGGGGGTGAGGGCGTCGGGGGTGAGGGCGCATGAAGCAGAACCCTCCTTTCTCGACCGCTGGCGCGAGCTGGACTGGGACCATGTGGGCATGAGTATCCGCGCCAAGACGGCGCGGGACGTGGAGCGGGCGCTGGCCAACCCACGGCGCGGCCTGGATGACTTTATGGCGCTGATCTCCCCGGCCGCCGAGCCCTTCCTGCCCCGGATGGCGGAGCTGGCCGAGCGGCTCACCCGCCAGCGTTTCGGCAACACAGTCGGCTTCTACGTGCCACTCTATCTGTCGAACCTCTGCGCCAACGACTGCTCCTACTGTGGCTTCTCCATGAGCAACCGCTTGAAGCGCAAGACGTTGAATGCAGAGGAAATTGAGCGCGAGTGCCTGGCCCTCAAGGCGCGCGGCTTCGACAGCGTGCTGCTGGTGACCGGCGAGCACGAGAGCAAGGTGGGCATGGACTACTTTCGTGAGCACCTGCCGCGGATCCGCCGCCACTTCAGCACCCTGGCGATGGAGGTGCAGCCCCTGTCGCAGGCCGAGTACGCCGAACTGAAAACCTTAGGGCTGGATGCCGTCATGGTCTATCAGGAGACCTATCACGCCCCGGCCTACGCCCGCCACCACCTGCGCGGCAACAAGCAGGACATCGAGTGGCGTCTCGCCACCCCTGACCGGCTGGGGCGCGCTGGCATCGACAAGATTGGCCTGGGCGCGCTGATCGGCCTCTCGCCGGACTGGCGCGCCGACAGCTATTTCGTGGCCGAGCACCTGAGCTGGCTGGAGCGCCACCACTGGCAGAGCCGCTATTCCTTGTCGTTCCCGCGGCTGCGGCCCTGCACCGGCGGTTTGCAGCCCGAGGTGACCATGACGGATCGCCAGCTGGTGCAGCTGATCTGCGCCTGGCGGCTGCTTTCGCCGACCCTGGATCTGTCCCTCTCCACCCGGGAGTCGCCTGCGTTTCGCAACGGCGCCCTGCGCCTTGGCATCACCCAGATGTCGGCGGAATCCCGCACCCAGCCGGGGGGTTATGCAGAAGGGGATAAAGAAGAGCTGGAGCAGTTCGCCATCCACGACGACAGATCCTTAGGGGAGGTGGCCGCCGCCGTGCGCCAGGCAGGGTTGCAGCCGGTGTTTAAGGACTGGGAACCCTTCCTGGGCCGATAGGGGCGGCCAGGCCCCCCTTTACCGGTGGCCCCCGGTGAGTTCGGCCAGACTTCGTGCCTGTGGCAAGTCTGATGTAGGGTCGATTAGCCGGTAGGCGTAATCGTCCGTTCCGTGATGTTTGGGGAGTTGGGCCGAACTCCGCTGCTGCGGTTAGCCTGATGGCACGGCTTTGCCGTGCAGGACGCGAGGCCGCTGGCCTCGAAGGGGTTTCGCCCGCCCTTCGGGCCGGGGCGAGTGACTTTGGAAAGACCCGCTCTCTTCAAAAAATGCACCAAAGGTCTTCTCCCCCGCTTATTCGCCCGACTTACGTCGGGTGCCTTCGGCTCACCCGCTTGTCCGACGGCATGCGCCGACGGGCCTTTGGCCTTCGCCATCCATGGCTTCGGCCAAAGCCCGCTTCGAACATCCTGTTCTCGCGCCAAATCGGGTCGAGCTGCGCTCGCCCTTTCCCGATCTGGCCCCTGTGCCGACTGCGTCTGCGCCATCATCCCTGATGGCGCTCCTGACCTTGCCCCTTCCCCTCGGCGGATTGGAGGGGGGACCAATACCGTGCCCGCCATAACCTCGGGATGTATGGAGAATCGTAGGGTGCAATAAGCGGAGCGCATTGCACCGCTAATGAAGGGCCTTGCTACGGCTAACGGTGCAATTCACGTTGTTCATTGCACCCCATGTTTTGCTTCGTTTGAACCACATTTAACAACATGGTTGATTGTGGATTGGGCAAGGCATGGCGAATTACAAACGGGCATGGCAACCGGGGGGAACCTGGTTTTTTACGGTCGTGCTGGCTGAACGTCAGAACAACCATCTACTGGTCGAACGGATTGATCTGTTGAGGAAGGTTGTCAGGGAGGTGCAAGAGAGCCATCCATTCCGGATCCACGGCTGGGTGGTCTTGCCCGAGCATTTACACGCCTTGTTGGAATTGCCGCAAGGGGATACAAATTTTCCCCTGCGCTGGCGCCAAATAAAGGGCAAGTTTTCAAGAACCATCCCCAACACAGAGGGGCGTTCTGAATCACGCTGGAATCGTGGTGAGCGGGGTATTTGGCAGCGGCGTTATTGGGAGCATTTGATCCGCGATCAGGAAGATTTCAATCATCACCTCGATTACATACATATCAATCCCGTCAAACATGGATTGGTAACAGCCCCGAAAGATTGGCCCTATTCCACCTTCCATCGCTGGGTTCAGCAGGGCAGGTATCCCTTATCATGGGGAGATACCGCCACGCCAGAATATGAAATACCACGCGACAATACATAAGCGGTATCAACGTAGGGTGCAATAAGCGGAGCGCATTGCACCATTTTCGGTACCTGTGGTTGGGTGTATTGAGGTGCAATTCACTTCGTTCATTGCACCCTACGGCACTTGATGGTGTTTATTGGGCCGCAGCTTCCAGCGCGGCTATCTCCCCGCCGCTGATCAATTTCAAATTCTGGCTGATCTGCTCCACCGGCCAGTCCCACCAGGCGAGGGCGCCCAGGCGGGCTATGGTGTCGTCGTCGAAGCGGTGGCGGATCAGCTTGGCGGGGTTGCCGCCGACCACGGCGTAGTCGGGAACGTCAGTGGTGACCACGGAGCGGGCGGCGATGATGGCGCCGTTGCCGACCTTGACCCCCGGCATGATCAGCGCCTCATAGCCTATCCAGACGTCGTTGCCGATGACGGTATCTCCCTTGTAAGGAAGCGTGCCCGGCGCGGGGGCGGCGCTCTCCCAGCCGTTGCCGAAGATAAAGAAGGGGTAGGTGGAGAAGCCGGAGCTCTGGTGGTTGGCGCCGTTCATGATGAACTTGACCCCGCGGGCGATGGCGCAGAACTTGCCGATGATGAGCTTGTCGCCGATGAAGGGGAAGTGGTAGAGGACGTTGCGCTCAAAGCCTGCGGAGTCTTCCGGGTCGTCGTAGTAGCTGTAGTCACCCACCTCGATATTGGGCCCCTTGATGGTGTTCTTGATAAAGCACACCTGGGGGAAGCCGGTCATGGGGTGGGGATTGGCGGGATCGGGGCCGTGCATGGGGCGCTCCTCTGGGCTGTGGATTTTGAACACCCTAACGGAACCTTGTGGCCCTGTGCCACCTTTTTGTTCGCCCCGGTTCGCCAGCCTTTGTCGCCCCCGGCCCATGTGCCCATCGACCCGAAGCCACTTTTTCTCTAGCATGAGCTGATGCGGGGCGCGGGCTCCGTCACACGGATTTTTGACGGAGAAGAGATGATGAAGATGCGTCCCCTGTTGCTGCTGAGTGCTGTGCTGTTGGGCGGTTGTGCGGTCAATCCCTATGGCGGCACTCCGGCGCCGGTCACTGAGCCGAGCCAGCCGGTGAGTCAGCCGGACAAGCCGGTGCCCGAACCCGAAGCGGTCAAGCCTGCCCCCAAACCCGTGGCGCCGACCGGTCTGGCGCTGGCCATGGCGGATGCCTTCTTGAAAGCCCCCGAGGTGCAGGGGCTGAGCCAGGGTGGCAGCCCTGTGTTGCTGCTGATGGCGCCCCAGAACGGCACGGGCGAGCCGTTCAACACCCAGTCCATGGCGGTGGCCATGATCCAGCGGATCCAGTCCCACGGCGGTTTCAGCTTCGCCGACCCCGGTCAGGTTTCCGCCATCACCAGCCAGCTCGAGTATCAGCAGGGGGGGATGAATCCAGCCTCCCTGGTGCGGCTGGGCCGTCAGACCGGGGCCGGTTACATGCTGTACGGGGATCTGGTCTCCGAGGGGAGTCGCTATCGACTCACCATGAGCCTGATGGACTTGCACAGCGGCGAGCTGCTCTGGAACGAGAGCCGCGCCGCCAACCGCTGAACCATGAGTTATCTGGCCCTATGTGGTCATCGACGGGGCAGTGTCTGCTGCCCGCCATATTCTGATGACCTCATCGGGCCCCGCCGCTAGCCCTCCTCTCTATGTTGCCGCTCTTCCCATGATCCAATGACTTCCTCCTGGGGGCACCTGCTGCCCACCATATTCTGACGACCTCATCGGGCCTTGCCGCTACTCCCCCTCTCCATATTGCCTTTCCACTCATGACCCAATGACTTCCTCCTGGGGGCAGTGCCTGCCGCCCGCCATATGCTGACGACCTCATCGGGCCTTGCCGCTACTCCCCCTCTCCATATTGCCTTTCCACTCATGACCCAATGACTTCCTCCTGGGGGCAGTCGCGGCGGGTATTGCCTCTCCCATGCCTACTGATCGCAGACCATAAAAACGCGGCCAGAGTGCCAGGGGCAGGGCCGCGAAGGGTGGTTTCATGACGCCGCCGGGGCGGCTGTGCCTAGCCGAGCAAGCCGGAGATCCCTTGTCCTGCCATCAAGACGCCGGTGGCCAGTACGGCAAACCAGATCAGGGTGGCCGCGACCAGGGTGTAGCCAAGGGCGACGAACAGACCGTCACGCTGCAACATGCCGGTACAGAGCAGCAAGATGGCCCAGGCAGGCAGGGTATTGGTGAGGGGGATGGCGCCAAAGGGCATCATCAGCAAGACGGCGGCCAGCATGATCATCAGGCCGTTGCCCCTGTTGATACTGCTGCTGGCGGTCAGCACCAGCAGGCGGGGGCGCACGAACTTGTCGAGCCGGGCCAGCAGATCGGCGCCCTTGTGCAGGGTTGTTTTGAGCTGCTGGGTGGCAAAGCTGCGTGCCATCAGTCTGGCGGGTAGCCAGGGCACCCGGTTGAGGGTGATGCCGATACCGATAAAGAGGATCAGCAGGCCGAACACGCTGCTGATACCGGGAATGCTGACTGGCAGCAGGAAGGGCACCGTCAGCAGCAGGCAGAACAGCAGCATGCCCTGTTCCCCCACCAGACCGAGCAGCTCCCGCAGGCTGATCTGACCCTCACCCATGGCCTGGGCTGTGCTGCGCAGGGTCTGGGAAAGCAGGACGTCAGGATCCTTGAGCTCGATGCCAACCATGTTTGTGTCCTTGAAAAAAGTATGGGGCCGCATTGTCGGGGCCCGGGCGCGCCACAGCATACGGGGGCAGGGTGAATCGCCGATGAATAGGGCGTCGGAGCCGCGCTGGGCCAAGGAGAGTGTCACTCGCTGAATAATTAAAATAGGGAAAAGGGTTCCATTGGAGGATGTCGTTGGTGGCTTATTTCATGTTTCTGTCATCTGGCAACGTCAGGATGGCGACCTCGCTTTCAAGGATAACATCATGAACAAGAAGCCATTTATTCTCTGCGTGAGCCTGGCTCAGGCCCTGCTATTCTCCCAGTCGGCCCAGGCCCTCAACATAGTGATCAGCAATGATGATGGCTGGCAGACCAACAACATCCAGACCCTGCAGCAAGATCTTGTGGCGGCCGGTCATCAGGTGATCATCTCGGCCCCCTGTACCGAGCAGAGCGGCAAGGGCGGGGCGGTCAATATCTTCAAACCGGTGCCGGTCGATGAGAGCCAGGCGGCAGAGAATATCTACTGCGTGGGGGAGACGGACAGCAGCAAATCCTTTGCCGACTACTCGGAAGGCACCCCCGTCATGGCGGCGCTCTATGGCATTCAGGTCGCGGCCCAGGCCCAGTGGCAGAAGAAGCCGGACTTGCTCATCTCCGGCCCCAACGTTGGCAACAACCTGGGGGCCATGAACGAGAACTCGGGCACTATCGGGGCGGCCATTCTGGCCCTGACTCAGGAGGTGCCGGCCATCGCGGTCAGTGCCCATCAGAACTCGGGCACGGACGCCAGTCAGGGTCACAAGATAGCCGCCGTGGTGGTCGACATAGTGCGCCAGCTTGAGGCGACCCGTCCGGCGGGCCAGCCGCTGCTGCCACCTTATATGGGGCTCAATATCAATCTGCCCGAGGAGATAGATAGCAACCTCGGCTACAAGTTCACCGACATCGGCTGGAACGGCGGCGGCATGACCTGGGCCTTTGCCAGTGACCTGGATCAGAATCCGCAAGTGGTGGATGTGTTGACGCAGAAGGCGGCCGAGGCCACGGGTCAACCGGCGGCCGTGGTGCGTCCCCTGGTCAAGCAAGGGCTCAAGGGCAAACAGGCGGTGACCATAGCCCCAGGGGATAACCAGGATCAGGATGAACAGTCGGAAGGGGTGGTGGTGAAGCAGGGTTACATCACCATCAGTACCTTCGATGGCATCATTCAGGCCTCCAGCGCCAAGGTGCAGTTGACCCGGCAGCGCCTGTTCGGTCTGGCTCAGGAGTGAACCCATGAACAAGTTACTGTTCTGCATGCCGTTTATCCTGCTGTTGGCTGGCTGTCAGCAAAATGAGAGCCAGGCCCCCGCCCTCTCCTGGACGCAATACAAGGGCAGCACCCAGGATGAGGCGGGGCGTGCCACCCTGTTTGAGCTGAGCCAGGACAGTCAGGGCCGGCAGTTGCTGACCCGCTGGGATGAGCGGGATAACCAGCAAAGCTATGCCCCGGATGAACAGGAGAGCGCCGAACTCAGCTTCGCTCAGGGAGAGTATCAGTGCCGGGCGGGGCAGGAGCGTGTCGATTGCCGCTCACCCCAGGGGGAATTCATCCTCTATCCCCTGGCGGAGGGCGCCAGCGTGGATCCCCTGTCCTGGGTGGGAGAGTACAGCGCCGTATCAGAGGGGGAGCATTATCGGCTGAGCCTCAATGAGCGGGGCGGGCTGACCCTGGCCAGTGATCGCTGTCAGAGCACGGGCTCCTGGCAGGCGGGGCAGGGGGCAACCAGCGGCCGCTATCAGTTCAGTGAGGATGGCTGTGGTGTCGATGGCCTGAGCGGGCCCCTTGAGCTGGCCACGGAACATGGTCAGCTGATCAGCCTCAACCTGCAGAGCCCGCATGAGGCACTGCCTGTTACCTGGCTCAAAGAGGACGGGCCGAGCGGTGTCACCGGCAGTTAGTCGGGGTCATCTCTCGCGGTATCCGAGTCACCGATAGCAAACAGGGAGCCGAGGCTCCCTGTTTGCTATCTGCTGCGGACAGGGTTCAACCATGCCGCTTCACCATAGTGTTATATCAACCATGCACCTTCATCATACTGCTAACCCTGCACAGGCTCGGCGCTGTGCTCATCGTGCAGCAGCGCCTTGTCGGTCTGGCCGAGCAGCTGGCTGGTGATGGTGCCGGCCGTCATGGCGCCATTGACGTTGAGGGCGGTGCGGCCCATGTCGATGAGGGGTTCGACCGAGATCAACAGTGCCACTAGCGTGACCGGCAGCCCCATGGCGGGCAGCACGATCAGGGCGGCGAAGGTGGCGCCGCCGCCGACACCGGCCACGCCAGCGGAGCTGAGGGTGACGATGCCGACCAGGGTGGCTATCCAGATCGGATCCAGGGGGTCTATGCCCACGGTCGGGGCCACCATGACCGCCAGCATGGCCGGGTAGAGACCGGCGCAGCCGTTCTGGCCTATGGTGGCGCCAAAGGAGGCGGCGAAGCTGGCGATGGCCTCGGGCACCCCGAGGCGACGGGTCTGGGCTTCCACATTGAGGGGAATGGTGGCGGCGCTGGAGCGGCTGCTGAAGGCGAAGCTCAGCACGGGGGCGACCTTGCGCAGGAAGCTGAGGGGATTGACGCCAACCAGGGCGAGCAGCAGGCCATGGACCAGGAACATCAGTCCCAGCCCCAGGTAGGAGGCAAGCACGAAGCTGCCCAGTGTCATCACCTCCTGAGGGTTGGAGCTGGCGACCACCTTGGTCATCAGCGCCATCACGCCGTAGGGGGTGAGAGTCATGATGAGGCGGACCAGCTTCATCACCCAGGCTTGCAGGGTATCGATGGCGGCGAGCACCTTGTCCCCCTTGCTGGCATCCTCCTTCTTCAGCTGCAGGGCGGCCACACCCAGCAGGGCGGCGAAGATCACCACGCTGATGATGGAGGTGGGGTTGGCCCCGGTCAGATCGGCGAAGGGGTTCTTGGGAATAAAGGAGAGCAGCAGCTGCGGCACACCCAGCTCGCTCACTTTGGCAAGGTAGCTGGTCTCAATCACATCGAGGCGCGCACTCTCTTTGACGCCCTGCACCAGGCCCTCGGCGGTCAGGCCGAACAGCTGGGTGACCAGCACGCCGATCAGGGCGGCAATCAGGGTGGTGAACAGCAGGGTGCCTATGGTGAGCAGGCTGATGCGCCCCAAGGAGCTGGCGTTGTGCAGCTTGGCCACGGCGCTCAGTATGGAGGCGAACACCAGAGGCATGACAATCATCTGCAACAGTTGCACGTAGCCGTTGCCGACCAGATTGAACCACTCGATGGAGGCGGCGATGACGGGGTGACCGGTGCCATAGCAAAGTTGCAGGGCGAAACCGAACAGCACCCCCATCGACAGGCCGGTCAGTACCTTGCGAGACAGGCTCCAGCTCGGCTTGCTGAGTCTGGCCAGGGCCGTCAGCAGGGCGGCGAACAGCAACACATTGATGATGAGGGGTAGATTCATGGGGCCTCCAGCGGCAGAGTTGAGTCACTGCGGACGGGGGAGCCCGGATCCGGCAGGGCTGCGTATGGTACCAGCGCGCTCGAGGCTGGCTTAGACAGAAATGGAATTTTATAGAAGGATCAGGCTGTTGGATTGATTTCTGAGCAAGCTGTCGAGTCCACTGGCCATGGCAGCGGGGCAAGCAAGAGGGGATTGCCTTGCCAGTCTTGCACTTCGCGAGGGGGCGCGGCCATCACCACCATCGCGACCAAGGGCCATCCCGTTGCCACAGGGTGGTGCAGCGCCGCCAGCTTGTGTGGCACAGAATCATGCCAGATAGACAGTGTGGCGTGGCGCACATGTTGGGGGATGCGGCGGGGCCGCGTCAGCCCGGCAAGCCAAAATGGCGTTATACAGCCTCTGTTTAGGAGTGGGTGAAGCGGGCTCTGATATGCTCTGGCACAACCAATGCACATCAGGGAATGGTCATGACGAGAGCAGGAGTGATGGTGGTGGGAATGTTGCTGCCGCTGGGTCAGAGCTGGGGAGAGGAGTCGGCCGCCGATCTGGGCTGGCAGCTGACCCCTTTTCTCGGTTACAGCTCATCGATCGACTTCGAGAAGATGGATGAGCTGGCCCCCATGCCGGTCTCGACCGCCGTTGACTCCCTGCAGGGGGAGAGCTCGGGCAACTGGGGCCTGTTCATCAGCAAGGAAGTCAACGACCCCGGCATGATAGAGCTGCTCTACAGCCATCAATCCACCCCCATCGCCCCGGAGCAGCCGGACAGGCTGACGGTGGACACCCTGCACTTCGCCGGCGCCCTCACCCTCTTCGACAACGTCATGGCCCCCTATATAGGTGCCGGCATCGGGGTGACCCGCTTCGATGCCTATGAGAGCGAGGTGGCGCCCTCCATGTCGTTGGCGTTGGGGGTGCAACCCCGTCTGACCCAGCGACTGGCGCTGCGGGCCGAGGTGCGCGGCTACGGCTCCCTGGTCAATGACGACAGCCAGTTCCTCTGCAATCCCGAGGTCTGTGCCTTCCGGGTACGGGGGGATCTGATCACCCAGTGGCAGGCCAATATCGGCTTGACCCTGAGATTCTGAGTCCGCTTTCCGGCCCGGTTTATGGGATGCCAAAGGTGATGCGGCTCAGGGGCTCATTGACGTCAAACAGCTTGAACTGCACCGCGCTGGCGCCCATGGCGAGCACTCGCTGCTCGTGCATGGTGGCGTAGGCGAGGGCGCTCTTCTCATCTTCGAACAGATAGATGCCCCCCGCCTCGCCGGTGCGCGGATTCTCGGTCCAGATCTTGGAGATGAAGCCCGGCTCCCGGGTGATGGACTCGGCCAGCGGCAGGGCGGCGGCGGTGAGGGCCGGCCCCATCATCTCGGCGGGGAAGGTGAAATGGATCTGCAGCAGGCTGGGCATGATGAACCTCTTGGGCGTTTGATGGTGGAGTCCGTATCATAGGAAGCTGGTATTTTGGCTGCAAGAAGGCACATTTTGGTGGCATAGTTACCCCAAAGTAACCAGCTGCGAGCTATCCCTTGTCCCCACTCTCTTGCCCCGCCTATCAGGTGCTGCGCCTGCTCGCCGGTAAATGGAAACCGGCCATCCTGTTTCATCTGCGGGCCCAGACCCTGCGCTTTGGCGACCTGCGCCGCTGCCTGCCCGAGGTGAGCCAGAAGGTGCTGACCGCCCAGCTCAAGGAGCTGGAGGCGGACGGCGTCATCCTGCGCACTCTTTATCCCGAGGTTCCACCCCGGGTCGAATACGCCCTGAGCCCGCTCGGGGTAGCCCTTCTCCCCCTGCTGCAACAGATGCATGACTTCGCCCTCGCCCACACCGACCTGCTGGCCGGGGAGGGCGGATCCGCAGCGGCCAGCGCTAGCCCCCTCAGCGAGCCCGCAGTAGCCAGCCACTGATCCGGTTCGCCGCCAGCAGTCGGTAGGCGAGCAGGGAGAGCACCAGCAGCACCGGCACCTTCACCAGCTCCCACCACAGCAGCTTGCCCTGGGGGCCGAACACCATCAGCCAGACCACCAGCATCATGTGCAGGCAGTAAAGACCCAGCACCTTGGGGGCCTGGCGTTCCAGCCAGCTGCCCTTGCCCCAGCTTGGGTTGGCCAGCAGCAGGCCGAACAGGCCGAGCGCCCAGGGCAGGGAGCCCAGCAGGAAGTCATGACGATTGAGGGGCACGGCGGTGAAACGCAGCAAGCCCGTGGCCTCCAGGGCATAGAGGCCCATCCCCGCCACCATCAGCAGGGCGCAGCGCCTGGCATCGGGTTGCCAGCCACGCAGGCGCAGCTCGGCACCAAGGGCCACGAACAGCAGCGAGAAGAAGGGGCCGTTGCGGGTCAGCAGGGCCCACTCGCCCCCTAGCAGCGGGCCATAGGAGCCGCCGATCAGGGCAAGCCCGTAGAGCAGGGCGCCCGCCACCATGGCCAGCCGGGGCAGCCTGACCCGCCAGCAGAGGGCCAGCAGCAGAACGGCCAGCATCAGGGCGGGCAGGAACCAGAGGTGGATCATGCCCCCCACCCACCAGGCGTTGAGGGGATCCCCCAGCTGCATCTGCCACTGGCCCGCCATGGCGGGCAGATAGCCTTCCGTCATGGCCGCGACCGGGTTGAAGGGCACCAGCAGATAGACAAGGCTCCACACCAGCCAAAGCCCCAGCAGGGGGCGGCAGTAGCGCAGCGCCACCGCCATAGGCTTGCCTGCAGCCAGGGCGGGTTGCAGGAAGTAGCCAGCGCAGAGGAAGAAGAGCGGCACCGCGAAGCGGCAGAGCTGGTTGATGATGGCCCCGAGCCAGAGGTAGGGGGTGCCGTCCCAGAGGGTGGGATCGAACGGATTGCTGAAGGGGGAGAGGTGAATGGTCATCACGGCCAGGATGGCCAGGACTCGCCCGCATTCGATGCTGGAGATGCGCATGATACCTCGTTGGCGCTCTGGATCAGGGGCGCAGCATAGCAGTCGCAACTGACGCTCCTCCAGCCTGGGTTGCGACAACTGTGACCCCTGCCGATGGCCGGTTACCCTTTGTTACCCTGGCGCGGACCTGGCTCCCCGGGAGGGCATAGCAGGGCTTGGTCTGCCATGGATGGCGGGTTTACCATCGAGGGCAGCAAGCCACAGTCGTTGTGGCCTCATCATGGATCAGGGAGTCAGGGATGGAAGAGGTGATCAGGGCGGATCTGAACAGGGCGGAACATGGGGAGGCGCTGGTGCTCTTGCTCGATGCCTATGCCAGGGATGAGATGGGCGGTGGCACGGCACTGCCTGCGGATGTGAAGGCGCAATTGGCGGCGACGCTGGCCAAGCGTCAGGGGGCCCATGTACTGCTGGCCTGGGTCGATGGTCAGCCAGCCGGGGTGGCGACCTGCTTCGAGGGTTTCTCCACCTTTGCCTGCCGTCCCTTGCTCAACATTCACGATCTGGCCGTGCACCCGGACTACCGCGGCCGCGGCCTGGGCAAGCGCTTGCTGGCCGAGGCGGAGCGGCTCGCCCGCGAGCTGGGTTGCTGCAAGGTGACCCTGGAGGTACTGGAGGGCAACCGGGTGGCCCAGGCCGCCTATCGGGCCAGTGGCTTCGCCGGCTACGCACTCGATCCCGAGCTGGGCAGGGCCATGTTCTGGCAGAAGAAGCTCTCGTGACCCTCTCCAGACCGGCACTGTAGTGGGCGCCAAGCCGGCGCTGATACTGTCCGTGGCCCCTTTCATTGCCGTTGCCTGCGCTGGATGCCGGTCGCCGAGGCCAGGCGGCCCCCTGGGGCGTTATTGTCTGACCGTGGATCGTCAAGTTGTCAGCCGGGTCTTCGTGATCATATGAATCTTGTTTGCTAGGATGGCCTCAGGTGCCAGGAGTGAAAAATGTCACAAAATATCTATGATAATCAGGGTTTTTTCGAAGGCTATGCCCAGTTGCCCCGCTCAATTCAAGGCTTGGCGGGGGCTCCTGAGTGGTCTTCGCTGCAGGCCATGTTGCCAGCCTTGGCAGGCAAGCGAGTGCTGGATCTCGGCTGCGGCTATGGCTGGTTTTGCCGCAGCGCCCGGGAGCAGGGGGCGAGCGAAGTGGTGGGCATCGATCTCTCCAGCAGGATGCTGGCCCGGGCGGCGGAGCTGACCCGGGACCCGGCCATTCATTACCGGCGGGAAGATCTGGCGGCCCTGGCGCTGGACGGCGCGCAATATGACCTCATCTACAGCTCGCTGGCGCTGCACTATCTGGCCGAGGTTGGCCCCCTGTTTGGTCAATTGTTCGCGGCGCTGAGACCCGGCGGCCGCCTGGTGTTCTCGGTGGAGCATCCCATCTTCACCTGCCCACGCCAGCAGGGCTGGTTGCACGATGAGGGCGGCCAGCGCTCCTGGCCCATCAACAGTTATCAAGCCGAAGGGCCACGGCTGAGCAACTGGTTGGCGGAGGGGGTCATCAAGTATCACCGTACCCTGGGCGGTTATCTCAACCCTCTGATCGAAAATGGTTTCCGGCTCGTCCATGTGGAAGATTGGGGGCCGAGCGTCGCCCAGATCGCCGCCAACCCGGCCCTGAGCGAAGAGGCCGAACGCCCGATGTTGCTGCTGGTGGCCGCCAGCAAGCCCTGAGGCTGGTGCGACTCCCCGGGCCGTGAGATAACAGAAGGGCGCCTGGCTGGCGCCCCTTACCATCTAGAGACAGGACACCGCGTATGGCGCTGACGGTTGAACAACTCTATGAAGTGATGGCTCAACTACCGGATCCCCTGTTCGTGCTCAGCGAGGATGGTTACTACATCGAATACCTGGGCGGCATAGAGCAGCAATCTTATCAGGATGGCAACCCCTTGGTCGGCAAGCGCTTGCAGGACATGCTGCCAGCGGACAAGGCGGCGTGGATCATGGCGCAGATTGCCCTCACCCTCGATAGCAACCAGGTGCAGGTGGTGGAGTACGAGCTGGCCGCCGCCGAGGTAAAGGATATCTATAGCGAGGCGGGCCCTCAGGGGATGCAACGCTTCGAGGGCAAGATAGCGCCACTGCCCTCGCGCTACGAGGGCAAGCGCGCCGTCTCCTGGATGACGCGCAATATCACCCGCCAGCATGACCTGCAGCGGCGCCTGCAAGTGCTGAGCGAGACGGACCAGCTCACCGGCTTGCACAATCGTCGCTATTTCTTCGAACACTTCCCCGGCTTGGTGGCGGGCCACGTAACGGCGGGCCTCATCATGCTGGATATCGATCACTTCAAGCAGATCAACGATCGCTATGGCCATCAGCAGGGGGATGGCGTGCTGCAAGCGTTCTGTGCCTGCGTTGCGGCCCAGCTGCGCCGGGGGGATCTCTTCGTGCGCAGCGGTGGCGAGGAGTTCTTGCTCCTGCTCCCTCAGTTGCAGGGGGAGGGGCTCTGGCAATTGGCCGAGCGTATTCGTGGCGCCGTCGCGGCCATGGTGCTGGATGACAGGACGCCCGAGCTGCACATCACCGTCAGCATGGGCACCACCGAGATACAACCGGGGGAAGAGGCGGGGGCCGTGCTAGCCCGTGCCGATGAGTGGCTCTATCGCGCCAAGCGGGCGGGCCGCAATCAGGCGGCCCACTGTCCGGCACCCTGAATCACGACACTTTCTGGCCCATCCCGCCCCAGGGCGATGACGGTATCAGGGCGCTTTTCCCATGGGGCGGGCGCTTGGTCGCGTTCTTGATGACTCTTTCCTTGGCCTGGTACCTTGACGAACAGGATTGCGAACTGTTCTCATAGCCCCTCCCTGCTATTCATTGGAACCTTGCCATGAAAAAAATCCTGTTGATTGCCCTGACCTCACTGCCGCTGTTTGCACAGGCTGGCCTGCTCGATGCCGTCACGGGCGCCGTCTCCGACAGTACCAAGGAGATGGCTCTCGGCGCCGCGGATAGCTATACCAATGATGCCGTGCAGACGGCGCTTGGCATCAAGTCCGGTGTCTCGACCAAAGAGAGCATCAAGGAGAAGTTTGGTGCGCCGACCAGCACGGGCACCGAGGATAAACTGGAGCTGTGGAACTACGACCTGTCGACCCTGAACGAGAGTTCACCGACCCTGGCTCAGACCACCAAGACACTGCTGCCGGATGCCAACCTCGACAATAAAAACGTGGTCATCCGCTTCGAAGGCGAGACGGTCAAGAGCCTGCGGGTGGCGGACAAGCCCAAGGCGTAGCCCGACGGGAGAGTGCAGAGAGAAAGGGGCTGATGAGCCCCTTTTTGTATGGCTGCATGAAGACGGGCAAGAAGAGTGCGGATAAGAAAAGGGGCCAGAGGCCCCTTTTTTGTGTCTTGATGGGTCTTACTTGTGTGCGTCGGCGAACGCCTTCATGGCGTCGGCATGTTTGGTCATGCCCTCGGCGCGCTCGCCCAGCTTCTTGATGAACTCGGCCTGCTTGACCGGATCCTCTATCTTGTCATAACGCTTTTGCAGATGAGCCTGGATCTCTTCCGGGGTCATTTTCTGCATGCGTTCCATCTTGTCGTGGCGGCCACCGTGATGCTTGCCATCCTTCATGGCGCACTCGCTCATGGCACCGGGCTGGGCTGTGGTGACGGCTTCGCTGGCGGCATAGGCACCCAGCGGCAGGCCCAGGATCAGGGTGGCGGTCAGCAGTGTCTTGGTCAGTTTCTTCATGGTGTTGCTCCTCAAGGGATGAATGCAGAGTCGGCGTGTTGCCTTGACCTCAAGTAAACACCCAGTCCGTGTCTGAACTTTGCCAGCAAGGGGCTTTTTTGTAGCAGACTGTGCCACCCCGCCCATTTGCCACAGTTTGACACAAACCCCCCGGGGGATTTTCGTATAATCGGGCCAGTTACGCTCACGCCCCTTTGTCTGAGAGAGAGTCGCGTCATGAATCAGTTGAACAACCATATCCTGGTGGTCGATGACCACGGCGAGATCCGCGACTTGCTCAAGCGCTTTCTGGAGCAGCATGGCATGCGGGTCAGTTGTGCCCGCGATGGGCGCGAGATGAAGAAATTGCTGGAGGAGCGCGAGTTCGATCTGCTGGTGCTCGATCTGATGCTGCCCGGCGAGGATGGTCTGACCCTGTGCCGCGAGCTCAGGGTCAAATCCAGGCTGCCCATCATCATGCTCACCGCCATGGGGGAGGAGACAGATCGCATCATAGGGTTGGAGATGGGGGCCGATGACTATCTGGCCAAGCCCTTCAATCCTCGCGAACTGTTGGCCCGGATCAAGGCGGTGATGCGCCGTACCCAGGCCGATCAGCAACCCGCCGCGGAGACGCTGTCCCGGGATTTGCGCTTCGACCGCTGGCTGCTCGACATCAATCGCCGGGAGTTGCTCGATGAGGATGGGGTGGGGCTGAGCCTCTCTACCGCCGAGTTCGACTTGCTCAAGGTGTTTCTGGAGCGGCCCCAGCGGGTATTGAGCCGGGATCAGCTGCTGGATCTGGCCCGGGGCCGGGAGGCGGTAGCCTTCGATCGCGCCATCGATACCCTGGTCAGCCGATTGAGGCGCAAGCTGGAGCGGGATCCCAAGAATCCCGAACTCATCAAGACCATCTGGGGCGGCGGTTACCTGTTCGCCGCCGATGTGACCCAGGTCTGACGCCATGGCCTTCCTCAAGCGGCTCTGGCCCAAGGGGCTCACCGGTCAGATAGTGCTGGTGGCCCTGGCCGGGCTTATCCTGATCCAGCTGCTCAGCATCCAGATCTACCGCACAGACAGGGAGGAGGCGCTGGGGTTTATCAATAGCCGCAATGCCATGCAGCGCATCGTCTCTGTGGTCAGGCTGTTGACCCTCTCCCCCCCCGAGTTGCACCGGGAGATATTGAAGGCGAGCCGCAGCGAGACCCTGTTCCTGCGCCTCGCCCCCGAGCCGCTGCAACCGGACAATCGCAGCCCCCGCTTCGAGGCGCTGGTGCGCAGCAAGCTGGGCTATCCCCCGGATCTGATGGTGGAGATCAGTGCCGAGCTGAGCAAGGATGCGCCCCGCAGCCGGGCCTGGCGCCATCATGTGCGCATGATGGACGATCGCAAGGGGCCGCCTCCTCAGGATATGCGGCTCTACGGCTCCATCGAGCTGCCGGGGGGCCAGTGGTTGCAGTTCAGTTCCCTGGTAGACAAGGAGGCGGGGACCTGGTCGCGGCAGACCACCTTCAACCTGCTGCTGGTGGCCAGTCTGGTGATCGGCATGATGATCTGGCTGTTTCGCCGTGCCACGCTCCCCCTCAAGCAGCTGGCCCATAATGCCGACAAGCTGGGGCGTGGCGAAGAGACGGCGCTGCTCAAGGAGGAGGGGCCGACCGAGATCCGCGACTCCATCCAGGCATTCAACCGCATGCACACCCGGCTCGATCGCTTCGTGCAGGACAGGACCCAGATGCTGGCTGCCATCTCCCATGACTTGCGCACGCCCATCACCAGCCTGCGGCTGCGCAGCGAGTTTCTGGCCGATGGTGAGGACAAGGAGCGCATTCAGCAGACCCTGCAACAGATAGAGCAGATGCTGGCGGCGACCTTGAGCTTTGCCCGGGACGAAGGCACCCAGGAGCAGACTCGGGAGCTGGACCTGGTCAGCCTGCTGGAGAGTCTGTGCGACGACTATGCCGATATGGGTCAGCCGGTGCATTTCGAGGCAGAAGGCAAGCTGGTCTACGCCTGCCGTGCCAACACCCTGCGCCGGGTGTTGCAGAACCTGATAGGCAATGCCCTCAAGTACGCGGGGGAGGTGGAGGTTCGCCTCGAACCTGGCCCTCAGGAGTTGATCATTCGGGTGCTCGATCAGGGGCCAGGCATAGCCCATGACCAGCTCGACGAAGTGTTCAAGCCCTTCGTGCGCCTGGACGAGGCCCGCAATACCGAATCGGGCAGCGTGGGGCTGGGGCTCTCCATCGCCCGTACCCTGGTGCACCAGCACGGCGGTGAGTTGACCCTGCATAACAGGGCCGAAGGGGGACTGGAAGCCAGGATCAGCCTGCCACGCTAGGGCGATGACGCTCGCCAGCACGCCCCACTCGCCACAATACAAGAGGCC
This sequence comes from Aeromonas sp. BIGb0405, assembly GCF_024807335.1. Classification (NCBI taxonomy): domain Bacteria; kingdom Pseudomonadati; phylum Pseudomonadota; class Gammaproteobacteria; order Aeromonadales; family Aeromonadaceae; genus Aeromonas; species Aeromonas sp. BIGb0405. The sequence goes on from NZ_JANUEP010000010.1 coordinate 66,623, forward strand.
CGCATTATGCGGGCCTCTTGTATTGCCGGGATGGTGATTAGAACTGATAGGTCAGCCCCAGGTTGTAGCGGCGCCCGTCCAGCACTGTGCCGTAGCTGCCGTAATCCACCGTCTTGTCCAGCAGGTTGTAGATGCCCGCAGTGACGCTCAAGTCCTGGTTGGCCTTGTAGACCAATCCCGTGTCGAAGAAGGTGTAGGAGGGCGTGCCGTCAGCCATTTTGGCGCGACTCTGGTAGTCCGAGGTCTTGCTGCGGAAGTTGACCCGCGACCAGAGGCTGACTTGCTCCGTGGTTTGCCAATCCACCGAGGTATTGAACATGTGGCGCGGCATCTGGTTGAGGGGTTTGCCAGCCATGAGACCGCTTTTCTGCTCGGATTGGGTGTAGGTATAACTGGAGGCCAGGGACCAATCGGTATTGATCGCCCAGTTGGCCGTGCTCTCCACCCCGCGCATGTTCGCCTCGTTGACGTTGATGCGATCGCTGATGAAGTCATAGGTGTAGCCATTCAGGGTACAGCTTGGGTCACTCTTGCTGGAACAGCGCCGAACCTCGGAGATTTTGTTGTTAAAATCGGTGTTGAACAGGGTCAAGCTGGCATTCAACCCTTGCTGACCATCCCACAGCAGCGCTATCTCTTCACTGAGGCTGGTCTCTGGCTTGAGGTCCGCATTACCGACCAAGATGCCATCCTGGGTGCCACCTCCGGTGGCCTGACCCCAGTTGGCGGCAGACATACGCAAGTCAGGGGAACGATAGCCGGTAGAGACGCCTCCCTTCAGGGTCCAGAATTCGGCAGGATGCCAGACGCCATACAGGCGTGGACTCCAGTGGTCACCATAATTCTCGTCCTGATCCAGGCGCACACCGGCGGTGAGGGCGAAGCTCTCGGTCATGGCCCACTCATCTTCCACAAACAGCGCCCAACTCCAGCGCGTCAGCTGATCGGCGCTATTGGCCACCTTGAGCTGGTTGCCCTGATCCTGCAGATCCTCATAGCGGTACTGGCCACCGATGCTCAGATAGTGATCGCCGAGTATGAACTGGGTGTGGGTGTCGGCTATGGTGTTGAGCATCTTCATCTGCCGACCCGGATTGGTGTTCTCCTCGTGTTGCAGATAGCTGGAGGATGAGCCGAACTCATATTGGCCGTCGTGGGTGATGGCGTAATTGGTGCGCTCGTAGCGATTCAGGCTCGGCTTGGCTTTGGTGGGAATCGAGTCACCTGGTGTGCGATCCCTGTCTTGCAGGCCGCGACTGGCCTCGAAGTCGAACCTGTTGTGTTCATCTGGCGTCAGACTGAATACGGCAGTACCACTGCGCATCTCCTGTTCGGCAAAGCCATTCTCGAATTGATCCTCATCCCGATGGGAGAGCAGACCATTGACCCTCACCCCCAGCAATCCCTCGACCAAGGCGCCCGCTGCATAGGCGTCGGTCTGGAAGATATCTCCGGACTCCTGATCTTCCTGAAAGGTGGAGTCGGCGTGGAGTGAGCCTTGCCATGCGGTCATGCTGGCGCTCTTGCGAGTGATGACGTTGATGACGCCGCCCATGGCATCGGAACCATAGCGGGAGGACATGGGGCCGCGTACCACCTCAATGCGATCTATGGCTTGCAGGGGAGGCAGCCAGCCTTGTTCTATGCCGGGACCATCGCTGTTGGGGCGAGTGCCACGACTGTCGACCCGTTTACCATCGACCAGCATCAGTGTGTATTTGGAGCCCATGCCCCGGATACTGATGTCGCTGCTGCTGCCACCCCCTGTCACCACAACCCCGGGCACGTCTTTCAAGGCATCGGTGACGTCACGATAGGCGCGCTTCTCCAGCTGTTCGCGTGTCACGACCGAGATGGAGGCGGCGGTGTCTTCAATCTTCTGCTGGAAACCTGAAGCCGTGACAACCATCACTTCGTTCTGGCTGGCATGAGCCTGGCTGGCAAGGGCTGCGAATATCAGAGGGGCAAGGGGGGTAATGCGTATGCTGGTCATGGGAACCTGAACTCCTGGGAAGGAAAGTTTCTCAATCCGCCATGGCATCCCGGGATCTTGGTGTCGCACTGGGACGGCTGGATTGAGCCTCAAACGGGGAAACCGTTTCGGCAGGCATTCTAATTAAATGAGAATTAAACGCAATTGATATCTATTATCATCTTGATGGGGGCAGGAGAGAGGGAACGTGTCAGGGCAAGGAGGAGGGGGCTTCACCGTTTTTCAGGCAACTTTCAGACAACAAAAAACCCGCCTAGGCGGGTTTTTTTAATTCTTGCAGTGGTCAGTCAGCAGACTTGGGTCTGGTTACTGGCCCTTGGCTTGAATTACAGACCAACTACGTTGGCAGCAGCAGGACCTTTCTGGCCTTGCTCGATGGTGAACTCAACGCGCTGACCTTCGTCCAGGGTTTTGAAGCTGGTGGACTGGATAGCGGAGAAGTGTACGAACACGTCTTTGCTGCCGTCAGCCGGGGAGATGAAGCCAAAACCTTTTTCAGCGTTGAAGAACTTAACGGTACCAGTCATTTTGTTAGACATAATAATTTCCTTTACAGTGTTTAAGTGCCATATGGCAATTTATGATTTTTCGTCAGAATACGTATGGCGCACTAAAGAAGGAGAATTATTTGATAAGTGGAATCCGAGGACAACTCTTATCTAATCACTGCTTTACTAGAGACTACCTAACATAATGTGGTCTGAACTACCGAACCATCGAGAAACATTAAAACATGCCATCTCAGTGATGGCAATCTTTATCTCGTAAATCATTTCTTTCAGCAGCCGATCTGGTGATCACTTTCCCCAAAAAAGAGACTTGAATGGTTCAGGTGCTTTTTGAGGAGAAAAGAGGCAGAACCTTGTATGGCCTGCCTTGGCGCTGAATTATCGCCCCTGCCTACTGGGTATAATGCCGGAGGGCGGGTCGGGTGAAAAAACCTGAAAAAATTGTGGTTAAGGGGCGATCCGGGTCAGGCTCGAACTCGCCACTCGGGATGTTTTGTCCCTGGGTGACGAGCCTGAGTGGTCAGCGGCGGCCGCGGAACTTGTCGCTGACGGAGTCAATCCAGCTGAAGGTTTCTGGCAGCACTTGGTTGCGAGCCCGTTCCTTGGCTTTCTCGCGAGCAAGGCGAGAGGCCTCTTTGGCGGCTTCGGCGCGATCGGCAACCACCTTGAGGCGGCCCTCTTCCCGGATTTTGTTGCGCTCGCCATTGGTCAGCGGATGATCCGCATTGGCCTGTGCCTTTTGCAGCAATTGGGCGATATCGGCTTTTTCTTTATCGGTCAGATCTTTCATTTCCAATTTTTTCACGGGGCTCTCCTGGCAAGTTGGGAATGAAATACCTTATCACATTTCGCTGATTATTTCTTATTCTCCGCTTGCCATCACATTTACCCCCTGTTAGTGCCGAATTATTTCCCTGTTCACTTGGCTCTCTGCCGGACATATTTGTGACGAGAGATAGAACATTAAATGCGGGTTCTGGCCAGGCGTTAAATTAAATAGTGATATGCATGAATGGTTTGCTCGCTCTTCAGGTCAAAAAAGCCGATGCAAAGGGAATGAGGAGGGGGAGCAAATGGGGATGGATCCCGGCCTTGATTAGGGAGTATGCTGATTTTGCTTCCCGCTCAATGGGGAGGCAAGGAAGTACTGTAGTTTACGATTCGGATTGCAGCAGGGGTTAGCCCCCCGAGTGTCGGTCACATTTTTGGAGTTTGATGATGAGTAACAAAGAACATCACAACGGCAAAGATGGCAAGAAGAAGCCGCAGATGTCACTGAAGGAAAAGCGAGAGGCCAAGCGCCAGAAAGCCGATCTCAAGAGTGATAGCGTCATGAAGTAACTCAGCTCACTCGAGCCAGTACCACAAGCCAGCCTTCGGGCTGGCTTTTCTATTGCCGCTCATCGGGTGCTTGCTGCAGGGATCATGGTTCGGCGCCATAGTTGGCGAAGATCTGCTCGTACCGACCATCCACTCGCATCGCCAGCAGTGCCCGATCAAAATGATCCCGTACTGCCGCATCCCTGAAGGCGAAGTGATAGAGGGTGGGTTTGAACAGGGCGTTGGCCCGTATCCGTTCCCGGTTATAAATGTGGGGCTCGGCTCTCTCCTGCCTTAACTGCGCCAGATGGTAATAGAAGACGCGCTCATCCATCACCACCGCATCAACCCGGCCAAGCAGCAGCTGGTGCACCTGGCCCTGCTGCTTGGCGACTTCTTCATAACGGGCATTGTTCGCGGCCATAGTGGCAAACTCGGGGCCCAGTATCTGAGTCGCCCGTTGGAAGGCGGTCACCTTGAGGGTCGTGAGCGCCGTGAGATTGGTCACGGTGAGCGGAGCAAGGGTGAATACCTGATTGTGGAAGCGGATCACGGGGCGGGAGAGGAAGGCCCCATCCAGCATGCCGGGTCTGACATTGATGATGGCGTCCAGCTTGCCGTCGGCCAGCATGCGGAAGGTGCGTTCCAGGGGCAGATATTGGAAATCGAGTTGATAGCCACTGTCCATGAAGGCGGTGTGCAGCAGATCCAGCTCTATGCCCTTGCCCTGTTTTTCTATGACGTAGGGTGGAATGGCAAAACTGACACCGACCTTGAGCGGTGCGGCACTCAGCAATCCACTCACTACTAACCCAATGATCAGGATCCCGCGTTTTATCATGTCCCACTACTCGATGGCGATTCACTGCATCATAACCTGCCCCCTTGCACGCCCTCTGTCTCGGGACAAGAGTTGGGCTGAAATCGGGGGGGGATGCGGCTTCTTTGCGTCAGGAATGCACGCAATGTTGCACAGGTTTGCAAAAAAAAAAGCCCTGAATGGTCAGGGCCTTTGCAGAGCTATTAGTCAGAACGGAATGTCGTCGTCAAAGTCCATCGGCGGTTCGTTGTAAACCGGCGGTGCGGACTGAGGCTGTTGCTGCGGACGGCTGTAACCACCCTGCTGCATGTTCTGTTGCGGCGCTGCATTCTGTTGGGGGGCAGAGGGACGCTGCATATTCTGCTGGGGAGCGGCTTGTTGGGGCTGACCCCAGTTGCCCTGGGACTGTTGACCACCCATTCCCTGACCGGCGCCGCCTTGAGGACGACCACCCAGCATCTGCATGACGCCGCTGAAGCTGTCTACCAATACTTCAGTGGTATAGCGCTCCTGGCCACCCTGATCTTGCCATTTGCGGGTCTGCAGTTTGCCTTCGACATAGACCTGGGAACCCTTCTTCAGGTATTCGCCAGCGACTTCGGCCAGTTTGCCCATGAACACCACACGATGCCATTCGGTGCGCTCTTTCTGCTCACCAGTCTGCTTGTCGCGCCAGGTTTCGGAGGTGGCCAGGGTGATGTTGGTCACGGCACCGCCGCTCGGCATGTAGCGCACTTCCGGGTCTTGCCCCAGGTTACCGATCAGAATGACTTTGTTGATGCCTCGACTGGCCATAATCTCTCTTCCACCTTTATATGCCGACCAGCTACCTGGTCTGGTTTTACTCAAAATATTGCTGCCGCCCAGGCCCGGCGCCATCTTGCCTGCGGGGGCCCTGGCCTGTCGTCGATGGGGCATGGGCCCTGCCATCGACGTTCGGATTAGCCCGCCATAGTAACAGTTGATGCCGTTGATAGCACATCTTTAGCAACCCGAAACGGGTTTGACGCGCGGGTTCTGTATTCGGCAATACGCTAACGCAGGTGCCGGGATCCGGGCAAGCGGCGCTGTGAGGGCTGCTTCACGTTCTTGAGATATTGCCCATAGCAGAGGGATACGGAGAGAGATGACAGCCGGAGTATCTATGTCTCATTTGCCCCCCCCAAATAGGGGGGCTGTCCTAGTCCTCTGTATTGTCTAGTAAAAAAACAGTTTCACTTGGGTTTGAATGGCGCCTAATGCTTTTTTAATGCTGTGTAAAAATCGGGGCTTGTTACTCTCTTGCGACCATTATTGGCACATAAAAACGATGCAAGCCGACAGGCACACCGTTCAAGGAAGAGCCCCATGATGACAGAGACTCCGTTGGTACTCGTGACCGAAGGCAATGTTCAGGCGACGACCTTCACTACCTACCTGATGGCCCAACTCGGTGAGCCGATACGGTTGATCAGCCATCCCGATCAACTGCTGGCCATCGAAGATTGCAACCTGTTCCTGATCGATCTGGACTATCTCAAGTCGAGCCAGCAGTTTGGCTGGAACCGGGATATTGCCGCCTTCGAATCGGCCAGCACAGTGTTGCTCAATGCGCCAACCAGCACGGATCGCGACTTGTTGCTGATGTGGCCCAACACCAGCGGTCTCTTCTTCCGTCAGGATCCCCTGGATCGTCTGGTGGCCGGTATCAAGAAGGTGATGCAGGGGGAGTTCTGGATCCCGCGTCATCTGATGTGCGAGTTGGTCAGCTATTACCGGCAGGGCATGGAGCCGGCTCAGCGCAGCCAGAATCTGCTGACGGTCCGCGAGCGCGAGATCATTCGTTACTTGATGACGGGGGCCTCCAATACCGAAATAGCCGACACCCTGTTTGTCAGCGAGCACACCATCAAGTCTCACCTTTATAACGTCTTCAAGAAGCTGAACGTCAAGAATAGGTTGCAGGCGGTGAGCTGGGCCAAAGAGTACCTCGATATGACGAGCTCCCACTGATGCGCAGCTGGCTGCTCTGTCTCTGGTTGCTCTCTGGGGCCCTGGCGGCCAGCGAGGGGGATGCCAACGCGCCGCTGGAGTCCCTGCAACCCGAGCAGGAGAACGACCGGATAGAGATAGGCGGCCTGGTCATAGATCGCACCTTCACCCGCTTTGGCCAGGGCTTTTATCACCACTTCAGCCGGCTGCGGGAGGATGAAGATCCCCATGCCCGAGAGAATATCACCATACATGAACGGCCGACGGCGCGCTGGGGGAGCCTTATCTGGATCACCCACAATCGCAAGGTGTTGTTCAGGACGGCGCTCTCTCCGGTACGGAGTCAGGGGGAGGCTGCCGCGCAGCAGGCCTGGGCTCAGGTGAGCGAGGTTTTACGACAGCAGAAGGTCGCCATCCTGTTCATGGATACCTTCGATCTGGAACACGATGAACTATAAGGACATGGCATATGTGCTCACGCCTCCTGCTCCTGGCGCTGACGGTCAGCATGACCGCCTCTGCCTCCGAGCTTATCTATCGGCCCGTCAACCCCAGCTTTGGCGGCAACCCGCTCAACAGCAGTCACCTGCTGGGCACGGCCAATGCCCAGAACGACTACAAGGATCCCTCAGCCGGTGGCAGCAGTGGCACCTCGGCACTGGACAGACTCACCTCCAGCCTGCAGTCGCGGCTGGTGAGCCAGCTGCTGGCCGATGTCGGCAAGGATGGCAGCCAAAGCGGTAGCCTGGTCACCGACGAGTTCGCGATCAACGTGGTGGATGAGGATGGCACCCTGGCCATCTCCATCACAGATAGAGCGACGAATGAAACCACCCTGATCGAAGTGAATGGCCTGATCGCCGACTGAGGATGCTATGAAACGGATACCCCTGTTCGCCGCCCTGCCTTTGCTTGCTACCCTCTCTCTCCTGGGGGGCTGTGCCACGCATATAGGTTCTCCCGAGGCAGACGAGAAGGCGACCCTGATGCCGAGATCCATCTCTTATAAAGAGCTGATCAGCCTGCCCAAGCCCAAGGGCAAGATAGTGGCTGCCGTCTACGATTTTCGCGATCAGACCGGTCAGTATCTGCCAGCCCCGGCCTCCAACTTCTCCACGGCCGTGACCCAGGGCGGGGTCGCGATGCTGAGCACGGCGCTCTGGGACTCCCAGTGGTTCGTGCCCCTGGAGCGGGAAGGGCTGCAGAACCTGCTGACCGAGCGCAAGATAGTGCGGGCCACGCAAAACAAACCCAATGTACCCGGCAATAATCAGCATCAGTTACCTTCGCTGGTGGCGGCCAATATCCTGATCGAGGGGGGCATAGTCGCCTATGACAGCAATGTGCGCACCGGCGGTGCCGGGGCCAAGTACTTCGGCATAGGGGCGAGTGGCGAATACCGGGTCGATCAGGTGACCGTCAACCTGAGGGCCGTCGATATCCGCTCCGGTCGCATTCTCAACAGTGTCACCACCTCCAAGACCATCCTCTCCCAGCAGGTGCAGGCCGGGGTGTTCCGCTTCGTCGAGTACAAACGGCTGCTGGAGGCGGAGGCGGGTTTCAGTACCAACGAGCCGGTACAGATGTGTGTCATGTCTGCCATCGAATCGGCGGTGATCCGGCTCATTGCCAACGGGGTACGAGACAACCTCTGGCAGCTTGCCGATGCGCGGGACATGGAAAACCCCATACTGCAGGGCTATCTGCAAGACAGCGCCCCCATTCTCTAGCGACAGGAGCGCACCTCCTCTGGCGAGCGCGCTCACTCCTCGAAAACGTCAGCACAGGCCCGTCATGGGCCTGTTTTTTTTATGTTTATTTCCCATCCCTCCCTTCGGCGCCATCTCTGTTCACGAGGGGGGTGGCTCAGCGCGACCTCAGCCTTTTCTCCCAGATAACCCCGGGATCCGAATCAGCCTCGAATCAGCTGTGTGGCTGATGGCCCTGGCCAGGGGGGCTGGGGATACTGGACCCGCACTTCAAAAAGGTAATCACAGATGAAATACCTGAATCCTGTCCTGCTGATCATGAGTCTGCTAGGCCTGCCCGCATTGGCGCAGGACCTGGCCTCCCTGAGCGAACTGGGTCAGGGCAACGAGCTTGAACTGATCCAGCGGGGGGAGGGCAACCAGGCCCATCTCTGGCAGCTCGGATCGGATAACGAATTGCAGCTCAGCCAGTCAGGCAACGACAACCAGGTCCGCCTGATGCAACAGGGCCAGCAGCAACAGCTGAGCCTGGAGCAGGTCGGTGACAATAACTGGGTCGATGCCGTTCAGCTCGGGGTTGGTAACAGCGCCGAGCTCTATCAGGCCGGCATCGGCAACCAGATGTGGCTGTGGCAACAGGGCATGGACAACCAGGCCTGGATCAGCCAGAGCGGATATGACAACAGGGCACGGGCCGTTCAGCTCGGTGATGGCAACCTGGCCAGCATAGAGCAGAACGGCTCCGGTCTGTCGGCCACCGTCATTCAGGCGGGCGCCAACCAGCAAGTGAGAGTAGTTCAAACCAACTGAGCCCAGGCTCACACCAAAGCACGAGAGGGAAATCATGTTCAAACGTACCATCATCGCCTCTGCCGTATTACTGGCTACTTCCAGCGTCTGGGCGGCTTCCGCCAACAACCAGGCCACTGTCGCCCAAACCGGCAACAACAACCTGGCCACGGTCGAGCAGCTCGATGACAGCAACCACAATCAGGCGAGCATCAGCCAGATTGGTGCCGATAACGAGGCGAAAACCATCCAGAAGAACACCAGCCAGTCTGAGGCCAGCGTGGCTCAGACCGGGGCAGGCAACGATGCCCTGGTGACTCAGGAGTCCAGCACCGCAGGATCCGTTGCCCAGGTGGCGAGCACGGGCAACTTCAACGTCGCGACCGTGACCCAGCAGGTGTTCAACGAAGGCTCCCACGCCTCCGTCGCCCAGGTCGGCAACCACAACAGTGCCGATGTGATGCAGGATAACGGTGATGGTGCCAGCTCCACCGTGAGCCAGATTGGCAACAACAACGATGCCAGTATCAACAACTACTGGTCCGATAAAGCCATCGCCAATGTCAGCCAGCTTGGCAACAGCCATGAGGCCAGCGTCTCCCAGCAGATTGCCGATGGTGCCGAAGCCCAGGTGGCCCAGTCCGGTCAGCTGAACAAGGCCACCGTCACCCAGGCAACCAATAGCTACGGTTACGTCTATCCGGAGGGTACCCTGGCAAAGGTGACTCAATCGGGAAGTGGCAACGAGGCCCAGGTCGAGCAGCGCGATCTCGATAACAAGGCTTATGTGACCCAGAGCGGTGTCGATGGCTATGTGAAAACGGCCCAGTCCGGTTCCGGAGCCGGTGAGGGCAACGTCCTGACCGCCAACCAGGCCGGTACCAACGAGAGTGCCACCCTGACTCAGGTTGGCAACCGTAACGAGATCGACACCAATCAGACTGGCCGTGACGATGTGCTGACCATCGATCAGCTGGGTGATGACAACCAGGCGATTGCCTACCAGGGTGGGGTCGGCGAGCAGGGCACCATCATCCAGGTGGGTGATGGCAACCGCGCTGACACCGAGCAGCGGGGCGCGGGCAACCAGGCCAGCGTCGAGCAGATGGGGGACGGCAACCAGGCCGTGGTCAAGCAGCTGGCGAGCAGCACCGCTGGCGTGGTGACCATCGATCAGAGCGGTGACGACAACTACGCCAACGCGGTGCAGGAAGCGGGCAGCAACAACCAGATCGCCATCGACCAGCAAGGGGATCGCAACCAGGTTGCCGCCGCCCGTGATGTGGAAGGCAAAGGCGCCTGGACCTGGGGCTCGGACAACGAGCTGACCGTGACCCAGACCGGTAACGACAACTGGGCCTATGCCGATGCGTCCCACTCCGGCTCGACCGTGACGGTCACCCAGACCGGCGACTTGAACAACGCCTCCGTCGAGTCCTACCTGGGCAGCGACAACGATCTGACCGTCAGCCAGACCGGCAACAACCATGTGGCCGACGTCTATGTCAACGCCGGGATGAACGGCGGTGGCAACCTGGTCGATGTGGTCCAGACCGCCAGCTACAACACGGCTCAGGTCGATGTCTATGGCAGCAACAACCACGCCTATGTCTATCAGGGCGGCAACTGATGATTTGCATATTCGGGGGCCTGCGGGCCCCTTTTTTATTGGGGCGGACTCGGGACGGGTCGGTTGGCTCATGTCACCAGACCACTCCCCTGCACCGGCGGCTAGTGATGCTGCTCCTGTGGCTCAGCTTGTCTCCAACGGTCTGGGCGGGCGAGTCTGACCCGGCCAAGGAGGCCAAGATGATCCCCAAGATAAGCCTCAATGCCGAGCAGGGGCCGACCGGCCTCACGGTGTCACCGACCCTGCACAGCGCCGAGCCGGGAACCCTGACCTTCACCCTTGATCTCTGGAGTCAGGGGGCGGGAGGGCGCAGTCATCAGCGCCAGAGCGGGGGGGCCGAACTGGTCGCCAACCAACCCCATGCCCTGGGGCGATTGAGTCTGGGGCTGGCTTGCCCCTACCAGGTCAGAATACGGTTGCAACTGTGGCAGGAAACCTTGTTGCTGAGCGAGCTCGACCAGACATTCCATTGTCCCTCCTCCCCATGATTTCCCGTCTGGACTGTCTATTCATCCAGTAGTCTCTATGCCATACTGGCCCGCTCTGGTTACCGTATCGAGCGCGCAACAAGATGGAAAAAATCGTGATCCGGGGTGCCCGCACCCACAACCTCAAGAACATCAACCTGACTCTGCCCCGCGACAAGCTGATCGTGGTCACTGGCCTCTCCGGCTCCGGCAAGTCGTCCCTGGCGTTCGATACCCTCTATGCCGAAGGCCAGCGCCGCTATGTGGAGTCTCTCTCCGCCTACGCCCGCCAGTTCCTCTCCCTGATGGAGAAGCCGGATGTGGATCATATCGAGGGGCTCTCCCCGGCCATCTCCATCGAACAGAAGTCTACGTCGCACAACCCGCGTTCGACCGTCGGCACCATCACCGAAATTTATGACTATCTGCGCCTGCTGTTTGCCCGGGTCGGCGAGCCACGCTGCCCGACCCACGCCATCCCGCTCGCCGCCCAGACCATCAGCCAGATGGTGGATCAGGTGTTGGCCCAGCCCGAAGGCAGCAAGCTGATGCTGCTGGCCCCGGTGGTGCGCGATCGCAAAGGTGAGCACAGCAAGCTGCTGGAGAACCTGGCGGCCCAGGGTTATATCCGCGCCCGCATCGACGGCGAGGTGTGCGATCTCTCGGATCCTCCCCCGTTGGAGCTGCACAAGAAGCACACCATCGAGGTGGTGGTCGATCGCTTCAAGGTGCGCGATGATCTGGCGCTGCGCCTGGCCGAATCCTTCGAGACGGCGCTGACCCTCTCCGGCGGCATCGTGCTGGTGGCGCCCATGGATGGCGAGGAGCAGGTGCCGGTCATGACCTTCTCCGCCAACTTCGCCTGCCCCGAGTGCGGCTACTCCATGTCGGAGCTGGAGCCGCGCATCTTCTCCTTCAACAACCCGGCCGGAGCCTGCCCGACCTGCGATGGGTTGGGGGTGCAGCAGTACTTCGATCCCGCCAAGCTGATCCACGACCCGAGCCAGAGCCTGGCCGGGGGCGCCATCCGCGGTTGGGACAAGCGCAGCTTCTATTACTTCCAGATGCTCAAGTCCCTCGCCGAGCACTACAAGTTCGATCTGGAGCTCCCTTGGGGGGATCTGCCCGCCAAGGTACAGGAAGTATTGCTGCGGGGTTCGGGCAAAACCGAGATCGAGTTCCGCTACATGAACGATCGCGGCGATGTGGTGGTGCGCAAGCACCCCTTCGAGGGGATCTTGCACAACATGGAGCGCCGCTACCGGGAGACCGAATCCAACTCGGTGCGCGAAGAGCTCTCCAAATACATTGCCAACAAGTCCTGCACCAGCTGCGGTGGCAGCCGACTGCGGGAGGAGGCGCGCCATGTGTTCGTCGATAATCGCAACCTTTCCGCCATCGCCGAGCAATCCATCGGCGATGCCCTGGCCTTCTTCGAGGGGCTGGCGCTCACCGGCCAGCGTGCCCAGATAGCCGACAAGATCTTGAAAGAGATCGTCGAGCGGCTCGGCTTCCTGGTCAACGTGGGGCTCAACTATCTGAGCCTGTCCCGCAGCGCCGAGACCCTGTCCGGTGGCGAAGCCCAGCGCATCCGCTTGGCGAGCCAGATAGGTGCCGGTCTGGTGGGGGTCATGTATGTACTGGATGAACCCTCCATCGGTTTGCACCAGCGGGACAACGAACGGCTGCTCAAGACCCTGACCCACCTGCGCGATCTCGGCAATACAGTGATAGTGGTGGAGCACGATGAAGACGCCATTCGCCTCGCCGACCATGTGCTCGACATAGGCCCCGGGGCCGGGGTACATGGCGGCGCCATCGTCGCGCAAGGCACCCCGGAGGAGATCATCAATAACCCGGACTCCCTGACCGGTGACTATCTCTCGGGGCGCAAGGAGATCGCCGTCCCTGCGCAGCGCACCCCGCTCACCGATCGCTGGCTCAAGCTCAAGGGGGCAAGCGGCAACAACCTGCGCAGCGTCAACCTGGATCTTCCGCTCGGGGTCATGACCTGCGTCACCGGGGTATCCGGTTCCGGCAAGTCGACCCTGATCAACGACACCCTGTTCCGCATTGCCCACCGGGAGCTGAACAAGGCGACCGAGTCGACCCCGGCCCCTTATCGCAGCATCGAGGGGCTGGATCAGCTCGACAAGGTGGTGGATATCGATCAGAGCCCCATCGGCCGCACCCCGCGTTCCAACCCGGCGACTTACACCGGGCTGTTTACCCCGATCCGTGAGCTGCTCTCCGGCACTCAGGAGGCGCGTTCACGCGGCTACCAGCCGGGTCGCTTCTCCTTCAACGTGAAGGGGGGTCGTTGCGAGGCCTGTCAGGGGGATGGGGTCATCAAGGTGGAGATGCACTTCCTGCCAGACGTCTATGTGCCCTGCGATGTCTGCAAGGGCAAGCGCTACAACCGCGAGACCCTGGAGGTGAAGTACAAGGGCAAGAACATCAACGAGATCCTGGAGATGACGGTGGAAGATGCCCGTGGCTTCTTCGACCCGGTGCCTGCGGTGGCGCGCAAGCTGCAGACCCTGATGGACGTGGGTCTCTCCTACATCCGGCTCGGCCAGTCGGCGACCACCTTGTCGGGAGGGGAGGCGCAGCGGGTCAAGCTGGCGCGGGAACTCTCCAAGCGCGACACCGGCAAGACCCTCTATATCCTGGATGAACCGACCACTGGCCTGCATTTCCACGACATTCAGCAACTGCTCAAGGTGCTGCATCAGTTGCGGGACAGGGGCAATACCATGGTGATCATCGAGCACAATCTGGATGTCATCAAGACCGCGGACTGGGTGGTGGATCTGGGGCCGGAAGGGGGGGCCGGTGGTGGCCGTATCCTGGTGACCGGTACCCCGGAGCAGGTTGCCAAGAACAAGGAGTCGCACACGGCGCGCTTCCTGGCCCCCTTGCTGGACAAGCATGGGGCCAGGCAAGCCAGCCAACCGGCAGTGCGCAAGGGGCGCAAACCGCGCCAGGCAGCGCAGAGCGAATAGCCGCCGCAGTCAACATATGAACAACGGGCAACGTGACCGTTAACAGAGAGGGGCCCATCGGGCCCCTCTCTCCTATCCAGCCTCAGTGCGTCCGCACCATCAGCCAGGCGAGCCCGAGACAGAAGCCGACGAAGATAAACAGCAGGGAGCCGAGGCCGAAGATAGCGGCCAGTGTGCTGGTGACGGGATGAGGCTGATAGGGCTTTTTCATAAAAACAGGGTGACAACTCGACAACAATGGATGCGGAAAATACGCTAGCCGATAACAAGCTGCAATCAAAAAATAGCCAACTCGTATCACAAAACTTATATTCCGTTTATGCATTAATCGTTGCAAATAAAGAACGTTATTATTATTAATCATTTTAAATCAGTTGGTTATGTTATTCACATGCGGCGCTTTGCGCATGAATAAGCTATTTCGTACATCTATCTATTTATTGGTAACTTTTGCGCTAAATCAATAACCAGCCAGTCACATCCTTTTATAGTCGCCCTGCTTACAACACAGAACGAAAACTAAAAAAGGAAATATGGTGATGAACAAGTTTCTTCCTCTGATGATCGCAGCCGCCTTTGCCTCTCCCGTCATGGCCCATCAGGCCGGGGATATCCTGGTGCGCGGTGGCCTGGCCTTCGTCTCTCCTCAGGAGAGCAGCGACGATGTACTGGGTTCGGGCGAGTTCCAGATTGATGACGACATGCAGCTCGGGCTGACCCTCTCCTATCTGATCACCGACAACTGGGGCGTCGAGCTCCTGGCCGCCACCCCCTTCTCCCACTCGGTCAGCACGCCGGGGCTGGGAGAGGTCGCCAAGGTCAAACAGCTGCCACCGACCCTGATGGCCCAATACTACTTCGGGGATGCCCAAAGCAAGGTGCGCCCCTATGTGGGCATCGGCATCAACTACACCACCTTCTTCAGCGAGAAGGGCAAGGGTGCCCTGGATGGTGCCGACGTCAAGCTGGATGACTCCTGGGGGGTGGCCGGTCAGATTGGTATCGACATGGCGATCAATGACCGCTGGTTCGTCAACGGCTCGGCCTGGATCATGGACATAGACACCGAGGTGCACGTCAACGGCGGTGAGGGGATCAAGACCTCCATCGACCCCGTGGCCTTCATGGTCGGCGTCGGCTACCGCTTCTAATACTCGCGAGTTGCACTGCACGTCCCTTTAGCCCGGCGCTGCCGGGCTTTTTTATGGTTTCCATTGATACCCTTGCTGTTTCAAGGGCATAAATACCCCTATCAAGGCTCCAACTATTCACTTCCCGGCCGATACCCTCAGCACTGTCCCTTTCCCCAACGAGTGAGGATGTCTCATGGGTTTGTCTATTGTGCAGCGGATCATTGCCGGATTCGTGTTGATGCTGCTGTTGTTGGTCCTGCTGGGGGTCGTCAGCGCCCTCAAGATACGGGGGATCAGTGACGGCCTCTCTCAGGTCTCGGATAAGGCCACCCCTCTGGTCATCACTGTGGCGGGCCTCAAGGGAGCGTTGCAAGACAGCAACCGCTGGGTACTGGAGTACAGGGCCAGCGAACAGGCCGGCAGCCTGCCTGAGCTGGCCAGTCGCTTCGAGCAGCAGCAGGCCGGTTTCAAGACCCTGAGTCAGCAGATGGGGCGCTTCACCGAGCTGGACGAGGCCCGGTCGCGCTTCGCCGGGGTGGAGCAGGCTACGGGACAGTTTTTCGCCCTGGCGGGTCAGGTGCTGAGTCAACATAGCCAATGGGTCGATACCCTGGCCCAGCGTCACCAGCTGGAGATGGCCTTCATCCGTCTGGAAGATACCTACCAGTGGGCTGCGGATCTGCTGTTGCAGCAGGCGTCCGCCAAGCGATCCATGCGCAACAAGGCTGAGCTCATCACCTCCGGCATCGCCCGGGATTTGAAGAACATACGCCGCGCCGATGCAGGCACGGATCTCAATGAACTGGAGCGGGTGCTCGGCAAGGATATCGAGATGGCCCGCAAGCGGCTGGAGCGGGTCGATGTGCCCGCCGACGTCAAGCAGCGCTTCGTCTCCAACCTGGACAGGATGCAGGAGTTGGCCCTCGGCAAACAGGGTCTGCTCGCCACCATGCGCCAGAGCCAGCAGCTGGCCAGCTCCCTGACTCAACTCAACCAGCAGCTCGATGCCGCGTTGGTCAGCAGCCTGAGCCAGCTCGATGAGATGGGCAAGAGTGCCGGCACCATCGCCAGCTCCAGCCGCTCCCTGGCCGATGACGCCGTCAGCAGTGCCAGCATCTGGATCCTGCTGGTGGCGGCAGTGTCTGCCGCCGCCGCGCTGCTGATCGGTTACACCACGGCCCGCAGCATACAGCGCCCCTTGCAGCGCATTGGTCATGAGCTTGGCTTGATGGCCGCAGGGGACATGACCCGCCGCATCGATTATCGCAGTCGCTGCGAGTTCGGCAGCCTGTCTCGCTCCATCGATACCCTGGCGGGCAAGACGGGTGAACTGCTGGCTCAGATCAATGCCGGTTCCCGCCATCTGGTGGAGGAGGCTAGTCGCGCCGCCGAGATCAGCGAGCGAGCCATGGCCCGGGTGCAGGATCAGAAGAGCCAGACCGATCAGGTGGCCGCCGCCATCACCGAGCTGGAGGTGAGCGCCACCGAGGTGGCTCGCTCCACCGATGGCACCAAACACGAAGTCGATCTTGCCGACGAAGAGGCTCGCGCCGGTCGGCAGCAGGTCGCCGTGACTCGCCGCCTTACCGAAGAGCTGGCCGGTGCCATGGCCGAGGCCGTGGGCATCACCCACAAGCTGGGGGAGTTCAGTCACAACATCGGCAGCATTCTGGACGTCATTCGCGGCATCGCCGAGCAGACCAATCTGCTGGCGCTCAACGCCGCCATCGAGGCGGCCCGGGCCGGTGAAGCCGGTCGCGGCTTCGCCGTGGTGGCCGATGAGGTGCGGGCACTGGCCAACCGGACCCAGACCAGTACGGAAGAGATCCAGGCCATGATCGAAAACTTGCAGAGCGCCAGCAGCCAGGTCGTCGAGGTGATGGGCCGCAGCCAGGAGCAGACCGGCAGCTGTGTCGACCAGACCCGCCAGATGGATGCGGCCCTGCAATCCATCGCCGAGCGGATGAGCGCCATCAAGTCGATGGCGGATCAGGTTGCCCACGCGGCCCAGGAGCAGATCTCGGTCAGCCAGGGGGTAGCTCGCCACATCTCCGGTATTGCCGAGGTGGCCTACGAGACGGAGCGGGAAGCCCGTCAATCGGCCAGCAGCAGCGAGGTGCTCGCCAATCTGGTCGCCAAGCAGCAGCAATTGATCGCCCATTTCAAGGTATGAGAGGACTTATGGCTAACAAGTGGATCGGAGCCCTGAGTCTCCTGTTGTGTGGTCAGCTGATGGCCAGTGAGCTGGTGATCGAGAGCTGGCGGATAGATGACAAGGCGTTGTGGGAGCAGAAGATCATTCCGGCCTTCGAGGCCGCTCACCCGGGCATCCAGGTGACATTCAACGGGGTGCAGAACGTCGAGTACATGCCGACCCTGTGGCAGAGCCTGAAGGCGGGCAAGGCGGGGGACCTCATCACCTGTCGCCCCTTTGATGACTCCCTGGCACTGTTCAAGGCGGGTTATCTCGCCGAATTGACCGAGATGGCCGGGATGGAGAACTTCCCGAGCTTCGCCCAGTCGCCCTGGCAGACGGATTCCGGGGCTCAGACCTTCTGTGTGCCCATGGCCTCCGTCATTCACGGCTTCTTCTATAACAAGACGATCTTCAAGGAGCTGGGCCTGAGCCTGCCCGAGACCCGGGAGGATTTCTTCCAGGTATTGGAGAAGGTGAAGGCAGACGGCCGTTATGTGCCGCTGGCCATGAGCGGCAGCGAGAGCTGGGTCGCCTCCGAGCTCGGCTTCCAGAACATAGGCCCCAACTACTGGAAGGGGGAAGATGGTCGCCTGGCGCTGGTTAATGGCCAGGAGCGACTCGACGATCCTCAGTACCGGCAGGTGTTCGAGGAGCTGGCGCGCTGGCGCCCCTATCTGGGCGAGGGTGCCGCAGCGCGGGACTACGCCGTGACCAATGAGCTGTTCACCAGTGGCAAGGCGGCCTTCTATGTGGCGGGCTCCTGGGAAATAGCCCCCTTCACCGGCAAGCTGGACTTCGGGGTGATGCGTCCCCCGGTCGCCAAGCATGGTGACGGTTGCTTCTTCACCGATCACACCGACATCGGCATGGGGCTCAACCCCGCCAGCAAAAACAAGGAGGCTGCCATGGCCTTCCTGCAGTGGCTGACCAGCGCCCAGTTTGCCGAGCTGTATACCAATGCCTTGCCCGGCTTCTTCTCCCTCTCCAACCACTTCTTCGAGGTGAGCAATCCGGCGGCGCGGGAGATGATGGAGTGGCGGGATCAGTGTGACTCCACCATCCGGGTTGCGACGCAGATCCTGTCTCGCGGCGAACCCAAACTGGGGGATGAGTTGGCAAGCCAGAGTCAGGCCGTGCTGCTGGGCAAGCAGACGCCGCAAGGGGCGGCGACCTTGCTTGAAGAGGAGCTCAAGGCCTGGTATGCCCCCCATCAGGGCAACAAGGCCAAGGGCGCCGCTTGCCAATGCGAGGCTCCAGCGGCCTCCAGCGATCCCCTGGTGACAGCCCCGGTTATCGACGAGACGCTGACCACAGCACCCGCCCAGACGTCAGTGCCGGTGCAGGCCGAGGGCAGTGCGGCCACTGTGGCTGAGGCCGCCCCTTTGCCTGCGGCCAGCCCGCAGACGGAGGCGGCCCTGGTTCAGCAGCTGGAGGGGGATCAGTGACTGGCTGCGGGGCCCGATGAACCTGGTTGCAGAAATAGAGAAGGGAGGCGAAGGCCTCCCTTCTCTATGTCGATGCTCGCCGAGCAAGCTCCTCAGGGGGCTTCCTCTTCCCGGGGCCAGCGGCAGAGGCTGGCGATGCGGGCAGTGGGGATGAAGCCCAGGTCACGATAAACCCGCTGGGCGTGATACTGCTCGTCCGCCACTATCACCAATTGTGGTACCCGGATCAGGCCCTGTTCGGCGACCCGGGCGAGCAACAGCTTGCAGAGGCCACGGTTGCGCCAGGCCTGGCGAGTACGCACCAGCTGGAAGCGGCCCAGGGTTGCGGTGAAGAAGAGGCCGCAACTCGCCGCCAGCTGATCGCCCTGCCAGAGACCCCACCAGTTGCCCAACCCATCGTCCGTCATGGTCTGATAGAGCCGTTGGCGGCTCTCGAGGTAGGCGAGATAACTCTCGGCCGGGTAGTCTGGCTCGCGTTCCTCCAACTCCAGGGCGAGCCAATCGGCCCAGTCTGTCGCCGTGAAAGGACGGATATGGGCTCCTGCGCTGTCGGGGGGAGTGAGCAACTGCGCCCGCTCCAGGGTCAGCACCACGCACTCCATATACTGGTAACCGGTCGCAACGAAGCCGGCAACCCGGCTGTTCTGCCCTTCGGCCAGAGGCCATTGGAAGGTGCGATGGCGTACCCTGGGATCCGTCGCAATCAGCTTGTCGAAGCTCTGCTCCAGCCAGCCCTTGTCCCGATCGCTCGGGGCCGCGCTCAGCAACAGGTAGTTGCCGAAGTAGTAATCGGGGGCAGTGGGGGTGCGCACCGCCCAAAAGTGGGGATGTGCGCTGACCTCGCCCTGATAGCGGTCGAACAGCAGGTCGGTGGCAAAGCCGGGATGGGTATCCATGATGAGCTCCTGCTAGTGGGATACTGGGTTATCGGCAGGGGAGGCTGGATATTGAAAAAGGGGCCGGAGCGGGGCTCCGGCCAAACAATCACACGCAGATTCAGAGCGTCCAGGACGATCCGCCGCCATCATACCCTGAGCCAAAGCGTTTTGGCATGGGAGCCAACTCGCAATAACGAGATAATGTGGCCACATATGGGCCCTATTTTGGTGGTGAGCCATTTCCTGATTGACATTCGAGCGGTTTGTCTTAAAGATAGCAAGACGTTTAGACGTCCAGACATTCATTTGGCGTCAGGAAGAGCAGCGAGCAGGGCAGGGAGTAGAGCGATGGGATTTCACAGTGCACGTCAGGTTGAAGCACTCAACCAGAGTCTGGCCGATTTAAGCGGTGACATAGGGGTCAGTTTCGAGTTTTTCCCGCCCAACAGCGAAGGGATGGAGAATACCCTCTGGCAATCCATAGAGCGCCTCAAGGTACTGGAACCCAAGTTTGTCTCCGTGACCTATGGTGCCAACTCGGGTACCCGGGATCGCACCCACAAGGTGATCAAGGACATCAAGGATCGCACCGGCCTCATCGCCGCGCCACACCTGACCTGTATCGATGCCAGCCGTGACGAGCTGCGCACCATAGCCCGCGACTACTGGAACAGCGGTATCCGTCACATCGTTGCCCTGCGCGGTGACCTGCCCCAGGGCGTCGACAAGCCGGAGATGTATGCAACGGACTTGGTCGCGCTGCTCAAGGCCGAGGCCGACTTCGATATCTCGGTGGCCGCCTATCCGGAAGGGCACCCGGAAGCCCGGAGCGCGCAATCAGACTTGCTGAGTCTGAAGCGCAAGATAGATGCCGGTGCCAATCGGGCCATCACCCAGTTCTTCTTCGATGTGGAAACCTACCTGCGTTTCAGGGATCGCTGCGCCGCCATCGGCATCGATGCCGAGATAGTGCCGGGCATACTGCCGGTCTCCAATTTCCAGACCCTGGCCAAGTTTGCCGGTTTCACCAACGTCAAGGTGCCACGCTGGATGCACCAGCGTTTCGAAGGGCTGGATAACGATCAGATGACCCGCAACCTGGTGGGTGCCAGCATCGCCATCGATCAGGTACGGGTGCTGAGCCAGGAAGGGGTGAAGGATTTCCACTTCTATACCCTGAACCGCTCCGAGCTGACCTATGCCATCTGCCACACCCTGGGGGTACGTCCCAAGGTGTGAGCCTGTGGCTCTGCCAGCGACAAAAAGGCCAGTGCACTGCACTGGCCTTTTGCTATGTGAGGGATCCACAAATGAGGATCAGCTGCGCCTTAACCGATACAGGCCCCAGCCGATGAGCAGGCCCCAGCAGGCGGATCCTACACCGATCAGGCTGATGCCCGAGGCCGTGACCATGAAGGTGAGCAGGGCGGCTTCCCGCTCCCTCTCGTGTTGCAGCGCCGAGTAGAGACTGTTGCCTATGGTGCCGAGCAGGGCGAGGCCCGCGATTGCTGTCACCAGGGCTGGCGGGAAACCGTTGAACAGGGCGACGACAGTGGCGCCAAAGCAGCCGCTGATCAGATAGAAGCCACCTGCCCAGACGGATGCCGCCCAGCGTCTGGTCGGATCCTGATCCACCTCCTTGCCCATGCAGATGGCGGCGGTGATGGCGGCCAGATTGAAGGCAAAGCCTCCGAAGGGGGCCAATATGACGCCGATGAATCCCGTCCAACCCACCAGGGCAGAAGAGGAAATGTGATAACCATGGGCTCTGAGGGTGGCGATACCCGGCATGTTCTGAGAGGTCATGGTGACAATGAACAGCGGCAGAGCAATGCCAAACAAGGCATCGAGGGAAAAATGCGGGCTGACCCAGACCGGGCTTGCCAGCTGCCAGCTGATCTCGGCCAGCTGCAACTGACCACGCAGGCCGCACAGGGAAACCCCCACCGCCAGCACCACCACCATGGTATAGCGTGGCCAGAGATGGCGGGCGACGATAAAGCTCAGCAACAGGGCCCCGATAAGCAGCGGGTCTGTCGGGGTGAGCTTGAACAGATCCAGGCCGAAGCGCAGCAGCACCCCGGCCAGCATGGCGGCGGCCAGACTGGCCGGGATCTGCCGCATCAGCCGCTCGAACCAGCCAGTGATGCCACACAGGGTGATCAGGAGCGAAGAGAGCAGAAAGGCGCCGATGGCCTCTGCCAGGCTGAATTGACCCAGGCTGGTGATGAGCAGTGCCGCCCCCGGGGTCGACCAAGCCGTCAGTATGGGCGTGCGGTAATAAAGGGAGAGCCCAATGCAACTAAGGCCCATGCCTATCCCCAGCGTCCAGAGCCAGGAGGCGGTCTGGGCGGGATCGGCACCGGCGGCACTGGCCGCCTGGATGATGAGCACCACTGAGCTGGTGTAACCGACCAGCACGGCAATGAAGCCGGCGACCAGATGGGGGAGTGCGAATGGCATGGGGACATCCTTGTGTCAGTTTGTGCGTTATTACGTACAATAAGGGCTGAGTATAAGGTTGAGCGCTATAACGCACAAGGGGTTGTCATGCAGACCATGAGCCAGCATCTGGCACAACGATTAAAAGGCCTGAGGAGTGAGCTAGGCTGGAGCCTGGATGTCGCGGCACGGGAAACCGGGGTGAGCAAGGCCATGCTCGGTCAGATAGAGCGTGGCGAATCCAGCCCGACAGTGGCAACCCTCTGGAAGATTGCGACCGGCTTTCGGGTCTCTTTCTCCAGCTTCATCGAGCCGGCGCCAGAGCCCAGCCGTGCAACCCTGCGACGGGTCGCTGACGAGATCCGTCAGCAGCCCGCCGGGGAGGGAATGTTGGTCGCTCCGCTCTTTCCATTCGAGGCTAGTGTCGGCTTTGAGTTGTTTGAACTGACCCTGCTGCCCGGCTATCGGCGCGAATCCGACGCTCATGAGGTGGGGGTGACCGAACATGTCATCGTCATCGCCGGAGAGATGGAGCTGTTGGTCGAGGGGGAGTGGCACCGCCTCGGCAATGGGGAAGCGATGCGCTTTGCCGCCGACCGCCCCCATGGCTATCGCAACCTGGGCGAGCAGCCAGCCAGGTTCCATAACCTGATCCACTATCCCGCCCGGAGCTGAATCCTCCTGGGCCATCCAGCGGCCAACCCGCTTAGCCGGGTCTGCCGTCAAGTCGGGGGCGGCTCAATATGGGCGCATATACCCAGACGAAGAGCGCATAGGCCAGGGCCCAGCTCACACCGCTCAGGTTCCAGCCAAGCAGGGTCTGGGCGGGCCAGAGCAGAGGAAGCAGTGGTCTCGCCAGGCCAGCCAGCAAGATCAGGACAAAGGCCAGAATGATGCGGCGGCCAAGCTGCAGGGCTCGTCCGCTGTGACCTAGCGAGACCCTGGCGATCATCGCCAATATCATGGTACCCATCGCCCCGGCGCTAAGAAAGTGGCTGGCCGCCGAGGCTGTGATGGGGAGCTCCATGGCCTGGGCGGCAAAGGCAGCAAGGCCAAGGGGAATAAACAGATACGCCAGATGCAGGGACCAGAGCAGGGGATGGGGTAGTGTACTTGGCAGACGCCAGCGCAGTTGCCGCCACAGGTTGAGCAGGGCCGCCACTATATATAGAGGGGCGAGTTGGCCCGAGTTCAACCAGTCACCTGGCAGAGACAGCCAGCAGGCAAGCAGCAGCCAGAGTGTGCCGAGTGCCGCCCGCTCCAGCCAGGGCTGCGCAGGTACCTTATCTTGCCCGGTACCGCGTGCAGTAAAGAAGGGAATGACACGCCCTCCCATGACGGCAATCAGCGTGATGAACAGCAAGACGGTGGCGATCAGTCCCCGCTCCGCGAATAGCCAGTCTGCGCGCCAATACCAGCTGGCGCCATTGAGCAGAGTCAGTAGCAACAAGAGAGGCACGAAGAAGAGGTTGCGCCATTGACGAGTCACCATGATGGGTTTGGCCAGAAACCAGGCGCAGAGTGGTAACCAGATGAGATCGGCCACCATCAATACCGTTGTGCTCTCACCCAGCCAGGGTAGCAAGAGCCGGGGCAGGGCCCAGAGCCCGACCACCAGGGCCAGCGGCCATCCTCGCACGCCCGGATGAGCCGTCCAATTCTGCACCGCCGTCAACAGAAAGCCTGCCACTATCGCGGCGGCAAAGCCGAACAGCATCTCATGACCATGCCACCAGACAGGGTTCTGTAACCCGGGCAAGGAGACGTAGCCATTGAGCTGACCTAGCCAGGCGAACATGGCCAGCGTGGCGAACAGGGCTCCTAATAAGAAGAAGGGACGAAAGCCGAGGCGAAACAGGGGAAGGATCCGCTCTTCTTTCTGGCTGTCGAGGATCTGGTGCATGGGGCGACCTTAATGAACATTTGAAAAGACAATTATAAAGTGGCTTTTCAAATGTTCAATTAAAAACCACGCGCAGCAGCTTGAGAGCCATAAACGGCGGTATTTCACCCGCTTTGCTGGATAACTGAACGAACGAACATTTATGCTGAAAAAGCCCTTGCCAGCGCGGCTGCCATCCCTATAATGCGCCCCTACCAGCACGGCACAACACGCCGGACTGATGAGCTAGCTTCACAGTGAAGCGGGCGCCGAAAGAAAAGCGAAAACAACCGCTTGACTTTAGAAGTGAGGAGCGTAAGATGCGCCTCCTCAACGCGATAAGCGTGACGCTCTTTAACAATTTGAATCAAGCAATCTGTGTGGGCACTCACAGCATCGAGCATCAAAATTAATTTTTGATTTTCAATGTCTGGTGAAGTGA